>CAIMPI010000038.1 GCA_903843305.1 uncultured Chlorobiaceae bacterium
CCATAGTTTTTTACGGTTCAGCAGGGCATCTTTGGCAATACTGTAAGCCCATTCCGGCCAGTTTGAAGAGTATCCGCCTCCACCATCAACATTAAATTGCACGTTTTTAGACCCAGTATTCGTACTTCCAGCAAAAGCAACGTTCCCTACAACACTATTCAATCCTGCACTCAAGGCTGCTTTTTCAAGTTCTCGAAACTGCTGGTACCCATCTCCAGACAACGTGAGCATCTCCATCTTTTTCATGAAAGTCTCATGCTTCCTGGCTATTGATTTTTCTGAATCGGGGCACATAATAGCCTCCTTATGTTAGGTTTGAGGGATTTTTAGTAAAAAACAAAAAACACTTTAAAAAAACAATAGAATTACTCAAATACAAGATCGTTCGGCGATTATTTTGCAGATAGATTTTTCATTTGTTTTTCAAAATAAACCACTCAAACCTCAGCAAACAAGCAATGACTGAAGTAGCATGATCAATATCTAATTGTTAAACCAGTTGAGAATTGGTCTCCTTTATTGAAATTAGGAGCTCCACTTCCCTTGTTGTAACGAAGGTCAAGTGAATACTTATTATCATTAACAAGGTTTATACGCATTAACGACTCTATTTTATAATAAGTTACAGAATTCTGTATATCATACCAACCTGTTGCAGATGGAATAAACTGAATAGCATCTGCTATATTAAATCCATAGCGAATTTCAGCCTTTATGCGTGCGATTGCTTTATCTGGCTTTTCGGAACTTTGATCCGTATTCCCACCTTGCGAATTTGTTGTGCCAGTCTGGCTTGCATCGCTTGCTTGATTAAACTTATAGCCAGCCTGAGCAAATAGGCCAAACGATCTAGTTGGGTCTAGGCCAAATCTCTCAGAGTGATCTAAATTGTTGGGATCTATTTTTGTTCGCGGACCAATAGGAGTCCATCCAAACTCAGCAAGCACAACTGGGGTATCAAATGTTGTGTCAGACTCTATGCCAAGAGAAAATGGCAGGACATGTAACCATGAACGTATAAAATCTGGTTCATTTTTACCATCCGTCGTGTCTTTAGGGGGGGTAGGCATCATAAATCCAGAGACTTTAGCCAGAATACTTTCATAGCTATCATTCCCACCGGTGTGCACTTCTACAGTCGGTCCTAAATAGCCAACCATTTTGTCAGTCAAAAAATAAGCTGACTCATTTAGTTTTGGCACTGTTTTTGCGATAAGTCCCAAAGCATCTTTTTTTAGCTCCGTCTTTAGTAATGACAAATTGATTTCTGTTGATACAGGTAATTCATCAGCATATGCAAAATTTTTTGCTATTGTTAGCAGTAAACAAACAAGTAAAATTTTGATTTTTTTCATGGCATAACCTTCTCAGATAGTGTTGGGATTGTTTCTTTAGATAATGAAACTGGCCATCCTTTCTTTTTAACTTCAATTCCATTTTTGTAACATGATTGAATAGTAGAAGCAATGAATAGCTTTTCAGCTGGTTCACCACTTACAGTGTTACCTTCTAATGCAACACCCAAATCAGTTGCGTTGAGTATGGCAATTACATTTGGATATCTTGCTGCACCGCTTGACGCAATTATTTCATTAACGGCTGCAATTTCAGCTGGTGTTAGCTTTTTTGGATTACACCATGCAGCCAACAGCTTACGCATAATTCGTTGAACTTCGCTAAGTTGAGTATCCATTAAACCATTTGCCATAATATTCTCCTATAGATTTTAGGTTAATATTACAAATGTAAGTTCTGTCTTTGAAGCAACGGGACAGATTCTTATTGCACACAGCACCAGAGCACCCATACCTCGAAAATGTAAGTACTTGATAATTATTGCATTAGTAACTTCCACTATGTTTTTGTATATAAGTCGTGTCTTTTAGATAAAAACACATAGAAAATATATGTGTTTGTTGATAATTAAAGAAAAATAAAGTGTGTTTCATGAAAAAAATTATGAGGGTTAAATCAGAAAAGAGAGTTTTTTTTGTTTTGATGCTTTTGCAGTAGCCTAAACTTCAACCCAGTGGCTCAGATTATTCATCACTATTTCTTCCTTGGAAAACACTGAATTTACCCCAGAGTCAGAACCAAGGTTTGTTGGCCAACTGAAAACTCTCTAACGCGAAAAGGCCTGCAATAAACAGGCCTTTTCTTGTACATTCACTTTTACCACCAAGCGTTAACTGAAGATATCGCGGGCTTTTTCAAAAAAACTTTTGGCATCCTTGTCATTATGGGCCGACGGTGAAATTCCTGGAGATTTTTTCATCTCTTTCAGAAGCTCCTTGTCCTGGTGCGAAATATCTTTAGGAACATAAACGTTGACTTTAACATACTGGTCGCCACGGCCCGATCCTTTCAGATGGCCAATACCATGACCCGGTATACGGAGCATGGTCTCGGGCTGTGTTGCTGGCGGTATGGTAAGCTTGACCGCTCCATCCAATGTTGGAACATCGACTTTCGTGCCAAGAACCAGATCCGGGAAGCTGACAGCAAGGGTATAGATCACATCGTTGCCTTTTCGGGAAAAGAGTTCATGAGGTATCTCCTCAAGCACAACAATAAGATCACCAGCAGCGCCTCCTCTCGGGCCAGCATTGCCCTGACCGCGCAGGGTCAGATAGTTCCCGTTTTCGACTCCTGAAGGCACAGTAACCTTGACGGTTACCTCTCCAAGCTTGATCCCTTCGCCGTAACACGAAGGACAGCGCTCTTTGATAATCCGGCCTTCACCTCCGCATGTCGGACATGCAGCAATGTTGACAAACTGGCCAAACATTGTTTTAGATACTTGTTTTACCTCGCCGCTGCCATGGCAAGTCTGACAGATCTCTGTAGCTCCGGATTTTGAGCCGCTGCCGTTACACTCTTTGCAGGTTACCTGTTTTTTGATTTTCAGGGTCTTCTCAACGCCTTTGGCAATCTCTTCAAGCGTAAGTTTGAGACGGATTTTCAGGTCAGTTCCGGGAATTCCGCCGGGTGTGCGTCCTCTTCTGGCACCACCGCCACCGAAAGCTTCTTCAAAGCCGAAAGGAGAGCCGCCACCTCTGCTTCTTCCTCCGGTGAACATGTCGTTAAAAGCGCTGAAAATATCATTGATATCGGCACCACCGGTGTACTGGCCGCCGCCACTAGATGCAGCCGAAGAGCCGACACCTGCATGGCCAAACTGATCGTAACGACGACGTTTGTCATCATTGCTCAGCACTTCATAAGCTTCATTTACTTCCTTGAAGTGCTCTTCCGCATCCTTGTTATCAGGATTTTTATCGGGATGAAACTGCAAGGCCAGCTTCCTGTATGCTTTTTTTATTTCGTCCTTGGTAGCAGTTTTACTGACACCAAGAACTTCATAATATTCTCTCTTCATAATTGCATTTCGATTCAGTGTAAAAAAACTACCTGCTACCTGGCGACAATAACCTTCGCATGTCTGATGACCTTCTCACCAAGCAGATACCCGGTCTGGTACTCATCAATGATAGTATCTGGTGCTGATTCGGGATGATCAACCTGTGAAATGGCTTCATGGAAGTTCACATCAAGCTTCATGCCTTTTGACTCAATGGGGTTAACTCCCTTTTCAGCAAGCCATTTTTCAAGATTTTTTTTCACCAGATCTACACCTTCAATATAGGGCCGTGCTTCGTTTGATATTTCAGAGGTTAGTGGGGCATGCTGAAGAAGCCGTTTGACATCATCAACAACCGGAAGAAGCTCCCTGATGATATTCTCAAGAGCTCTCGATGAGGCCATCATGGTCTCTCGCTCTTTCTGTTTACGGAAATTTTCAAAATCTGCAGCTTTGCGCAGCAGCTCGTCACGAAACTTGTTTGTCTGCTCTATCTGCTTGTTCAGCTCAGTTTCAAGTTCAGCAATTCTTGCCAGAGAAGGATCAGTTTCCTGAGAAGGTTGTCCCAGGGAGCATTCGCTTTCAAGTGGTGTCGTGTTGAGAATATCCCCCATATCCGGAATCTCTGGTTCGTCCGTTACATTTTTTGTCATAGAGTACATTACTTTTTTAGTTAACGCTCGACAGCGTTGCAGAAAGGCTGTCGGCCATATAGTTGAGAACGCGGACTGCGTGCTCATAATCCATTCTTTTCGGTCCAAGAATTCCAAGTTTTCCGACCATGTTTCCCACATAATAAGGTGCAGAAACAATCGTCAGGTTTTCAGCCTGTCGTTCACAGTTCTCTTTACCAATAGTGATGGTAATATCCATGCGTGACGGCCCGTTATTTTCAACAAGTTTTGCCATACTTAACTTGTCCTCAATCATGGTGATAAGCTCTCGTACCTTTTCAGGCTGTTTGAACTCAGGCTGATTCACAATGTATTCAGTGCCTGATATGTAGAGTCGTTCGAAAACAGGGGACTCGTCAAAAAGAGTTCCGGCGGAGCGTACTATAAGATTTTTCAATGCACTGTCGCAAGTGCAACCCGAAAGGCGTCTGGTAATTGAGCGACGTATTTCGGCAAGTGTCAGACCTGAAAGGCGTTGATTAAGTACATCGGCCACCTCATTGACGGTTTGTCGGGAGACCTCAAGGTCAAGTTCCATCACAATAGTTTTGACAAACAACGACTGAATAGAAAGAATAACCATCATACGTGTTGAACTCAGCAACACCATATCGAGTTTTTCAAATATTGCATTAGAGAGCGTCGGAGACAAAACAACACTCAATTGCCGTGAAATCGTTCCGAGTACTTTGACTGCAGACAGGAGAACATCGGAAGAGGTTCCCGTGCGATCAATGCTGATTAGACCAATATTCGCATCAATCTTCTTTTTCTCTCTCTCGTCAAGAGACTGAAAAGTCATAATAAGATCAACGTAGTAGCGATAACCCTTGTCAGTAGGAATTCTTCCCGCTGAGGTATGCGGCTGACTGATATATCCTGCATCTTCAAGATCCGCCATGACATTACGTATCGTGGCATCAGAAAAACCAAGATTGTAATTTTTGGCAATATATCTCGAACCCACCGGAGCTGCGGTTATCACATAAGCCTGTACAATGATGCCAAGTACCTGCCGTTCTCTTCCATTGAGTTCACGAGAATCCATCAACATTTATCATTTGTAATTGTAAAAGTAGTATGGCTACACCAAAAAGGTGAATTTAAATAAACTAATTGTTTATGCACCCTGCAAATCATACTATAATAAACGTTCTATAAATAATAGGCCGGTACGGTGATTTCACAATAAACATCGTATACTCTTTTCAGATAGTATGTCCTGAAATAATCCTGTCAAGGCCTGAATAATCCTTTGAGACCGTTATGCCGGTAAAACCTTGTAAGGTCATGATTTCCATGACCGCTGCGCTTTTATCAGCATGCAGTTCAAAACAGAGCTTTCCGCCCGGAACAAGGAGTGATGGTGCCAGTGCGGAAATAGCCCTGTAACATTCGGTTCCCTCAGGGGTGGTCAGTGCGGTTTCAGGTTCATATTGCCTTACCTCCCGCTGAAGCCCTTCCCATTCTGTACGGGGAATATAGGGGGGATTTGAGATAATCAGCTCATAAGAATTATCTGGAAGTCTGGCCGCAAATTGTTTATCGAACATATCAGCATGAATGAAGCTTATCTGTGCCTCTACTCCATGGCTTGCTGCATTCACCCGTGCAATGGCAAGCGCATCAATAGAGCAATCGACAGCGGTAACTTTGAGTGACGGGCAAAGTTTGGCCATTGTTACGGCAATACAACAGCTTCCAGTACCAATGTCAAGTATCCTTGCTTCTGCGGGGCCACCACGCTCTGTTAAACCGAGAGATGCAAGAGCATGTTCTACAAGCAGTTCTGTTTCCGGACGCGGAATAAGAACCCGTTCATCAACCATGAACCGCAAGCCGTAAAAGTACTGTTCTCCTGTGATATACTGTACCGGACGGCCGTCAAGCCGTTGGCGGCAATGTTTTCTGAATTGCTCAAGTTCCTCCTGATAAACCACTCTGTCATGATGCAGATAGAGCTGAAGGCGACTCATGGAGAGAACATGTCCCAGAAGAAGTTCCGAGCTGATTCGAGGTTCATCAATATTTTTTGCTGTAAAAAAATCAGCAGTTGTTTTGAGCAGCTCTACAATGTGCCACTCTTTCAGTTCTTCCATTCATCTCCATTAAATCAGATAGTAACCTTGCGCTCGTCTCATGCTCCGAGAGCCCTGACAATAATCACGAATATACACCCGATGAACCGTTTTAAAAAGATCATGGTTGAGTAACGTTGCAAATAGTACATTCCATGGCAGGCTCCCTATTCAAAATGAACACAAAACAGCCAAAACCAATACAACCGATACTATCCTTACGATGAATAAAGTTCTCTTAACTCTTTTACTGCTTCTCATTGCTTCCAGCGGCATTAGTAGTGCTTCAGGCGCCTCAAAATTTTTCGGAACCATGGATATGGCTCTTACCATGCCAAACGGTACTGCCACAGTTACCTATCTTTTTGGCCAGAACAAGCAACGAATGGATATGGCCATGCGGTTGGACAAGATACCCGACCAGCTCAAGACAACAGTTATCACAAAGGCCTCCCAACCAGATATTGCCTACATCATCAACCACCAGGCCAGAAATTACAGTATCGTCAACCTCCGAACTGCTGCAGAAAATGCGCTGCTGCTCGATTTTGACAGCAACTACACCCTTACCAGGGCAGCCAGACAAACCATAAAGGGCTACGACTGCGAACACATCATTTTGACCAGCACCACCGAAAAACTCGAACTCTGGGTAACACGCAGCCTCGGCGATTTCTCGACCTTCAGAATTTTGCAGACACAGAATCCTCGTCTTTCTAACACCCAACTTTCCAAAACCCTCAGCGCCGCAGGAATTGAGGGGTTCCCTGTCAAGATTGTGCAGTATAACGATAACGGTTCATACACCATGGAGCTTACCCGTATTTCGGAGAAAGCAGTTCCGCCCTCGCTCTTCATGGTGCCAGAAGGCTACCAGAAAATTACAGACACCGAGAAGCCTCTGGGGAAGCAGCAGAAGGAGCATCTGAAAGGCCTTATTGAAAAGATGAAAAAGTTTGAATGACAGGTTGTATATTTCAATTCATAATCTTCTTAGATAACAACCATTTACCAATAACGTGGCAGACAAGATAACTTCACGAAGCGAGGACTATTCCCAATGGTATATTGACCTTGTGCGCTCGGCAAAACTGGCCGATTACGCAGATGTCAAGGGCTGTATGGTCATTCGTCCCAACGGCTATGCAATATGGGAAAAGATGCAGGCCGCCCTTGATCGGATGTTCAAAGAGACAGGCCATGTCAACGCCTATTTTCCCCTTTTTATTCCAGAAAGTTTTATTGCAAAAGAGGCTGAACATATTGAAGGATTTGCTCCTGAATGCGCAGTGGTCACCCATGGCGGAGGCCAGGAACTGACCGAAAAGCTCTATGTTCGTCCGACATCGGAAACCATCATCTGGTCATCCTATAAAAAGTGGATTCAGTCCTATCGTGACCTGCCGATACTGATCAACCAGTGGGCAAATGTAGTGCGCTGGGAGATGCGAACCCGTCTCTTTCTGAGAACCACTGAATTCCTCTGGCAGGAGGGCCATACCGCCCATGCCACCCCTGAAGAATCGCAGGAGGAGGTGCTTCGGATGATCAACGTCTATAAAACTTTTGCTGAAGAGTATATGGCAATGCCGGTGATCATGGGCAAGAAGAGCGACAGCGAAAAGTTCGCCGGAGCAGTAGAAACTTACTGTATTGAGGCGATGATGCAGGATACCAAGGCGCTTCAGGCTGGCACTTCCCACAATCTCGGGCAAAACTTTGCCAAGGCTTTCGACTGCCAGTTTCAGACCAGTGAGAGTACTCTTGATTATGTCTGGGCTACAAGCTGGGGCGTCTCGACAAGACTCATCGGTGCGCTCATCATGGCTCATTCAGACGATCGCGGTCTTGTTCTCCCTCCAAAACTTGCCACTCGTCAGGTAGTTATCATTCCTATTCTCAAAGGCGACAAAGCCGCCGTCATTGAACGGGCCAATGTTCTTGCCGATACACTGAACAAGAGCGGAATTTCCTCCTTTGTCGACAGCAGCGAACAGAACTCACCAGGATGGAAATTTGCCGAATATGAGCTTCAAGGCATTCCGATCCGTATCGAAATCGGTCCGCGAGATATTCAGAAGAGTATCTGTATTGCTGCTCGCCGCGATACACTGGAGAAAACCGAAGTTGCCCTTGATGATATGCTGGCGGTTCATATCAGCGAAATCCTCAATAATATTCAGCAGAGCATGTTTGAAAAAGCTTTGCAGTTCCGCAATGACAACACTTATGAAGTACAAAGTTATGAGGAGTTCAAAAAGGTTGTTGAAAAGGGATTTGTGATTGCTCACTGGGATGGTACAGCAGAAACCGAAGCGAAAATCAAGGAGGAGACGAAAGCCACGATCAGAGTGATTCCTGAAGAGGCTGATTATATCGCACAGTACCGGATTGATGAGCCAGGCACCTGTATCTATTCAGGAAAACCTGCTGCACGCAAAGTTGTTTTTGCCAAAGCCTATTGACAGAACTGCCCCCCCTCACTGAAAAATGAGAAGGAGGGCGGCTTCTTGCTGCCATGCTTCCGAGTTCTAAAGTGATCCACTGCTTTGAGCTCCAGAGGAGCGACATGTTGGCAGATCAGGTTTCTTTGAAAAATTCTTTCAATCCTTCTTCATCAGGTTTCATTGTTTTATCGCCCTTGTGCCAGTTGGCCGGGCATACCTCCCCGCACTCCTCGGTAAACTGCAGTGCATCAACAAGTCGTAATGCCTCATCCACATTACGTCCAAGAGGCAGATTGTTGACCACCTGGTGCTGCACGACACCCTCTTTATCGATCAGGAACAATCCTCTCAGTGCAATACCCGCGCCCTCAATAAGGACATCATAATCGGCTGAAACTGTCTTGTTGATATCCGACAGCAGGGTGTAGGTAATACCTTCAATGCCACCCTGGTTTTTCGGAGTGTGAAGCCATGCGTAATGAGAAAATTTTGAATCCACCGAACAGCCAAGCAGTTCAACATTTCTGCTGCGGAACTCCTCAAGCTTTTCCTGAAACGCATGAAGTTCTGTAGGGCAGACAAAGGTGAAGTCGAGCGGATAAAAAAACAGCACCACATACTTTCCTCTGAAATCAGAAAGCTTGCATGAATCAACAAACTGCGAGCCGTTTACAACGGCAGCAACATCAAAATCCGGCGCTTTGCGTCCGACAAGTACACTCATGGTATTTTCCTTTTTTGTGGTTTCGATGTAACAGTATAAACAAGATTAATTTTGTCCATTATAAGATATTTTCCGGTTTCCCGCAAGAAGAAAAAGAGGGTGGGTAGAAATAAAAATTTCTAAAGAATATACCTGTTTCTTACTTTTTATTATAAAGCTGTACGATTGGGATGCCTGCAATTGAGGCACATTTGGTATCTTTTAGGGAATAGTTCTGCTCCATATTTTTAAATCAAAAGGAGAGTGAGTTATGGATGAAATGTTAGCAACAATCAAGCTTTTTGCCGGTTCTTTTATACCGCGCGGCTTTTTGGAGTGTAATGGCCAGACGTTAGCAATCACGAATAATCAGGCGTTGTTCAGTTTGTTAGGGACCAATTATGGTGGCAATGGAGTCCAAAATTTTCAACTTCCTGATTTGCGGCCTTTAGACGAGAAGGGTCAAAAACGTCCCTGGAATAGTGATGAGCCGCGCTCTATTATTTGCGTAGAAGGTATTTATCCATCGCGCGATTAATGGCTTGAGGTCAACTGCGGTGGTGGTGGAATGAATGAGAGATCATGATTCTTTAACTTGTAATGACAAGAGGGGGCTTTTTATGGCATTGAATGCTTATCTGAGGTTAGAAGGTCAAAAATCCGGAGTTATCAAAGGTTCTGTAACCCAGAAGGGTCGTGAGGATTCAATCATGGTGGTTGCATTCAACCACGAAGTTTTGTCTCCCAGAGATCCTGCCAGCGGCTTGCCGACAGGTCAACGACAGCACAAAGCTCTTACCATTACCAAGGAAATTGACAGGGCAACACCGCTGTTGATGAATGTTCTTGTCACGAATGAAAACCTGAAAACATTTGAATTGCGGTTTTGGCGGCCATCATCTTCTGGTAAGGAGAAGCAGTTTTTCACCATAAAACTTTGGAATGCAAATATTTCCGATATCAGGATGGAGATGCTGAACAACATGTACCCTGAAAACGTGCGCCAGACTGAGCGTGAGCAGGTGTCATTTACATACCAGAAGATTGAGTGGACTTATGAAGATGGAGCTCTTTCCAGCCAAGATGACTGGGAGGCAAGAGTTTAGATTGATTTTGCTTGATATTTTTAATTTACATTGTATATTTACACTGTAAATTAAAAATATCTCATTATGGCAAGACCCATCAAAAAACAGCAAATACCAAATCTTCAGGAAGCGATAAAGGAAACTGCATGGAAGCTGATTGCAGAATTTGGGGCACCTGCCCTTTCACTGCGTGCAATTGCCCGTGCATTAAGCATTACCGCTCCGGCCATTTACAATTACTTTCCGGATCGGGATGCGTTAGTGACCGCGCTCACCATTGATGCGTTTACCTCCTTTGGTGATTTTCAGCTCAAGGCACGCGATACCTTTTCACCCGAAAAAACTCTTGAGCGTTTTCATGCGATAGGGCTCTCCTATCGTTCATGGGCGCTTGCCTATCCCCAGCGATACCAGCTTATTTTTGGTACGCCTATTCCCGGTTACGAAAAACCCCAGATGAAAATTTTACCATCGGCGGCACGTTCAATAAGTGCGCTGGTGAGTGTGATTGAGGATTTGCTCGTTGCGGACAGATTGATTGTCGAGAACTTTCCGGCAATACCATCGGGTTATGCAGCGCAGCTTTCGGCAATGAACACCAATACAGATACTTGCCACAGTATATCGCATGGTGTTTCAATGATCGTATGGAGCCGTGTGCATGGGCTGGTTTCTCTTGAAATAGGTGGTCATCTTCCGCCTTTTGGTGTTGATGGCGATGCGCTTTATCACTTTGAATTGAAATCAATTGTTAAACAATTTATAAAGGAGTCACTATGAAAACACTGATTCTTGACGGGTCGCTTGCAGGAGATACTATCGGCAGTTTTTCGACTGCAACGTTGCAATCTGCTATTGCAAGCCGTGGTTGGAGTGCTGAAGTCATTGTTCTGCGCGACAAAAAAATTGGCAACTGCATGGGGGATTTTTTATGCTGGCTGAAAAGTCCCGGCAAATGTCACATTGCTGACGACAACCTTGCGATAGCACAAAAATTCTTTGAAAGCGATCTCGTTATTCTGCTTACGCCGATTACCTTCGGGGGGTACTCATCGACGCTCAAAAAAATGGTCGATCACCTGATACAAAACATTTTGCCATTTTTTACAACAATTGACGGCGAAATTCATCATGAGAAGCGGTATGAAAATTATCCGAACATGCTCACCATTGGCTGGCAGAGTCAACCGGATGAACAGTCCGACTCTATTTTCCGGTATCTTGCATGGCGCAATGCCATCAACATGTATCCAAAAGTTCATGTTTGCGGTATCTTGTACCGGAATCAGCAAGAGAAGGTTATGAAAGAAACCCTCAATCGTTGCCTGATCAGGGTTGAACTCTTCGAATCTGATGTTGAACCGAGCCTGCCGAAAATCCAATCTTCATCTGCAGCACCAATCCCTGTTCATCGGGCGTTGCTGCTGGTTGGAAGTCCGCGCATACAGAAAAGCACCTCTTCATCACTCGGTTCATATCTGTTCAAGCAACTGAACCAGCATGGTGTCGAAACAGAGACGGTCTACCTCTACAAGGGACTCCATCTGCCCGAGCGTATGGAAGCTCTCCGTCATTCACTTGAGACGGTCGATCTGGTTGTGCTGAGCTTTCCGCTTTATATCGACACCCTTCCGGCTCCAGTTATTGCCCTTCTCGAAAACGTTGTCGGGTGGTGCAAAGAGAAAAAAACACCGACTCGCTTTGCTGCCATTGTTAATTCCGGTTTTCCACAGCCGCATCAAAATACATGCGCCATCGCGAACTGTGCCGAGTTTGCCCGCTCTGCAGGATTTGAATGGATGGGTTCGCTTGAACTGGGAGGGGGAGAGGGGATGGTTCATGCTCTTCCACTCGACGAACTTGGCGGACGCGGCATTCCCTTGAGACGTGCATTGGAGATTGCCGCCGGGGCACTTGCCGATGGACAGCCTATTCCTGACAGTGCAAGGGAGCTCTTCGCCAAACCATTTGTTCCAGTATGGCTGTACAAACTGGTTGGAACATATAACTGGAAAAAGCGGGCACGGCAGTACGGGGCTCAAAAGCTCATGAGGGCGAGGCCATACCAGAAAATACTATAGCGCTTCTTTCCTGAAGAATGACATAACGTTCAAGCTCAGGGACGCTTCGCGGCTTTATCGCAGAGCGTCCCGCCGGAGCGAAATGTCAGGCAATCTACCCTCAATACGTCCCAACATCAATGGGTGACTCATGGGCAATGTGCAGCAGGCGCGTAGAGTAGGCTGCTAAATGTTGTTCGCGTTCATCATGAGTCATGTGGGCAGGCCCGTAAACAATCTGTGGCGCCAAGACGCCGAAACCGACAAACTCCAATATACCGCGCTGTATCGGACGCAGAAGTCCTAAAATGTCTCCGTTAAACCCGCCTTGAAGGTAGACTTCTTGAGGTCCACCTGTCGTCAGGCTTAGCAACGCCTGCTTGCCGCGAAAAACGCCCGTTTCATAGTAATGGCCATTGCCGTAAACGCGGCCCATAGCAAAAACGCGGTCAACCCATCCTTTTAAAACCGCTGGCAACCCAAACCACCATAGCGGAAATTGCCAGATCATGAGGTCGCACCACTCAATCTTCTCTATCTCGGTTTCAATCTCTTCCGAAAAACCATTGGTTTCGGTGGCGTACATCTCTTCGATTTGTTGTTTGAAGTAATTTTGGTCTTTGACTGTAGTAAAGTTCTTTCGGCTGGAAACAGGGTCGAAGCGCATTTCATGCAAATCGGAAGTTTTCACCTCATGGCCTGCATTGGCCAGTACCTTACAAGCGGTGCGGAACATCGCACCATTAAAGCTCTGTGGTTCGGGATGCCAGTAAACAACTAAAATTTTCATCAAAGTGCTCCTTGTTGCCTTTTTACAACCCGTTAACAGGGCTGAAAACTCCAGATGGCCCACGATTTAAAACATGGGTGTAAGTCGAATAACCATTGAAGTTACGCATTAAAACAAGAAGTACACATTTTTCCGGTATTTTTCGCTCGAAAGCGGGGTGCCGACTTCGCTTCCGCAAAATAGTACAATGAAAGCACTGCGCAGCTATGTGTGGCAGAACAGAAATTGCTCAGGTTTTTTACTCTTCAGAAATATTGGAGGACGAATTCAAAAATGGGCGATGCGCTTCAGAATAAACTTCCCTTTCAGATCGCCGTTATTTTTGCGCATAAAGCAAAGCTGCTGGCTGCCATGCTCTGAAGCTCTGCGGCTGTTGATGGCTAGCTGGCATTCGATTACACTGAACCGCCCGTGTGCCGTTGCGAAGCGCCGGGAGGAGCAGGCAGTGGAGCGAAGCGGAGTTGCAGGATGCGGAGGCGATGAAGCAATGCGGTAGATGCTGGCTGATGAAGGGGGCGTGCATAAGCGAAGGTGGAGTTTAGTCAACGATAGACTTATACTCCATTATTGATTAGAGTAATTGATGATATAAAAATATTAGCAAGCTATTTATGAAATAACACACCATTGGCAGTTGCCCCAGTCGAAATTTTTGCGTACAATATACCTTAAATCTTCTTTAAAAAAGCCAGTAAACAGCGTTTTTATGCCGATCCGTATAAGAAGCAGAAATAAAATGGCGATATAGGGGAACTTTTTATCCTTTATTGGAGTAAAAGTATTTTACGCGTCTTATATGGTTTTTTCTCAAAAATCTGCCGTTTATGCGTATCGATCTATTTATTGTTAGGCTCCAATATAGTGAATGGAAACAAGCTGCCTTTCAGTAATTTCATGGTGCACTTGATAGGCAAATTTTTAAAACCGGAGCAATTCCAATGAGCAATAACGAAAATTCTAGCCGAACAACACCAGACGAAAAAACGGAAAGCTCACGAATCCCTAATGAGCTTCCGTCTCCGAAAAGAGGTGCTTTTCCGACACCCAAAGAAGAAATCGAAAGGGCAAAGCCATATATCCCCCATCCCGCTGAAAAGGATGGTCAGCAACCTATTGAGTTCAATTCATTAACCAATGATAAGCTAAAGGGAGAATAATTAACGAAATAATAATAGACTTTGAGTTTGAATAATCATCTTCATTAATCTATTACAAGGAGTAATACCATGACGGACCAAAACCCGAAACGCGGAGCAATCCCATCGCCAAGACATATATTGGCATCTGCTACTCCTCATTCTCACCTTGTTGGGGCACCCCCAAACTTAATTATTGCGCCAAAAAAAATTTCGATGTGGGGAAATGATGTTCATGGTGACTGCGTCACTGCCGAAGAGGCATTCGCCAAAGCCTGCAATAGCCCGGAGATATTCATCCCGGACAACGATGTCATTGCATGGGCCACGCGGCACAACGTGCTTGAGGGGGCGTATCTCTACCAAGTAATGGATATGATGCAGAATGATGGCTTCGTCGAGAGTTCTTCCATCTATGATGATGGCCCTTATTTTTCGGTGAATTGGACAAATGCCTCGATTTTGCAAAGCGCCATTTCCCAAGGGCCGGTCAAGATCGCTGTTGCGGGTGATCAGATACTGTCATCATGGAACCACAATAACCGTAAGACAGGATGGTTTGGCATTGGATTCCATGCCGATTCTCATTTTGATCATTGCGTCTCTCTTTGCGGGTATGGAACGCTTTCCTGGCTGGCACAACAGCTCCATGTCTCGATACCCGCGGGCATCGACGGTTCCAAACCAGGATATGCGATGTTCACTTGGAATTCGATTGGCATTATTGATGTCCCATCGCTACTTGCAGTGACTTGTGAAGCATGGCTCAGACAGCCTACGACGGTGACGAAAACCAAGTCCATCAAACCTGTCTATCTGCAAGCTATGGAGCAGACTGACAACTGCCCCCATGTATTCGGAATCGGTACAGATAATACCCTGTATCTGAATTGGCGGAACAAATCAGGCCAGTGGAGCGGTTGGATGGCAAACTGGAACAATGCGCCGAAACTGTCCAGCGTTTTCGCCATGGAGCAGACTGACAAC
>CAIMPI010000039.1 GCA_903843305.1 uncultured Chlorobiaceae bacterium
ATCTCATGGATCGATAACCAACGGTCTTCAATCTCGACCATTTCTCGAGTTCCTCAATAGTGGGTAAATGAAAAACAGACCCTGTTCAAAATTAGATTACTCAACGTAAAACATACAATTCTATTGCACCATTTTTAAACGCTTTCACCTGATTTAAGCCGTTTTCACATAAAAACGACACAAATTGATTTTTGATTTTGCTTTGCTGCACAATTGTACTGATTACCACATAACGAATGCCCCCCTTTCGCCCTCTTTAATCTTGATATTGTGATAACAGTAGTGCTCATGCTTGCAAGTATCGATAATGTAAGCGATAAGGGATTCTGAACGAGCAACAAAAATCTTATTGTGATGAGCAGGAATCGTTGAAAGGGCCAAACCTGGCTACGACAGAGCTTTTTTTGATGAGGTACGGCTTTCGGATGCGACGACGTTTGAGCTTGCTGAGAGGCTGCATGAGCAGTTCCCTGGTATAACGGTTTTTCCTGATCCTTCGGGCAGGGACAGGAGGACGTCTGCTTTGGGTTCTGATTTTACCATTCTGCGTGACAAGGGGTTTACGGTGGAGGCGCGGGCGGAGCTGGAGGTGGTGCATCGGTTGTATCGGGCGAATTGTGCTGAGTGGGAGTTTTTCCGGACGGCTTATCTGGGCGGCAGGGAGTGGGAGGAGGCGCAGTTGTTGTACCGGTATTTGAATGAGACGGCTCCGCAGCTTGGTGAGCGGTTGAAGCAGACGCCGCTGGAGAATCATTGTAAGTCGGTGGTGCATACCTATAGCGGGTTTGTGTGGCGTGTGCCTCCGAAGCGAAGTTTTGGGGGGCTGGAGGGAAATCGGGCAGCGTTGGCGTTGCATGTGAATGCGGATAAAGAGGGGGCGTCGCTGAATGAGTTTATGAAGGGGGTGCAGCTTTGGGCATCGGTGTTCGGGACGACCTGGGTGGTGATGGATAAGCCTGCGGTGGTGCATTATAATACGAAGCCGCTGGAGCGCGGGGTTGCGGTGAGTGATTTGCAGGATGTGGCACGGATGCAGCGGTCGATGTATAATGATTTGTCGGAATTGATGCAGATGGTTCGGGGATCGAACCATAAGACGCTCGTGAAGAATAAGGGTGATGATGCTTCGACGGGAGCGGGCGGGGTGATTGTGATGCATGAGGATACACTGCCGGAGAAAAAACCCTATCTGCTGCAGGCGGATGCTGAGGCGCTTTTGGGGTTGTTGCAGGCGATGGAGATGAAGGTGGAGATGATTAACCGGATGGCGCATTTGACGCCGGTGCGGACGTATCGGTCGATGGCGGCGTCGGGGGTGGCGATTGAGACGGAGTTTCAGATTTTGAATACGCTGCTGGCGGAGAAGGCGGCGCAGCTTGCGTTGACGGAGAATCAGTTGTTCAGGATTTTTTGCCGCTGGGAGGGGGTAGATTATGATGCGGCGAATGTGGTGGTGACCTATCCGCAGCGGTTTGAGCTCAGGGATCGGCGCGCTGATCTGGATTTTTTGGTGCGGGCGAAGGAGGTGACGGCGAAGATCGGGTCGCCAGCGTTGCAGCGGGAGATTGACCGGCAGTTGGCGCGGGTGGTGCTGGAGGTGGTTTAGGGGGAATTGGGGGATGGGGGTGGTTAGGCTTCCCTGCCCACCCGATGTGCCTTCCTGCTTTGCGCTCACTTTTTTTTGATCGGGTTTCAATGTCTCAAGGAAGCAGCCCGGCGCGGGGACGCGCTTCAGCAGCAGGTTTGCTTTCTGGACAGGCGGGCAAAATCGAAGTGTCCGTGTCTGCAGCAACATTTTTCATAACCAGCGGGCAAAAAAACTATATGCCGACTGAATGGCGCTTTTCCCCGTATGCGTTAATGCTATTGTTAGATTCATTACCAATCATCGGTGACACCTTTCTTTCTTTTTTCCAAAGCATCTTTGAATGCTTTTACTGCCTCTTTAGCATAAGGATCCAATTCTTTATCATCAATATCATTTACTATATTGGCTATAGGCTCAATAGCAATAAAATTCTTTATATTTTCAAGTTTTATATAACTAGTGATTTTAGGTACGTAATCTTCCATTGTTTTAGAAGAGGATTTGCTAACGAATCTTTTTAGCAAATTGATACATCCATCAATACTTTCTGTTTGAGCTTTTAGCCATTTGGACACATTGTCTTTATTGCCCCAGCATGTCCATCTATAAAGAAAAGAAACTAGATGTTCATGCCTAATTAGATTGTCGGAATTATTTTCAGCCATTTCGTCCAATTTTCGCACAAACTCATTTTTAAGCTCATCAAACTCCGTATCCAGTAATACAGTATCCGTTTCTGACTTCTCTCGGCGGTTTTGATCTGCCTGCAGGATATGCTCAACAATGGAGATTCCATTTGAATCTTTAAAGCATTTCAGCAAGAGTTTCCCTCTTGCCTCAACATCTTTAATTCTTCGAAGAAACAAAACAACGAGCCTTACAACATGATCATTAGAACTGAACATAGTAAATCCAATTGTCTCGTGATCTACTTTGTCACCTATGTCAATGAGCGCCTTGACATATTTGTAATCATTTTCCAATGGAACCTCATTTGTAAATGACTCAAATTGAGCCAAGGCATTCTTTAAAATTCCACGTTCTTTTAAAGATAGAATAAATGATGACAGGCCTTCAGAGTCAGAAGTTAAAGAGAGCATATCCTGCAGATCTGAATTAGAAAGCTCTCCTTGAGGAATAGAAAACTGAAAGTACTTGTCAAAATTTGAAGGATGGCACACTCTCATCTCTCGTAGCCATGTATTAACAAAGCTACTCGAGTAATTTGTACCTCCAAGAACCCATTCAATTGTTGGAAACAGCTGTTTCAGCAACTCCTCAACAAATTTTCTTTTATTATTACTAGCTTTATCAAGAATTCCATTTATAAGAGAAGCTGTAGTATTCTCAGTTCCCCTATACATGTTAGATCCATTCTTAGTGAATGTGTCTTTTAATCGAGCAATTTCTTTATAAATTTCAGGTTCAAATACTCTTATACACTCTATCGCAATTAGATCAACAGGATTAACCTCGAAAGCGGATTTCCCCTTCAATAAAGAAAAATGGAATGAAAGAGTTGATATATAACGATACACATTCCTCAAATTATCAAAGTATGCATACAAGGAGCTATGATAAATATTACCCCAGCGACCGGAATCAAACATTTCAGTTGCAGACTTATCTTGCTCAATAACTTGATCAAGCTTACTGAACAACAAGCTATGTAGCCGTGTAATCTCTATCTTAGGAATATCAAAAGGGACTTGTACTATTTTTTCTAGATAGTCTCGTCCTGTCTGTTTTCCATCAGTTAATTTTTCCTCTACTATGTCGCGTTGAAAGAGAAGAAGAAATACAACATTGGGAAACTCTAAATTTGCTTTAACAAGCTGAAATACCATTCTTATTTGCTCAGATGTAAGGCGATCCAAATCATCCATCACTACAATTAATGAAGATTTTCTTTTTGATAATAGTGATGTCAGTTCCTGCCTAATATCACTCAAACCTTGTTCGTGCTCCTTTGCTGTTGCCTCTATATTTCCACTAAGATTGCTAAAAAAACCTTTGCCCCACTTAAGAGCTGCAGCCCAAATTGCACATACGACCAAAAAAATAGTACTAGTATTTTTAACCCAGGTTACGTTAGAAAAATTTCCTCCAAATCCTGCCAAAGTGGCAAAAACAAATAGTGTTGGTAGAGCCGCCGAAAGTCCATTAACTACAAATTCACCAGTGTTTAAGTATCTGCCATACTTTTTGAGCGTTGCTGCAAGTTTTTTTCCAGACTTGCTCTTATCTATTCGACCTATTGAATTCGAAATTTCTTGAAAAAATGACGCTGTAATTTTCTCTTGAGCAGCCCATTCCCAAGGAGAAAACTCTACGATATCTGGCTTATTCTCAGGTAAACCTTTCAGTTTAGAAACGGCCATGTTTTTGATCGAAGACTTACCCGAACCCCAATCACCATGTAAGGCTATAACAAGACTGTCTTTCCCATGCCAACTTGCAATCGCATCAGCCAAATCCTCAGAGAATCCAGAACGACCTAGTAAATCTTCTTCTATTTCCAGAATAGGTCTATCGGATGAAAATCCGTGTAAATCTTGTAAGTTCATGTAATATCTATGAGGAATCTAACGCTGTTTAGACTGATGTTCCTAAATCGGAAAAGGCAGACAGTTCCTTTCTGAACAAGAACGGAGATACCTGTTGGCTGCTGCTCTTGTTCATCCGTCAACAAGACGGGCCATTAGCTCCCGTTTGCATTCTTATCTACAGGGAAGATATTGCTGAAACAGGAGAATAAGAAAGGATCAGCAAAGGAATTACCGGTTTTTATGCTCACAATGGCGGATTGTGTACGTCAAGGAGGCCACTGAGCTTTAATGTCAGGAGCCATCCCATCAATATGCCTGCCGAATAGCCGCAGCTTGGATTTTCAAATATAAACATGACATCTGATGCCATCTTCATGAAGCAGTCGCGATTTCGGAACATTATGGCGTGACTGAACTGCGTGCAGGTTTTTCAGCAGTGGATTTCAAGCTGGTAGTCGAGGGTTGAATCGAATTTCAGTTTCATTGTTTGCCCCGCTTTTGTTCCTCGATATCCGTCGGCAATGTATAGCAACATGAGCCAACTTCCTTTCAATGTGCTGCTGACCGGACAACATCACCCGTTCATACATGGCACTATTCAACTGCCTCTCAAGCTCTCTTTTAGTATATCGCTCCTGAATCGACAATCGGATGTAATATTCCCGTTCTTCAACTGTTTTTGCTTTTGAAAGAATCAAAAGATGGTGCGACCAGCCTAATTGTGTCACCAGTGGCGACACAATTTCATTGCCAGCGTAAGCTTCATAAAACTGCCGCATTCTGTAAAGATTTCTTCGGTTAAACCCTGTATAATCAGGGCCGAAGCGGTGCAGATAGTCGGCCAGTTGCTCAATTGTTTTTTCGCCCCATTGCGACACCGCAAGCTTATCGCTGATAAAGGCACCAATATTCCAGTAAAGCTGGATCAAGTGAATATTGATGCTTTGGAGTGCATTGTTGCACGCCTGATCAATCATGCCCTTTATTTCGTCAAAACTATTATCTATTGCTGTCATAGGGATTATTCCACTTTATACCGTTTTAAAGCGACTCTGGTTGTGCTTTTCCTTCTGCATGTTGTGGGAGTTGAAGGTTTGCGCTGCGTTGGCTTTGAGCTGGTAGTTGCCGTGGAAGGCGAAGAAAAGCCACTGAGGTGAGTTTTTCGGAATCGTCGAGAGAGTGGCGCCGACTGAGTCCGTGTGCATAGTATGTCGCATGGTACTGGGTCATTGCATCACTTTGGTCACGTAAACCAAGCCTTAACTCTCGATTTTATTCGCAAAAATCAGGATCTTCTTGATCAACAATCCCCAATATTAACACATAGGGCGCTTGCATTATTATCAAGATATTGCTGAAACAGGACAATAAGAAAGGATGGGCAAAAGAATTACCGGTTTTTGTGCTCATAATGGCGGATTTTGTACGTCAATGAGGTAGTCGGCGAGGTCGAGGCCTTGGGTTCGGTCGGCAGGGGTGGCTCGTTTTTCGAGGATGGTGTATACGGTGACGTTGGGTAGCCTGGCGGCTATGGTTTGCCATTTTTCGCAGGCTCCGAGATTGGGGTAGAGTTTTATCTGGCGGTGGTGGAGCGGTTTGAGTTTTTCCTGGTTGAGGTTCCCCTTCCCAGCCTGCTGTGGCATGTCATATTTGGTCGCCGACGTTACAGGGGCAGGTTGATCGGCAGTTAGCGCGGGTGGTGCTGGAACGGGATGATGTGTTGGAGATAGTTGAGGGTGAATTGCATAGGGATGGGGGCAGTATGACAGATGCGCAAGGTTAAGCAATGCAGGTCATGCACTGGGTTTCGGGTTTCGGCAAAGAGACCGAAGTGCTTGAGCCCAGGGAACTTCGCTTGATGATTTATGATGAGCTGAAACTTACCCAAAAAATATACAAGCGACACTTTTCCATCTCACATCCATAAATGGTTTGGATTGTCGTGCTCAAGTCCCACAGTACTGTTTCCCTCTTTTTCCCGATCTACCCCTTGTATTATATACGGCATTGCCGTACCTTAGTTCTATGCATGTTGTTATTGAAACGCCGGATTATCTTGTCGATGCCAAAGCCCTCGGGTTAACTGCCGATGAGCGTCGATCAATCGTCGATTGTATCGCGCAAACCCCTGATGCCGGAGTTGAAATGAAAGGTACGGGCGGTGCGAGAAAAATTCGATTTGCTGGAAGGGGCAAAGGAAAAAGAGCAAATTTATCGCAAGCTGAAAGAAATGAACTGAAGCAAATTTTAGGATCGCTTGCTGATGTTTACAAGAAAGGAGTTAAACACTATGTCCAAAGCAGGAAATAAACTTATCAAATCCGCGAACCACGCACTGGCCTATGCTCGCGGTGAAATTTCTGACGGCTTTAACGTCAATGTTCCTGAGGAGATCGACGTTAAGTCTATCCGCAACGGTTTGGGGTTGACTCAACCGGAATTTTCTTTGCGATTCGGGTTTGACGTCAGGGCGGTGCAGGATTGGGAACAAAAACGCCGTCAGCCTGATCGGGCGGCCCGGATTCTTTTAACCGTCATTGCCCATGAACCGGAGGCTGTCAAAAGGGCCTTGGCGCGTTAGGACAGGGGTGACATTATTCATCAGTCATGGCGTACAGAGGGAGCACGTTTGCCCATTGTCAGCACAGATTGCTTCGTATCTCAATGGCCCTAAGGGCCGCCCACGCTTGCGCCGGGTTGCGTTAATGCGACACCAATGAGGCTGGCACCGCCTCGGTACGCGGCCGGAAAATTCTTATAGGAAATCACCGATTCACCAGCGGCCGGATCGCATACCAGAAGCAAATCGTTCAACACCCCGGCGACCGCCACGAAATGTGTGAATGTCGGAAACTGCAGGTTGAACACCACCGGCCTTCCGGCGTTGATTTCTTGCGTAAGCTGCGCCAGGCTAATTGACGGCTGGTAGCCACCATTGACCTTGGCCCAGTGATTGATCAGCGCGTCGCCGACACCGCCCGATTTGTCATAGCGCACGTCGATCAAAAGTTTAGGGCTGTCCAGCACGGTCAGTGCAATTGGCAGGATGGGGTGCGCGAGCGCATTGGCCACAGACGGATTGGCTGCCAGCACGGCGGCGGTCGGGTAGGCATTGGTGTTCGCTGGAAACTGGTTGATGGTGTGCCCGATATACGTCATCAAAGATGCCTGCGTGACACGACCCGCCGGATTGTAGTAATGGTCGACGCTCGTACCGACCGCAATCCAGCACCACTGGGAGGTTTGCTGGAACTGCATGCGCAAACCGATATTGCGTGGAGCGAAGCCACCACCCGTTACGATCTTCATGTCCCAGCCCACGCCGATGTAGCCCTTTTTCTCCGGCGTCGTTTGCCAGCGATCGGTGCCATCGAGATTACCGAGGTGCTTGTACCACAGTAGTTGGTTTTGCTGATTGACGGCATAGATGATGCCGTTTCCGCCCGAGAACACATGCTTCATGTTCCAGCCTTCACCGATATAGCCCTTTGTTTCTGGTGTATAGATCCAGTTGGCGGAGCCATCGACATATCCAGCGTGACGAATCCAGCGCAAATAACCATTGGCATCGATCGTGTAAATTGCGCCGTTCCCATCGGCAAATACATGCGTGTAGTTCCATCCGCTGGCGATGCACCCTGCCGGTTCGGGGGTCGTATACCAGGCGTCAACACCGTCGGCAGCACCCAAGTGCTGATACCAAAGCATTTGATTGTTTTGATTTAGCGCGTAAATCATCGACGATTGATTGCTTGACATAAGGCTATCCTTTTGTTTTGGTGTTTCATTTGTTTTCCGCTCCGTTTTAGAGCGAAAGTGTAAATGAGCCTAACATTGTTTAGACTGATCCGCCTAATTCTGAAAAAGGAGACAGTTCCTTCCTGTATAACGATACAAGATCATTTAAAACCTTATCCGCTCTTCTTGACGGTATGGCAAAAATTATAGCAGTAAAGACTTTTATTTCTCAAAAGGGGATGTCGTTAACAATTGTTACAGAAAAAAAATAAAATATCAAAGTTTTCTGGTAATTTTTCCCCGATCATTGAGTAGCGTTTTCGCTTTAACGCCGCTCTACTCTTGGTCGGCAATTCATAACAGCGTCCCCCGTCGTCAGCCTGTCTGCCCCCATAGCGCTCTGGTTCCGCTGCATACTGCATTGAAGTTCTTTTGAAGAGAAGTCATGGTGTACAGCTTCGAGAAATGTATTCTATTAGCGATTGAAGAAAACCAACAGTGCCTCTATGATGCTAACAAGAAGAGCCAACGCCATACCCTATCCTTTACTTATAAAGAGCCTTAGTTAAACTAAAGCCCCCATCCTTAACTAACGAACAGACTGATGTAACGATTAAAGGAATACACCCGACCCCGCTGTTGATCAGTAATCTCAACAACTATTTGTTTATCAATCAATGCTTTAATCAAAGAATTCGCCGTTGGAGTGCTCACCGCCAAAGGATTATGATTCGGCGAATGTGGTGGTGACCTATCCGCAGCGGTTTGAGTTACGGGATCGGCGGGCTGATCTGGATTTTTTGGTGCGGGCGAAGGAGGTGACGGCGAAGATAGGGTCGCCGACGTTGCGGAGGGAGATTGACCGACAGTTGGAGCGAATGGTGCTGGAGCGGGATGATGTGCTGGAGGTGGTTGAGGGGGAATTGGGGGGTGGGGCTGACTGATACGCAAGGTTAAGCAATGCAGGCGACCGAAAAGGTATCTATAGGCTTATTAGTACTAATTGGGTGGGATTTTATGTTATATTGTAGAATTGTTGTTTCTTAATCCCTTCCCCAGGGTAGAAATCCGAAACATGAGCTTGAATCAAGAACACACTCGACAACTGAGGCTCCATTTTGATGGTGCAGCCACAGATGGCCATAAGCTTCCAGCCTCTGCTTTGGTGCAAGCCCTTGAACGCTTTCAGCGGGTGGTACATTTGATTGCAATGGCTGAAGAGGGTCGTGAAGTACTACAAATAGCAAGGGTTACTAAAGAAATTGAGCGTCGTTTCCCTTTAATTTGCAGCATACCTGAAGATGGCGGGTTCACTCTTCCGATAACAATTGGAGGTGAGGCTGATCAGTTGTTTGATGAACATGAATGTGAGGACATAACCAAAACCACTTGTAATGTAATTGCTGCGGTTAACTCAGGAGATGCCAGACAACTAGGCAGTATCGTGCCTGACACGTTTTATCGACGATCTATTTTGCAAGCATTAGAAAATATGCAGCCAGCAAAACACTCTTCTCTCATCATAAATATTGAAGATTATTATAAAGAAACACTTTTACAGGGCTCCTCTGCACTAGAAAAAATCAAGCAACTGTTAACCCCCCCGGTCAGCGAAGTTTCTACTGCTGATTTTGGATATATTACAGGCACTCTCATAGAAATGAAGTTCCATGAAAGACGGCTGGTTGTAAAGTTATTAGATTCAAGTAAAACTCTCACTGCAACATATGCCGATGACTTTGAACCTGTTTTGCTAAACAATGCTCGTGAGCTTATTCAAGTTCATGGAAACATAGTATGGAATGATGATGGGTCACCCCAATCCATTTCAGAAGTTGATGATATACTTGAGATCGATGAAACAGCAATCGAAATAAGCCTTTTGAAGCTCAATGATAGATACCTTAAGTCAAAAAAAACGCTTTGTTTTGCAGTTACTTTCGATAGAGAGACTTCATCATATCACGCAACTGGCCCTTTTGATATATTTATATTTGCAGCAACACGACCAGAACTTGAGGAAGAGCTTTATTCAGAACTATCCATGCTTTGGAATGAGTATGCAAATGCCGATCCAAATTCATTAACGACTGATGCTCAAATGTTACAAAAAGAACTTTTAGGCACTTTTGATGAGGTACCTAATGTCATGTCAAGACTAAACTGACGGATAAAGTCTCTTCAATTTGATTCGTGCATTTTCTGTTGTAAAGCGCCAGTTTATAACGGCTTCCTTGTTATTGCGTTCTTTCTCCCAAGCCCCAACCTGACGGCGCACCTCAGTCA
>CAIMPI010000040.1 GCA_903843305.1 uncultured Chlorobiaceae bacterium
TCAAGCAGAAAAAGACATGACTGGGCTCGATTTCTTGAAGAGATCGCGAAGCAGTATAAGCATGCAGAACGGATCACGCTGGTGATGGACAATCTCAATACGCATGAGCCAGGCTCGTTATATCATGCATTCAACCCAAAGAAAGCAAAGGCATTATTGGACAGATTTGAATTTGTGTATACGCCGAAACATGGAAGCTGGCTGAATATGGCTGAGATAGAATTGAGAGTCTTGTCAACTCAATGTCTGAACCGCCGTATTGATACAATTACAGAAGTTAGGTCACAAGTTGCAGCATGGGAGAAGGAACGAAACAATAGCAATTCGGAGATAAATTGGCGTTTTACAACAGAAAAGGCAAGAATCAAGTTGTTACACCTTTATCCGACAATTGAGAAGTGACGTGACACTACTCTATACAATAGGAATTATAAAAAAAAGCTGTTCGAGAGTTACTATAGATTCGTCGCAACTTTTTTCATCCATCGGAGCTTGACCCGTTTACAGTAATGCTTGGCTCTGGAAATTCTCCTGATATATAGCCCCTATAGGGTTGCCAAAAGTAGACCCGAGCTCTGTTCATTCACTCAACTCTCTCAATACAGTTGCTACCCTGATAGTGGGCATTGTTGACCTTTGTTGATACCGGATACATATCCAGAATGCCGTTATCAGCGGGAACCAGCATCTTCGAAAGATTTAACGGATCAGCTTCAAACCACGTTTTCCAGTTTTCGGGTTCGAGAATTACTGGCATTCGGTTATGGAGTGTTGCTATCCGCTCATTTGCTTCCGTGGTGATGATGGTGCATGTCGTGATTGCGAGTTCTTCCTTATTCTTCGGCTTCCAGGTGTCCCACAGTCCGACAAATGCCATGGGCAAGCCATCCGCCCGGTGGATGTAATAGGGCTGCTTCTTTTTAACTTCGATGCACTCCCACTCATAAAACCCGCTTGCCGGAATCAGGCAGTGGTTCCGCCCTACGAGATGCCGGTAATAGGGTTTCGAGACTAACGATTCAGCCCGTGCGTTTATTGGCCTGATTTTGGGAAGTTCCTGGGGTCTGCTCACGTAACGGAAAAAATAGCCCTGTAGGCGTTTTATATCGGTATAGATTCTTTTGATAAGAAAGTTTATACGACACATTAATGTGCTTTTAAATAAACGTTTAAAACAGGACTATTTGACCAGGATCTTAGATAGCTGCACCTTGAAATCTGAGAAGTGGAAATGACGTTTCAGTAGAACCTGAGTAAAACTAAAACTCATTATAATAAGGCATATTAGTGTCTCATCAAATGTCTTAACGCCCGATTTTTTCCGTTTCGTGAGCAGACCTCGATGAGCGCAAAACCGACACAACACTATTGAAGGTTGTCACCACACCATGTTATAACTGGTGTATCACGATAGACCCGCCGATAGAATGGCGCAAATGGCCTGATTGGCGCATTCCATCCCGGAATACCATTTTATAAAAAATCTATGCTCCGGGCACTAGATTCAGTTTCCCCACAGCGTCCGTCACATCCTCTGCCCAGATGAATATCCGATTATAGGGTTGCACCTTGAAATAGTCCTGGGGGTAGAATATCTCACGTGTGGTCATATCCAGACAGAACCGGCTAATCCACGAATACTTCTCCGTGCTCAATACCTTGGTTCCTTTCCTGATTTCCCGCAGAAAATGTAGCCATGACCGCTACAACTCAATAAAATAATGAGGGCTATGTAAAAATAGCCCTTGTTTTTTGCCTCAAACATAGTTACATTAATAACTATACGCAAAGGAGGCAACTATGGCTTTTCGAGTTCATCATCTCAACAAGAAGACCGGCGTCACTTACGTCTACGAAGCCGTCTCCGTCTGGGACAAGAAGTTCAAGCAAGCTCGCAACAAGCAGGTCTGTGTCGGCAAGATCGATCCGGTGACCGGTGATTTTGTCCCGTCCAAACGGCTTGATCCTAAGCAGGCCGCGCTTCGTGATCCCGCCGTCACCGCTTCGGCTCAAGTAATCGGCCCCACCTTCGTTCTCGACTCTATTGCCGAGCGCATTGGCTTGCGCTCAATCTTAAAATCGGCATTTCCGAAGTCGCATCAAGAACTCATGGCCATGGCTTTCTTTCTGGCCAGCCAAGGTGGCGCATTGAGCTTTTGCGCCTTCTGGGCCAAGAGCCATCTGCCTGACCTCGCCGCTTCACTCAGCAGTCAGCGCATCAGCGAATTGCTTGCTGCCATCACCACCGACCGCAAGCAGACCTTCTTCGCCAAGTGGATGAAGACGCGTCTGGAGAACGATTTCCTCTGCTATGACATCACCTCGGTCTTCTCCTACTCGGAGTTGAACGAGTACATCAAGTACGGCTACAATCGTGACGGCGAGCCGTTGCCCCAGTTGAATCTGGCCATGCTGTTCGGCCAGAAGTCGGGCCTGCCGGTCTACTATCATCGCATTCCGGGCAATATCAA
>CAIMPI010000041.1 GCA_903843305.1 uncultured Chlorobiaceae bacterium
ATAACAATCCTCCTGTTTTATGTGATGTTGAAGCGCTAACAATGAATTGGGGTAGCTGCAAATATACCGTTACAGATTTCTCCATGTTTAAAAGAAAGAAAATAGTGGTCAGGGTTATGGTTATTTCTACCACTATGCCATGTCTACGACATTGAAGAAAATACTCATGACATTCAACCCCCTGAGGGATGACATGTTGGCAGCCAAGAACTGCTTTCTTTTCTGAAAAATACAAACTCTGGAGTATTTATCAATGGACTGATTTTACGATTTCGAGGTGATGGGCAATAATAGCCAAAGTGAGATGAGAGAGAATTGAAACGTCCAGCGTTTTTAACTTATGTAGACAGTCTGATGTATGGTGTTAAAATGCCAAGACTTGGTACCGATGATGCTGTGAAAAGTATTCATCCACTCCCTCCTCTCGCAGAACAACACCGCATTGTTGCCAAAATCGACCAACTCATGGCCCTCTGTGATCAACTGGAACAGCAGATTGATCCAACTGCAAACAAACAATCCATTCTGCTTAATTCCGTTATGGCTATGATATAAGATGTTGCTTGCTGGCGCATGGCGGGTAAACCTCTCCGGGAACGCCGAGCTCCAGCTCGGCATAGTAGGCAAGGTTAAAAACCATGGACGAGAAGATTGTTTTGCCATAGTGTATTCTTTGACGTAAAATATTGTTAGATTGCTTGGCGCATCATCCCGAACAATGTGATTGTTCTGATTGAGGCTTTGATTGTCGGGAGTGATTGTTCAGTTATGGAAATCATATACAGGACGGTGGGTGATGCGGCGTAATGCCGAGCTGGAGCTCGGCGTTCCCGGGAAAGGCATGTCAGCGGAGTGATCTTTGATGTAAAATATTGTTAGATTGCTTGGCGCATCATCCTGAACACTGTGCTTGTTCTGATGAGGCTTTGATTGTTGGGAGTGATTGTTCAGTTATGGAAATCATATACAGGGCGGTGGGTGATGCGGCGTAATGCCGAGCTGGAGCTCGGCGTTCCCGGGAAAAGCAGGATCGAAGCAGGATCGTTATATCCGTGATAAAAAGTATCTCCCATAATGTGATTGAAATATATTCACCAAAACCCGGTGAAGGTGCGGTTGTCTCAATTTTCCGGTGCATGGTAGAAAAAACCAGAGGAGGTAAAATCCATGCGTGAGAAAAACTATTCCGGGAACGCCGAGCCCCAGCTCCGCATTGAGCACGGCAAATCAGAAAAGCGCAGTAGTGGTGGCTGCCAAGACGAAGCTATATTTCCCCGTGAGTGGTATTCTCGTGGCTATCTTCCCCATTGCGACCGTACAGGGTTGCTCCAGTCAATCACCTTTCGTTTGGCTGATAGTCTTCCCCAAGAAGTGCTTAAGCAACTTGAACTGGAAGTCGCTTGTGTAGCTGAAGATCGACGAGAGCTACATCGCCGGAAATTGATAGAAAAATATATGGATTCTGGAATGGGTTGTTGTGCATTAAAACATCCGGCGGTGGCGGATATTGTACAGAACTCCTTTTTCGCATTTGATGGCGTAAAATATCGTTTGATTGCCTGGTGCATCATGCCGAATCATGTGCATGTTCTTATTGAGCCTTTGATTGAGTTGGGAAAGATTGTTCAGTCATGGAAATCATTTACGGGGCGGTGGGTGATGAAGCATAATGCCGAGCTGGAGCTCGGCGTTCCCGGGAAAAGCCTTTGGATGCGTGAATATTGGGATCGATATATCCGCAATGAAGAGCATCTGTATACTGTGATTGAGTATATTGACCAAAACCCGGTGAAGGCGCGGTTGTGTCAATTTTCCGAATCTTGGCGCTGGAGCAGTGCCTGTCAGGGAACACTCAGTCTCAATGTGGCACCACAAGAGGAGGGTTTTACATGAACAACTCTGAACTGCTCATCTATCAAGCCCCGAACGTTAGAATAAAAATAGATGTACGACTTGAAGATGAAACGGTCTGGCTGACGCAGGCGCACATGGCTGAGCTGTTCGGCAAGAGCAAAAAGACCATAAACATCTTCAATGAGGGCGAACTGGATGAAAGTGCAGTTGTCCGGAATTTCCGGACAACCACTCGGCATGGTGCTATTGAAGGAAAAACCCAGTCCAAAGATGTTCAGTACTACAATCTGGGCGTCATCATTTCGGTAGGCTACCGTGTCAAATCGCAGCAGGGCACTCGATTCCGTATCTGGGCGACCCAGCGGTTCAGGGAAAATCGTCAAAGGTTTTGTGCTGAATGATGAGCGGTTCAAGATCGGCAGTTCGATGAACTATTTTATCGACATCTGTGAACGCGGCTGTATAACTTGGAGGATTGAGATAAGTCCCTTATATTTTACCCTGAAGTAAGGTCGTATTTCAGGGTCTTATAACGATACTTTTATGCAACAGGCAAAATTCAGTCTCTCACCGCCTCTGGTCGAGTTTTTAAACGACTATAAACGCTTTGGATTCAAGGATAAAAGCTCAATGGTTCAGACTGCCTTGCAACGCATGGAAGAGCAGTTGACACTCCAACAGCTTCAACAATCGGCGAATCTGTATGCAGAGCTGTATGAAGAAGAGTCTGAAGTACGGGAGTTAACTGAAACAGCGATAACCGGATGGCCTGAATGATAACCTTGAAGCGAGGTCTCATCATTGATGTCAATCTTGATCCAACCCAAGGTTCTGAAACAGGCAAGATTCGACCTTGTGTCATTGTAACGAATGACATTTATAATGCACGAGTGCCAGTGATACAGGTCGTACCCATCACCGCGTGGAGTGAAAAGAAATGCCGAATAAAAACTAATGTGGAGATTCAGCCGAGTACTGTAAATGGTCTGACGAAGCCATCCATAGCCGATTGTCTCCAAACCCGCCCGATAGATCACCGCTTCAGACTGGTCAATGTCAGGGGCGAATTGACCACTGCCGAGATGAGAAAAATTGATAATGCGCTGAAAGCAGTCTTTGCATTGTAACGGAAGTCCACATTTCCAAAAAAGTTATCGAAAAGAGTCTGGATCTGCATGTTGATTTGGTCGCGTTTTAACACGCTCTTCTGTTCAGAGAGGTTTGGCCTTTTTATCTACAACGCCCTCTCCAATACGCTTTTAGAGCTTGATCGCCAATACAGGCGTCAAACGCTCTGCTTTGACTCCTCTCGACTTGCGTTAACCCTCTGCCCTACGCTGGAGTGTAACTTCCGCTGTCCCTACTGCTTTGAGCACAGCCAGCAAAACTCTGCCGTTATGACGCCTGATACGATTAATCGGCTGATCAGCTTTATCAAAAGTTATCAGGATGTCCGTCATCTATCGATTGCATGGTACGGAGGAGAACCGCTTCTTGCTTTTGAGGTTATCTGTGACCTGATGGAAAAGATAGACGATCTTGACCTCGTGTTTGAGGGTTCGGGATTAATTACCAACGGGTACCTGCTCGACAGTGAAAAAATCTCCCGACTCAACAATCTCAAGATTACTTCGGTTCAGATCACGTTAGACGGCCCGGAGGAAGTACATGATAAACGCCGATTTCTTTCCGGCGGCGGCCCGACCTTCCGGCGCATCATGGAGAATGTTGATAACCTCATGAACTCTTCCTATGAGGGTGTATGCACCATTCGAGTTAATATAGACAAGCATAATCTTGATCAGTTCATTGTGCTGCGATCAGCACTGCTGGAGCGATTCAGAGGGAAAAAACTCTCTGTTTATGCCGGACAGGTCAACACCGGTTTCGGCCACTCTTATGACGGCACCTGCAATCTTGACATGCTGGCTTGGAAAGACTTTAATTTAGATATGCGACGCCGGATCGGACAGCCTACGGGTGCCTTCTATCCCGGGGGAAACATGGATAGTATATGCATAGCCACAACGCACTACGGCTTTGTGGTCGGTCCCGAAGGAGAGCTTTACAAGTGCTGGGAAGATGCAGGCAATAAGGCAATGGTTACAGGAAGCATTTTCCGGGATAATCCTGTTGCCAACCCTGAACTGCAGGCACTCTATAGTAACGGTATCGACGCCTACAGTGATCCTGAGTGCCTGAAGTGTGACGTATTGCCCATCTGCGGGGGCGGTTGTGCCAATAAAAGGCTTCGGGCAAAACAGTTCGGTGAAAAAGGACTCGAATTTTGCTCGCCCTACAAGGAACACCTCATCATCTACCTCGAGTCCTACATTGACTACTTAAGGAGCATGGAAATATGCGAGGCTCTGCTAACACAAGTCCCCGAAAAGCATGAGAGTCAAGGTTTCAGGGTGATTTCACCTGAGAAGAAAGAGTGCTGAGCGTTCAGAGAGCACACTTCTCATGATATCATTAAACCCCGCACATGTCTGTTTTATGGTGCTTACACAAACCCAGCTCGGAACACCATAATAAATTTCCGCCTGCAGCGCTCTCAATCTCCTCAGCCTTTAACTCATTTTGCTCTTTCTGAATTTCAGACCAGGTACAATGATGAATCAATAATCCCGCATAAAGTCACTAAATTATTTATAACAGAACTAAGCCCATTCATAAAAGGTTTACAATACGATAAAGTTCATAGAAAAAAGGGTTGTACAAATTGTTATACATGGGGTATTAAGAAGGTTACCTGATGAAAGTTGCCATCACACTCTCCCCTCAGGACTATGGAGCAGTTCTGTTTGATCTTGATGGAGTCCTGACCAACACAGCGAAATTACATGCTTCAGCCTGGAAAAAGCTGTTCGACAATTTTCTCGAGCAACGCGCTGCAAAAAATGGCTACCCTTTTGTTCCTTTTGCTATAGACTCTGACTACCTGCTTCATGTCGATGGCAAGCCGCGTTACGATGGTGCATCCGCTTTCCTCATTTCACGTGCAATCGATCTCCCATGGGGTTCGCCTGAAGATGGCCCGAACGTAAAAAGTGTCTGCGCACTGGGCAATCTGAAAGACCATTATTTCATGTTACAATTGAAGAAGGATGGTGTCGAGGCTTATGCATCATCGATAGCCCTGGTGCGAAAACTTCGCGCCCTCAATATTAAGACGGCTGTCACCTCCTCCAGTAATAATTGCAGAGAAGTGCTTGAGGCCGCAGGTATATCACAGCTTTTTGACGCGCATATCGATGGAATGGACATCACCCGTCTCAAGATCAAGGGTAAGCCAGCACCAGATGGTTTTTTGGAAGCAGCAAGACTTGTCGGGGTAGAACCTGCGCGTTCCGTGGTCATAGAGGATGCTCTTGCAGGCATTGAGGCCGGACGTGCCGGTTTATTCGGCTGTGTCATTGGTATTGATCGTACGGGGCACGCTCACGCTCTCCGGAATGCCGGTGCTGATGTAGTGGTGTCAGACCTTGCTCAAGTCAAGGTGACAGATGAAGCTTCATCATCCTGGTCTCTCGGATTTGATGGTTTTGATCCTGCTCAGGAGGGTGTCCGTGAAGCTTTGTGTTCCCTGGGGAATGGTTATGTCACCATTCGCGGAGCTTCCGTTGGTTCTGTGGCCAATGGCATTCACTATCCGGGGACCTATTTCGCCGGAGGCTACAACCGTTTGCTCACTGATATTGCAGGTCGTGTGGTTGAAAATGAGGATATCGTGAATTTCCCCAACTGGCTTATGCTCCGCTTTCGTCTTGACGGAGAGGAGTGGTTCGACCCCGAAAGCACAAAATTTTTGTCGTACCACCAGGAACTCGATCTGAGAGGGGGAATGTTGTTGCGGAGCATCTGCTTCGAGGATCCTCAGGGTCGACGCACAACACTCAAAGAGCGCTGTCTTGTCTCGATAAGCAACATGCATCTGGGTGCCGTGGAACTGACGTTAACCGCCGAAAACTGGTCGGCTGGAGTCACCGTACAATCGGGTATCGATGGAGGCATCATCAATTCGGGTGCAAAGCTTTATCAGAAGTTCAATAAAAAGCACCTGGAAACAGTTGCCAGCTCCTGCGTTGGTGAAGATAGTGTGTACCTGCAGGTGCGTACCAACCAGTCGAATATTCATGTCGCATTGGTGGCAAGAACGCAAGCATTCCTCGATGGCAAACTTCTCAAGGTTGAACGTACCAATATTGATGAGACGGGATATGTCGGTCAGGAACTTGATGTCGAGCTCAAGCAAGGCGAGACGCTTATTCTGGAAAAAGTCGTCTCTTTCTATACATCCCGTGACCTTGCCATTTCAGAGTGCGGAGTGGATGCCCTCAAGTTGATCGCTCATGCTGCTCGCTTTGAGTCCATCGTGACGGAGCATCTGTTAACATGGAGCTATCTGTGGCGTCGTTTTGACCTTCATATCAGGACAACCCACACCTTAACCTTAAACATCCGGATGCTGCTTCGATTGAACATGTTTCACCTGCTGCAAGCCGTATCACCCAACTCCATCGGGCTTGATATAGGTATACCGGCCCGCGGCTGGACAGGGGAAGCCTATCAGGGCCATATCTTCTGGGACGAAATCTTCATCTTCCCTGTTTTCAATTATCGTATGCCCGAAATTACCCGTTCGCTTTTGATGTATCGCTATCGGCGCCTTAATGAGGCCCGTGCGGCGGCGGCTGAGGCAGGATATAACGGTGCGATGTTCCCATGGCAAAGTGGCAGTGATGGTCAGGAAGAGACACAGAAATTGAACCTCAATCCACTCTCACAACGCTGGATGCCCGACAACTCTTTTTTACAGCGCCACGTAGGCAGTGCAATCGTTTATAATCTCTGGCACTACTTCCAGGTCACAAATGATATCGAGTTTCTCTATTCGTATGGTGCAGAGCTGATTCTCGATATCGCCGTTTTCTGGTCGAGCATCGCTACCTTCAATAACGAAAGAGAGCGCTACGAGATTCATGGCGTTATGGGGCCTGACGAGTTTCATGATGCTTATCCTGATTCAGCAGTACCGGGCCTCAACAACAATGCCTATACCAATATCATGGCAGTATGGGTATTGTGCAGGGCTCTTGAGGTACTTGATCTGCTCTCCGATGTCCGACGCGCTGAACTAACGACACGGCTCGGCTTATCGGCAGAGGATATCCTGCGCTGGGACGATATCAGCCGCAGGATCTATGTGCCGTTCCATGATAATGGCATCATCAGTCAGTTCGAGGGATACGAAAAACTGCAGGAGATTGACCTTGAGTACTATCGAAACCGGTACGGAAATATTCAGCGTCTTGATCTTATCCTCGAACAGGAGAACGATAGTGCAAATCGTTACAAGCTATCCAAACAGCCAGATGTACTGATGTTATTTTACCTCTTTTCGGCTGAAGAGATCGGCGAATTGTTTAAACGTCTGGACTATGCTTTCGAATACGAAACAATTCCGCGAAACATAGCCTACTATATTGATCGCTCCAGTCAAGGTTCCACACTATCTCGTGTAGTTTCTGCCTGGGTACTGGCTCGTTCTGACAGGCAACGTGCAATACACTTTTTCGCGGAGGCACTGCAGAGCGACGTCGGCGATATTCAGCATGGAACAACGGCTGAGGGTGTACATCTTGGAGCAATGGCTGGTACCATTGATTTTGTTCAACGAGTTTCGACAGGTATAGAAGCAAGAGGCAATCTTCTTCGACTGCATCCTGAATTACCCCAGGAACTAGAACGACTTGACATGCGCATCCGTTACAGGGGGCATTCACTCACTCTCAGGGTGACGCATGACTCACTCACGGTACGAGGGAGTGATAGTTCAGCACCACCAATCTCTTTGTGTATCAATGACGAGATCTGCGCATTCATCAGCAATAATACTACCCGTGTTTTTCAATTGAAAAACAAAACATCAAACGTCACGCAAAAGTAAACTACCAGGTTGAGTGCACCATAAGCCAATTCGGTCACATTAACCGGGATACTCTGCAAAACAGCTTTCTGGAGCTTTAAAAACTCCAGAAAATGAAGGGATTTGTGCGTGCAACCGAAAGATGCGGATGCATCAGTGACGTAATATCGCTTTGATCAAGACGCAAAAAATGTAACAAAACAGAAGTGGTCGGTGCTTTTTATTGGATTAAGCGGCCAGCTCAACCCAGATCGCTCAATTCAGGGTACAATCTCTATGGGTCATATTTCCCTCATGAGGCGTAAAGTATGATAGAGTTTTCTTCAAAATACCCTGCTGCTTGCGGCGGGGTTCTTTATTAAGATATCTTTATTTTTTAAAGTTATTTAAACTTCTTATTCATATATTGTGTTATTACAGGTAATGGAATTGTTAATTGTATAAAAAAGAGGTAGTTGATTAATGACTTTATTTTTCATTGTGTCCGGTTAATGACTTAATATTTTATAGCATTATTTTTTAAAGCGTTATCAGAAAAAGTAAAGTTCATTGGTTTTTATCTCTATGGAAAAGGTAGTATACGATTCAGGGCAGACGCATTTAATGGTTCTTATAAAACCCGGAAATCCGGAAAAATCTAATCAACATGTTAATCAGGAGAATAACGATGAACAAAAACATTTGGATTGCTGTCGGTGTAGCAGGAATGCTTCTCGGTAATCCCGCTATCAATGCTCAAGGAGAGACGAGGGGAAAAATTGAAACACTGAATGACCACTCGTTTGTAATTGATACACGTCCGAGCTTTATCTATCTGCCGGATCAGGGTTTTGCCGTATCCGTAGAGAGCCCTTACGATATCATCGTCGGTGATGATCACTTCTTCATAAACCAGAAAGGCTCTTGGTACCGTTCTTCGAGCTATCGTGGACCATGGGAACTCATCAAGGAGAAGAATCTTCCTTCCAAGGTCAGACAATATCGTCTGGAAGATATCAAGAAGTACAGGGATACTGAGTATAGCAAGATCAGCAATCGGAGAACTCCAGAGCAGCCGCGTATCGACGAAAACAACCGGCAAACTCAGGAACAGCAGCGCATTGACGATAATCGCGCGCGATAACGACCGATAACAAAAACGGATTCGGTAAAAAGAGTGTATGAAAATTTTTGAACTTCATGAATGAAAGGAGATTACCTATGAATTTGAAAGAAGCCTACAAAAAGAAAGCGGAGGCTGAGCTGGAGCTGTCTCAGGCCAGATTAGTTGAGTTGAGGGCTAAGTCCAAGAATTTTAGTGCTGAAGCGCATCTCAACTATGCTAAACGTCTTGATGAATTTGAGCATGGAATTACTACCGCGAAGGGCAAGCTGAAGGAGCTGGGTGAGGCTGGCGAAGATGCCTGGGAGAAGCTTAAGGATGGTGTGGAAAGTGCGTTGCGTTCATCAAGCAAGACTCTGAAGGAGATTGCTGACAAGTTTAAAGATTGACGTTGTATGATCATTGTTTTTAACTGAAGCCGCAGCAAAGCACAACTGCGGCTTCGTTTGGCGAAAAAGCTTTTTGACATACTATTAGATGAGGAGGAACCATGAACAAGGAAAAAAGAACGCCGATGGATTTGATGGATGATATTTACAGCCTTGCGTATTGGATGACTGGTTCTGAGACCTCAGCCAATGAACTTGTGAACGTCACCTATCTGAATGTTGACAATCAAACTCATGAAAGAGAGGTCTTTAAAACATTCAGAGAGTGTTATTTCGATAGTCTTGAAGAGGATATTTCGTCAAGCGTATCGGAATCGCCATATAAACCGAACGAATGTAAGGGGATGTCATTACGCCAACGGTTTGCCGATATAAAACTGTCGGTATTGCTTTCAGAGATTCCCGGACTAAGGCACAGAGATATATCGAACATAATAGGAAAGCCTCTTGATACCATAAGATTATGGTTATCCTCGGGGCGTCAATCTCTTGCAGAGGGACTTTTATCTTTTGACGCACCTCGTCTGCATGGTGTGTCTATCAAAAAAGGTGGTGCGCTATGCAAAAACTTCGAATTGCCCAGATAGCTCCTTTAGTGGAGCGTGTTCCTCCGAAAAAATACGGCGGAACCGAAAGAGTTGTTTACCATTTGACGGAAGGATTGGTCGAGAAGGGCCATGATGTCACCCTGTTTGCGTCGGGAGATTCCATAACAAGTGCCAAACTTGTTGCTCCGATCGCTGAAGGTCTGCGCCTTGGAAGCAGGGAGCATTCGCCCATGATTGTCACCATGATGATGTTAAGCCAGGTCTATGAAAAAATGCTTCATGAATTTGATATTATTCATTCACATATCGAATACCTGACGCTTCCGTATGCCTTTAGAACCCTGGTGCCAACCGTTCTGACGATGCACGGCAGGCTTGATCTCGGTGATAGTTCGGCAATGCTCAGAACATATCGAGATATGAATTATGTCTCAATCAGTGATTCCCAGAGGCGCCCTGTTGAGGATATACACTGGTCAAAAACCATTTATCATGGTTATCCCGCCTCCTGTTTTGAATTTAATGAACATCCGAAGGATTATTTCCTGTATCTCGGTCGTTTTTCAGCAGAAAAAAGGCCTGATCAGGCAATCATGCTTGCGAAGGAATGCAACATACCGCTGAAAATTGCAGCCAAAATAGATCCGACCGATCAGGCATATTTTGAGGAAAACATCCGTCCACTGCTTGATCATCCGCTTATTGAGTACGTCGGTGAAGTTGATGACCAGCACAAGGTTGAGCTGCTGAAAAACGCTAAAGCACTTCTCAATACCATAGACTGGCCTGAACCTTTCGGCCTGGTCATGATCGAGGCACTTGCCTGCGGCACGCCGGTGATCGTAAGGGGATGCGGTTCGGCACCGGAAGTGATCACGCATGGCAAAACAGGATTTATCTGTGAGAGCCGCAGCGACTTCATCGAGGCGATCCGTAATGTCGATCGCATATCGAGAAAAACCTGCCGAGCGGAATTTGATCGGCGTTTTTCTCTGGCAAATATGGTTGAGAGTTATGAAGAGCTTTACTACAGCTTACAGCATAAAAGAATTTGTAATCACGCATTATCAACTCCACTACTCCATAATGGAGCAAGCGTTCTCTGATTGGGTGTGCCTTTTCAGGGGTGGCGGCTGTTGAACCTCCCCTATTTGTTAAAAGAAGGAGAATTTAATTATGGAAAACGGTAATAAGGAGTTTTTGGCGGCTACTCATCAAAAGTTTTTCGAATTCAATGAGTTGAACAGGCAGTTGGGGCCAGAACAAGCCTGGGAGAAAATGCTGGAAGGGTTGCCGGAAAAGCAGAAGAAGCGCATGGCGCCGTTTCTTGGCGAGCCGACGCTGTTTGAGGGTTTTACCCGGGCTATTCCTTTTTTCAAGAGCGCTGGAATGGAAATGGAGGTCGTTGATCTCTCAAACAGAGGATCTGATGCGGTCCTGGAAATTCAGAAGTATTGCCCGTACCTGGAGATCTGCAAAGAGTATAACCTTGAGACTCCCTGCCATGTCATCTGCGACATTGAGGTTGAGGGTACCCGACGAGCTTTTCCGGAGATGAAAGGCAAAATTCTCTGCCGCCAGGCTTTCGGGAGTTGTGTATGCCTCTTTAAGTATGAGCGTCCTGCGAAGTAATGCCGCAGCATTCCCGGAGGTGATTGCCAATGGATAAAACCAGAGCAAATTCGGAAACAATGGGGCAAATGGGATTGCCCAATTAACAACAGGTTAACAGGAGAATCATCATGAAAAAAAACAGATGGCTTGTGGCAGGACTTATGGGAGCTCTTTTAGGTAGTTTCCCTCTCAGTGCTCCTGAGGCACTTTGCATGAGCTCCAGAAGAGGTGGTACCTCTATTGTTATCAGTTCACAACAGAGCTTTATGGATTTGCCTGATCAAGGATTTGCGGTATCCGTCGGGAGTCCTTATGATATCATCCATTACGACAACCGATACTATATGTATCAGGATGGATCATGGTACAACTCTTCCGACTACCGCGGCTCATGGGTTGCTATCCGTCAGAACGATGTTCCTGAGAGAATCAGAAGGCATCGTCCAGAGGATATCAGGAGGTTTCGAGACAATGAATCCCGCCGACGTGGCAACGATAATCATGAGTATCGTCACGATTACGACAACCGCAGGTAAAACAGCAGAAGTGTGTCGATGGTAAAATGGATACTGTGATGAGCAAGGGACTCAATAAAAGCGGGAAATGGGAGCATTGTTCCCTGCTTCCCGGTTTGAATAACTTTTAACAAGGAAAAAGTGCCATGAATAAAAATATCTGGTTGACTGCCGGAATTGCAGGAATGCTTTTAGGCAACCCATCGGCTGATGCTCGGGCGGAAGTCAGTGTTCAGATCAACACAGGGAACCGACCCTCTTTTGAGATTAATTCCGCACCAAGTTTTGTCTATTTGCGTACGCAGGGTTTTTCGGTATCTGTCGGTAGCCCTTATGATATTATCTACTACCGGAACTATTATTACATAAACCACAATGATAACTGGTATCGCTCTTCGAACTATCATGGACCGTGGATGCTCATTTTGAACCAAAGGCTTCCCTATCAAATAAGAAGGCATCGCTTCGATGATATAAGAAGATACCGTGACGTTGAGGCCCGCAGATCTGACCACGAAAATAACCGATATCAGCGTAATGACGATAACAGACGGCGCCTCCTGGATCAGCGTAATGAGTCTCACAATCAGAAAGTTGAGGAACAGCGGAACAGAGATGCTAATAACAGGAGAGCTCAGGATCAGCAGAACAGGGATGCCAATATCAGGCGTGTCGAAGATCAGCAGAACAGGGATGCTAATAACAGGCGTGTCGAAGATCAGCAGAACAGGGACGCTAATAACAGGCGTGTCGAAGATCAGCAAAACAGGGACGCTAATAACAGGAGGGCCCAGGATCAGCAGAACAGGGATGCCAATAACAGGCGTGTCGAAGATCAGCAGAACAGGGATGCTAATAACAGAAGAGCTCAGGATCAGCAGAAAATGAATGTCCACAACCAGAAAGTTGAGGATCAGCAGAAGAGTGAGGCTAACAAAAAGAGAGTCGAAGATCAGCCGAAAAAGGATGTCCACAACAAAAAAGTTGAGGATCAGCAAAAAAAGGATGCCAAGAGCAACGATAACGAGAAAAATAATGGAAAAAGAGATTGACTGATTTTTTATTAATGAACAAAATGGGAGGAGATTATGAAAATTTATGGGTTCATGTTTCTTATCATGGTGGCGCTGGCGGGATGCACAACAACATATAAGGGCAGTATAAAAGGCGCGAGCAATCAGGAGCCGTCAAAAAGCGTCAGCTACATGGTGAGTCAGGCAGGGATAAATTCCACAAGTGTCTCGGTTGACAAATGACCAAAGCGTTACGATGCACAAAGCCCCGGGTAGTTCCGGGGCTTTACTGTTCCCAGCGCTCTGTTTTCACTGCTCAAAGCTCCAGGCAAGAGCATGGCTGGAATAATCAGATTTCTCAATAACGGTTTCATTTCCTCCCCCAATATTTTTTCTGTGTTGATGAAAATCAAAAAGAAATAAATACCATTTGGGTAAAAATAAGCTTTATATCTTAAAAAGGCTGGTTTTTATTATTTCTTTTCTTTAGAAAAGAAATAACCGCAATAGCGACATTTTATCGTGAAACTATCTTGACCAATGAACTTTATTTTATATTGCTTTGTTTATTAAAGATAGTTGGTAGAGCAGGATTACAGGCAAGATAAGTTTATTGCAGTAAAAAGAGGTTTCTGTTCGACTTGCACGGTATTGTCTGATAAGCTGATTCAATTTCAATGAATAAAACAGGAGTATTACTATGAAAAACGTAAGAAGTTTTGCAAAACTCAAAACCATTGTTACTGGTTTATCCATGTTGTGCTTATGTGCCATACCTGATGCACACGCAAGAGAGGGGGTTGGGATCGGAGTTATTGTGGGTGAGCCCACCGGTTTGAGCATGAAATATTGGCTGGATGATTACACTGCGCTTGATGCTGCTTTGGCGGTTTCGCTTTCAGGTGGTAATCCGTTGCAGTTTCATGCAGACTACCTGATGCACAATGGGATGTCAACAAACAATAGCAATACGTTACAGTCCTATTATGGTGTTGGCGCAAGAATCAACAATGATAATGACGATACGCGTGTGGGCGTTCGAGTTCCTTTCGGTGTTACCTACAATTTCGCTAATGTACCGGTAGATTTATTTGCTGAAATAGTTCCTGTGCTTGATGTTACCCCGGATGTGGCTTTTGACTTGAATGCAGCGGTCGGTATTCGCTATTATTTCCATTAACTGTTATCCGTTTATTGCCGATATCCGGTGTTCATAATGATTACACCGGATATCCTTTTAGCCTCGTTTCCCGCAGATCATCAAATTAATCCCCTCCATTTTCATGGAAAGACACAGAGCTCCTTCAAAAGATTTAATGGAATTGCGCCAGCAGGCAGAAGAGCATCTCAGGACGCAAGAGCATAAAATGCCGAAACTCTCCGCTTCGCCTAATGAAATGCAGCGGATTATTCATGAACTGGCCGTGCATCAGATTGAGCTTGAAATGCAGCAGAAGGAGCTGCTTCATTCGAGGGAGGAGCTGGAGCAGGGGCTGGCACAATTCACTGAGCTTTATGACTTTGCCCCGCTTGGTTATCTGACGCTGGCGCGTGATGGTACGATACTCCAGGTAAACCTCACAGGTTCAAAACTGCTTGGGGTGGAACGCTCCCTGTTGGAGGGTGATCGTTTCGAAAGATTTGTTGCAACTGAAAATGTTGCTGATTTCAATGCGCTGCTGGAGAGGGCGTTCAGCAGCGACGGTCTTGTTTCCGCTGAGGTTATGCTCTGGAATGATGAACTATCTCATCTTCTGCCTGATCGGATAGTTCGTATTGATGCTGTTGTCAGTCATGATGGTCAGGAATGCCGGGCCGCAGTAACGGATATCACCATGCAAAAGCATGTAGAAAAAGAGAATGCTGCACTTCAGTCCAGCTTGATTCAGTTGCGGAAGATGGAGTCAATTGGCAGGCTTGCCAGAAGTGTTGCAGACGATTTCAATACTATGCTTCAGGTCATGCTTGATAAAATTGATCTTTTGATTCCTGCAAAGGGAGTGAGTAACAGCGTAAGGGAGAAAATTATTGATCTTCGGATGTTTGTACTCAAATCCGCAGGGCTTCCTTATCAGTTGCTTGTTTTTGCCCGAAAGCAAACTATCTCGCCTGTTGTGCTCGATGTCAATGCGGTGGTTACCGAAATGCTGAATATGCTCCGGCATCTCATTGGAGAAGATATCGATCTCACATTTACACCCGGGAAAGATCTCTGGCTGGTGTTGATAGACCCTTCACAACTCGACCAGATCATGGCTAACCTTACGCTTAACTCTCGGGATGCCATTCAGGGAGCAGGGACGTTCACCATCGAAACCTGTAATGTCGTCGTAGATGACACCTATACTCGCAGCCATCCTGAATCGCGCCCTGGTGAATATGTTCAGTTGCTCGTTCGTGATGACGGCAGAGGCATTGACCAGGAGGCAATACATTCTATATTCGAACCGTTTTTTACCACAAAGCCAATGAGTGAGAGCAGTGGCTTTGGTCTTGCGACCCTTTATGGTATTGTCCGGCAGAATAACGGTTTTGTCGAGGTCTCCAGCGGGAATGGAGAGGGTACAACATTCGAAATCTATTTTCCACGGTGCAACGATGTGTAACCTGAAAAAATTGTCTTATACTTGGAAGAAGATAAAGGAGTATGATGATGAGAAAGCCTTCCGGTTACCATAAAACAAAAAAGCATGACGATGCAGCGGCCTTGCACACAACGGACCGCTCTTTCCCTATTGTTGGTATTGGTGCTTCAGCCGGAGGTTTAGAGGCACTGGAGGTTTTCCTGAAGAATGTTCCGCTCAAAAGTGGCATAGCCTTTGTGATTGTTCAGCATCTTGATCCCACACACAAAGATATGATGGTTGAATTGCTCCAGCGGGTTACTGCCATACCGTTGGTACAGGTCAGTGATCGCCTGAAAATTGAGTCGGACCATGTTTATGTCATTCCTCCAAATAAGGATATGTCGCTACTGCACGGAAGCTTGCACCTGCTTGATCCTGTAGAACCTCGAGGGCTGCGGCTGCCCATTGATTTCTTTTTCCGCTCGCTTGCCGACGACCTCCAATCGCAAAGCATTGGTGTTATTCTCTCAGGCATGGGATCCGACGGGAGTCTTGGCTTGCGTGCTATCAAAGAGAAAGGCGGCGGTATTTTTGTGCAGGAACCCTCATCTGCGAAGTTTGATGGTATGCCGCGTAGCGCCATTGCTCTTTGTCCGGTTGATGTTATTGCTCCTGTCGAGGAGCTTCCAGGCAAAATCCTTGCCTGGCTCAGGCATGTTTCTTCGTTAGTAAAACAGGATCTTCCACTGGAAGACAGAACGCTGAGCGGGCTGGAAAAAGTGATAATTCTTTTGCGTGTTCAGACCGGTCAAGATTTTTCGCTCTATAAAAAGAGCACCATCTACCGACGAGTTGAGCGGCGCATGGGTATCCATCAGCTTGAAAGGATTGCTGATTATGTTCACTTTTTGCAGGAGAACCAGCATGAAACAGAGTTGTTGTTCAAAGAGCTGCTGATAGGAGTAACCAGTTTTTTCCGTGATCCCGGGGCGTGGGAAGTGTTGAAACTTAAGGTAATTCCATCGCTTCTGGCAGCCCGGCCGGTTGGAGGTATTCTGCGTGCCTGGGTAACAGGCTGCTCTACGGGTGAGGAGGCCTATTCCCTTGCGATTGTTTTCAGGGAGGCGATCGAAGCCGTGAAACCTTCCGGAAATTTCAGATTTCAGATATTTGCAACAGACCTTGATGCAGATGCTATCGACAAGGCCCGTGCAGGATGTTTTCCCTTGAACATTGCTGCTGATGTTTCGCAGGAACGGCTGCTGCGATTCTTTGAGCTGGATGACCACGGTTACAGAATATCAAGGGAGATCCGCGAAACGGTGGTCTTTGCGCCCCAGAATGTGATCTTGGATCCGCCTTTCACGAAACTCGACATGCTGATTTGCCGGAATCTGCTGATCTATCTGGAACCTGAGCTGCAGAAAAAGATTTTGCAGCTTTTCCATTACAGTTTAAATCCCGAAGGTGTTCTTTTTCTGGGGAGTGCTGAAAGCCTGGGCTCATTGACCAATCTTTTTAAGCCGATTGATGCTAAAATACGGCTTTTCAGCAAGCTTCACAGCAGCATTCGAGAGCCCCTCGCGTTACCGTTTTCGTTTGCCCACACGCTACCCTTTCTTCAGGCTGTTGCATCCGATCAAGCAAAATCATCAACGCCTGTCATAAACCTGCAGGCCATAACCGATCAGTTTCTCCTTCAGCATTACACGCCTGCAGCGGTGCTGACCAATAACCAGGGAGATATCCTCTATATCAGCGGTCATACGGGCAAGTACCTTGAGCCTGCGGCAGGAAAAGCCAACTGGAATATTTTTGCCATGGCTCGTGAAGGGCTTCGTTATGAACTGAATCTGATGTTCGGGAGTGTGCTCCATCAGCAAGGAGTTGTCACCAAAAGTGGAGTCAACATCGGATCGAACGGAGGAACAGCGACGATCAATCTGACGATTGAGCTGCTTGAAAAGCCTGAAGCCTTGCGTGGTCTTGTGTTGATTGTTTTTTCCGATGTTGAAAAGGTAGCCCCTTCCCTGGCAGAGGATCACCCTCTTATTGCAGACAATGGAGAAGGCCAGCATGCATCACTCAAGCAGAAACTGAGCCATGCTTTGGATGAGATTCTGATTATTCGTGAAGAGATGCAGACTTCAGAGGAGGAGCTCAAATCCACGAATGAAGAGATGCAATCGGCCAACGAAGAGCTGCAGAGCACCAACGAGGAGCTGACCACCTCCAAGGAAGAGATGCAGTCGATGAACGAAGAGATGCAGACGGTTAACCAAGAATTGCGGTTGAAGGTGAGTGACTTGTCGCAGGTCAACAACGATATGAAAAACCTGCTGAACAGTACGGATATCGCAACACTCTTCCTTGATGATGCGCTCAATATCCGGCGCTTTACCACTCGCACAGCATCCATTATCAAGCTGATTGCCAGTGATGTAGGCCGGCCCATAACCGATATCGTGACCGATTTACACTATCCAGCTTTGGCTGACGATGCCAGGGAGGTGCTTCACTCTTTGGTGTTCATTGAAAAAGAGATATCAGCAAGTAACGGGCGCTGGTTTATCGTCAAAATCATGCCATACCGTACCCATGAAAACAGGATTGTCGGGCTGGTGATCACCTTTACCGATATCAGCGTAGCAAAAAAGCTGGAAGATAGTCTTCGGGAGAGTGAAGAGCGCTTCAAAGTCGCAATTGAAAGTTCGGATATCATCGTTTCGGCGGTTGATAAGGAACTCCGCTATACCTGGCTCTACGATCCTCATCATGAGTTTAATGCATCGGCTTCGATTGGAAAGCGGGATGATGAGCTCCCTGACATGCAGAACGTTGCTGAACTCATGGCGGTCAAGCGAAAAGTCCTGGCAACGGGTGAAACAGTCTACAGGGATTTAACGCTAACCTGTTCAGATGGTTCTCTCCACTATTATGGACTTGTCGCCAAGCCGCTGAGATGTGCCAGCGGTGAAATGATCGGTGTGATAACGGTTGCCGCAGATATCACGGCTCGTAAAGAGGCTGAAGTGGCTCAGCAAGAGAGTGAAGATCGTTTCCATTTTTTGTTTGAAGTAATATCCGAGGGCGCTCTGCTTATGGATGCTGACGGAAAAATTCTTCTGTCGAATCGGGAGGCAGAACGTATTTCAGGGTTTTCGCGTGAGGAGATGCAGGGTAAAACATCGAACGAGCTTCGTTGGAAAACTGTTCGGGAAGATGGTTCCGATTTTTCGTTTAAAGAGCATCCTGCATTTCGTGCATTGCGTACCGACCAACCCGTCAAAGATGTTATGACAGGCGTTTTTCAACCCGGGTATAATTGCTGCCGATGGCTCAAGATCAATGCACAGCCGTGGTTCCGCTCAGGAATGACGACACCTTCTCTGGTCTATATGACGTTTGTTGAGAGTAAATCTTTCAGGTCTTGTCTGGACATTTTTGTAACACAGAACAACCCATCATGACAAAGAAACGAACAGCTTCAGCCTATTTTGCCTTGTTACGCCAGCAGGCTGAAGAACACCTCAATGTGACACCACAGAATCATCTGACTGTTTCCTCCTCTCCTGCTGACATGCAACGGATTATCCATGAGTTAGCGGTTTATCAGATCGAACTCGAAATGCAGCAGGATGAGCTGCTTCAGGCAAGGGCTGAGCTGGAGGAGAGTCTGGATTGCTATACCCAACTTTATGATTTTGCACCACTTGGTTATCTGACGCTTGACCGTGAGGGCACGATACGCAAGGCAAATCTTGCCGGTTCAAAGCTGCTTGGTGTCAATCGATCCCGCTTGAAGGGCGATCGATTAGGTCGGTTTATTGCAGTGGAATCTCTTGCGGCGTATAATACGATGCTGGAGCGAGTGTTCAGCACCAGAGAGCATGGTTCCTGCGAGGCTATGCTCCAGCGTGATGGCGCATCATCATCATCTGCAGATCCTTTCGTATCAAGCAATGGAGCCGTATTGTACAGCCATACGGTTCGCATTGATGCGGTCATCAGCAATGACGGCCAGGAGTATCAGGTAGTCTTATCGGACATCAGCATGCAGAAGCAGGTCGAGCGCGAGAATAAAGCGCTTCATGCCCGATTGATTCAGGCCAGAAAGGCAGAGTCCATCGGGAAACCCAATGGTAGTGCTCTTCGCTCCTTTAACCATCAGTTGCTGGATAAAGTCATTCATGCCAGGATACGGTTTGCTGCACTTTCTTATCTTTATGCTGTTGGGCAGGCAAGTTTTGTGGAAATCAAAAAGCAGATCAAGACGACAGACGGTAATATAAGCGTTCACCTGCGGATGCTTGAGGCTGCGGAGTATATCAGTTGCAATAAAGATGTTAAGGAGCGGAAGATCCAAACCAATTACCGTATAACGGAGAAAGGCCACGATGCCTTGTTAAGCTACAAGGAGTGTATCAGTGCTTTTCTGGGCAGTTGAACATTCGTTTTCCGAATCGCCTATTTGATCGCTCATGAGTACAGGATTCTCATTGTTTCGATGCATTGATTCATCGTGTCTTCTATTTACAAGACGCATACAACTTGCAATGATCACGATCGTAGCTCTTCAGCCTCTTATTTTTTCATTCGACCCCAATTTGTGCAAAGCTGAAATAGCTCCTCAGGTTTTGCCATCTGAAGCCGCAATTGAATACAAAAAACTCACAGCGATAACGCTTTCGAAGATGCCTGACGGTGTGACTGGCATAAAAAGTTCTCTCCTGAGTTGCGCCACTTAGTGCGAAAGTTCTGAATCCAAGAGACTACCGAGCACGCTGCCCGCAAATTCACTGGCATCCATCTGCATCACGAGCACCTCGCCGGTTTGTTCATTACGAATATGAGCTTCATGAACCTGC
>CAIMPI010000042.1 GCA_903843305.1 uncultured Chlorobiaceae bacterium
AACAGTCAGGCCTGATGAGGTTTCATCCATACTTCGCAAGCAGCTTGCCGGTTTTGAGTCAGAAGCGGAAGTTTATGATGTGGGAACAGTGCTGCAGGTTGGTGACGGTATTGCTCGTGTTTACGGTTTATCGAAGGTTGCTGCAGGCGAGCTTCTTGAGTTTCCCAACAAAGTGATGGGTATGGCTTTAAACCTTGAGGAGGACAATGTCGGCGCTGTATTGTTTGGTGAATCCAATCTGGTGAAAGAGGGCGACACGGTTAAAAGAACCAGCATTCTTGCTTCTATCCCGGTTGGCGAGGCCATGCTTGGAAGGGTTATCAATCCTCTGGGTGAGCCGATTGACGGCAAGGGTTCTATTGATACCACGCTTCGTCTTCCACTTGAGCGCAGGGCACCTGGCGTTATTTACCGCAAGTCGGTACATGAACCGTTGCAGACAGGTCTCAAGGCTATTGACTCCATGATTCCGATTGGTCGCGGACAGCGCGAACTTATCATCGGTGACCGTCAGACAGGAAAGACCGCAGTTGCAATTGATACCATTATCAACCAGAAAGGTAAAGGTGTTTTCTGTATTTATGTAGCAATTGGCCTGAAAGGATCAACGGTTGCCCAGGTTGTCAATACACTGGAAAAATATGATGCGATGGAGTATACCACCGTTATTTCTGCGACGGCTTCCGATCCTGCGCCGCTCCAGTTTATTGCTCCTTTTGCTGGCGCAACTCTTGGTGAATATTTCCGTGATACCGGCCGTCACGCTCTTGTTGTTTATGATGATCTTTCAAAACAGGCTGTTGCCTATCGTCAGGTTTCCCTGCTGCTGCGTCGTCCACCAGGACGTGAAGCTTATCCTGGCGACGTATTTTACTTACACTCCCGCCTGCTTGAAAGAGCTGCGAAAATTACCGATGATATTGAGGTAGCAAGGAAAATGAACGATCTTCCTGATGCCCTCAGGCCTTTGATCAAAGGCGGAGGAAGCCTGACTGCGCTGCCGGTTATTGAAACCCAGGCTGGTGACGTTTCCGCCTATATTCCGACCAACGTGATTTCCATTACCGATGGTCAGATCTTTCTTGAATCGAACCTTTTCAACTCCGGCCAGAGACCCGCTATCAACGTTGGTATTTCAGTTTCCCGCGTTGGTGGAGCTGCACAGATCAAGGCAATGAAAAAAGTTGCAGGTACCCTGCGTCTCGATCTTGCACAGTTCCGTGAACTTGAGGCGTTCTCTAAATTCGGTTCCGATCTGGATAAAACCACCAAGGCGCAGCTCGACAGGGGTGCAAGGCTGGTTGAAATTCTGAAGCAGGGCCAGTATATTCCAATGCCCGTTGAAAAACAGGTCGCTATTATTTTCCTTGGAACCCAAGGGTTGCTTGACTCGGTTGATTTACGCTTTATCCGCAAATTTGAGGCAGAGTTCCTTACTATGCTTGAGATCAAACATAGTGATATTCTTAAAAAAATCTCGGACACTGGTACACTTGAGGCTGATGCTGCCGCTCAACTCAAGGAGATCGCAGTTAAATTTGTGGAGTCTTTCAAAGAAAAGAACAAGGCGTAAGAGAGAGGAGACAGGTTTTCAAGCAATTTATTAACAGTCCCGTAATACATGCCTACATTAAAGGATATACGTGTACGAATCAAAGGGGTAAAGTCTACACAGCAGGTCACCAAGGCAATGAAGATGGTGGCCGCTGCAAAGCTGAGAAGGGCTCAGGAACGGGCCGTTATGGCTCGTCCTTATGCCGCAAAGCTGAAGGATATGCTTGGCTCACTCTCAGTAAAAGTAGATACATCCATCAACCCCTTGCTTTCAGGTCGTCCAGAGGTCAACAAGGTTCTTGTGATTCTTGTCACTGCAGACAGGGGTTTGTGCGGAGCATTTAATACCAATGCTATAAAGCTTGCGCATAAAATCATTCATGAGGATTATGCCGCTATTCACAGCAAGGGCGGAGTCAGCCTGATCTGTGCCGGTTCCCGCGGCTTTGACTTTTTCAGAAAAAGAGAATACAAGATCGTCAAGGGCTATTCCTCTGTTTTCCAGCACCTTGATTTCAGTACCGCCAAAGAGATTGCCGACACTGCGTCGGGCATGTATCTGCGCGGCGAGGTTGACAAAGTGGTGGTTGTCTACAATGAATTCAAGTCGGTGCTTGCTCCCCACCTGAGAGATGAAGTGATTCTTCCAATTGCTCCTGAAACATCGGGCAAGGAGAGCAGCAGTGATTATATTTACGAACCATCCCCTTCAGCGATAATTGACGTGCTGGTGCCCAAGCATCTTAATACTCAGATTTGGAGAATGATGCTTGAATCGAACGCGGCCGAGCAGGCGGCCCGTATGTCGGCGATGGATTCGGCAACTGAAAATGCCAAAGAGCTTTTGCGGACACTCAACATCAGCTACAACCGGGCCAGACAGGCTGCGATCACTACGGAGCTGAGCGAAATTGTTTCAGGTGCTGACGCATTGACAAACTGACAGCGTATTTACAACAATACTTGTCACATAAAGCGCCTGCAAAGGCGCTTTTTTTTATGCTCTTGTTGCCACAACAAGAGTCACTGTTATGCAACTCATTCGGGAAATGATTTATATTGCAAGCTGATAATTGATGGTTCAGTCTCTTTTCATAGTTCAAGCAAGGCATGAGTGGAAGCATGAAGATTTACAAGTTCGGTGGCACATCACTGGGGACGGCGGGAAGGATTAAAAAGGTCGCCGATATCATTGCCAGCGCATTGGATGACGACAAGATTGTTGTTGTCGTTTCGGCCATTCACCGTGTAACCGATCTTTTACTTGAATCAGCCACAAACGCCAGTAACGGAGAGAGTAGCTATCGCACTACACTTGATGAGCTTGATCACCTGCATAGTTCAATAGCCAGCGAGCTTTTTTCTGGAGCGCTTCTTGATGATGTCAGTCTTGCTATACGGGCAGAACTTTCTGACCTTAATAATATTGTGCAAGGTGTTTTTTTACTCAGAGAGCTTTCTGAGAAAAGCCTTGCGGTTGTGCTGAGTTTTGGAGAACGTCTTTGCGCCCTTATCGTCAGTAGTTATTTGCAGGAGCGGTTTATGGCATCATTCACTCTCGATGCCCGTGAGCTCATTGTTACCGATGCCAATTATGCAGACGTCCGGGTTGACATGCACGCATCTGAACTCCAGATCAAAAACCACCTCGCCTCTTTTGATGGTGTGCCGGTAGTGACCGGCTTTATTGCGGCAGCGCCGGACGGTACTGTGACGACGCTTGGCCGGGGAGGTTCCGATTATACTGCAACGATTCTTGGCGCAGCGCTCAACGCGTCGGAAATCTGGATCTGGACTGATGTAGATGGTTTTTTCAGTGCAGATCCCAAACGGGTTCGAGATGCACGGATTTTGCCCTATATCAGTTATTCAGAAGCAATGGAGCTCTCTCATGCTGGCGCCAGAGTGCTGCATCCCTTAGCCGTCCAGCCAGCCATGAAAGCAGGCATTCCCTTGTTGATCAAAAATTCTTTCAACCCTGCCGCGAAAGGTACGCGCATAGAAAGAGACACGCCGCCCGAAATGACTCGTCCACTACCGGTAACAGGCCTTTCTTCCATCAATAGCGTTGTACTCCTGAACATGTCCGGAAGCGGTATGGTGGGTGTTCCAGGTATTGCATCACGTCTTTTCAGTTGCCTTGCACGTCACGGAATCAATATCATATTTATATCCCAGGCATCATCTGAACAGTCAATTACTCTTGCCATCAACCCGGCCCAGGCCGCAAAAGCGAAAAAAATACTGGAGGGAGAATTCATGGGGGAGATCGGATCCCGTCAGATCGACCCTCTCGTGATCCGCCGAAATCTGGCCATGATCGCCGTAGTTGGCAATAATATGTCAGGCCATCCGGGCGTCTCTGCCCAATTGTTTGAAACGCTCGGTAAAAACGGCATTAATGTCATTGCCGTTGCCCAGGGAGCTAATGAAATGAATATCTCGCTCGTTATTGACAGTCATAACGAAGATAAAGCATTGAACTGCATTCATGAATCATTTTTTCTCTCGCAGCGCAAGGTGCATCTTTTTATTGCCGGCACCGGAACTATCGCAAAAAGTCTGATCAGTCAGATCAGCGCCCATCGTATCAATCTGCAGCAGAACAACGACCTTGATGTGGTAGTCTGCGGTATGGCCAACACGCGCAAAATTGCCCTTGATGATAACGGTATTGACCTTCAGAACTGGCAGGCGCTTCTCATCCCGAGAGTTGAACACCACGGTATTGAAGGGTACCTTAAGCTCATCAGGGAGAGAAATCTGCACAACACCATTTTTGTAGACTGTACGGCAAGCGCAAAGGTTGCAGAAATATACCCTGACCTGCTGCTCGCCAATATTTCCGTGGTGACAGCCAACAAACTTGGAATGGCAGCTCCCTGGCCGCTCTACAGAAGCATAAGGGAAGCACAGCGGAAAAGTAATGCCCGTTTTCTCTACGAAACCAATGTGGGCGCAGGGTTGCCGATCATTAATACGCTGAATGATCTTAAGAACAGCGGAGACAAGATTCTCTCTATTGAGGGCGTTCTTTCCGGAACATTAAGCTTTATTTTCAATGAACTGCGTAAAGGCGGCAAGTTCAGCGAAATAGTTCGTCGTGCCCAGGAAGCCGGTTATACCGAACCCGATCCTCGCGATGATCTTTCAGGAGCTGATTTTGCCCGGAAGTTCCTCATTCTTGGCCGCGAACTCGGCTTTACGCTGGAGTACGACGATGTCGTTTGCGAGAGTCTGGTACCCCCTGAGTACCGTGGCGAGATGCCTGTTCCTGAGTTTCTTGACCGACTGTCGAGTGTTGACGCATGGTACAGTGATGCCGCAGAAAAGGCTGCGTCTGAAGGGATGACCATTGCCTATGCCGGTGAGATCAGGGAAGGAAAGGCCGCCATCGGGGTAAAACGGATTCCTCTCGCCAGCCCTATAGCCGGCCTCAGTGGATCAGAAAATATGGTGGTTTTTACGACAGAACGCTATCGGGTAACTCCTCTTGTTGTACGTGGTCCCGGCGCAGGCGGAGAGGTCACAGCAGGCGGTGTTTTTGCTGATATCCTGCGCATTGCAAGTTATCTTGTTTGAGGAAAATAATCTATGCGTGCAGAAATTGTTTCAGTAGGTGATGAGCTGCTTAAAGGGCAACGGGTCAATACCAACGCGGCGTTTATCTCCAGTGCTCTTGCAGGTATAGGAGTTCCCGTTGGAAGAGTTGTTGCATGCTCAGATCTTGAAGATGAGATCATTGCAGCGTTCGCTGAATCGCTTGAGCGGGCCGACATTGTTCTGGTGACAGGAGGCCTCGGTCCTACCAAAGATGACCGCACTAAAAAAGCCGTTCAGAAGCTTCTTGAAAAAGGGATTGAGCTCCATAAAGATACGTATCAGAATCTCGTTGAGCGGATAAAAAAACGGGGCCAGGATATGTCGGCTTCACTTCGCGATCAGGCTATGGTCATTGAAGGCTCCCTTGTTATTCCGAATACCAGGGGAACGGCTGCCGGAATGATTATTCCCTGCGGAGAGCGTTTTCACCACCACTATCTGGTGTTGATGCCCGGCGTCCCGTCCGAAATGAAGGCCATGATGGAACTCACGGTTATTCCTTATTTTGCAGCACTTTCCACTACAGTTATTCGTCATACACCAGTCAAAACACTTGGCATTGGTGAATCAATGCTTGCAGAGATGATTGTTGACATAGAAGATCGTCTTCCCGAGGGAACAACTCTTGCCTATCTTCCCCATGCAGCAGGCGTCAGCCTGATGATCAGTACTCTCGGCTGCGAGCGGGAAGCCGTTGATCGTGATAATCGCAACGTTGTTGATGCCATTGTCCAGCGAGCTGGCAAGCATATCTATGCGACCAGCGAGGTAACACTTGAAGAAACAGTTGGTCAGATGCTTTCTGCCAGAGGACTGACGGTTGCTGTTGCTGAATCCTGTACCGGTGGTCTTATTGCAAGCCGCTTTACCGATGTCCCGGGTTCATCGTCTTACTTCCTTCAGGGTTTTGTGGTGTACAGTAACCAGGCAAAACACAGCGCACTTGGAGTGCCGGAAGAGACCATAAAAATATTTGGTGCGGTGAGCGAAGAAGTTGCCCGTGCCATGGCTACAGGATGCCTTGAAAAAAGCGGTGCTGATTTTGCTGTCTCCACAACAGGTATTGCCGGGCCCTCCGGAGGATCTCCCGAAAAACCTGTCGGGACTCTCTGTCTTGCAATTGCAAAAAAAAATTCAGCTGATGTGCTTTCCCGAAGGCTTGTTATGCAGGGGGATCGTGAACAGAACAAGCTTCGTTTCAGCGAAGCCGCTCTTCGTGAACTTTGGCAGTGCCTCCGTCAGGGTTGACCATGATTACGGTGGAAGGGGCAGTTCAGCGCCACCCCTCCGGGGTTTGAAAACAATGAGCATTTTCTTAAATGCCGCAGGCATGGCCTATTGGTAGAAATTTATTTTACAGAAAAGAAGGGATTTCCTGAATTGTTATAAATAAAGAGGCTGATTTATCGATAAATTGCAGGATAGCTGAAATGTTGTGGCCTTTTATGAAAAGAGTATTGTTCTCCTGTTAGCCTATGCCAAGAATTGCGAGATTACCTGATATAGTTGCGAACAAAATTTCTGCAGGTGAGGTAGTGCAGCGTCCAGCCTCGGTGGTCAAGGAGCTTCTTGAAAACTCCATTGATGCAGGTGCCGATAAAATAACTGTTTCTATAAAGGATGCCGGAAAGGAGCTGATACGGATTGTGGACAATGGCGCCGGGATGTTGCGGGAAGACGCTCTTTTATGTGTTGAACGTTTTGCAACCAGCAAGATTACCAGCGTTGAGGATCTGGATTCACTCCAAAGCCTCGGCTTCCGGGGAGAGGCTCTGGCAAGTATCTCTTCAGTCTCTCATTTCGAACTGAAAACACGTACGGCGGCAGAGACCCTTGGGATGAAGTTTCGGTACGAGGGAGGAGTCCTGGCTGAAGAATCAGGGGTGCAGGGCGAGCAGGGTACAACCATCAGCGTCAGGAACCTTTTCTACAATGTTCCAGCCCGTCGGAAGTTTCTGAAATCTAACGCTACCGAGTATCATCATATTTTCGAGATAGTCAAGTCTTTCGTTCTGGCATATCCGGAAATCGAGTGGCGAATGTTTAGCGATGATGATGAGCTTTTTCATGTAAAAAGTCCAGACATTCTTGAACGGCTCAATGTCTTTTATGGTAATGATTTTTCTGCCAGTATGATTGAGCTTTCCGAGGAAAATGATTACCTCTCCATCAAGGGTTTTCTCGGCAAGCCTGCAATGCAGAAGAGACGGAAACTTGATCAGTATTTTTTTATCAATCGACGTCTTGTCCAGAACCGGATGCTCTCACAGGCAGTTCAGCAGGCTTATGGCGACTTGCTTGTTGAGCGTCAGGCTCCTTTCGTACTGCTTTTTCTTGGTATCGATCCATCCCGTATCGATGTGAACGTCCATCCTTCAAAGCTTGAGATCAAGTTTGATGACGAGCGCAGTGTCCGCAACATGTTCTATCCCGTTATCAAGCGGAGCATCCAGTTGCACGATTTCTCTCCGGACTTGGCAGCGCCAGAAAACGAGTCCTCAGCACCCAGAAAATTTTCTTTCCCGGATATTCCTCATCGTGTAACTACTACGGACGACCTCTACCGGAATTATCGTGAAGGCGCATTTCATGAACCAGCGGCGTCACGTGTTTCTCCCTGGCATCAGCCCGAAATTTTTCCCCCTCCGCCAGTAGCAGGAAAGGCGCGTGAGTTGCAGGAAGGTGATGAACAGCTTGCATCGGTTCTGCTCGCCCCAATCTATGAAGATGACGTCGTTCCAAACCCGAAAGATACCGAACCAAAAATCTGGCAGTTGCATAACAAGTACCTGATATGCCAGATCAAGACAGGGTTGATGATTATTGATCAGCATGTGGCGCATGAACGGGTGTTGTACGAACGTGCCGTTGAAGTGATGCAGCAGAATGTTCCAAACTCCCAGCAACTGCTTTTTCCCCAGAAAGTCGAATTCCGTCCATGGGAGTACGAGGTTTTTGAGGAGATTCGTGACGATTTGTACCGGCTTGGTTTTAATTTGAGATTGTTTGGTAACAGAACTGTCATGATTGAAGGGGTTCCCCAAGATGTCAAGCCGGGTACTGAAGTGACGATTTTGCAGGATATGATTGCTGAATATCAGGATAACGCCTCAAAGCTCAAGCTCGACAGGCGAGATAACCTTGCAAAGTCATATTCGTGCCGTAATGCTATCATGGCAGGCCAGAAGCTCTCCCTTGAAGAGATGCGCTCACTCATCGACAACCTCTTTGCTACCCGTGAGCCCTACTCATGCCCTCACGGCAGACCGGTTATAATCAAACTCTCCCTTGACCAGCTCGACAAGATGTTCGGGAGAAAATAAGATGTGTGGTTGCAAGTTTGATCAAAAGTACTAAATTCCCCACTATGCCCTTGTAGCTCAGTGGATAGAGCAACAGTTTCCTAAACTGTAGGTCGGCGGTTCGAGTCTGCCCGAGGGCACTTTTCTTTTACTCGCATTACAACGGCGCAATCCAGAAGTATGAAGCTTTTCAGAATTATTTCCATCGTTCTGTTGCTGCTGTTTGCTGCCGATGTCGGACGCTATTTTTTTTATCCCAATGTTGAGCTGCTGGTGGATAAGAATCCTGCCAAAACAGCGTTTATGGAGTACCGTGAGGCCGAGTGGCGGCGGGAAGGGCTCCTCGATAAAAAAATAGAACAAAAATGGGTGCCGTTGCGCAAGGTTTCCCAGAACCTCATCAAGGCGGTTCTGATAGGAGAGGACGACAAGTTCTGGAAACATGAGGGCTTTGATTATCAGGCTATTGAGCGGGCACTCGAAAAAAACATTCTTGCCAAAAAATTCAAAATGGGTGGCAGTACAATCAGCCAGCAGCTTGCCAAGAATCTTTTTCTCTCTCCCTCCAAAAATCCGGTACGAAAAATCAAGGAAGCTATTCTTACCTGGAGACTCGAAAAAACACTCTCCAAACGTCGCATTCTTGAGCTGTATGTGAATATTGCCGAATGGGGTGATGGTATTTTCGGTATTGGAGAAGCGGCCCGTCACTACTACGGTGTCAGTCCGGCAAAACTGTCAGCAAAACAGGCATCAAAACTTGCCGCCATACTCCCAAACCCGATTCTTTTTTCACCTACAGGTTCTTCACGCTATGTCCGCAATCGATCAAATCTCATCTATGCCATTATGAGGAAGCGCGGGATCGTTGTTCAAGACTATAAAGAGGTGATAACGTTAACACCTGATACCACTGCAGTAGATTCGGTAGTGATCGGGGTGCCGCAGTATATGCTTGATCAGGCAATTACTGCAGACAGCACCGCCGGAAATGCCACGCAACATGATGGCGCTGTTCCAGAAAAAAAGACTCAAGGCACTCCTTCTGAAACGACACCAGTGAAGGGAAGCACCGGTGCGCCCTGAAGCCAGGCAATCAGTGGCGCACCGCACTTTATTGCAGCATCGTTTACTCTTCTTTCTCAAACAATGACTTGTCCACTCCGCAGACCGGGCAGACCCAGTCATCAGGGATGTCTTCAAAAGGAGTTCCGGGTGCGACACCACCGTCAGGATCGCCAACTTCAGGATCATAGACATAGCCGCATGGTACACAGACCCATTTTTCCATGGTATAATTTTCGTTTAATTAATAAAGCTGTCCAAGTTACCATTAATGATACAGAAAATTCGTGAAATCAGCGGACAAGATTTTTAATCTGATGTCAGACGCCCGCCTTTACGACACCCTCCGCAAAGTTTTCGGCTTTCGTGCGTTCCGGCCTAATCAGGAACAAGTTGTCCGGGCAATTCTTGCCAGTCAAGATGTTTTTGCCGTTATGCCTACTGGCGGCGGTAAATCACTCTGCTATCAACTTCCTGCCGTACTGCTGCCTGGCACCTGTATAGTCATCAGTCCGCTTATTGCCCTTATGAAAGACCAAGTTGACGGTGCACGGGCCAACGGTATTCGTGCAGCCTTCCTCAACAGCTCTCTTTTGTCCGACGATCGGGAAGCAGTGATGCGTGATCTGCTTTCAAATTCACTCGACCTGCTCTACGTTGCACCCGAGCGCTTTACTCTCGACCACTTCAGGGAGATACTCGGCAGGGTGAAGATCAGTATGGCGGTGATTGACGAAGCTCACTGCATCTCAGAGTGGGGGCACGACTTTCGCCCCGACTATCTGTCGCTCTCCGCTCTTGTCAAGCTTTTTCCAGGTCTTCCGGTTGCAGCGTTTACCGCAACGGCAACCCACCGGGTGCAGCAGGATATTCTTGACAAACTTGCCCTGCGCAACCCTCTTGTTGTCAGGGCCTCATTCGATCGTCCCAATCTTGGCTATGATGTTCGTTTCAAAGACAACCCCGAAGCCCAGCTCGTTTCGCTTCTGAAAAGCAATCCCGGTAAAGCTGGTATCATCTACCGTACAAGCCGCAAAAGCGTCAGCGACACTGCGGCCATGTTGCAGGCAAAAGGGTTTCGTGCACTTCCCTATCATGCAGGCCTCAGTGATGCCGACCGTAAAAGCAACCAGGAGGCATTTATCCGCGACGAAGCGGACGTTATCGTAGCTACCATCGCATTCGGCATGGGCATCGACAAATCCAATATCCGGTTTGTCATTCATGCTGACCTGCCGAAAAGCATCGAAAACTATTATCAGGAAACCGGCAGGGCAGGTCGGGACGGCGAACCAGCGCAATGCACACTTCTTTTCGCACAGAGTGATATTCCCAAAGTGCGCTTCTATATTGACTCAATGCCTGACGACACTGAGCGGGCAAGGGCGCTTGGAGCCTTGACGAAGGTGATCGCTTTTGCCGGCAACTCAGTCTGCCGGCGCAGAACCCTGCTCGACTATTTCGGAGAGAGCTATCCACACAGCAACTGTAACTCCTGCGACATCTGTCTCGGCACCCGCGAAGTGGTGGACTGTACCCGTGAAGCACAAATGCTGCTCTCCGCCATGGTTCGCACCGAAGAGAGGTTTGGCGCCATGCATATTGTGGATATTGTTATGGGCAGTGACAATAAAAAAATCCGTGATTTTGGTCACGATCGCCTGAAAACGTTCGGAGTGGGCAAAGAGCATGAAAAAAAATACTGGCGGCAGCTCATTGATGATCTTCTTGCGCAAAAAGTCATTGAGAAATCAGAGGGGCTCTATCCAACGCTCTTTCTTCTCCCAAAGGCAGTTCAGCTCTTGAAGGGTGAAGAGCGCATTGAAATTGTCCGGATACAGGAAAAGAAAAAAGCAAAAGCACCATTGCTTAAGTCTGATGTTTCTTCATCACCATATAACCAGGAGCTTTTCGACCTTCTCAGAACCCTCCGCAAGCAGATTGCTGATGAGGGGGGGATTCCTCCCTATGTCGTTTTCTCAGACCGCACCCTGCACGATATGGCCGCACAATACCCCCGTACCGCCGAAACCATGCTCACGGTTTCAGGTGTCGGAGAAGTAAAGCTCGAACGCTATGGGCGCCAGTTCCTCCGCCTCATTGATCGTTTTTGCAGCGACCGCCTCCACAGCCCATCTCCGTGATCACTTTGGACAGATGGAACGTTCAATGTTGGTATCACACTTAATTAGGAATTTTTTTCTATATTGAACACTACACTGTTTATAAGCAAGTCTTTTACGGCTATTCAACGTAGTGAAAGGTTATATAGTTTCATTGATTCTATCCTTCAGATGTGACTGAAGGTAGCGCAGCTTTATATAATAACGAGTAAATATTGTAAGGTTTATGCGTTACACCATTCTTCTTATTGCTGCAATTATATTCGTTTCATTTCCGCTACGTACTCAAGCAGCAGATAATTCTGCTTCCAGCTCAGCGTCAGCTCTCTCTACAGCAGTTTATTCTTCCCCATCATCTGCAATGGGCCAGATATCAATTACTGATGCACCGTCCAACGACAATCAGTCCGCTGTTCGAGAAACAAAAACTACGCAAGGAGAGCGTGATTCCAGGATATCAGGTGAGAAATTATCAAAAAGCAACTTTCAGACATTCGTAGCAACGTCAACGGGAGACAATCTTGATGTCTTCGGGCAAGAGCTGTTCAGAAACGTTCCTTCTACCTACGCACCATTGGGTGCCGTACAGGTCAATCCTGATTATGTGATCGGTATGGGAGATCTTTTGCAGGTAAGAGGCTGGGGGATGATTGATATAAATGTAAACGTCATGGTTAACCGGAGTGGCGAAATCTATTTGCCACGGGTTGGTTCAATACAAGTTGCTGGTGTCAAATATCGTGACCTTCAGGGTTATCTTAAAAAAGCGGTTGGCAGAATATTCACCCACTTCGATCTGAGCGCCAGCATTGCTCAAACCAGAAGCGTACAGATCTACGTGGTTGGCCATGCCCAGCGTCCAGGTACCTATACACTCAGTGCCATGAGCACGCTTCTCAACGCTCTATTTGCTTCCGGAGGCCCTTCGGTTACCGGCAGTATGCGTAATATAAAGCTCAAACGGAGTGGTGAGGCAGACATATCATTTGACCTTTACGACATTCTTCTTCGTGGTGATAAATCTTCGGATGTCGCTCTCAGAGATGGAGATGTTCTTTACATACCCTCGGTTGGCGCTCTTGCTGCGATTCTCGGTGATGTTAAAAAACCTGCTATTTTTGAGCTGAAGCAAAAGACCTCTCTTGCCGATATGGTCGATTGGGCTGGTGGTTTTGAATCTGTGGCAGGTTTACAGAAAGTGATTGTCGAAAAGAGTGTCGACAGCCGCTACCAGACAGTTGCGGAACTGCCAGTAGAGTTGAGTGCGATTGAAAAGAATCTTGCGCAACTTGTCGTAGAACCAACTACAATTATCAGGGTTACTGCGCCAGGCTCTGTGCCTCTTGAAGTAAAGCTGGAACGTGATTTTGTTCGAGTTGATGGCGAAGTGAAACAGAGCGGAATGTATGAACTGCAAAAGGGAGAGACCTTAAAGGCTCTCATATCCCGCATCGGTGGTACGACAGATAAGGCGTATGTATTTGGTACCAAGCTTACTCGTGCAAGTGTCAAGCGCGAGCAGCAGTTGAAGATTGATGAAGCGATTGACAGGTATGAAAAAGATATTGAAACAAATGCTAAACAGCGAGTTTCAGGTCAGAGTGATCCAACACAAGCAGCAGCTATCGCGGCAGAACTCGAAGCACAACGCAGTTTGGTCAAGAAACTGCGTCAGGTAAAGTCTGAAGGACGAATAATCCTGAACCTCAATGATTTCAAGGCTGTAGTCAGTGACCTCCCTGATTTTCCCCTGAAGGATGGTGATATCGTTTACATACCGCAATACATGGCTACCGTTGATATCATTGGTGCCGTGTACCAGCAGAATACTTTTATTTATCGACCTGAGCGGCGTGTTGACGATTATATTCTGTTGGCTGGTGGGGTAACTCCTACTGGCGATCAATCTGAGTTGTATCGTATTTGCGCTGATGGAACGGTTCGAAGCAAACGCCATAGCTGGTCAGGTGGAGCAGTGAATCCAGGTGATGCCATTGTGGTGCCTGAAAAAATTCAGCGAGGTGCAAGTTTGATGCAGAACATTAAAGATATTACGACAATACTGTATCAATTTGGGCTCGGAGCTGCTGGTCTGAAGACTCTTAAAAATTGAATGTGTAAAGATATGCCTGAGCAAACGTCCCAGCATCTCACCCGCGAAGAGTCAATGGAAGATGAGATAAGCCTTCTTGATCTTGCCATAACGCTTGCCAAACATAAAAAGCTTATACTTGGTGCTCCACTCATCGCTGCGGTTTTAGTTGCAATTGTTACTCTCTTTATGCCAAGTATTTATACGGCGGACACACAGATTTTACCGCCACAGCAGCAACAATCCGGTGCAGCCGCAATGCTCAATCAGCTTGGCGCGCTCAGCGGCATGGGAAGCGCTACAGGGATAAAAAATCCTAATGATGTTTATATCGCTATGCTTAAAAGTCGGACACTGCAGGACAATTTGATCCGACGATTTAAACTACAGGCGGTTTACGAAACAACGTCTCCCGAAAAAACTCGCAAACAACTTACCGCAGTGACAAAAGTTACTTCCGGCAAAGATGGTCTCATTACCGTTCAGGTTGATGACAAGAACCCACAAAGGGCTGCAATGCTTGCCAATGGTTATGTAGAGGCGTTGCAGCAGATGACACAGGTTTTTGCTGTCACTGAAGCCTCGAAGCGCCGACTCTTTTTCGAAAAGCAGCTTCTGCAGGCAAAAGAGGCCCTCAGCGATGCGGAAATTGCTCTGAAACAGTTACAGGAGAAAACCGGCATTATCCAGCTTGACGCCCAGGCTCAGCTCATTATCAGCACAGCTGCAGGACTCAAAGGGCAGATTGCCATGAGAGAAGTTGAGCTTGGTGCCATGCGTACTTTTGCTACCGGCAATAATCCCGATTATATCCGTACGCAGCAGGTATTGGCGGGTTTACGTGAGCAGCTTGCCAAGGTTGAAACCGGGACAGTCACCACCAGTAAAGTGCCCGAAACAGGTCTTGAATACATTCGGAAGGTACGTGATCTGAAGTATGCTGAAACCATTTACGAGATGCTTGCCAAGCAGTTTGAAATGGCTAAAATCGATGAAGCTAAGGAGAGTTCAGTCATCCAGGTGCTCGACAAGGCTGTGGTGCCCGAACAAAAGTCGAAGCCGAAGCGTAGCACGACGGTTCTTCTTGCTGCCGTTGCCACAGGATTTTTGGCTATCCTTTGGGCTTTCATCAACGAAGCCCTACAGAATGCCAAAAAAGAGAGCGAAACCGCAGCTCAGCTCAACAAGCTCAAACAAAATCTGCGCTGGAATTGACTCTTGTCTGCATGACGTGGATCAGTCGCTTCTTTTTTCCGGAAATTAAAGAATGATCGAAAAAATAAAATCTGCTGTTATCAAAGGCAGGATCGAGTGGCAGAAGCACGCTCTTGAAAGAATGCTGGAAAGAAAAATAGCCCGAAGTAGTGTGAAAGAAGTATTGCTTACAGGTGAACTCATTGAGAGTTATTCGAACGATAAACCTTATGCAAGTTATCTTGTGTCAGGTAAAGACGGTTCAGAAGTATACCATATTGTGGTATCGTACGATGAAAAAAATGAGACTTGTTTTATTATTACCGTGTACAGGCCTGACTTGAAGTATTTCGAATCTGATTTAAAAACTAGAAAAAGGAAATGAATACGAATACCGCAATCTCTTCCTGTCCTTTATGCGGAGGCGAGAAAACAGGGGGAAAAACAACAATAACAGTCGATCTTGGCTACGGGTTAGTGGTTATCAGAGATGTTCCTGCTACAGTCTGTGCGCTTTGTGGTGCAGACTGGATTGGTGATGCTATTGCTGACAAGATTGAACGTATTGTTGAGGAAGCTCGCCAAAAGCATAGTCAGATGGAAGTTATCAGCTTAAAAGCAAGTTAAACTATCTGTTTTATTAGTGAATCAACCTTTTTCATTTTCAATAGAGCATCTTGTTCCTGGAATCATCTCGTTCGTGGTGTCGGTGCTTCTGGTGGTGTCAAAAAAATGGCACGGCAAGCATTCGCTGGATACAACCGATGGTGTCCAAAAATTTCATGTTGCTCCTACTCCTCGTATTGGTGGTGTTGCTATTTTTCTCGGGTTGATTTGTGCTTGGTGCTTAGCTTCTGGTTCGACCGCTCAACTTTTCGGACAAATGCTAATTGCCAGTTTACCGGCATTTGCTGCTGGTTTGCTTGAAGATGTGACCAAAAAAGTTGGTGTTCGCGATCGTCTTGTTGCAACAATGCTTAGCGCGGTGGCTGCGTGGTGGCTTACTGGCTACAGCCTTACTCGTGTTGATGTGTGGGGTGTTGATGTGTTGCTCGCTTATGCGCCGATTTCAATAGCGTTTACTGCGTTTGCCATTGCTGGAGTAGCAAACGCGACAAACATTATTGATGGTTTTAATGGGTTAGCTTCGGGCACGGTAATGATCTGCTTTACTGCTCTTGGGTTGATTGCGTGGCAGGTTGGCGACTTTCAGTTGCTTCAATTGTGTGTCATCATGACCGTCGTTACCGGCGGTTTTTTTGTTGTTAATTTTCCTTTTGGGAAATTGTTTATGGGTGATGGCGGAGCGTACCTGCTGGGGTTTCTGCTTGCATGGGTTGCCGTTATGCTGCCGATGCGCAATCCGCAAGTTTCAGTATGGGCGCCCTTGTTGGTGTGTGGCTATCCTGTTATTGAAACCATTTTCAGTATGGGCCGTCGTTACTGGAATAAAACTCATGCAGGTCAACCTGATAGCGCTCATCTGCATAGTCTTATAAAAGTTAACGTTGTCAACCGTCGTGTCCCGCATTTACCTCAACCTATACGTAATAGCTTAGTCGCACCATTTTGCTGGGTATTTACAGGCTTGCTCTCAGGTTTTGCTGTTTGGCAGTACAATCGTATCGATTTTCTTGTTGCAGCATGGTTCGGTGGTTTTATTGTTTATGCCATGCTCTATGATCGGGTTAGACGAGGTGTAACTTTTTCTGTACATCAAATGTGAAGCCATGAGTCAGCAATTCACACCCTTAATCTATTTGGCAGTGATTAACCCCCAACCGAATTTAAAGCAATGAATATAGGTCAACATATGAAAGTACTAGTTACTGGTTCTGCGGGTTTTATTGGCTCTACCTTGGTTTTTCGGCTTTTGGAGCGTGGCGATTCAGTCATTGGTATTGACAACCACAACAACTACTACGATCCCGCGATAAAAGAAGCCCGGCTGGCGCGTTTTGTCAACCATCCCAATTACACACACCTTCGTATCGACCTGGCAGATCGACAAGCAATATATGATTGCTTTGCAAAGCATAAGCCCCAGCGTGTCGTGAATCTTGCGGCGCAAGCTGGTGTGCGTTACTCCATCGATAACCCGCTCGCCTACATCGACAGCAACATCGTCGGCTTTGCTCACATCCTCGAAGGTTGCCGCCACAACGGGGTCGAGCATCTTGTCTACGCCAGCAGCTCCAGTGTCTATGGTGCCAACACCGCCATGCCGTTCTCAATCCATCAGAACGTCGATCACCCGCTGAGCCTTTACGCCGCGAGCAAAAAGGCTAACGAATTAATGGCGCATACCTACAGTCATCTCTACAACCTGCCGACCACTGGGTTGCGTTTCTTCACCGTCTATGGCCCTTGGGGTCGGCCGGACATGGCCCTATTCAAGTTCACCAAGGCCATTCTTGCTGGCGAAGCCATTCAGGTATTTAACTACGGCAAGCATCGGCGCGACTTCACTTATATCGACGACATCGTCGAGGGTGTCATCCGTGTCCTAGCTCGTCCGGCTCGATCCAACCCGGACTGGAACGGCGACCAGCCTGACCCCGGTACCAGCAAGGCGCCATGGCGCGTTTACAATATCGGTAATAACAGCCCGGTGGAACTCATGGACTATATCGGTGCCCTCGAAAAAGCTTTGGGAAAGAGGGCCAAGATGGAGCTGTTGCCTTTGCAGGCTGGCGATGTGCCCGACACATACGCCAACGTCGAGGACTTGGTCGAGCAATTCCACTATAAACCTGCCACGACCGTTGCGGACGGCATCGCCCGTTTTATCGTCTGGTATCGCAACTACTTCAAAGTCTAAAGAGAGAGTAAATGCAATTACAAGACATCAAGCTTGCCATCTTGGGACTAGGTTATGTTGGTTTGCCACTCGCTGTTGAGTTCGGACAAAAACGATCTGTTATTGGTTTCGATATCAATCAGCGTCGGATCCATGAATTGCAGGACGGAAATGATTTAACTCTGGAAACTACTCCGGAAGAACTCGCAGCGGCTAAAAAGCTCACCTACACCACAAACCTTGACGACCTACGAGCATGCAACTGCTACATCGTTACCGTCCCAACCCCGATAGACGAACACAAGCGTCCTGATCTGACCCCGCTAATCAAAGCCAGCGAAACCGTTGGCAAGGTACTTACATCGGGTGATATCATCATTTACGAATCCACTGTTTACCCTGGCTGCACCGAAGAAGACTGCGTGCCCGTGCTGGAAAAACATTCTGGTCTCAAGTTCAACCAAGACTTCTATTGCGGCTACAGCCCGGAACGCATCAACCCCGGCGACAAGGAACACCGCGTCACAACCATAAAGAAGGTCACTTCCGGTTCCACCCCTGAAATCGCCGATTTAGTTGACACACTGTACAACGAGATCATCACCGCAGGCACCCACAAGGCCGAAAGCATCAAGGTCGCTGAAGCCGCCAAGGTCATCGAAAACACCCAGCGTGATTTGAACATCGCACTCATGAACGAACTCGCACTTATTTTCAATAAGTTGGGTATCGATACCGAAGCAGTGCTCAAGGCTGCGGGCAGTAAATGGAACTTTTTGCCATTTCGCCCCGGTTTGGTAGGGGGGCACTGCATCGGTGTTGATCCATATTACCTGACACACAAAGCCCAATCCATCGGCTATCACCCGGAAATCATTCTGGCGGGTCGCCGTCTGAATGACAGCATGGGCACATATGCGGTGGCCCAACTGGTGAAAGCCATGACCAAGCGTCGCATACAGGTCGAAGGAGCTAAAGTCCTCGTAATGGGCCTCACCTTCAAGGAAAACTGCCCAGACCTCCGCAATACCCGCGTGGTGGATATAGTGAAAGAATTGCAAGATTACAACTGCGAAGTGGATGTGTATGAACCCTGGGGTGATGTGGTCGAGGCGCAGCGCGAATACGGCATTATCCCCATCACCGAACCTAATCCGGATACCTACGACAGCATTATTCTCGCCGTGGCACATCATCAGTTCAAGCAAATGGGCGCAGCTGGCATTCGCAAATTCGGCAAGCCAGAGCATGTGTTGTATGACCTGAAATATGTGCTCAAGGCTGATGAATCGGACTTGCGGTTGTAACCACGATCAATTTGACTCATTGCCAAAAATTAAAGCGATTTTTTATCACAAAAGACTTCATTCATGAAACTCCACCTAGGCTGTGGCAAACGGCATATTCCCGGTTTTATTCATATCGACGCGATTGACTATCCCCATGTCGATCATGTCGCGACCATCGACAATCTCTCATTCCTTGGTGACGACACGGTCGACCTTATCTACAACTGTCACGTGCTCGAACATTTCAAGCGGCGGGAAGTTGCCAAGGTACTATCCGAGTGGAAACGGGTGTTGAAACCGGGCGGCATATTGCGCATCTCAGTACCTGATTTCAGCAGTTTGTGCGAGGTTTATAAGCGTAATGGCAAACTTGAAGAAGTTGTAGGCGCCTTGTTTGGTCGTCAGGATTACCTCTACAACATCCATTACAACGTTTTCGATTACGCATCTCTGTCGAAAGCTCTCGAAGATCTTGGTTTAGAAAATGTGCGTCGCTACGACTGGCGTGAAACCGAACATACTGAGATCGATGACTACTCTCAAGCCTATATTCCACACATGGACAAAGAGCACGGCCTACTCATCAGCCTGAACATTGAGTGTACCAAGCCCCTTCATCCGTGAGTGACGTCCGTGAGATGTTGTTGCATTCGCGCACGCGTACCATATTGACCTCGGCAGCTACATTCAGTGCCTTGTCGCTGCTACCCAAACTATTGGTGGTAGCCAAGGATGTGGCGGCCGCGTTCTATTTTGGTACCGGACAGGCGCTCGATGTCTATCTCATGGCCTTGGTGCTGATCGGTATGCCGGTTTCGATCATTGTTGTTGCGCTACAGACCACCCTGATCCCGGCGCTGGTGGGCAAGGACGTAGATACTGCGGCGGGCCTTCTTGGAAGCGCCCTAAAGTTTTCACTGCTTGCCCTGCTGATCGTGCTCCCTGTCTGGCTGTTAATGCTTCCTTCCGCACTAAATGTGCTTTACCCAGGGGCGACAGATTCGACGAAGTCAAATTTGCAGGAGGCCTGCTATTGGATGATCCCATACTATTTCCTTAATGGTATAAATCTACTCATGTATGGCGCACTGCAAGCGCGCAAGGTGTTCTGGCTCAATGCCCTATTGCCCAGTATGTTCCCAATCGCTATCCTTGCTGCGCTCTGGTTTACGCAAGAAGCTGATATTCACGCCCTCCTGATAGGTACAGCTACCGGCAGTTTGCTCGAATGCTTGGTACTCTTTGGAATGCTTATGCGTAGCGGTTGGTTTAAATGGAGATCGACCGCAGGGTACGGGCTACGTTCGGTCTTGCAAAAGTCACTACCGCTCATGTTTGGCGGAATACTCGGTTCCTTGGCGCCCCTCGTGGAACAGATTATTTCGTTCAGCTTGGGACCGGGGGCAGTGTCGTTGTTAAGTTATGGTAACAAAGTGCCAGCAGCAGTGAACACCCTACTCGTAACGGCTATTGGTATAGTAATTTTGCCGCATTTCGCAGATCTGATAGCCGCACGGCAATGGCGGGAATGTCGTGAACTGCATTTACGGCTTTCGCTCATCATTATGGCAATCGGGGCCACTGTCACAGCGGGCGGGTTCGCATTTGCCAACGACATCATCCGGCTGCTGTTCGAACGTGGTGCCTTCACCCCTACTGACAGTGGTGAAGCCGCCAATGTCATGCGTGCTTACTTGTTGCAGTTACCGTTCCTCTTGGCAGCCATGGTGTCACTACGAACACTGGCGGCGATGGGTAAGACAACAGCCATGACAGCTATCGTCGCCACACAACTGATCTTCGGCAGTAGTCTCGCCTATCTATTTAGTGGTTATTTCGGAGTCACGGGCGTGGCTATAGGGACTGCCGTTGGCACATTAATCAGTATGTGCCTTCTTGCTTGGGCGGCACGGCGTGGAATTAAAGAACAACTCAGTAGAGAACCGACATGAAACGCGTCTGCTTGTTCAACTTTCCTCCAATGGAAAATTTCAACGGCTATCAAATCGAAACTTTCGATCCGCTGGCCTATTTTTCCAAAGGATCATGCTGGTCAATATCGGACCTAATCGTAGGTGGGCTGAATGGTTGGGACAAGCGCCGCGCTCTCTTCTCTGGTGCCGCCGGGGTAGACCGGCTTTATCGTGAGCGCGATCCCGACTACATGCGCATGGTGGGTGATTTTATCGACCGCTTCCGTAACTTCGACCTTATTCTATTTTTGAATTACACGTTCATTCACCCAGAGATACTGGCACGCGAATTCAGAAAGCCAATTAAGGTACTTGGGTTTGGCGATGACCCTCTGTCTACTTACGTGCGTGGCATCCCCTATCTTTGGGCGTTCGATGGGGCATTTTTCATTTCACCCAGTTATATCGACAACCTTCCATTTGAGATGGCAATAAAACGCTGGGGTGACAAGCCAACGACTTGGTGGCCGCTGGTAATGTCGTCTTTTCAGAAGCCAGAACGTGATGATGACGCATTTTTCGGTTACAGGGATATTGATTTGGTCTATGTGGGCAACCACTACGGACCAAAAGTTGACCGTCTCATCCGTCTAAAACGGCACTTCGGCTCCCGTATGCGAGTGCACGGCCGTTGGTCGCTCAATGGATACGCGGGTTTTGTCCGCGGTTTGCTGGGTAAACCGGTGTTTCCGTACCGTGTGACGAGTCTCAGCCAGGCGGCGCGTACCGCGCTTTATTGGCGCGCAAAAATTGGCTTCAACATGCATTTTTCGGATATTCCAAGCGAATGCGGCAACATGCGCACCTACGAGACGCCAGCGCATGGCATGCTGATGGTCTGCGATAAGGCCAGCGCAAACGCTCATGCGCGCATCTTTGAGCCTGATAAGGAAGCCGTTTATTACGATACCATCGATCAGGCGATTGAATTAATCGAACACTATCTGAACAACAAGGAAGATCGCGTTCGTATTGCAAAAGCAGGGTTTGAACGCTATTGGCAGGATTATGAGGCAGAGGGCAATCTACTTAACCTGCTCAACTGGGCAGTCGGACTTCAAAAAAAAAATTCACAGGATCGCAATGATGGCGAGCAATGAAGAAAATCAAGACAAAGCGGGACAGAATTATTGGAACCAAACATGGGAAGGATACCCTTTGCCTAGTGTATGGGATGTAGACTCCAAAAACTTATCAAAATATGTTGAGCACGAGTTTTTTAATTTTATTGCGAAGACTCTTGAAAAGCTGGGAAAAACTTCACCGAATGTAAAACTTATTGAGGTTGGTTGCGCTAGGTACGCAAGTACTTCCTGTTTTAGCCAAGCGCTTGGGAGTGTCGGTTGCAGGTATCGATTACTCACCAAATGGTTGCGAGCAAACTCGGGCCATGTTTAAACGAGAAAGAGTTGCGGGTGACATTTATTGCTTGGATATCTTCACTATTCCGCACGAACTTAAAGAACAGTTTGATGTCGTTGTTTCATTTGGTTTAATCGAACATTTTACAGCCACTAATGAAATTGTTTCAGCATTGGCGGCTTTATTAAAGCCCGGTGGTGTGGTGATTACCTTTATTCCAAATATGCGAGGTACTACAGGGTTAGCACAAAAAATTCTGAATCGTGAAATATTCGATATCCATATACCACTAACACTACACCAAGTGGAAATGGCGCACAAATCGGCCGGTCTACATGTAGTCACAACCACATATTTCCTATCGACAAACTTTGGAGTAGTCAATATAGGGGAACCGAATTGGAAGAGTCTTGGTTGGTTCATTAAGAAAATCGTATCAGTGGTAATGACTCGCTTTTCAATGGCCGCTTGGTTTTTAGAGCGTGTGCTAGGTAAATTGCCGAAAACACAACTTTTCTCGCCTTATGTAAATTGCGTTGCAGTGCGACCGAATAAAAATAAATCGTGAATCACTTTGTCATTCTCCTGCACAAATTAAGGTCTTGCGGCTCAGAGACGCAGTTTAAAGTGCTAAGCGCTTAGCAACAAGTCGCACGGCAATCTTGCCCAAAACGAACCAAGATTATGTAGTCAGCTTCTTCGAGGGTTTTGGCATTTATGTCTTGATTTACAGGTGCATCTGTATAAAGTTTAGCCTTTTTATTACCGAATCAATTCTTGTGGAGCGCTTATGAAAAATCAGCAGCGCATGCAAGTTCCTCGCATCGCGATATTCCTACCTTCCCTCAACGGCGGTGGTGCCGAGCGTGTGATGGTGACGCTGGCAAACGCATTTGCTGCCCGTGGTTACGCGGTGGATTTGGTACTGGCTGTAGCGCAAGGGCCTTACTTGGTGAATGTAGCTGCAGCAGTGCGCATCGTCGATCTTAAGGCCGGACGGGTGATCAAGGCTCTGCCGCCGCTGGTGCGCTACCTTTGGCAAGAGCGGCCATTAGCCATGCTGTCGGCGATGACGCATGCCAATGTAGTCGCCATCTTGGCACGCATGCTGGCATGTGCGTCGGTTCGTCTGGTTGTTAGCGAGCGGTCAACGATCAGTGTGGAAGCCAGTCGCGCACAGGGTTTCGTCGAACGCAGCATTTACGCCTTAGTTCCAAAGCTATACACCTGTGCCGATGGCATCGTGGCAGTTTCGCAAGATGCAGCAGCAGATCTGGTTTGTTTTACTCACTTGCCTGCTTCCGCCGTCGAGTTCATCTACAACCCTTTTGATCTCGAACTCATCCAAAGGCGCGCTGCTGAAATTATCGATCATCCTTGGTTCGAACCTGGGCAGCTTCCTGTTGTGCTGGCAGTTGGCCGCTTGAATCAGGCTAAGGATTATCCTATACTAATTCGCGCATTTGCCCGTTTGCGCAGTGAGGGACGTCTCTTCCGCCTGATGATTCTGGGCGAGGGGGAACTGCGAGATACTCTCGAAGCGCTGGTGGCCGAATGTGGTTTGAGCGTCAACGAGGTGCAACTGCCTGGTTTTTTTTCCAACCCGTTTGCCTATTTGGCACGGTGTGCGGTATTCGTTCTATCCTCACACTATGAGGGCTTGCCTGGCGCATTGATTGAGGCCATGGCCTGCGGTGCGCCAGTGGTAAGCACGGATTGCCCGAGCGGACCGTGCGAGATATTGGAAGGCGGTCGCTGGGGGAAACTGGTGTCGGTTGGCGATTTGGATGCATTGTCTAAGGCGATAGATACCGTACTTTCCACACTGCCTGCGCAGTTGCCGGATGTGCGCCAACGCGCTGCCGATTTTGAGGAGAGTAAGGCCGTTGATGCCTACCTGAAGGCCTTGGGGTTCGAGGTGCCCCAAAGAGCATTGGGGTTGGCTTTAGGTTAGCTGCGACGAGGAAATAAGCCCCCGGCTCAGCAAAAAGTCGCTCCCGGAGAGCACCTGTAGCACATCATGACTATATTTTTTGAGTTTTAAGAGGCTCCACAAAAACATCGTATGAGGTAACTGTAAATGAAATTTCCTATAAAACTTAATCGCCTCTATTGGGGTAAAGTTTTGACACATATTTTTCCTTCTTCGGTTGATCCGCGTGTCTTATGCTCTGGAAAAATTGATGCCGTTTCTTTCACATCGGCGGTATCCGTACTAAAGTTTGGTACAACTCTTAAGACAACAAATAAAAAGCGATTTACTCAAACGATTCAGGAGCTTGCAAACTTGAAATTTCAGGGGCTTCCCGTTGTTTTAGATGTTGGTGCTTCTGATGGTAGCGCATCAATCGATGTTATAAGAAATATTGAATTTAATAAGTACTATTTAACTGATTTAAATATTGAAATATTTTATAATATTTCAGGTGGTGCAACCTATTTTTATGATGAAAAAGGCGTTAATATTTTAATGGTCAGTGATAAATGGGTTGTTTATTTCGATGCGGATGGGGCGATTTTTCCGTTCAATAAAATCTTAAATTTAATCAAGAGGCGCATTCCAAAATTAGTTGGTGGCAATAAAAAAATAGTTCTTATTAATCCAGAATTGCAAGCCCTTGTTAGTAGTAAAGTGGCTATTTGTAAATACAATATGTTTGAAGCGTGGAATCATGAGAAGGTGGATTTGATTGTCGCTGGAAATATTCTTAATCAGTGTTATTTCTCTGATTTTGAGATTTTAAATGTATTAAAAAATCTTATTTCAGCGTTGAAAGAAAATGGGCGAATCGTCATTGTTGATAATCGCCCCCATGAGAAATCTAGTATTTTTAAATTTGTCAAAGGAGTTGTCAAACTTGAAAAAAGAATAAATGGAGGTACTGATATTGAAAGCTTAGTGTTAAACAACGATACATGGGAATAAGCCGTATGAGGTATCGATAATGTGGCCCTATTCTCTGTTATTTGGAATAACGCTTTGGATGGCCATAACCCACATGAAGCCACAGCTAGCCGGTATTCCTACGCCGTCCCTTGGTGTGGCGTGGCCGGTTTTTTTTATGCTTCTGGCGCTTATGATCGGGTTCAGGCACGAGGTTGGAGCTGATTGGGGAGCATACCTTTTCCACGTAGAAGACATGCAAGGGGAGGAACTCCAAGCTGTCCTTTCAAAAGCTGATCCCGCTTATGAGTTACTCAATTGGCTTGGTGCCAATATTGGCGGCGGTGTGTACTTTGTTAATTTTGTATGTGCCTGTTTGTTTTGTTGGGGCCTGATTGCTTTTTGCCGGGCCCAACCGAGACCTTGGTTGGCATTATTCGTGGCAACCCCCTATTTGATTACAGTGGTCGCCATGGGATATACGCGCCAAGGGGTGGCGCTTGGGTTGGCAATGCTGGCTCTGACAAAGTTGTTGAATCACAGTGTCATTCGGTTTGGGTTCTGGATTACGCTTGCCGCTTTATTTCATACATCCGCAGTTATCTTGGTACCGTTCGCACTGTTTGCTGGGTCGAAGCACCGCGTATTGCTCATAGGCGGTGTTGGAATTTCTGCGGCACTTTTGTTTGCTCTACTCTTGCAGGAGCACCTGGGTTATTTTCATCAAAATTACATTGAAGCCGAATACGCATCATCCGGTGCGGCCATTCGAATTGCGATGAATGCAATTCCGGCGGCAGTGTTTATCATCTTTAATAAATCGTTTTCGATTGACTCAAAAAATCGTGGCTTATGGTTATGGATGGCATGGAGTGCGCTTTTATTTGTCCCGGTCTTGGTTGTATCGCCTTCTTCCACCGCAGTAGACCGCGTCGCACTCTACTGGATTCCGTTGCAGTTGGTGATCTTTAGTCGACTGCCGGATGCTTTTGGCGTGGTTGGCCGCAGAAACCAATTGTGGATTTATTTGCTTGTTGCCTATAGCGCTACGATCATGTTTGCATGGCTATTTTTTGCCGATAATGCCCATGCATGGCTTCCATATCGGTTTTATCCTTGGGAGGCGTTTTGGATATGACGGTTTTGGCGCACTTATGAAAATTGTTTTTATCACCACTACCCTTACCACCGGTGGTGCTGAGATGATGTTGCTTAAGCTGTTGCAGCATCTGGATCGCTGTCGTTTCGATCCGTATGTGATTTCACTTCGAACCAAAGGCGAGGTGGGGCCGCGCATCGAAGCTTTGGGGATTCCTGTTCTGGCCTTGGGTATGAACCCGGGGCTGCCTTCTCCCTTTGAGTTTTTGAAGTTGGTCAGACACCTGCGAAAGATCAAGCCTGATCTAGTGCAGACTTGGATGTACCATGCTGACCTCCTCGGCGGGGTGGCTTCGCATTTGTCTGGCTGCAAGCGGGTAGTCTGGGGGCTGCGCAACAGTAATCTTGATAAGCAGATGACAAAGCGTTCTACCTTGATAGTGGTGAAGGTTTGTGCATTCCTTTCATCTCGGTTGCCCGTGCAAATTCTCTCATGCTCAATACGCGCCAAAGCAGTACATGCGGCGATAGGCTATCAAGCTGACAAAATCCATGTAATTTCAAACGGATTCGATCTGGGTCGATTCCAGCCCGATGCTGAGGCGCGTGTGGTCGTGCGGGAGGAACTTGGCTTGTCGCCCAAAAGCCCCTTAGTCGGTTTGATGGCGCGTTATGATCCGCAAAAAAACCATGCAGGATTCATTGCCGCTGCAGCCATGGTCCAAAAAGAAATACCAGAAGTTCATTTCGTGCTGGCGGGCGGGAAAATTTATAGCAATAATGAACCGCTATGGCGGTTGATCGAGGCCGCTGGTCTTGGCGGGTGTATGCATCTGTTGGGTCGGCGGGATGATATGCCGCGCCTGATGGCAGCATTGGATGTGTTGGCTTCTTCTTCTTACGGTGAAGCGTTTCCGAACGTGCTAGGCGAAGCGATGGCCTGTGCTGTTCCCTGTGTGGTGACGGATGTCGGAGATTCGGCAGAAATTGTGGGCGAATCTGGCCGTGTTGTTCAGACCGGGGTGATGCGTGATCTCGCTGCATACATTGTGGCGTTGTTGCGTTTGTCACACGAAGAGAAATCCGCGCTCGGAAGAAAGGCTAGGGTTCGGGTGGAGACACATTATGAGATAGGTCATGTTGCAAAACTCTATGAGTCTTTTTACGAACGGATCGCTGAAATGAAGTTCAAGGGGAATGTTTGATGTGTGGCTTTGTGGGATTTCTTGGGGGTAGTAGTAAGGAGGAGGCGCCCGTCGTGCTGGAGCGCATGGCTGATACGATCTTGTCGCGAGGGCCGGATGATTCTGGTGTTTGGGCTGAAGATACTGGTATCGGTCTTGCCCACCGACGTCTCTCAATTCTTGATCTGTCTCCTGCAGGGCATCAGCCGATGGTATCTGCAAGCGGGCGATATGTGATTGCGTTCAATGGTGAAATTTATAACCATCTCGATTTGCGCACCGCATTGAAGAAATTTGGCTCTGGCGGGACGCTAGGCTTTGGCTGGCGTGGGCATTCGGATACGGAAACCTTGCTCGCTGGCTTTGTCGCCTGGGGGATCAAAGCGACTGTCGAGCGCTGTATTGGCATGTTTGCCTTTGCCGTGTGGGACCGAAAAGAGCATGTTCTGACACTGGGGCGTGATCGTCTAGGTGAGAAGCCGCTTTATTACGGCTGGCAGGGATCGGGGGGCGGTGCAAGTTTCCTCTTTGGTTCTGAAATCAAGGCGCTTAAGGCCCACCCGTCTTTTGCTGCGGAGATCAATCGCGATGCGCTGTGCCTGCTCATGCGACATAACTACATTCCGGCGCCTCACTCGATTTACCGTGGTGTATTTAAATTGCCCGCTGGAAGTTTGCTTGCGGTTTCGTTGGACAGGCGTGATCCTGTCATTGAAAGCTATTGGTCGCTCATGGATGTGGCTATCTCCGGCAATCGTTCGCTGCTTGAGGGATCCCCGGAAGAGATTGTTGACGAATTGGAGATCTTGCTCAAATCCGCCGTGCGCCAACAAATGATGGCGGATGTGCCGCTGGGGGCGTTTCTATCCGGGGGTATCGATTCCTCTACGGTTGTGGCCCTAATGCAAGTGCAATCTGAACGTCCGGTAAAAACCTTCACCATCGGTTTCAATGAAAAGGGTTATAACGAAGCGGTGCATGCCAAAGCGGTAGCTCATCATTTAGGGACGGACCACACCGAGTTGTATGTCACACCGCAACAGGCGCTGGATGTTATACCGAAGCTGCCGAAACTCTATAGTGAACCATTTGCTGACTCCTCGCAAATCCCAACGTATCTCGTATCGCAACTGGCACGTCAAAAGGTAACGGTGTCTCTTTCGGGGGATGCGGGTGATGAGTTGTTCGGCGGATACAACCGCTATGTAATCACCCAAAAACGGTGGAATGCGATTTCACGTGTGCCTCGCGGTATTCGATCTTTAGCGGCATCTGCCATTCGTTCAATGTCACCATCGGCATGGAACAATCTATTGGGGCTGCTGCAACCCAGGGGGATCGACATTGGCGAAAAGTTGCAAAAAGGGGCGGGCGTAATGGCTGCACAGAGCGTTGATGATTTGTATCTGGGTTTGGTAACGCATTGGGAGCCAGCAAGATTGGTTATCGGGGGTTGGGAACCGGCGACCTGCTTGCGCGGCAATCGGTTGTCACTTATGGGGCTAAACGATGTGCAGCGCATGATGGCGCTGGATACAATCACTTATTTGCCAGATGACATTCTGGTTAAGATGGATCGGGCGTCAATGGGGGTATCGCTGGAAGGGCGTGTGCCATTTCTGGATCACCGCGTGGTCGAGTTTGCTTGGCGCGTGCCGCAGTCAATGAAGTTGCATGATGGCATCGGCAAATGGATCTTGCGCAAGGTGCTGTACAGGCATGTACCGAAAGAGCTAATTGAGCGACCAAAAATGGGCTTTGGCGTTCCGATTGATTCCTGGCTTCGTGGCCCGCTGCGCGATTGGGCGGAAAGTTTGCTGGATGAATCGCGCTTGCATCGGGAAGGTTACTTTCATCCCGCCCCCATCCGGCAAAAGTGGGCAGAGCATTTGTCTGGTGCGCGCAATTGGCAGTACCACTTGTGGGATGTGTTGATGTTTCAGGCTTGGCTGGCTGAGAACGAGGTCTGAGTTGATGAAAGTCGTCATTTGTCTGAACACGGCTTGGAATCTGGTGAATTTTCGTGCGGGGTTGATTCGCGCCCTGGCGGCGGCTGGTTATGAGGTCGTAGCTGTGGCTCCATACGATAAATATGCCGCTGGTTTGAAAGCGCTGGGTTGTCGGTTTGTACCGTTGCACATGGAAAACGGGGGTACTAACCCAGTGCAGGATGCCTTGTTGACTTGGCGGTTTGTGCGCTTGTTTGCCCACGAGCGGCCAGATGTCTATTTGGGCTACACGGTCAAGCCCAATGTGTATGGTTCACTGGCTGCTCACATTTTTGGGATACCGGTGATCAACAATATTGCCGGGCTAGGTGTTGTATTTGGCAAAAGTGGTTTGTTGGTGAAAGTGGTTCGTACTTTGTATCGACTGGCGCTGGGATGTTCAGTAAAGGTTTTTTTTCAAAACGGGGATGATCGGCAGATGTTCGTTGCCGGTGCGTTGGTACACCCAGAGGTAACCGACCTGTTGCCGGGGTCAGGGGTTGATCTGAGCCGCTTTATGATAACGGCTTTGCCAAGCGCAGTCACTGGGGTAAAAAAGTTTCGATTTTTGCTTATTTCTCGCATGTTATGGGAAAAGGGCGTGGGCGAGTTTGCAGAGGCAGCCAAGTTGATCAGGTCTCGTTGGCCGCAGGCAGAGTGCTGCTTGTTGGGTTTTTTGGATGTGCAAAATCCAGGGGCTGTAAGCCGGGCACAAATGGATATTTTGGTTGCAACAGGTGTGACCTATATAGGAACAAGCGATGATGTTCGTGCCGAAATAGCCCAAGCCGACTGCATTGTTCTACCTTCGTATTACCGTGAAGGAACCCCGCGTACGCTTCTGGAAGCAGCGGCCATGGCGCGCCCCATCATCACCTCTGATGCCGTAGGCTGTCGTGAAGTGGTGGTGGATGGCGTAAATGGTTATCTGTGCAAAGTGCGCAATGCGGGGGACTTGGCTGAAAAAATGGAACGGATGTTGTCGATGTCACCACAACAACTTACAGAAATGGGCCTACGAGGCCGGACCAAGATGGAAGCCGAGTTTGACGAGCAGATTGTGATTGGTAAGTATCTTGATGCAATTAATGCTGTCAAGCAATTGAAGTCTAATCAGCCAAGAGAGCTTTTCCATAAGTCATCGAAAATTTAAAAAAGAGAATGAAGTTGCGACAACGAACGCGGCGGGCTGGGCTCATTATACTTGTTACTGCTATTGTTTCTTTTGTGTTACTTGCTATTTATACCAATGTTCCAACCAATTATACAGCACAGGACGAGGCGGTGTTTGAGGATACTCTGCATCTCAAACCGTTAAGGCATCCTCAGACTTTTGCACAGGAGATTGAAGCAATAAAATTTATTCAGCAGGGAACATTTTTCATAGTTCCGAAAAATACTTCTAAAAACGATCATACAGTGCGGGAGCCTGCTGAGTTCTTGGGGATGCGTGAGGGTATTTGTTATGACAGAAGTCGATTGACAGACAAAGCAATTGCGTATATTGGGCTGCCCTCACGTCATGTTTATCTTTTTTTTCGTAAAGGGGAGAGAGGATTTTTTAGCTCATTGTTTCGCCTTAAAAATCCATCACATGCGGTTACTGAGGTTAAAACCAGTGAGGGATGGATGCTTGTTGATTCAGCTTCCGATTGGATTGCTCTGACTCGTGATGGTCAGGTTGTCAACGCTGATGATGTATTGCAAAGGAGCAAAGAGTTTAACGTTATCCCTCCATATTTAGTCGGCCCTTCGTGGGCCATACGAGGCATGTACTCCCGGCATGGCCAACTCTATCCTCCTTATATCTTCTTCCCTGATTTCAATTGGCCTGATTTTTTCAGTTGGCTTATTTTTGGATGAAACTTTTTAAGGGTACCGGGAAATCTATTGAAATCGGTTAGAAATCGTAACTATTGGCTGGTACGGTAAATGGGATCAACGCATTGACTGCCAAGCGTATGAAGCTGAGCGCAAAAATGAATTATTCAACAACAAGAGATGCTTTGCTTCTGGATAAACCCTATATCTGGGAACACAAGGATAATCGACCGATAGTCTTGGTTCTGCTACAAGTCGCCTTCCGGTAAAATCATAAGCACGCCAATGATTATTTACTTTCACTTCTACGATCGTATGATGACTTTTCCTTGTCTGTTTGTGCAATAGATCTACTAATCGCGTCTCATAGCCAAGTCGTTGTGAAAGCACAGCAATAGCGATTGCTCCCTCATCACACCAAAGCCAGTTTTTTCCCGCTGACATCAGACTCCTAAATGATTGTCCTGGGTGCACTGGTGAGCCGAGTGGTGCCTGCAGTTTTTGGTTAATAACAAAATGAAATGCTTCATCTGGATTGGAGATTTTATGCTTCAAGATCAGTTCATCTGCGTAGTGGTTGTCGCTATACACATAGCCAATGGCAATCACGAGAAATGCAGCAAATGAAATCACGATACCTAAAAAGCGTCGAATAGAGATTAGATCATGACCTTGATGGTACGGGGTTGCTGATTTTTTCCGCATCTTATTTTTTAATCTCCAAATACACAGGGCAACGGTCAATTAGAATAAGCACACGACTTCTCATCACGCGGTCCGTTTTAAGTGTGTTGCGTTGAGGCACTGAAAGCTAATGTACAAAAAAAAATAGAGACACTTTAAGATTTAACAAGTCATGTCCACGGGCTTGGTTTTGCATTTGAAGTAAACTTGGACTGTAGTGTCTTGTTAAAATAATGCCAGTTAGTAACATCCGTTATGAAGTGCAAAAGCGGGCGACCATCATTGAGAGTATGGTCTACCTGGCCGATCGAAGCGGCTTTTATCTGCATCCCCCTTCAACGAAATCGCACATTCGCAACACGCTCTTAGCCGATAAGGTCGACAACAAAACCGTGCAAGCACTCAAAGATAAGGGGCACACCATTGAGTCCATGCGGCAAGAGGCTATGGCAGATAAGCGAGAGCAACTCCTGCAGCTCGACCAGCAAATCGCGTTGCAAACCAAAATCCTCGCTGGCCTGGCAGGTCTCCTATGAAGTGGCGTTTAACCGCAAGACGAATGTGGAGCGCTAACGCTACACAGCAAATCAGCGTAACGCCCAGCGCTCGTCAGGGTCCAGAACAGACCAGGGCAAAAGGCGATCTTCCGTTAACGCCATGCAGCACGGCCTCACAATACCGGTCGAAAGCTCAGCATGGGCGCCTCTCTTGCAGTCGCTCGCAACACTGCTTGAGTTCGAGGGCATGGAAACGTCTCATGCCGGAACCCTTGCCTTATGTATCCTCAACTATGAGCGCAACCTCCACGACCAGCGTGAACGTTACCTTGGTTCGCAGAGAGGTACACAGTACAAGCCCGGTCATGCGTCCAGGTATCTGAAACGCGCAGCCAACCAACTGATCAAGCAATGCAACGGCTTGAAAAACTGATGCGCTCCAATGGAAATTTATAAAACGAACCCATTCCTGAGCATTAACAATATTGAGTTATCGATTTTGAACAAGATATACATAGCAGGCCATCGTGGCATGGCTGGATCAGCGATCTTGCGGAATCTTCAGGCCAAAGGGCTTGGTGGGCAGGATGTTGTCGTCAGGACACACAGCGAGCTTGACTTGACCAACCAGTCAGCCGTCCATGCATTTTTTGAGCAGGAAAAGCCTGATCAAGTCTATCTGGCAGCAGCTAAAGTGGGAGGTATTCATGCCAACAACAGCTATCCGGCAGAGTTCATCTACCAGAACCTGATGATTGAGGCAAATATTATCCATGAGGCATGGCGGGCTGGTGTCAAAAAACTTCTGTTTCTTGGTTCAAGCTGTATCTATCCCAAGCATGCGCAACAGCCGATGAGTGAAAGTGCTCTGTTGACCGGTACGCTTGAGGCAACCAATGAGCCTTATGCCATCGCTAAAATTGCAGGCATCAAACTCTGTGAAAGCTACAATCGCCAGTACGGTACTGATTACCGTAGCGTTATGCCGACCAACCTCTACGGCATCGGAGACAACTATCATCCAGAAAACAGCCACGTTATTCCTGCGCTGATACGTCGCGTTCATGAAGCGAAAAGCAAGAGTGCCCCTGTGGTGAGTATTTGGGGCACAGGCACTCCTCGTCGTGAGTTTCTCTATATCGACGATATGGCAGAAGCTTGTGTTCATGTCATGAATTTGGATCAGGCTACCTATAACGCCGTCACCACACCAATGCAGAGCCATAGTAACGTTGGCTCAGGCGAAGATATTACCATTAAAGAGCTGGCGCTGACCATCGCAAAGGTTATCGGCTACGAGGGCGCTATAGAATTTGACCCCACAAAACCCGACGGGACTCCAAGAAAACTGATGGACAGCACCCGCCTCAACAACCTCGGCTGGCAAGCCAGAGTCTCACTTGAAGAGGGGCTGCGGCTTGCCAACAGCGATTTTTTGAAAAACCATAACAACATCCAATGAAGGTTGCTCTTATTACCGGAATTACCGGCCAGGATGGATCGTATCTTGCCGAATTCCTTCTTGAAAAAGGCTACGAAGTACACGGTACCAAGGTCACTGAGTAGGGCACCAGCCCGTATACCCCGGTCACTGAGTAGGGCGCTAGCCCGTATCGAAGTGCCCATATCCGGGAACGCCGAGCTCCAGCTCGGCACATTCTCCTCTTTTTCTGCAGAGCTGGGCCTCCGGCGTTCCCAGGTCTCTTGCACACGTTGTCCTTTTGATCATTAAATGTGTTTTGAAAGTATTTTGTTTTTACAGTCATCCCATATATATTTGAAACTGCGGAGACTGATCATGGTTTGACATGAAAGCTATTGGGTGTCCTGAAATTGATCTTGCCTGAATAAAATGCCAAATATGGATATTTCGAACGATCAATACGACAGCCCGTGGAAAGAGGTCATTGAACGCTATTTTCCGGAGTTTATGGCGTTTTATTTCCCTGATGCTCATGCCGAAATTGATTGGTCAAAAGAGCATGTTTTTCTCGATCAGGAGCTGCGGGCAGTGGTGCAGGATGCTGAGTTGGGAAAGCGCTTTGTAGACCGGCTGGTCAGGGTGAATGTGCTGAATGGCGGCGAAAGCTGGATCTACATCCACGTTGAGGTGCAAGGCACAAAGCAAGCTGAATTTGCCGAACGGATGTTTATCTACAACTACCGTCTTTTCGATCGATACAAAAGGCCTGTAGCGAGTTTGGCTGTGCTTGCTGATGAAAACAAGGAGTGGAAACCAGCCTCTTATGGCTTTGCCGTGCTTGGGTGCCGCCATACCCTTGAATTTCCTGTTGCCAAGCTGACCGATTATGCGGAGAAGGTGGATGAACTGCTGGAGTCGGATAATGCTTTTGGATTGATTACGGTGGCGCATATCCTGACACAACAAACCCGAAAACAGCATCAGGAACGGTATGAAGCGAAACTGCGTTTGGTACGACTACTGTATCAACGGCAGTGGAATAAACAGCGTGTCATCGATTTGTTTAGTGTTTTGGATTGGTTAATGCAACTGCCAGAATGGTTAAATAGTCAGGTTTGGCAAGAACTTGAAACGATAGAGGAGAGTAATAAAGTGCAATATATCACAAGTGTAGAAAGAATTGGCATAGCTAAAGGTTTAGCCAAAGGTCGAGTAGAGGGCCGAGTAGAGGGCCGAGTAGAGGGCCGAGTAGAAGGCGAATCCCGGTTTCTGAGACGGCTGCTTGAACGCCGCTTTGGAGTTTTACCTCAATGGGCATCAGACCAGTTAACGAGCGCTTCCGAAAAACAGTTAGAAGCGTGGGGAGAGGCGCTTCTGACTGCGCCGACGCTGGAGGCTGTTTTCAACTGACCAACCAGTCGTCGGGAATTTCTCTTGCCTGAATAAAATGCCAAGTATGGATACTTCGAACGATCAATACGACAGCCCATGGAAAGAGGTCATTGAACGCTATTTTCCGGAGTTTATGGCGTTTTATTTCCCTGATGCTTATGCCGAAATTGATTGGTCAAAAGAGCATGTTTTTCTCGATCAGGAGCTGCGGGCAGTGGTGCCGGTCACTGAGTAGGCCGACAGCTACTTCTCTCGGTCACTGAGTAGGGCGAAGCCCGTATCGAAGTGCCTATATCGCAATGCTTGTCAGGGTTAATGCGCCGACTGATGAAAATCGCAAAATTCATAGTATAATACTTGCAGATTAACATTTTGAAAATTATGATGATATGGAAACCATTATTACTATTCATATAGAAAAGCTTCCAGAAGGTTTTTATTTAGCGACCTCCGATACTTTGCAGGGACTTGTGGCTCAGGGAAGAACTATAAGTGAAACTCTTGAGATAGCTCGTGATGTTGCTAAAATGCTTCTTGAAGCGGGCCAAAAACCTGAAAAAGACTATCTTCTGGCACAAGAATCCTTTGATTACCCCTTAGTTGTAGGCTTATAATGGGGAGGCTTGCTAATCATTCATACCGGCAGATTATCAGGAAACTGAAAACTTTCGGTTTTGAATTTTACAGGCAAGCTGCCGGGAGTCATGAACTCTGGTTTCATCCTGGCAGAAAGATATTTACGACAATCCCGAATCATCCGGGAGATATGCCTGAGGGAACATTAAGAGCCATCTTGAAACAGGCACAAATATCAGTTGATGATTTTCTTAAAGCCTGAATGTAACTGGGATGAGGCAGTTATGACTTCGCTAACTCTGGAAGCTGTTTTCAAGCAAACGAACTGCTGGCGCCGGATAATGCTTTTGGATTGATTACGGTGGCACATATCCTGACACAACAAACCCGATGGTACATCGAGAAAGCTGATGGATAGCTCTCTCCTGAATAATCTTGTATTCCGTATAATAGTGTTAGATAGTTTTATATTAAGGGAAGTGAAAAAAGTAGAACTATTATTGAACAATAGAATGAGAGAAGCAGTAATTTATCCGGGTGAAGATGGCTACTGGGTTGCAGAATGCCCAAGCCTTCCTGGTTGTGTATCACAGGGTACTTCGCGAGAAGATGCCATAGTTAATATTCGTGAAGCAATTCATGCTTATGTCTTGGCTTTAGAGGAAGATGGATTGCCTGTTCCCTTTTTGGTAAAGAATATCTTTCTTGGTAAGGTATCCTTACATCATTACGATCTCTAAATGAATGCCATGTTAGCCAGAATTACCAGCAAGAATCAATTGACCTTGCCAAAATCTATAGTAACCTCACTTCCTAAAACAGATTATTTTGAGGTGGAAGTTGAGAATGGCCGAATCATGCTTACGCCTGTGCGTGTGCAGCAGGCAGATGCCGTGCGTTCCAAATTAGAAGCTTTGGGTATTAATGACCAGGATGTTCTGGATGCGATAGATTGGGCAAGAAAAAGTCAGCCGTGAGCTATCGCATAGTGCTTGATACGAACTGCATTATTTCTGCCTTGATATTTTCACGCCAGAAGATGGCATGGCTTCGTCAGAGCTGGCAGTCTGGGGCTATCATCCCATTAGTCAGCAAGGAAACGGCCAGTGAACTATTGAAAGTGTTGTCCTATCCAAAATTCAAGCTCACAAACAGAGAGCGATTGATATTGCTGGCTGATTTTATGCCTTACGTCGAAACGGTCACTTTGCTTGAGGTGCCACCTGACTTACCTGTAATCAGAGATAAAGCCGATCAAATATTTATAACGTTAGCTGTAGTTGGCAACGCGGATGCCTTGGTTACTGGCGATAACGACCTGCTTGTTCTTAAGGATAGCTTTAAGACTCCCCCAATAATGTCGCTCAGTGAATTTGAGCAATGGCACAAAAGCTGAAGGATATTTTTGATGACTGACCTTCTGCGTTTCATGACCGCCGGTAGCGTCGATGATGGTAAATCAACCATGATCGGCAGACTTCTCTATGACGCTGACGCCCTCTATGACGACCATATTGAAGCCTTGAGCAAAGGTGTGCGTTGCAAAGACGGCAGTATGGATTTTTCTCTGGTGACCGACGGTTTAAGGGCTGAACGTGAACAGGGAATTACCATTGATGTCGCTTACCGTTATTTTGCAACTCCACATCGTCGTTTTATTATTGCTGATGCGCCGGGTCATGAGCAGTATACCCGTAACATGGCTACTGCGGCATCAAATGCCGATCTGGCGGTGCTGTTGATTGATGCCCGGTTGGGAGTGCAAACCCAGTCGAAGCGCCATGCGTTTATCTGCTCTCTGCTCGGCGTGCCAAGATTGGTCGTTGCAGTAAATAAAATGGATTTGGTCGGGTTCAGTGAGTCTCGCTTTCGGGAGATTGAAGAGGAGTATCGCCAGTTTGCGCTGCGGCTTGGCTTAAAAAATCTCCAGTTTATCCCGGTTTGTGCGGTGGATGGTGATAATTTGCTGCATCGGAGCGAAAGAATGCCCTGGTATGCCGGGCCCTGCCTGCTCTCTTATCTTGAGCATGTCTATGTTGCTGGCGATCGCAATCTGGTCGATTTTCGTATGCCCGTGCAGCGGGTTGTCAGGCCCTCTTCGGCTTTTCGTGGTTACAGTGGTACTGTCGCTTCAGGAGTGCTGCGCATGGGTGACGATGTGGTTGCTTTGCCCTCAGGGTTTCGTTCTCGGATTACCGGTATTTATCTTGGTGCAGCAGCCTTGACGCAGGCCGTTGCAGGGCAGTCGGTCACCGTCACGCTTGATGATGAGCTGGATATAGGAAGAGGTGATTTGCTGGCGCATCCCGGCAATATTCCCCATGAGTACAAAGAGCTTGAGGTCATGGTGGTCTGGACCGGTGATGAACCACTGGTGCAGGGAAGTGTGGTGCAATTGAAACATGCCTGCCAATGGGTTAAGGCTCGTTGCGAGGCTATCTGCTATCGGGTAGATCCCGATACGCTGCGTCAGGAGCAGGCAGATGCACTCAATCTGAACGATATTGCCCGGTTGCGCCTTACCCTTTATCGCCCCATATTTGCCGATGCTTACAGTCGTAACCGCTCTATGGGGGCTTTGGTACTGGTCTCTGCCACGAGCAACGATACCCTGGGAGCTGCAACTATCCTGGAAAGAATCGATTATGATGCGGTCTTGAAGAGCGACCGTTCAGTGACTGAGCAACGCGAGATCGTCTGGCACCAGGGGCAGGTGACTCCTGCTGAACGTCAAGCGTTGCCTGGATTCAGGCATCAACCCGTGGTATTATGGTTAACCGGTTTGTCGGGTTCAGGAAAATCAACCATTGCTTTTGCCCTGGAACGGCGGCTCATCAGTAGGGGAACGCCCTGTTGCGTCTTGGACGGAGATAATATTCGTCATGGTTTGAACCGTGATCTTGGCTTTTCACCCCTTGACCGAACGGAAAATATCCGTCGTGTGGCCGAGGTTGCCCGACTCATGATGGATGCAGGGCTGATTGTTATAACCTCTTTTATCTCGCCGTTCCGGGATGATCGTGCAATGGCTCGCTCAATCATCGGAACAGAGCAGTTTGTGGAGGTCTACTTGAACGCATCTCTTGAAGTCTGCGAGAAACGCGACACAAAAGGGCTTTACCAAAAAGCCCGAGCAGGGGAGCTTCCCGGTTTTACAGGTATCTCCTCCCCTTATGAACCCCCCGAAAATCCGTCATTAACCATCGATACCAGTTCTCTCACTATCGACACCTGCGTCAACTCTTTGCTTGCAAAAGTAACCTCTTTAAGTAAATAGACAGGCAAACCTTTATCCAATGATTATGATTTTGTCGTTAGCTACCTTTGGCAAGAACTTTTCACTATTACGTCCGTAAATATGTGGTCTGGTGCGTTCGAGAAACCATGCGCTGGCGCGCCAGTTCTTTTTTCCCGCATTCATTATGTTTTGGAGGTGTGTCTGTTCGCAACGTGCCCGAGCCGCCGGTATCCCGTCATACAGTTTTCGCTGTAGGCTCTCTGTTTCATTCTTTGCATCCTCTTCTCCCTTATTGAACCATAAGTAGTAAGTTTTTTCGCTGATACCCGCTACATAACAGGCATTTTCGACGCTCATACCTTGGGAAATATAGTCGAGAATTTTGTTGATGTACATTTTGCTGAGTTTCATAATTGAGGAATGTTTTTTCCTTAAAAAAAAGCTGAAAACAGAAAAACTGATTATATTGATGGCCATAATCCCTGATAATATACCGCATATCTCCCTGAAAACCGCCATCGAGGCTGTAATTCCTGTAATTTTTGCATAAAAGATATGCGTTATAGGTATTGTTTATAACGAGCAGTAGTATTTTTTTTCGCGATCATCCCCTATATATTTAATCCAAACAAATCCCCACTTTAGGCTTTTTGTCAACAGCTTCTCTGGAAATACTATGATGCGGAAACGTACGTTTGCCCTTATTATACTGCTCTTGACCATTTCCTTTCCCGCTTATGCAGAGTCATTGCTCACTACAGATGCCCTGAAAGCCAGCTATGAAGAGTTAACCCTTCCCGGCAAAGAACGAATGGGAATGGTCGAACTGGGGATCATGCACGATTTTACCGACAACATCTCTTTAGGATTCGGTTCCTGGATGGCCGTTAACGGGGAGCGAGGCGGATTTATAACGATTGGTCTTGACGGCGGCCTCCACTATCCTGTCACTGAAGTGATTGACCTCGACACCGGACTCTCTGTCGGTGCAGGTGGTGGTCGTGGGGGATATACCCTCAGTGGAGGGGGGCTGATGTTGCGTACTTATGCCGGGTTGCGCTATAACATGGGTTCGTGGGGTTGGTTGGGAGCAGGGGTAAGCTATGTCGATTTTCCAAATGGCGGTGCCATTCACTCTACGCAGCCTTTTTTGACCTATACACTGCCCTTTACCTCATTCATTGAAAATGGCTGGGGCAAGAGTCAGCAATCTCTTGGCGATAAGCAATACAACAGGTTATCACCAAAGGTACATTCGTTGGAGCTGGTTACTCGTAAACTGTTTATGGCCTCAACATCAAGAACCGATACGGGTGGAGAGCAGGGTGATCTTACAATCCTTGGTATAGAGTGGCGTACATACCTCGGCGACAACTGGTATGCAAAACTCGAAACTGAAGGTGCAGCGGGAGGCAGTGCAGGGTATATGCAGATTCTTGCTGGCGCTGGTTACCGGATCGCGTTGACCGACAAGCTTTTTGCTGATACCGATCTATCCCTTGGCGCAGGTGGGGGCGGTGGCGTTGATAGCGGAGGAGGTCTGCTTCTCAATGGCTCAGCAGGAATGCAATACTTCCTTACCCCTCATTTTTTTGCCGCTCTTTCAGCCGCTCATCTAAAAGCCACAGGCGGAAGCTTTCAAGCCAACACTCTTGCCTTCAAGCTTGGCTACCAGACAGGTGTTCACACCCCTGAATCCGCTGGGCTGGCGCCTGCCTGTATGCAAATTCGAGTGGCCAACCAGACGTATCAACAGGCATCTGACCTTTGGCGCTCCCATCACGCTAATAAGAGCATCGAAAATTTGGGGTTGCAGATTGATTATTTTATCAAGCCCGACTGGTACATCACTGGTCAGGCTTTTGCTGCCTATCAAGGAGACGCCGGAGCTTATATGACCGGTCTTGTCGGCCCCGGGTTCCGAAAAAACTTTTATGGCAATTTCTATCTCAACGCTGAAGCTCTTGCAGGAGCAGCCGGTGGTGGTGGCTTGGCCATGGGTTCGGGAGTTGTCTGGCAGGGAAATGCAGGAGTCGGGTATGAGATCACTCCGTCACTTTCTGCACTCGCAACACTTGGCAGAATGGAAGCCGTTAACGGTGATTTTAAAGCCAACGTGAAAGGTTTATCCCTTGCTTGGAAATTTAAAGCAAATGAACACAGTAACAAGGCTTTCCAGTAATCATTTCCATTTCAGTGAAGAACAAAATATACATAGCAGGACACCGGGGCATGGCAGGATCAGCGATTTTCCGTCATCTTCAGGCTAAAGGGTTTGACATGCGGGATGTAGTTGTCAGAACACACAAGGAGCTTGATCTGACCAGTCAGATTGCGGTTCGTGCATTTTTTGAACAAGAAAAGCCGGATCAAGTTTATTTGGCGGCAGCCAAAGTTGGCGGCATACATGCCAACAACACCTACCCTGCAGAGTTTATCTACCAGAACCTCATGATAGAGACGAATGTTATCCATGAGGCTTGGCAGGTTGGCGTACAAAAACTTTTGTTTCTTGGTTCAAGCTGCATCTACCCCAAACAGGCGCCACAGCCTATGAACGAAAGTGCCCTGTTGACAGGTCCACTTGAATCGACTAATGAACCTTATGCCATAGCAAAAATTGCGGGCATCAAACTGTGTGAAAGCTACAATCGTCAATACGGCACAGACTACCGTAGCGTCATGCCAACCAACCTTTACGGAATCGGAGACAACTATCACCCGCAAAACAGCCACGTCATTCCTGCCCTGATACGTCGAATTCATGAAGCCGGAATTAATGGCGCATCAGTGGTTACCATCTGGGGTACCGGTACTCCACGTCGGGAATTTCTCTATAGTGACGATATGGCAGCAGCGTGTGTCCATGTCATGAATCTTGACCAGGCCACTTACAAAGCCTGTACCACGCCGATGCAGGGTCACCTTAACATAGGCTCAGGTGAAGACATCACCATTAAAGAGCTTGCATTGACCATAGCAAAGGTAATCGAGTACAAGGGAGCTATAGAATTTGATCCCGCGAAACCCGATGGTACCCCGAGAAAGCTGATGGACAGTTCTCTCCTGAATAATCTCGGCTGGCAAGCTGACGTGCCGCTTGAAAAAGGGTTAAAGCTTGCATACAGCGATTTTTTACAAAACAATACTAATTTCCCATGAACGTTGCTCTCATCACCGGAATTACCGGTCAGGACGGATCCTACTTGGCCGAATTTCTTCTCAAAAAAGGTTACGAAGTACATGGGATTAAGCGCAGAGCCAGTAGCTTGAATACGCAGCGGATAGATCACCTTTACCAGGATCCCCACATTAATCATCGTAACTTTGTGCTCCATTACGGCGACCTGACCGATAGCAGTAACCTGACCCGCATCATTGCCGAGGTACAGCCTGATGAAGTCTACAATCTCGGTGCACAAAGCCATGTGGCGGTGAGTTTTGAGGCGCCTGAATACACTGCTGACGTTGATGGCATGGGCACATTGCGCCTGCTCGAAGCCATCCGTTTTCTTGGTCTCGAAAAGAAAACCAAATTCTATCAGGCATCAACCTCTGAACTCTATGGCTTGGTACAAGAGATCCCGCAACGGGAAACAACCCCATTTTATCCACGCAGTCCTTATGCCGTTGCCAAGCTTTACGCTTACTGGATCACGGTAAACTATCGTGAAGCTTATGGCATGTATGCCTGTAATGGTATTCTTTTTAACCACGAATCCCCTCGGCGCGGCGAAACTTTTGTGACCCGTAAAATCACTCGAAGTCTCGCCAACATCTCTCAGGGACTTGAAGAATGTCTCTACATTGGCAACATTAACGCTCTTCGCGACTGGGGCCATGCCAGGGACTATGTCCGGATGCAATGGATGATGCTTCAGCAGGATGAACCCAAAGACTATGTCATAGCCACCGGTGTACAATATTCTGTGCGGCAATTCATTGAAAAAGCGGCACAACAGCTCGGTATAACAATCCGCTGGCAAGGATCTGGTGTCAATGAAGTCGGCATCATTGAGGCAATAAATCCTTCGCATGATCATGTATCGCTGACGACTGAGCAAGTTATCGTTCGAATTGATTCCCGTTATTTCCGTCCTGCAGAGGTCGAGACCCTGCTCGGTGATCCCGCTAAAGCTAAAACTGATTTGAGTTGGGTCCCGGAAATAACGCTCGATGAAATGATTACAGAAATGGTAAACCACGATCTCGATCTCGCAAAACAACACGCCCTCCTCAAAGCAAACGGCTACAACGTCGACGTGAGTAAAGAGTAGCAGGCGAAAGAGGGAAGGTATGAATCATCCATTGATGTTATGCTTTTAATCAATAAAATTCTTCCAATACTGGTTCTGCCGTTGGGGTTTGCTCTTTTGTGTTTGCTCGCGGGTCTGGTTTTGCGCAAAAGGCTTTTGTTGTGGTATGCTGCGCTTTTCCTTTGGGCGTTCAGTATGCCTGTGGTGTGTAATGGTTTGATGCGTTTTGTTGAGGGTGGTACCAGGCGTATTCCCGTGAGTGCGGTGAGCAGGGTCGATGCTATTGTGGTCTTGAGCGGCATGATTCGTCAGGTTGATGGTGCTCCGTTAGGTGAATGGGATGATGCCGCTGATAGGTTTGAAGGTGGTATCGACCTTTTCAAGGCACGAAAAGCGCCTCTGCTTGTGTTTACCAGAGGGCAGATGCCATGGCAACCGGACGCGATACCTGAAGGTGAGTTGCTCTCCAAACGGGCAGTGCTGCTCGGGGTTCCCCAATCATCAATTCGTTTGACTGCGAAGGTTGGTAATACTGCAGATGAAGCGGTTGCAGCGGCTAAATTGCTTGGTGACCGGAAAAAAATTATTTTGGTCACCAGCGCTTACCACATGCGGCGAGCTCTTTTTTTGTTTGAACATGCTGGTTTTGAGGTCGTGCCGTTTCGGGTGGATTATCAGGTGGATGATAACTCCGGTTTGACGGTATTGCGTTTTTTGCCAAGTGCTGAAGCACTTGCGCAGTCGGAGAAAGCTTTGCGTGAGATGATTGGATTGCTTTTTTATTGGGCTCGGTCGCAATTTGCAAAATAGTCTCTTGTTATTACTTTTTTTTACAAAATTGCGTTCTTTTTGTTCAATGAATGGTTTTCAAATTTTGCAATCGACAATGAATGGATGATGTTGTCTCTTTACGGTGGTATGCTGTCTATATTCGCTCCAGGTATGAAAAAAAAGTGCATCAACTCTTGCTTGAGCAGGAAGTGGTGAGTTTTCTTCCGTTGCTTGAAACCTGGAGGCAATGGAGTGACAGGAAAAAAAAGGTCTCTGAGCCGTTGTTTAGAGGTTATTTGTTTGTCAACATTGATATACACAAAGACAATATCAATGTGCTCGACACGGAAGGTGTTGTGAAGTTTGTCGGGATTGGCAAAAACCCTTCTGTGATCAGTGAAAAAGATATTGACTGGCTTAAAAAGCTGGTCAGGGAGCCTGATGTTGTTAAGCGGACAGTCTCTTCTCTTCCAGTGGGTCATAAGGTCAAGGTTCTTGCTGGCCCGTTCAAGGATTTTGAAGGGGTTGTGGTAAAACAGGGTCGGGAGACCAGGCTTGTGGTTTTTTTTGACACTATCATGCAGGGTGTTGAGGTCAGCATTTTTCCGGATTTGCTTGTACCAATTACAGGCACCACTCAGCCTCTTAATTTGGAATTATCAGCGCATAGTGAGCTGATAGCTGTGGAAAAGCATTTTCTTCGTCTATGAGTATTGTGAAGAGAGAGTATGCATCGGTTCGGGATATTTTCAGTTTGCCGGTGATTGTGGCTGCGCTGGGTTATTTTGTCGACATCTATGATCTGGTGCTGTTCAGCATTGTCAGGGTGCCGAGTCTGAAATCGTTCGGGCTTTCCGGCAAGGAGTTGATCGATTACGGGGTCTATCTGCTTAATATGCAGATGATTGGTATGCTGGCAGGCGGCATTCTCTGGGGTTGGCTTGGCGACAAAAAGGGGCGTTTGAAAATTATGTTTGCCTCTATTTTGCTCTATTCTCTGGCTAATATTGCCAATGGCTTCGTCTCTTCGCTTCCGGCGTATGCTGTACTGCGATTTATTGCAGGTGTGGGTCTTGCCGGAGAACTTGGCGCTGGTATCACGCTGGTGTCGGAGGTGCTGCATACAAAGATACGTGGTTACGGCACCATGCTTGTTGCCTCTATCGGTGTTTCAGGCGCTATTCTTGCCAACATGGTTGCGAACACTTATGAGTGGCATAATGCCTTTTTTATTGGAGGATGTCTCGGACTTTTATTGCTGATAGCCCGTCTTAAAGTCGCAGAGTCGGGGATGTTTAAGGCCATGGAGGAAAAAACCGGAGTCAGCCGGGGTAACATGTTTGCGCTCTTTACTGATCGCAGTCGTTTTTTCCGCTATCTCAACTCGATTATGATCGGGGTACCCATCTGGTTTATTGTCGGTGTACTCATTACTTTTTCGCCTGAATTTGGTGTTGTGCTGGGGATTACCGGACCCGTGTCTGCCGGAAATGCAGTGATGTACTGTTATCTTGGTCTTGTGTTTGGTGATCTTTCCAGTGGTCTGCTGAGCCAGTTATTGCAGAGCAGAAAGAGGGTTATTCTGTTGTTCATGTTTCTTGCAGTAGGATCGGTTGCACTCTATTTTCTGCAGGGAAGACAGAGTCCACAATTCTTTTATGTTGTTTGTGCCCTTCTTGGTTTTTCAGGCGGATACTGGGCTATTTTTGTCACGGTTGCCGCAGAACAGTTCGGGACAAACCTTCGAGCAACTGTTGCAACCACAGTGCCCAACCTTGTTCGCGGCATGGTTGTGCCGATTACTATGCTTTTTCAGTTTTTCCGGGGAATGTTTGGTATGGAATCAGGGGCAGTACTGGTTGGCGCTCTCTGCATGACAGCCGCCTTTTTATCCCTCAGAGCTCTTGAGGAGACTTTCCATAAGGATCTTGATTATTATGAAGAGTTCCTGTGACTTTACCAATATCCCGCCTCTCTGGTGCTTGTCTTTCTTCAGCCCCCCAGCTCCGTTTTCAAAAACATCCCGGTATAAGAGTGTTCCATCAGGGCAATCTCTTCGGGAGTGCCTTCGGCAATAACCTTTCCTCCCTCGTAGCCTCCTTCAGGCCCAATATCAATAATCCAGTCGCTGTTTTTTATAATATCAAGATTGTGCTCAATGATAATGACGCTGTTGCCTTTGTCAACGAGTTTTCGCAGAACTTCGAGCAGGTGCTGAATGTCCTGGAAGTGTAGTCCGGTCGTTGGTTCATCAAGAATGTAGAGGGTTTTGCCTGTCTGTATTTTGGCCAGTTCGGCTGACAGCTTGATTCGCTGAGCTTCGCCGCCCGAAAGCATAGGAGAGGGCTGGCCAAGCTTGAGGTAGCCAAGACCAACACTCTGCATGGTTTTGAGGATTCTGAGAATTCGGGGAAAGTCGACAAAGAATTCTGCAGCTTCGGTGATGGTCATTTCAAGTACATCTGCAATTGATTTCCCGCGGTATTTGACCAACAGTGTTTCACGGTTGTATCGTTCTCCCTTGCAGTTTTCACAGCGAACATAGACGTCGGGCAGAAAGTTCATCTCAATTTTTCTTGTGCCCGATCCCTGGCAGACCTCGCATCGTCCACCCTTGACGTTGAAGCTGAATCTTCCGGCTTTATAACCCCTGATTTGTGCTTCGGGCATACGGGTAAAGAAGTCGCGGATAAAGGTGAAGGCGCCAGTATAGGTTGCCGGGTTTGAGCGAGGTGTACGGCCAATTGGCGACTGGTCAACATTGACGACCTTGTCGATATGCTGAATTCCCTCAATGCTCTCATAAGGGTAGGTGAGCAGCTTGGAGCGGTAGAAGTGGCGTGCAAGGATCGGAAAAAGCGTCTCGTTGATGATGGTGGATTTACCGGAGCCACTGACGCCAGTAATGCTCACGAGAGAGCTGAGGGGAATGCTGACATCAATGTTTTGGAGGTTGTTGCCTTTGCATCCTTTCAGTCGGAGGAATTGTTGTTCGTCTGTAGTTTTCTTTCCTTCGCCCTTGAAATAAACCTGCCGGGTCCCGGAGAGATATTCTGCTGTCAACGATTTGGGGTCAAGGGAAGCGGCAGCTCCCTGGGCGACAATTTCTCCGCCGTACTCTCCTGCTCCTGGTCCAAGATCAATGATTTCATCAGCTTCAAGCATGGTGTCTTTATCGTGCTCTACGACCAGCACGGTGTTGCCCAGGTCTCTGAGGCGTTTCAGCGATGCAATCAGCTTGTGGTTGTCCCGCTGGTGCAGTCCGATGCTTGGCTCGTCAAGCACATACAGTACTCCACTGAGTTGCGAGCCGAGCTGAGAGGCAAGTCTGATGCGCTGTGCTTCGCCGCCTGAAAGAGTTTGTGAGCTGCGATCAAGCGAAAGGTAACCAAGTCCGACATTCAAGAGAAATTCAAGTCGCTTGACGATTTCATGTAAAACCGGTGTTGCAACAAGACGCTCTTTTGCAGTCAGTTTGTCGGGCAGTGTTTTGAAAAAGTTGAGAGCTTCCGGTAAAGGCAGCGCTTCTGATTCAGCAATATTGAGGTCATTTATTTTTACCAGCAGACTCTCTTTGCGTAGTCGGGCTCCGTTGCATGCCGGGCAGGGTTGATGGATCATGTAGCTTTCTGCCCACTCCCGTATTTTGGCAGAACTCGCATGTTTCCGTATTTCTTCAACGTAAGGAACCATTCCGGGAAAGGGTTGCGGGTAGAGTGTATCGCGGCCGGAGTAGGTATAGCTGACGTCAAAGGTGCGACTGCCCGATCCTTCCAGCAAAATTTTCATTGCCTCTTTTGGAATATCTCCTGCAGGCGTATCAAGAGTGAATTTAAATTCTCTGGCGATTGCCCTGATTATCTGCCAGAGATTTCGCTTTCCGGATTTCCCGAATGGATCGAGGCCACCTTCGTTGAGAGAGAGCGATAGATCAGGAACCATCAAGTCTCCCGAAAGCTGCATGAGCTCTCCGAGACCGTTGCACTCAGGGCAGGCGCCGTAAGGGGAGTTGAAGCTGAAGTGGTTCGGCGCAAGTGTATCAACGGGGACGGAACCGTCAGAGTAGGCGTAACGTGTACTGAAGGTGAGCTCTTTCAGTTTACTCTCACTCGGATCACAGATAACTGATGATTTGTGCTCCGACATGCCGACGGCAAGGCTGATGGCCTGTTTCAGGCGCTCTTCGCAGTCTGGAGAGATAACCAGGCGATCTACTACCAGTTCAATGGAGTGGCTTTTATAGCGTTCAATCTGCATTGCTTTCTCCATTTCCTGATATTTTCCGTCAATGCGGACCCGGAGAAATCCCTTGAGGAGCAGCCGTTCGAAGAGTTCACGGTAATGGCCTTTACGTCCTGTGACAAGGGGAGAAAGGATCTGCACTTTCGTACCGTGCGGTAGTGAGAGAATAGTTTCGACTATGCTTTCTTCACTTTGTTGACGCAGCATATCGCCGGTTACAGGGTCATAGCGTCTGCCAGCCTTGGCGTAGAGCAGGCGGATAAAGTCATGAATTTCGGTGATGGTGCCAACCGTTGAGCGTGGCGAACGGTTGGTGCTTTTCTGGTCGATGGAAATGACTGGCGAGAGCCCTTCAATAAAATCCACGTCCGGGCGTTCAATACTGCCGATATATTGCCGGGCATAGGATGAAAGAGTTTCCATAAAGCGGCGCTGTCCTTCTGCATAAATAGTGTCGAAGGCAAGGCTGGACTTTCCCGAACCTGACAGGCCGGTGATAACAACAAACTTGTTGCGTGGGATATCAAGAGAGATGTTTTTGAGGTTGTGTACTCTGGCTCCCCTGATGTTAATATGACTGAATTCCATGTGTTTTTGTTTGCTCTGCGTAAAAAAAACTTTGTAAAAAAAGTTTCTGTTTTATATTTGGCTCATTCGTCAGGTTGATTCAAAACAGGATGGACACTATTTCTTTGATTATAAATAACGCAACATAAAAGCAATATTCAATATGGAAATTATTTACCAGAAGCAAGCTGAAAAAGGCAAACAGTGTCAGGATTGCCAAAGCTATACCCCAAAGGATACCGACCCGGTTGTCGGCACCTGTTTTGGCAAGGATGTTGTCGCCGAAGGTGGCTGCATGTTTTTCAAGAAAAAAGAGGCGCAATCCTAAGGTTATTACTATATCGAACTATCAATGAAAAAGGCGGCCTTGAGGCCGCCTTTTTCATTGATACCATGTTGTATCGAACGGGTCAGCCTCGCAGTGCGGCTCTTGCTGCAGCAAGGCGTGCAATCGGCACCCTGAACGGACTGCAAGAGACGTAGTTAAGCCCTAACTGGTGACAGAACTCGACGGTTGAAGGATCGCCTCCATGTTCGCCGCAGATGCCAAGTTTGAGATCTGGTTTTACAGCACGTCCCTCTTTTGCTGAGATGCTCATCAACCTTCCTACGCCATCAATGTCAATGGATTCAAAGGGGTTGCGTGGAAAGATATCCTGCTGCTGGTAGACCGGCAGGAACTGTCCGGAGTCGTCGCGGCTCATGCCAAGACCCATCTGGGTCAGGTCATTGGTACCGTAACTGAAGAAATCGGCAGCGGTGGCAATCTGGTCGGAGGTAATTGCGGCACGTGGTACCTCAATCATAGTGCCTACAAGGTATTTAACTCCAGTACCCTGTTCCGCAAAGACGCTGCGTGCTGTTTTGTGAATGATTTCGCTGGTGATTTCAAGCTCTTTAACGGTACTGATCAGTGGTACCATGATTTCAGGTACAACGTCAAAGCCCTCTTTCTTAAGCTGGCAGGCGGCTTCGATAATTGCTCTGACCTGCATAACGGTTATCTCGGGATGAAGGATGCCGAGGCGACAGCCGCGGAGTCCAAGCATGGGGTTGAATTCGTGCAGATCGCCGATACGTGCTTTTACTGCTTCAAACGATTTGCCCATTTTGCTGGCCAGAGCATTGATTTCACTGTCGGTGTGTGGCAGGAACTCATGAAGCGGAGGATCGAGAAGCCTGATGGTGACCGGACGAGCGCCCATGGCTTTGAAGAGGCCATAGAAATCATCACGCTGGTAAGGGAGGAGTTTTTCAAGAGCCTTTTTGCGACCGTCAACATCGTCGGCCAGAATCATCTCTCTCATCGAATCAATACGTTCGCCGCCGAAGAACATGTGCTCGGTACGGCAGAGACCTATACCTTCTGCGCCGAAGGTAATGGCGATTTCTGCTTGGTCTGGCTGGTCAGCATTCGTGCGGATATTGAGTTTACGGTATTTATCAGCCCACTCCATAAGCTGTTTGTAGATAGGCCAGGTCTCTGCATCTTCCGGTTTGAGAGTCTTATCAACCAGCACCTCAATAATTTCAGAGTTTTTGGTCGGAATTTTGCCGGCAATGACTTCACCGGTGCTTCCATCAATGGAGATATAATCGCCTTCTAAAAGGACGGTATCTTTTCCGGCTACTCGCATTTCGCCTTTCTGGTAGTCGATATTGAGAGCACCGCATCCTACAACACAGACCTTGCCCATCTGACGGGCTACCAGTGCTGCGTGCGAGGTCATGCCGCCACGCTGGGTGAGAATGCCTTCAGAGGCGGCCATACCCTTGATATCTTCAGGAGATGTTTCGATGCGGACGAGAATGACCGCTTCGCCACGCTTGCCAGCTTCGTAGGCATCAACGGCATTAAAGTAGATTTTGCCGGTTGCGGCACCTGGGCCGGCATTCAGCCCTGTTGCAAGGAGTCTTCCAGAAGTAACGGCTGCCTTTTTCTCTTTCATGTCAAAGACAGGGCGGAGCAACTGGTTGAGCTGTTCAGGTTCAATGCGCATCAGCGCCTCTTTTTCATCGATCAGTTTTTCGTTGAACATGTCAACGGCGATTTTTACTGCGGCCATTCCGGTTCTCTTGCCTACCCGGCACTGCAGCATGAAGAGTTTGTCGTTCTCGATGGTGAACTCAATGTCCATCATGTCGCGGTAGTGGTGTTCGAGAATTGAGCGGATCTCATCGAGCTGGTTGTAAATGCGGGGATTTTCTGCCTTGAGCTGTTCAATTTTCAGTGGGGTTCTTGTGCCGGCCACAACGTCTTCGCCTTGGGCGTTCATGAGAAACTCGCCGTAGAAGATGTTGTCGCCAGTTGCGGCATCGCGGGTGAAAGCTACACCCGTTCCGCAATCTTCACCCATGTTTCCAAAAACCATAGCCTGAACGTTGCAGGCGGTTCCCCAGTAACCGGGAATATGGTTCAGTTTGCGATAAACAATGGCGCGTTCGTTGTTCCAACTGTTGAAAACGGCACCGATTGCACCAATAAGCTGTTCGTGCGGATCTTCAGGAAATGTTCTGCCGGTTTTTTCAAGAATGGCCGCCTTGTATTTGGCAACGATATCCTGGAGGTCTTCAACGCTGAATTCGGTGTCAAGTGTGATGCCGAGTTCGTGTTTTTTTGCTTCAAGGATTTTTTCAAAAGGGTCAATCTGTTTTTTATCGGTCGGCTTGAGGTCAAGCACGACATCGCCATACATCTGCACAAAGCGGCGGTAGCAGTCCCATGCAAAGCGGGGGTTTCCTGATTTTCTGGCCAGACCGTCTACGGTTGCGCTGTTCAGGCCAAGATTAAGAATGGTGTCCATCATGCCGGGCATTGAGGCTCTTGCACCTGAACGAACCGAGACGAGTAGCGGATTTTCCGGGTCACCGAATTTTTTACCTAACGCATCTTCAACTTTTTTGAGCGCATCCGGAATTTCTTTCTCAAAAAGATTCTGCGGGTAGTTTTTTTGATTGTCATAATAATAGGTACAAACTTCGGTTGAAATGGTGAATCCCGGAGGAACCGGTAATCCGATGTTTGCCATTTCAGCAAGGTTTGCACCTTTGCCTCCAAGCAGGTTTTTCATGGACGCATCACCTTCAGACGAACCGCCCGAGAAACTGTAAATGTATTGTTTACCGGCAGTCGATTTGTTTGTAATCTCAGATTTTGGCATGATTTTGAGGAGTAATTATGTTTGTTTCACCCAAAAAAACTGGAGCGGATGGTGATAAAACAGGTGAAGTTGACTACTTTTAATAGAATTCTAATTTAATAAAAACCGGATGGAAAAACTACCGGAAAGGATATTCATTCTTATCTATTATGGGAATTGAGCCGCTTGTTATTCTTCTGCAAATTGTACGTCTTGCTGTGCCATACATTCTTACTTCTGTTGGGGCGACATTTTCGGAACGGGGTGGGGTGGTCAATCTTGCTCTTGAAGGCATGATGCTTGTCGGTGCATTCGGCGCGGCTTTTGGTCAGTATCGGACAGGCTCTGCCTTGGCAGGAATATTTCTGGCTGTTCTTTGTGGTCTGGGTGTTGCGTTACTTTTTGCTTTTATTACGGTTTCTTTGAAGGCTGACCAGATTGTTGCTGGTATTGCCATCAATATTCTTGTTATGGGTGCGACTCGTTTCGGGCTCAGCCTGCTCTTCGGAAGTTCGATGAATTCGGAGCGGATTGCTGGTGTTGAAGTTCTCTCTCTTTTGGTCGATCCACTTTTTCTTGCAGCAGTTGTTTCAGTTCTGGCAGGCCATCTGCTGCTATTCAAGACACCTTATGGCTTGAGGCTTCGTGCAACTGGCGAAAGTGCTGAAGCTGCTGACAGTGCAGGTATCAATGTTGATCGCATGCGCTATTCTGGAGTGCTTGTGTCTGGAGCACTCGCGGCTCTTGCAGGAGCGTTTCTTGTCTTTCAGCAACACACTTTCACCGATAATATGTCGGCTGGTAGAGGATATATCGCTCTTGCTGCCATGATTATCGGCAAGTGGACCCCGGCTGGTGCTGCCCTTGCCAGTTTATTGTTTGCTGCCACCGAATCGATGGAAATCTGGCTCCAGACAGGATGGATTCCTTCGCAGTTGGTGCAGTCAATGCCCTATATTATAACGCTTTTGGTGCTTGCCGGGTTTGTCGGCAGGGCTTCAGCTCCCCGTGATGCAGGTATTCCCTTTGAGAAAAACCGCAGATCAGAATAGGTTGAGCCGGTCAATGACAAGTTTTTCAATACCTTTGGTCACTACATGGATTTCCGATCTGATTTTTCCATTGAATGAATTCTTACTATGATTACTCCTGAAAAAACACTCCTGTTGATTATTGATGTGCAGGGCAGGCTTGCAAAGGCTGTATTTCAGCCGGAGGTTGTGGAAAAAAATATAAATAAGTTGCTCAGAGCTTGCATGATTTTGGATATGCCGGTTCTTGTGACTGAACAGTATCCGAAGGGTCTTGGTCGTACAGTTGATTCTTTGCTGGAGCTGATGCCCGGCAATCTTCCTGTGGAAAAAATTTCATTTAGTTGTTGTGGAAGCCTGGGGTTCATGAGTCAGCTTCGTTCATTCAACCGTAATGATATTCTTGTTGCAGGCATCGAAACCCATGTCTGTGTTTATCAGACCGCAGTGGAGCTTCTCGAGTTTGGTTGCAATGTTCATCTGGTGACAGACTGTGTTTCGTCGAGAACTGAAGAAAACAAACTTCTCGGAATTCGTTGTATTGAAAAAGCCGGGGCCTCTCTGACCAGTACTGAAATGGCTGTTTTTGAACTATTGCGCGTGGCTGAGGGAGAGCGGTTCAAGGCGATATCCACTATTGTGAAGGAGTAGAAAGGGGTGCTTGTTATTTTCCGATAACCGCGTTCAGCATTGACTGTATTGTTTCTTTGCCTTCAAAAATATCAGTTTCGATTTTGAGATAGTAACAGGGTCTTGTGGTAATGATGCGGATGAGCTCGGGACGTCCGAGCATCCGGAAGTAGTCTTTTTCTGTGGTGATAAGACTCAGTCCTTTTTCTTCGGCTTCCCGTCGCACAGATTCCAGCTTTTTTGCGCTATAAGGCTCATGGTCCTGGAAAAAGCGGTGTGCAGAAACAGTTATTCCTTGTTCTGTGAGGCTTTCGATAAAGCTTTCGGGAGAGGCGATACCTGCAAATGCAAGAACATTAAGGTTTTCGGCTGACAATGCTTCATCTGAAGTTTTAAATTCTCCCGAGAAACAGATCAGCTCTCCAATTTTAACTTGTGATTTAATAACAGGTTTTCCGTTTTTTTGTAGTTCATTCATTATTCGGTCGGCGGTTTCTCTATCGGTTATCTTGTTCAGAACAATCAGATCAGCTCTTGAGAGATTTTTCAGCGGTTCTCTCAGTCGGCCTTCAGGCAGCATTTTTGCCTTGAAATAAGGTTCAGAGGCATTGATAACGGCGATGTTGAGCGCCCTATCAATCTGGCGGTGCTGGAAAGCGTCGTCAAGAATGATGACAGAGGGGGCTCTTTTGGCAAAGTGCTTGGCGATCCAGGTTACAGCATCCTCTCTTTTTTTTGCAACCATGACAATGGCGTCAGGGTTGTTCCAGGCGAGCATTGCTGTTTCGTCGCCAGCCTCCCTGCTGCTGAGAAAGATCCTTTGACCGTCAGAGACAAGTTGTATTCCTTTTGACTCCCTCAGGTACCCGCGCGACACAATTGCCGGTTTGCAGCCGATTGAGAGATAGTATTTGACGATCCAGTCCACCAGAGGAGTTTTCCCTGTACCGCCCGCTGAAAGGTTGCCTATTGAGACAACAGGAATAGGAGATTTCCACGGCTTGAAAAGCTGCCGGTCAAAAAGTGTATTGCGCAACTGGATGACACCGCTATAAAGCAGCGCGGCGGGTCTGAAAAGAATAGAACGTATTTTATTCTGCATGGTTGAGACGGTCAGAAAGGTTTTTTGTATAGATTTGAAGCTCTTTTTCGCTCTTGAATTCAGGAAGCTCGATAAAATGAAGCTTGACGTAGGTTTTACTGAACGGTTTTGGAATTTCAAAACAGTCCCAACTGTTAAGTGTCCATTTCTTTGTATAGTGTATTTCTGCAAACACAACAGGATAGTGGTTGTGTGAGGCCAGCCGCAAGGCCCCATATTTGAACTGATTGACCGGTCCTCGTGGCCCGTCTGGTGTAAGGACGACCAGCCACCCTTTCTGAAGGACTTCTTGCATGGCACGCTTGACCTCATCGCCCTTTTTTGAACTTGAACCTCGAATCAGTAAAAAACCAAGCTGCTCAAGAGTGTGGGCAAGAGCTCGACCATCTTCAGAAAGGCTGACGACAGCGGCAATTTTTTTTTTGGGATAAAGGGTTCGGGCAAGCAGCCATCCAGTAATCATTTTTCCGTGCCAGAAGGCAATGATGCTCCCTTTCTCGGGCAACTGTATTTCTCGAGGTGTTATCGATATACGGAGGCTTGCATAGAGAAGCTTTAGCGCAATGGGAAGTATATAACGAGAAATCACCGGAGAGATTGACATTGTGCTTAAAAATAATTAGCAGTCGGGGAATACGAGTGCACAGGAATAAATTTTTTAATTGTTTATTTTGTTTCCCATGCTTTACAGAGATGCTTTTTGTTTGTAAGTAATGAAAGCAATTTAACAAACCATGTTGATAAACTTACATGGTGAAATACGGTCAATGTCCCCAGTGAAAGCCATGAATGTTTTAATTGTCGGAAGTGGTGCGCGTGAACATGCACTCTGTTGGGCCGTCGCACAGAGTGATCGTGTGCAGAGTGTTTTTGTAGCGCCAGGGAACGGTGGCACAGCCATGATGGGCGGCAAGGTACGTAATGTACTGTTAAAAGCTACAGCGCTTGATGATCTGCTTGGGTTTGCCGTTGATAATGATATTGATCTGACAGTTGTTGGTTCGGAGGTCCCGCTTGAATTGGGCATTGTGGATATTTTTCGCGCCGCACAGAAGCTGGTAGTTGGTCCCACACAGGCGGCAGCTCGTCTTGAGTCAAGCAAGGTCTTTTCAAAAGAGTTCATGCTGCGTCATGGTATTCCTACGGCCGATTATCATGTTTTTCGGGATGCTCATGCGGCCAGCAGCTATATCGGGTCACCAGAGACCTTGTTTCCTCTGGTGATCAAGGCAAGCGGTTTATGTGCAGGAAAAGGGGTTTTTATTGTCTCGGGCAAAGAGCCAGCGCTGATGGTAATCAGGGAACTATTTGAAGATCGTATTTTTGGTGATGCTGGAAATGAGGTGGTCATCGAGGAGTTTCTTCAGGGTCAGGAGGCAAGTGTCTTTGCTTTGACTGACGGAACCCGCTATCGTCTTTTTCTGCCAGCCCAGGACCACAAGCGTATCGGTGACGGAGATACCGGCAAGAATACCGGTGGCATGGGAGCATACTGCCCTGCACCGATTGTTACCCCGGAGGTGATGCAGAAAGTAGAGGAGCGGATTATCAAGCCTACTTTGAAAGGCATGGCTGAAGAGGGTTTTCCGTATACCGGTTTTTTGTATGTCGGACTGATGATCGACGGCGGAGAGCCTTTCGTTGTTGAGTACAATGCACGATTGGGTGATCCTGAAACTCAGGTGGTGCTTCCTCTGTTAAAAAGTGACTTTATTGCCGCCCTTCAGGCCAGTGTTGATGGAACGCTTGATGAGGTATCGTTTGAGATGCACCGGAAATCGGCGGCTACGGTTGTGATTGCTTCTGGCGGTTATCCCGACCATTATGAAACTGGCAAGACGATTTCTCTTTCCGATGATATTGCTGAGATGGAGGATTGTATGGTGTTTCATGCTGGAACGGCCTGCGAAGGCGGGCAGCTTGTTACTGCCGGTGGAAGGGTTTTTTCGGTTACAGCACTTGGTCAGACCCTAAAGGAGAGCATTGACCATGCTTATAGTATTGTTGAAAAAATCAGCTTTGAAGGTGCATATTACCGTACAGACATTGGTACCAAGGGGCTTTCAATATGAAACTATTCCGGCGTAAATTCGAAATTATTCAGGAGCAGGCTTTTCGGGAGTTGCCCTACGAATGTTGCGGTCTGCTTGTTGGAATAAGGCAAAAAGATCACAAGGGAAATATAGAAAACATTGTTTATGAGGTGGCCCCCTGTCGAAACTGTCTCTATTTTGGCAAAGAGCAGGGTTTTGAGATCTCTCATCAGGATTATCTTGATATAGAACGGGAGGCAGCAAGACATGGTTTCGATATTATTGGCTCCTATCATTCTCATATCAATTCTCCAGCAATTCCTTCACTTCATGACGTTGATTTTGCTCGTGCGGGTCATACGTTGCTGATCATAGCATTGATAAATGGGCGACCAAAGGAGGTTACCGCATGGTTGAGACGGGAGTCGGGAGGGTTTCACCAGGAGCAGATCCGTGTGGTCGAGTAGTTTGCCACCGCATGGGCGGACAAAACTCGTTAAATATTTTGTACATTACTTTTCGTAAAGCTTACCAAGTCTTAAACCCGAAAAAAACGTGCCAAAGCGGGAAGATATAAAGTCGATTTTAGTGATTGGTGCCGGTCCTATCGTGATCGGTCAGGCCTGTGAATTTGATTATTCCGGTACCCAGGCGTGTCGTGCTCTCAAGGAGGATGGTTACCGTGTTGTGCTGGTCAACAGCAATCCGGCGACCATTATGACTGATATAGAGTTTGCTGATGCGACCTATATTGAGCCGATTACTCCGGAGTATGTACAGAAAATTATCGAACGTGAAAAACCTGATGCCTTACTGCCAACCATGGGTGGCCAGACAGCCCTGAATATTGCCGTCAGTCTTGCCGAGTCAGGCATTCTTGAACGCAACGGCGTTGAACTGATCGGCGCAAAACTTCGTGCAATCAGAAAAGCTGAAAATCGTGAGTTTTTCAGTGATGCCATGAAAAAAATCGGCCTTGAAATGGCGAAAGGTTTTTTTGTTCGCAACGAAAAAGAGGCGAAAGAGGCGCTTGAAGAGATCGGCCTGCCGCTTGTTATTCGTCCCTCCTTTACTCTTGGCGGGACAGGTGGTGGTTTTGCCCAGTCGAAAGCAGACTATTATGAAGCCGTGCGGAGAGGTCTGACGGAAAGTCCTATCAGTGAAGTACTTGTTGAGGAGTGCCTGATCGGTTGGAAGGAGTATGAACTTGAGGTTATCCGTGATCTGGCTGATAACGTTATTATCGTCTGCTCTATTGAGAATGTCGATCCAATGGGTGTGCATACTGGCGACAGCATTACCGTAGCGCCAGCCCAGACACTTACTGACCGCCAGTATCAGGAACTTCGTGATGCCTCGATAAGAATTATTCGCGAGATTGGTGTTGAGACAGGTGGCAGCAATATCCAGTTTGCCATTAATCCTCTTGATGGCCGTATTGTGGTTATTGAAATGAATCCCCGCGTATCGCGCAGTTCAGCGTTGGCTTCAAAGGCAACCGGTTTTCCGATCGCCAAAGTTGCAGCAAAACTTGCTGTTGGATACAGGCTTGATGAGATTATTAATGACATTACAAAAACAACGCCAGCCAGTTTTGAGCCAGCTATTGACTATTGTGTCGTCAAGATTCCGCGGTGGGATTTTGAAAAGTTCAAGAATGTTGATGCTCGTCTTGGTGTGCAGATGAAGTCAGTTGGTGAGGTGATGGCCTTTGGCCGAAACTTCAGGGAAGCGTTGCAGAAATCGCTTCGTGGTCTTGAGATTGGTCGTGCCGGGCTTGGTTCAGACGGCAAGGATGTTATGAATGTTCTTGATATGACTCCGCAACAGAAAAAGTTTGCTAAAGAGGACATTCTCGAAAAAATCAAGATACCGAAAGCCGACCGGGTGTTTTATCTCCGTTATGCTTTCCAGGCAGGTGCTACCATTGATGAGGTGCATCAGTCAACAGGCATTGATCCCTGGTTTCTTGATAATATCCTTCAGATTGTTGAGCTCGAAGATGAGCTTCGTGAACTTGCTGCCGCTGACTGACCTGCCATGACCTATCTTGCCAGGATTTTAGAGGAGAAAAAGCGTGAGGTGGCGGAGCTTGAAAGGGAGAAACCCGCGCAGCGTTATCAGGAGCTGCAGAGTTCTCTGGAGGCGACACGTGACTTTGGTGCAGCAATCGCTCGAAGAGGTGGAGGGTTGCGACTTATCGCCGAGATTAAAAAAGCATCTCCCTCGCGAGGTCTTATCGTTCAGGATTTCGATCCAGTCACCATGGCCCATGGTTATGCTGAACTTGGCGCTGCAGCCTTTTCAGTGCTTACTGATCGTCTTTTTTTTCAGGGCTCCATCGACTATCTTCAACAGGTGAGCCGCTCATTTCCGTTGCCAGTCCTGCGCAAAGATTTTATTATTGATGAGTTACAGATATTTGAGTCACGCCTGATTGGCGCTGATGCCATTCTGCTGATTGTGGCCGCGCTCGATCCAACCCAACTTGGAGATTATCTGCAGCTTGCTGATGCTCTTGGCCTGTATGCGCTTGTGGAAGTGCATGACGGTCATGAGCTTGCTATTGCCATTGAAAAAGGCGCAGCAATTATCGGGATCAACAACCGCAATCTGAAAGATTTTTCGGTTGATCTTCATGCTTCGGTTGCACTTCGCCCCCTGATTCCTTCGGCTGTTGTCGCTGTAGCTGAAAGCGGCATGAAAACAGCCATGGACATTGCACTTATTGAGCGGGCATCATTTGATGCTGTGCTGATAGGAGAGGGACTGCATACGAGCCCCGAGCTTCACGAAATTATCTGGTCAAAGCCCTGATTTTAGCCGCAGTGCGTGCCGGATCTGCCGATTTAAAGAATGCTGTGCCTGCAATCAGCGCATCAGCTCCAGCTGTTACCAGATCCTGGGCATTCTCTTCGGTTATGCCTCCGTCAACGGCGATAACCATCTTTGGATTTACCTTCAGGCGTATGTTATGAAGCTGCAAAATTTTACCAATTGAAGAGGGAATAAACTTCTGTCCACCAAAACCGGGGTTAACCGACATCAGCAGAACGAGATCAAGATCCGGCAGAATCGATTCGAGCGTCGATAATGGGGTTCCTGGATTGATTGACACGCCAGCTTTTGCGCCGAGGCTCTTAATAAACTGAATGGTGCGGTGCAGATGCGGGCAGGCTTCCTGATGAACGGTAATCTGATGCGAACCTGCTTTGACAAAATCCTCGATGTAACGGTCTGGATCTGCAATCATCAGATGCGTGTCAATAATCATCGGAGTACATGCAGCAATAGCCTGTACAACAAATGGCCCAAAAGTAATATTGGGAACAAAGTTTCCGTCCATGATATCGCAGTGCATCCAGTCTGCGCTTGCTTTTGTGGCTATTTCTATTGAGTCTTTAAGGCGGGTAAAGTCGGCCGAAAGAATGGATGGTGCAAGTAGTGTGGATGGTACAGGCATTGAGATATGTCCTTGATCGTGAAAAAAAATTAATTTGGGCAAATAATTAAAAAGCTTCACCAATTCCAAAATTGAAAGTGTATTTACCTAGGCTCAATGTTGAAATACGCCAGGGGTTTGCTTCTGTCGGATCGTGGAGTTTATAGGCGAAATCAAAACGGAAGGGACCGATTGGTGAGCCAAGTCGAAGCCCTATTCCTGAATCCCAGGCGAAATCTCGCGTTAGAGAACCAATGTTGAATGCGTATGGGCCAGTTCTGTCCCAAATATTTCCAATATCAGTAAAAAAGGTTACTCCTGAAGACTGGTTGAGGAATCTGAAAAATTTCATGCGATATTCCAGGCCGAGTTCGAGCTTTATATCAGCGCCAAAATTAGCAGCAGCTTTGCTTACACTGTTGCCGGGCCCGAGAGTATTGAAAAGCCAGCCTCTCATGCTGTTTGCTCCTCCCGCATAGAAACGGCGTTCTTCAGGTGTTGCGTCCGCTTTTCCGTAAGGTGCCATCCATCCCGCATGCCATTTACCGGCAAGTTGGCTGTGTGGCGATAAGTTTTTTGAGAAATTTGCTCCGGATTCAAGTTTAATATATTGCGAATAGGTGGTGCCAAATATCTGTGGGTCTTTATCTGTGAAATTGCTGTACTTTTTAGTGTCAATATATTTATCCACAAGCCATGCAAGGCTTCCGGATTCTTCAACAAGAAGGTCGTAGTTCCAGATTGTGTTTTCCGGAAGTACGCTTTGACGGTTTGTGGAGTTGAAGCGAAGACGGAATGTCTGGTTGACATGAGTGTTAAGAAGACTGTCAATTCCCGTGTTAACCGCAGCTTCATTGGAAGGGTTTATGCCGATATTTTTGGCAAGATCGGTTTTAAATAGCTGTTTGAATCCTCTAAGAGAGTCTTTCTTTACCCATTCAACTTCAAAAAAATCAAAATTCAGACGCGATGATGGATTCAGTCGGGCGTTGTAACTTCCCCGTATCAGGCCATTTTTACTCGAGAGCAGCACCGGCTGCTTTGTGGTTGCGTATTCAATTGTTGTCGAATAGAAGTTGCCGTTTTTTTTCAGAACCGGCATGATCAGAGTGCTTTTTAGACTGAATTCATAAGGAATTATCTTGGAATATTGATTAGCGTCAAGATTTGCAAGCAGTTTGTTGTTGGAACTGGCCTGTGTGCCGTATTCGGTTGATGTAAGGAACTGTTCACCTCCACCAAAGAGGTTTTTGTTTTCATAAGCCAGAGAAGTTCCTAAAAAGAGGGGGCCGTAACGGTTATCGACAAGAATTTTTGGTTCAATCTGGTGCTTGGGTGCTGTTTCAAGGTTGATGGTTGTATAGAGTTTGCCAGCCCGCACCGAGTCTGGAGTGATGTAAATCGACGAGAAAACATTGGTTGCGCCAAGATTCCGTAACGTATTTTGTTCGAGAGTCTGGCGGGTAAAGTTTCCTGGGCGAAATTCGATAGATGAGGTAATCAGATTTGGTGAGATCCACTGCTTTCCGAGAATTCGGCCATTAATGCCTTCCTGAGAAAATTTTTTTTCTTTAGCAGTATTGTTTTTCAGTGAATTATCGACTACGGCATTAATTGTGCCGTATTTAAGTCTTTCTGGAAGGTTGAGCCTGAACAGGATTCCGGCATGAGTGCCTACGGTATCAACCTTGATGCGAATACTGTCTTCGTGAAAAAAAGCGAAACCGTATTCCCTGAAAAATGCGATGGTTCGGTCCCTTTCTTCGATAAGGCGTTCTACGGAAAAAACATCATTGATCTTCAGTCGTTTTTTCCTTAGATACTCTGTTCTAAGTTCTTCAGGAATATTGTTAAGTCCTTCGTAATGAAGTGCATCGACTATTGATGGTTGATTTTCATGGATCAGGATATTCAGATTAACTTTTTTGCCGTTATTTTTCCGGACAATTGTGGTGTCTACGTCGGCGAAAAAATATCCTTTATAGGTATAGAGCTTTTTGATCAGGAAGATGTCTTTGGCAAACTCTTCCGAATTAAAAGGTTTACGTGCGCCACCGAAAAGGCCAAGCCCAAGCAAGGATCTATTTTCAGTGGTGACTATGATCAGGCGAAGTTCTTCCTCACTGATTGACGTATTGCCCTCGAAGTTAATTTTGCCTACATAAGCAGGCAAAGTAGAACTCTTTTCATCTCTGCTGTCAGGTTTACCATGAACAGGGAAGGCACAGAGCAGTAAAAGGGCGATAAGAGCAAGCGCTTTTGCCAAATATGAATTCCGTTTTGTTCTATGTCAATGGCTCTTCATCTCCGTAGCCAAAGTCTTCGTCAGTCGGGTAATCAGGCCATATTTCATCAAGGCTTTCATACATTTCATCACTTTCTGGAAGATCTATCAGGTTCTCAATAACCTGTTGAGGCGCTCCAGTTCTGTTAGCGTAATTGATCAGCTCATCTTTTGTTACAGGCCATGGAGCATCTGCAATATAACGGGCAAGGTCTAAATTCCAGTACATACTACGTTAGTTGAGTTTTTTCAGTTAAGAATTATTGCTACTCTGTTCCGGCATAGTTTTTTGTATTGTGATAAACTTGTCAGAGTTAGTTTCATTAAAGAAATAAGCTGTTGGATCCACTCTTATGTTATCTTTCAGGACTTCGTAGTGTAGATGCGGACCTGTAGATACGCCGGTATTTCCAGAAAGTGCAATGATTTCACCTCGCTTAATTTTCTGTCCTTGGCGTACAAGAGATTTTGACAGATGTGCATAGATGGTTTTATAGCCGTATCCGTGATTGATGGTTATTCGTTGTCCATAACCTTTGTCATATCCTGAAAAAGCAACAATTCCGTCACCTGTTGCCTGTACCTTTGTTCCTTCGGATGCCGATATATCAATGCCTGAGTGAAAAAGAGAAACATTGAAGACTGGATGGAGGCGAACGCCGAATGAACTGGTAATTAATCCACTGAGGGGTTTAATATTGGGTATACTGGTGAAAAAGGCCGTTGGATTCGGGTTTTCAGGAAGTTCATTTGATTCTGTAGTAGTTTCTTTCTGGAAGTCTATCTTCATGATCATTTGTTCAATCATCTGTTCTGTACTTGCCAAGAGTTCTTCAGCCGTTTTTGCTGCAGTTTCGTTTTTTGGGGTGTTAGTTGGCTGTTTTTCTTCAGCCAGAAGAGTTGCTGGCGAACAGGGAAGAAAGATAAAAAGAAGAACAAAAACAATTGTGGAAAGGTTCGTAGTCAGATTGTTTAACAATATTATACCGTCTTCAGACAGAGTTACAAACCGATTTTGCGAAGTCATGCTGTATCTTGGTTGTTTTGTCTGAAAGGCTAAAATTTCTCATAGCTGAGTATAGGGAAATTTTCCCTATAAGTCAATGATTAGTGGGCTTCCAGCCAGTTTTTTCCAATCCCTGTATCAACCTCGACCGGTACATTTTTAAGTCCACAAGTGATTGCAGCATCAATCATTGCGTGCTCAATCATAATTGAAAGCGGTTCTTTTTCATCGTCAGTGGTTTCAAAGAGCAGTTCGTCATGAACTTGCAGCAGCATGACGGAGTTCATCTGCTTTTCGCTCATGCGAGAACTGCATAGGTTCATGGCGCATTTTATAATGTCGGCGGCTGTTCCCTGAATCGGGGTATTCATTGCGGCTCTTTCAGCAGCCTTCTGCACATTTGTATTCCGGCTGTTGAGATCGGCGATGTACCGGCGCCGTCCGAGAAGAGTTGAGACGTACCCGTTTTTTTTCCCCGTTTCGATAATGCTCTGCAATGCCTCGAAGAGGCCAGGGTATTTGGTTTTATAGGTGTCGATGATGATTTTGGCCTCTTTCTGTGGGATATTGAGTCGTTTGGCGAGACCGAAAGGCATGATACCATAAAGTACCCCGAAATTCACCTCTTTTGCCTTGCGTCGCATATCGCTGGTAATTTCATCAAGACCAAAAATCACCTTGGCTGTGGCAGTGTGGATATCTTCATGGTTGCGGAATGCTTCAATAAGCTGAATGTCTCCCGATATTTCCGCAGCAATCCTCAGTTCAATCTGCGAATAGTCAGCCGAAAGCAACCATTTGTCGGGTGATGACGGTATGAATGCCCGGCGGATCTCTTTGCCGAGAGGAGTACGAATAGGGATGTTCTGCAGGTTCGGATTGGAGGATGAGAGCCGGCCCGTTGCTGTAATAAACTGGTTGAACGACGTATGTACTCTTCCGGTTGCAGCATTGACCATCTTAGGCAATGCGTCGATATAGGTGCCCTTGAGTTTCTGAAGGCTCCGGTATTCGAGGAGATCGCTGGCAACGGGATGCGCGGCAGAAAGCTCCTCAAGCACCTCAAAATTTGTTGAAAAGCCTGTTTTTGTCGCTTTTCTTGTTGGGAGTCCAAGGACGTTGAAGAGGATATGTGAAAGCTGTTTTGGCGAATCGATGTTGAAAGAAGAGCCCGCAGCTCCATAAATTTTTTCAGTCAGAAGCTCAAGCTCTTTTTGAGCGGTTGCAGAGGTTTTTGCAAGATGTGCCACATCGATACTTATACCAGCATACTCCATGGCAGCCAGAATGGATACCAGCGGAAATTCTATATTTTCGCAGAGCCAGAGCAGCTCTTTTTCTTTTTCGAGCTTTTTACGGAACACGTTTTCAAGCTGAAGGGCAAGATCGGCATCCTGACAAGCATAGTCAGAGAGTTTTTCAGGTTCAATGTCAAAAATATGCAGCTTCGCTTTTCCTGTGCCGACCAGTTCTTCAAAGGTCGTTGTCTGGTAGTCCAGATACTGAGCAGCTAAGTCATCAAGATTGTGTTTTTCTTCAGGGTTGAGCACATAGCTCGCGAGCATGGTGTCAAATCCAACTGGTGAAAGCTCTATGCCATACTTTTTCAGGACGAGGATATCGTATTTGAGGTTCTGGCCGCTTTTTGGAAGTGCCGGATCTTCAAGCAGGGGTCTGAGAAGTTCCAAAGCCTTTTTTTTGTCAATGGAACTTTTCGAAAAAGAAATAAAATAGGCTTTCCCTGCTTCAACAGAGATTGAGATACCTGCCAGTTCGGCTTCAAAGGTATCAAGACTAGTTGTTTCTGTATCAACAGCGATTCGCGAACCTCCTTGCAGCGATGCTATCAGTTTTATCAACTTTTCTGTCGTGTCAACGAGTGTATACTCAGCGCCACTTTGTGGCCAGCGGAGTGAGAGTTCTGCTTCCATGGGTGGATGAACCGGAAGTGTATTAGGCAGCTCTTCTTTGTAAGGATTCTGCAAAAGAGCCTCGAAAACAGTCGGTATTCTTGACACAATCGATTTAAACCCGAGTTTTTGCAGCAGCGGAATAAGTTTTGTCCGATCGGGCAATCCACAGGCAAGATCATTCAGGGTAAAGTCAATCTTCAGATCGGTGCGTATGGTGACTAATTTTGTTACCAGATTGAGGCGAGATCGAAATTCTTCAAGACTCTGCCGGGTTTTCGGAGCAATATGCTCAAGATTGTTATAGATATTTTGCAGTGAATGGTATTTGCAAAGCAAGGAAGATGCTGTTTTTGGACCGATTCCTTTGGCTCCAGGAATATTGTCCGATGTGTCTCCAGTCAGGGTCAGAAACTGTGTGAAGAGTTCAGGAGGAACTCCAAAGTATTCAGCGATCTCAGTTTTTCCAAGCAGCTCCAGCTCATTCTGGTTTTTCCCCGGCTTGAGGATTTTTACTCCGTCGTGGACAAGCTGAGCAAGATCCTTATCTGGAGTAACAATGTAGATTTGGCATGTCTTTTCGAATTTGTTTGAAGCAGTACCGATAAGATCATCAGCTTCATATCCTGCTGTTTTGATTATCGGGATGTTGAAGACATCAAGCAATTCGAACACCGCATTGAGCTGTATGATAAGATCTTCTGGTGGCGCTGGACGATTAGCTTTGTATTCGGGATAAAGGTCATGTCGAAACGTTTTCTCCTTGCTGTCAAAGACTGCTGCCAGGTAGTTTGGCTTATACGTTTCAAAGATTTTCAGGAGAGCTGTTGCAAATCCATAGACTGCTCCGGTTGGAATTCCGTCAGGACTTGTCATCCCTGCCCGTTGCAGTGCAAAAAAGGCACGGTAAACCATTGCCATGCCGTCGATCAGGAAAAGCGAAGGTTTTTCACCCACAGGCATAGCAACGGATGTTTCTTTTCCCATTTCATCATGATGGAAAAAATCAAGTTGTCTCTTGTTCATTCTGCAACAACGCCATAACTTCCGAGTATATAGACCATAGTAGCGAATTCTCTGAGATGGTTGAGAGCATTGATAATATTCGGGTCGTTCTGGTGCCCGATAAAATCGACATAAAAAAGGTACTCAAACGCTTTTTTCCTGAAAGGTCTCGATTCGATTTTTGTGAGGTCGATATTGCGCATAGCAAATGTGGCCAGTGCCTTGAAAAGCGATCCCTGTTCGTTGGGAAGCGCAAATGCAATGGAAGTTTTATACTGAGATGTATCCAGTTTTTTTGTCAGTTTCTGTAGATAATGAGGTTCAGGATTTACGGCATGAGTGATACAGAAAAACCGGGTAATGTTCCACTCTTCATCGGCCAGGTTTTCACGCAGTATTTCAAGTCCATAGAGTTCGCCAGCCCGTTTTGATGCTATAGCAAGCTTTGTTGGATCTTTTTCGGCGGCGATTATTTTTGCGCTGCCAGCAGTGTCATAAGCCACCTCGGCTTTGAGTCCCTTGTGGGCGGCAAAAAAATTTCGGCACTGAGCCAATGCCTGGGGGTGCGAGAGGACTTTCACTGCCGTTTCTATTGATGACCCGTGGATACCGAGCAGACAGTGTTCGACCTTGACAAAGGTTTCGGCTACAATAGTGACTGGATGCTGGAGTAGAAGATCATAGTTTTGATGGATACTTCCGCCGAGTGAGTTTTCTATAGGAATTATCGCATAAGTGACCTTACGGCTTTCAACGGACGTAAATACCTCTTCAAAGGATTCAAACGGTTCTGGCTTTCCGATCCTGAGCGCGGCGATTTCACTGTATGCTCCTGGTTCTCCCTGATAGGCAATCATCAAGTTTGTCATTGTTTTTTCTTGTTAGTAACTTGCACGAATGCAGTTGGATTTGATTTTATTTAAAGAAAATAAATCTATTATCATAGGCAGGGTGATTCAGGAATAATAATTTCAGCAGTTTTTGTTATGTCAGGACATAGTAAATGGGCAACCATCAAAAGAAAAAAAGCCGTAACTGATCAAAAAAGAGGCAGTTTATTTACCAAGCTGGTCAAGGAGATTACGATTGCCGCGAAAATGGGTGGAGGTGATCCATCCGGCAATCCTCGTCTCAGGCTTGCCATTGATACGGCAAGAGACAACTCCATGCCGATGGATAATATCCAGCGTGCGGTCAAGAAGGGAACAGGTGAGCTTGAGGGTGTCATCTGGGATGAGATTACTTATGAAGGGTATGGTCCTGCAGGGATAGCTCTTATTATTGAGACTGCAACGGACAATCGTAACCGGACTGTTGCTGATCTCCGTCACATTATGAGTCGAAATAATGGTTCGTTAGGTGAAAGTGGTAGTGTTGCCTGGATGTTTCAGCGCAAGGGCTCCTTTGAAGTATCCAGGTCGGCTGCTAGTGAGGATCTTCTGATGGAGCTGCTGTTGGATGCTGGTCTTGAAGCTCTTAACGGCGATGATGAGAACTATTTTACTGTCATAACTGATATAAAGGATCTTGAAACGGCAAAGAGAGTACTTGATGAGGCTGGTATAGATTATGAGAATGCAAAGATTGATCTTGTCCCGGAGAATTATATTGTGCTTGAAGCAGATGATGCACGGAAAGTGATCAAGCTCATAGATGCGCTTGAGAGTAATGATGATGTGCAGGTGGTCTACAGTAATATGGAGATCAGTGAAAGTGCTATGAACAGCTTAAACGAGTAGAGTATGGTTGTTCTCGGGATTGATCCGGGAAGTCTTAATACCGGCTATGGTGTCATCCGTCATGACTCTCAAGGTTTTTGTGTTCTGGTATGCGGTATTATCCGGCTTCATTCTGGTAAAAGTCACCCGGAGCGAATCGGCGAGATATGTCGTGAGCTTGAGCAGGTGATTGTTGACTTTCAGCCTGAACGGGTGGCTCTTGAAACTGCTTTTTTAAGCAGAAATGTGCAGTCGGCACTGAAGCTTGGGCAGGTACGGGGTGCTGTTATTGCGCTTGCAATGAGGCGATGCCTTCCCTTACATGAATATGCGCCCCGCGAGGTGAAATCGGCGATAACAGGGGTGGGGGCGGCAAGAAAGGAGCAGGTTGCGTTTATGGTTGCAAGAATGCTTTGTCTTAACTCGGAGCCAAAACCTTATGATGTTACCGATGCTCTTGGTATTGCGCTGTGTGATTTACTCAGGGGCGATAGTCGGAAGCAGTTCCTGTCTGTGAGGAAGGGTAAAAAGGGAGGAAGGAGCTGGTCTCAGTTTGTCAGCGCCTCGCCATCCGATATGGTCATTAAGTAGTTTTGGGCAGCGAAAGAAGTAATTGCTTGTTTTACAAAGAGCTGGATCTGACTCATTAAAAAATTCACAATTGTGGAAGGTCGTATATTTAATTTGCCGAATTCGCTCAGTTTTTTGAGAATAATATTGATCCCTTGGTTTCTTTATTACTTTCATACTGGCTATCTTACTATAGCAATTATTATTATGATTGTGGCTGTTCTGACCGACTGGTTCGACGGACAGGTGGCAAGATGGACCAACGAGGTTTCCGAAATGGGGAAGATTATTGATCCTCTTGCGGACAAACTTTGTCTGGCCAGTGTAGCCCTCTATTTTTTCTGGATTGGTCAGCTTCCCTTATGGTTTGTGCTTTTTGCTGTGCTCCGAGATGTCCTGATTTTTATCGGTGCAGGATATGTAAAATTTCGCTATTCAGTAGTTACAACATCTCTTTGGCCGGGAAAATGGGCTGTGGGCTTTGTCTCTATGATGTTTATTGCCATGGTCTGGCCTCATCCTGTTTTTAGACTCTATCACGTGAAAGAGTTCTTTTTATACCTTTCTACAGTTATGCTGCTCTACTCCTTTTTTCAGTACTGCATAAGGTTCTACAGGATTCATAAAGGATTGGGCTATAATGCTTGAGAAAGCATTGCCGTACATGCGTCATATTTTTATTGCAGGAAATGCTCCTTGTTACGCTATTTTTTTTCTTAGCCTTGGATGAGGCTCTTTATTGCATCAAGATATTGATAACTCTCACTGAAAAGAGCAAATAATAATGTAGTTGTATTCTAAGATTATTATTTATAATAACTTAATAGCGTTAATGGGTGCGCCCTTGTTGGGCAAAAAATGTGGATAAGATGTTAATGAAATGTGGAAAGTCGTTTCAAAAACGCCCTTGCGGTTGAAAGCAGGGCGTTTGATGGCTTAAGGTTATTTGTTTTTTTGCACAACGGTTGCCATAAGGGATGCCTCGCAAACAAGTTCACCCCGCACGTATGCTTTTGCGTCAAACTGGCAGACATTTCTCCGCTTGTTGGTGATAGTAGCTTCAATAACAAGTGTGTCTCCAGGAATCACTGGTTTTCGGAAGCGAGCCTTGTCGATACCCATAAAGTAAACGACACTCTCCTTGATGTTATCGTTGCCGTTGAGCATCATGATGCCTCCTGTCTGTGCCATAGCTTCAAGGATGAGGACGCCGGGCATGATAGGGTTTCCTGGAAAGTGACCCTGGAAAAACGGTTCGTTTATGGTAACATTTTTGATTGATACAATTTTTTCATCAAGTTTGAATTCAACAATCTTGTCGATCAACAGGAACGGATATCGGTGCGGGAGGATGTTTTGAATCGCGTTGATATCAAAAATAACACCTGCTTTTTTCTCGTGCTGGTACTGCCTGGCAAGCTTGTTTCGGTCCGCATATTTTTTGAGCAGCCTCACGAATTCTACATTTGATGCGTGGCCTGGTCGTGCGGCAAGTAACTGCGCTTTTATGGGCATACCCAAGAGGGCTATGTCGCCGAGAAAATCGAGCAGTTTATGGCGTGCTGGCTCGTTTATGAAGCGAAGTTCTCTGTTATTGAGAATACCGTTTGCACCAAGGAGAAGATTTTCGCTTTCTATGCCAAGTTTTTTTCCAAGGTCGGCAAGTTCAACTTTTCCCATGCGTTTATCGATAATGACAATAGCGTTGTCCACATCTCCGCCCTTGATAATACCCTGGTTTGCAAGTGCTTCTACTTCACTGAGAAAACAGAAAGTTCTGGATGGTGAAAATTCCTTGAAGAATTCCTTGTCCAAGTCAAAAAGCCCTGAGTGCTGCGAGCCAAGGGCTGGATTTTTATAATCCACCATGACCGTTATTCTGAAGTTGTCCAGTGGTAGTGCTACAATATCAACGCTGTTTTTAGAGTCGTGGTATTCAATAGTTTCATCAATGACCAAGTAATTTTTTGGCTCTTCCTGTTCCTGAAAACCTGCATTCAGGAGCACTTCGGCAAAAGGGCGCGCGCTTCCGTCCATGACCGGAGGTTCAGGGCCGCTCATGTCAATGCGGCAATTATCGATCTGGAGACCATAAAGAGCGCCAAGAACATGTTCGGTTGTATGAACCTTTACACCGTTGAGACCAATCGTTGTCCCCCGCAAGACATCAACCACATTTTCTATCAAAGCTGGTATTTCGGGGCAGTCTTCTATATCGGTTCGAATAAAACGGTAACCATAGTTTACAGGGGCAGGTTTGAAAGTAATCATGCATTTTTCGCCGGTATGCAGTCCGGTACCGCAGAGAGACACCTCTTGTTGAATTGTGCGTTGATGAATAAGCATGATGTAATTGTTGCTCCTGACGGTTAAGCCGTTCAGGAAATGGAGACAAATTTGATATGATGAAAAACCATTAACCTTTAATATAGTAAAAAATTCCTCTGTAATTCAGATGCAGAAGGGAACGACTTATGTCGTCGATGATGCTGTGAAGTGTTTTAATGCTTTTTCGAGAAGGAGTTTATGGGTTATGCTGTTGCCAGCAATGATGCTTTGTCCTTTCATAACATCGCATTCTCCGCTAAAGTTGGTGACTGTTCCACCAGCTTCCCGCACAAGGAGAACTCCAGCAGCAAAATCCCAAGGAAAAAGCTTGTATTCCCAGAATCCGTCAAAACGTCCGCAGGCAGTATAGGCAAGATCTATGGCTGCAGATCCAGCGCGCCGGATACCCGCAGAATCATGAATGACCTCTTTGAGCATTCCTAAAGATGATTCCAGGTAATCGTATTCCTTGAATGGAAGTCCGGTTGCCATAAGAAAGCTTTCGTTGTACGTGCGGTTGGATATTGTTATCGGCTTCCCGTTCAAGTAAGCTCCGCGATCACGCTCTGCGGTAAACAGCTCTTTAAGAATTGGCTGGTAGACAACGCCTGCGAGAAGTTCATTACTGTTGTTCTTCAACGCAATGCTGATCGAAAAAACAGGGAAAGAGTGAATAAAATTAAGCGTACCATCAAGTGGATCGACAATCCATGTTCTTCCTGAAGTGCCAGTGATCACGGTTCCCTCTTCGCAGAGCATACTGTCTTCGGGAAAACTTTCTGTGATAATTGAGCTTATCGCTGCTTCACAGTCCTTGTCAACGTCAGTAACAAAATCCTTGAAATCTTTTGCATGAATTTCGGGATCAGAAAGTTCTTCGAATTTTTCAAGGGTTATTGTTCCTGCAGCACGAGCGGCCCTGATTGCTGCCCGCAGCTCATTGCTTGTATTTTCCATGTGACCGTATAAGATTGAAATTTAATCTGGCGGTTAATATAAATTTCTTTTTCCTGAAAACAGGAACACCTTTGAGAGCGAGAGGGTTACAGTTCTAATAAGTTTCAATGATATTTTGCCGCCACAGGAATTAACAACAGACGGCATTTGTTTACTTATTTTTATATTATAAAATGCTTTATAATTTTAAATGCAAATAGTGATGAAATTAAATATTCCAAGGCTGTTGCTCTGTATTGGTTTGTGTTTTGTGTTTGCCTATGCGGGCAGCACTTTTACGCCTGTACCGGGTTCAGAGTGGTACTATTCGGTGCTCCATAAACCGTCATGGAACCCGCCTGACTGGCTGTTTCCTCCGGTTTGGAGTCTGTTGTTTCTACTCATGGGTGTTGCACTTTCTCTTGTAGTTGAACAGTGGGGTGAAAAAAAACAGATACAGGGAGCTCTTGTTGTTTTTGGTGTGCAGCTTTTGCTCAATCTTGCCTGGTCAGCCTCTTTTTTCGGACTTCACTCTCCTCTGGTTGCTTTATCGGTGATTGTTCTGCTCTGGCTTGCCATTGTCTTTACTATCGTGAAATTCAGAGCTGTTTCGCCAGTTGCGGGATATCTGCTGATCCCCTATTTATTGTGGGTTAGCTTTGCGTCGTATCTTAATTTTACAATCTGGCAGCTCAATTGGATAAGGTAATATCTGTTTCAGCCTGGGGGGTTGGCCTTGGCTCTACCAATATGTCGCCCCTCCGGGGCTGTATGCCGTCTTCCGGGGAATATATCCCATAGCGATTCAAATGTGAAAAGCATAAAAACGAAAAGCGCAGTATTGACTGCGCTTTTCGTTTGAACGTTCTTTGTTAAAAGAGAGAGGGTTAGTCATTTTCCTGGTCACGCAGGTTTTCAAGAACGCCGAAATCCTCAAGCGTGGTGACATCTCCCTTGATCTCATTGCTTGTGGCAAGTTCGCGAAGGAGGCGGCGCATGATTTTTCCACTGCGGGTTTTTGGAAGACCTTTGGCCCATCTGATTTCATCGGGCTTGGCAATAGGTCCGATCTCCTTGGCAACGTGGTTGCGCAAAGCTTCGCGGAGCGTCATGTCGCCCACATATTCATCTTTCAGAGTCACGAAGGCGACAAGTGCATTGCCTTTCAGCTCATCAGGACGGCTGACAACGGCCGCTTCCGCAACGGATTCGTGTGAAACAAGAGCGCTTTCGACCTCACTGGTGCCGAGGCGGTGACCTGAAACATTGACCACATCATCGACACGACCCATGATCCAGATGTATCCATCCTCATCCTTGCGGGCGCCATCGCCGGTAAAGTACATGTCGTTGAAGTCTGACCAGTAGGTTTTTTCATACCGTGCGTTGTCACCGTAAATGGTACGGAGCATTGACGGCCATGGCTTTTTGATAACGAGGTATCCGCCTTCGTTGGCTACGCATGGTGTGCCATCCTTGTGTACTACATCGACCGCGATGCCGGGGAGCGGACGGGTTGCCGTACCGGGTTTGGTCGGTGTGGCGCCAGGAAGAGGTGAGACCATGATGCCGCCGGTCTCGGTTTGCCACCATGTGTCGACAATCGGGCATTTCTCCTGTCCCACAACTTTGTGATACCACATCCATGCTTCAGGATTGATTGGTTCACCAACAGTTCCAAGCAGGCGGAGCGAGCTGAGGTTGTGTTTGGTTACCCACTCGTTTCCTGCGCGGATAAAGGCGCGGATGGCGGTCGGGGCTGTATAGAGAATGGTGACCTTGTGGCGGTTGATGATATCCCAGAATCGATCCCACTGAGGATAGTTGGGAGCGCCTTCGTACATGAGCATGGTTGCGCCGCAGAGCAAAGGGCCGTAAGCCATATAGGTATGTCCGGTAATCCATCCGACATCTGCCGTACAGAAGTAGATATCCTCATCCTTGATATCAAAAACGTATTTGAAGGAACTGGCAGCGTGAATCATGTATCCGGCAGTGGTATGCAGGATTCCCTTTGGTTTTCCTGTGGAACCGCTGGTGTAGAGAACAAAAAGTGGATGCTCTGCATCGAGTTCTGCCGGTTCTGATTCATCAGCGGCGAGGCCCATGAGATCATGCCACCAATGGTCCATCCCATTATGCATGTGAACCTCTTCATTGGTGACTTTCATGACGATGACGCTTCGAATTGAGGGGGTATTGACAATCGCCTCATCAACAATATTTTTCAGGTTGATGGAGCCACCTCGGCGTCTTGTGCCATCTGCGCAGATAACCATCTTTGCACGTGAATCATTGACTCGCTCGGTAATGGCGTGAGCCGAGAAACCGGCAAAAATAACGTTATGGACTGCACCAACGCGTGCACAGGCTAGAACTGCGATAATCAGTTCAGGGACCATTCCCATATAAATTGCCACCCTGTCTCCAGGTTTGATACCGGCAATTTTCAGGACGTTTGCAAACTTGCAGACCTGGCGGTGCAGTTCACCGTAGGTCAGAACCCGCTGTTCACCCTCTTCGCCTTCCCAAATAATGGCCGCCTTGTTTTTTCTCCAACTGTTGACATGAATATCAAGGGCATTGTAGCAGATATTCGTCTTGCCGCCGTTAAACCACTTGGCATAAGGGGTGTTCCATTCCAGCACGGTATCCCACTTTTTAAACCAGTGGAACTGTTCAGCAATTCCACCCCAGTAGGCATCCGGATCTGCTTCTGCATCTGCATAGAGTTTCTCATACTCTTCCATAGAGGAGATATGGGCATCTTTCGAAAATTCTGCCGTAGGAGGAAATTTCCGTTTTTCAGACAATACAGAGCTGATCGATTCTTCTGCAGAAGACGAGGTCTGTTGTGCGTTGGATGTTGTTTTGTCTGTAGCCATTGATACCATGTTTTATGTGTTGAAAAAAAAAGATACTTCTCCCGCCCCGGGTATCCGGGATCATGCAAAATAAATCGATAAAGCTGAGATTGGAAAGCTGTATAGCAGATTTATTGCTTCCTGCTGAATGTTACATAAAAAAAATCTTGTTGACAACAATTGTGATAATGCAATCATTGTTCTTTCTTGTCATTTTACAGCGAAACTCACCAGTTTATCCGCCACAACAATTTCTCTGACGATTGTCTGGCCTTCGAGAAATTTGAGCACCGATTCAACTTTTTTTGCCTCTGCAAGGAGTAACTCTTTCGGGCTTTTAGCCGGGGCAGAAAATGTGCCTCTGAGCTTTCCGTTGATCTGCACTGCAATGGTCAAAACACTTTCTTCGACCAGTTCAGGATTATAGATGGGAAAGGCGTTCAGGCTGATTGATGAGCTGTGACCGATTGCTTCCCACAGTTCCTCTGTGATGTGGGGAGCGTATGGGGCTAGAAGGATGAGTAGTGTTTCAACAGCGTTGCGGTTCTTGCAGCCTGCTTTGTGCAGTTCGTTAACAAAGACCATCATTTCAGAAATAGCGGTGTTGAATTTAAGATGTTCAGTATCTTCACCGACCTTTTTGATGGTTTTGTGCATCCGTCTCAGCAACTCTTCGGGCATCGCATCCATAGAAAAAGATGTTGTCGGGCTCTCATATTCGGGATAGATCAATCGCCATATTTTCGACAGAAAACGGCTTATTCCCTCAATACCGTTGGTATTCCATGGTTTCACCTGTTCAAGGGGGCCAAGAAACATTTCATAGAGGCGAACGGCATCGGCGCCATACCGGTTCAGAACGTGATCAGCCGGTATGACATTACCACGTGATTTGGACATTTTCTCATTATCTTCACCAAGAATCATTCCTTGGTTGAAGAGCTTTCTGAAAGGTTCCTTCGTACTGACGACACCTATATCAAAAAGAACCTTGTGCCAGAAACGGGCGTACAGTAGGTGAAGAACAGCATGTTCGGCGCCGCCAATATAAAGGTCGACGTTCATCCAGTACCGTTCCTTGTCCGGATTGATTAATTGTGCGCTGTTTTCGGGATCAATAAAGCGGAGATAGTACCAACAGCTCCCTGCCCATTGTGGCATGGTGTTAGTCTCTCTTCTGAATGTACCGTGTTCATCGGTATCGTAAAGCCAGTGTGGTATGTTTGCAAGAGGTGATTCACCAGTTGACGATGGATGATAGGCCTCGACGTCAGGAAGTACAAGGGGGAGTCTTGTTTCCGGTCGAAGTGTGCCATCTTCATAATGTTTGATCGGAATCGGTTCTCCCCAGTAGCGCTGGCGGCTGAATATCCAGTCACGTAGTTTGTAGTTCACCTTTCTCTTACCAACACGCTTAGATTCAAGCCATGAAGCCATGCGCTCAAACGCTTCGTCGAAGGCAAGTCCGTCAAGCGAAATTTCACTGTTGAAGGAGTTTACGCAGATACTGTTTTTATCTTCAAAAACGCTCTCATGAACATCATGCGGGCTTTTGATGACCTCAATGATTGGGAGCTTGTACTGTTTTGCAAACTCCCAGTCGCGGCTGTCATGAGCAGGAACCGACATGATGGCTCCTGTCCCGTAGCTGATCATGACAAAGTCGGATATCCAGACAGGCAGAGGCTCACCAGTTGCAGGGTTTATCGCATAAGAGCCTGTAAAAACGCCTGTTTTCTCTTTCTGAAGGCCAGTTCGTTCAAGTTCTGTTTTCAGCTTTGCCTGGCTTATATAGTTTTTTACTTCTACCAACTGTTGAGCAGTAGCGAGCTTTTCAGCAAGTGGATGTTCTGGAGAAATGACCAGGTAGGTTGCGCCAAAAAGGGTGTCAGGTCTGGTTGTATAGACTCTCAGCGTTTTATTGTAGCAACGGAGTTCAAAGTCAATTTCAACACCTTCTGAGCGACCTATCCAGTTGCGTTGCATCTGCTTGACATTTTCAGGCCATTCAAGTTCGTCAAGATCTGCAAGCAGGCGGTCGGCATAAGCGGTAATCTTCAATACCCACTGCCGCAAGGGGCGTCGAACAACAGTATAGCCATCAGCAATTTTTTCATCAACCTCTTCATTGGCCAGAACGGTTTTCAGCTCTTCACACCAGTTGACGTCAACTTCCGACATATAGGCCAGCCCCATATCGTAAAGTTTCAGGAAAATCCACTGTGTCCATTTGAAGTATCCGGGATCGGTGGTATTGATCTCTCGTGACCAGTCGTAGGAGAAGCCCATTGCCTGCAGGGTTCCCTTGAAACTGCGGATATTCTCTTCCGTGGTTGTTTTCGGGTGTGTTCCTGTCTTGATGGCAAACTGTTCCGCTGGAAGTCCAAAGGCATCCCATCCCATAGGGTGGAGCACATTATAGCCGCGACTCCGTTTGTAGCGAGCAACAATATCCGAAGCAGTGTATCCTTCGAGATGACCTACATGGAGCCCAGTTCCACTGGGATAAGGAAACATGTCAAGCACATAATATTTCAGTTTGCCAGTCTCTTCTCCGGTTTTAAAGGTCTGCAGCTTCTGCCACCGGGCCTGCCATTTCGCTTCTATTATTGAAAAATCGTACTTCATAATGTTTTGATGAAATAAAAAAAGCAGTACAGTGTTACCTGTACTGCTTTTTCAGCATTGTTGCGTTTAGTTACTTTCTGTACCACTCTCTTTTGTTTTCCCCTGCTCAACAGCCTTTATGGAGAGAGCAAACTTGGTTTTTCCTGTGCGGGGATCCTTGCGGACATCAACCAGCTTGACTGTTACTTTCTCTCCAATTTTCAGATGATCACTCACCTTCGTAACTCTGGTGCTGGATATTTCAGAGATATGGACAAGACCGTCAGTTTTGGGAAGGAATTCTACAAAAGCGCCAAGTTCATCACGAATATCGCGCACCTTTCCAATATAAATAGTGCCGACTTCAGGTTTTGAGGTAAGGCTTTTTATCGTGGCCAGTGCAGCATTTGTTCCCTCACTGGTCGAGCAGGCAATGGTAATTGTTCCGTCGTCATCAATATTGATCTCGGCTCCTGTCTCTTCGGTAATACTGCGGATAGTCTCTCCACCCTTGCCAATAATCATGCCGATACAGTCAACCGGTACCTTGATGCTTGTCAGTTTCGGTGCATAGTTTGCAAGTTCTGGGCGACAGGATGATATAGCCTTTTCCATTTCGTTCAAAATGTGAAGTCTGCCTCTGCGTGCCTGCTCAAGAGCCGTTTCAAGGATATGATAGTCCAATCCGTCGATCTTGATGTCCATTTGGCATGCAGTAATGCCGTCCTTCGTGCCTGAGACCTTGAAATCCATATCTCCAAGATGATCCTCGTTGCCGAGAATATCGGAGAGAACAGCATAAGAAGATCCCTCCTTGATCAGTCCCATGGCGATACCTGATACTGGCTTTTTGATCGGAACTCCTCCATCCATAAGGGCCAGCGTTCCGCCGCATACCGAGGCCATTGATGACGAACCGTTCGATTCAAGAATATCCGAAACAATGCGGATAGTGTAAGGGAACTCCTCCTGTGTAGGGGCTACCATTTTAATGGATCGTTCGGCAAGGTTGCCGTGGCCGATTTCCCTGCGGCCTATGCTGCCGAGTCTTCCACATTCCCCTACGCTGAAAGGCGGAAAGTTGTAATGAAGGAAAAATTTTTTATCAGCGCTGTTTGTCAGTGTATCAACAGATTGTGCATCTTTTTTGGTCCCGAGAGTAATAGTGACAAGAGCCTGAGTTTCTCCTCTGGTGAAAAGGGCTGACCCGTGGGCTCTAGGGATGATGCCAAGTTCGATACTGATCGGGCGTACTTGGTCAAGCGCTCTGCCGTCAAGCCGTTTGGCATCATCAAGAATCATGTGGCGCATTACTTTCTTTTCGACAGCATGAATCTGTTCGTTAATGATATGGTGGTTCACACAGAGTGCTTTCAACGGATCGGCTGCGATATCCTCAGTGCTGATTTTGGCCTTGAAGTGCTCAACAGTCGAGGCTACGATGTCATGGTAGATAAGTGCGGTTTGTTCTGCCCGTTCTTCCTTTGCGAGTGGAGTATAGGCAAGCTCCTTCAGACGGGTTTCACACAGCCCCTGAATGACATTGGTGAGTTCCGCAGGAATTACAAGTGGGATGAAGGGACGTTGCGGTTTTGCAACTTCATTCGCAATATCACTCTGGAGTGCGCAAAGTTTGCGGATTGCCGTATGACCAAACTGGATTGCCTCAACCATCTCAGCTTCGGAAATTTCCTTCATTTCACCCTCAAGCATGCAGATGGTATCATTTGTGCCGCCAATACAGATATCAATGTCACTCTCCAGTAGCTCATTGATGTCAGGATTGATAATATAGAGACCATTAATTCTACCTACCCTGACTTCGGACATTGGGTTCTCGAAAGGAATGTCGGAGACCATAATAGCGGCAGAAGCTGCAAGACCACCGAGTACATCGGCATCATTGATCTGGTCGGAAGAGATAACTGTTACGATTATCTGGGTTTCATAGAGGTAGCCGTCTGGAAAGAGTGGGCGAAGTGCACGGTCGATAAGTCGCGCTGACAGAATCTCTTTTTCTGAGGGGCGGCTTTCACGTTTAAAAAAGCCGCCGGGGAACTTGCCAGCAGCCGAATATTTTTCGCGATATTCAACTTGGAGCGGAAAAAAGTCCTGATTGGGTGGAGGTGTCTTTTTGCTTGATACAACAGTCGCAATAACCATAGTGTCGCCCAGGCGGACAACCACAGAGCCGTCAGCCTGTTTTGCCATTTTGCCGGTTTCAATCGAGATTATCTTGCCCTGACCAAGATCAATTGCTTTGTTAACAATCATGTAAATTGTGTTGTAAATAGTGATAAAAATGTTGCTCGATTTTTCAAGCAATAAATATGTCTATTAATATAATATTAAAAAAGTCTCTTCCTGTACATTGTTCTCAGCCTGTCATCATGTGCGGATCTTTCCGTTATCGATAAGCCGAACTTTTCCCACATGGACTGCAAGAAGCAAGCGGTACTCCTTGCCCGCGTCAGCAGTTTCTGCCGGTTGAAACGTCGTGTCATCCACAAAGCTGACATAAGCAGGGTGGAACCCAGGTGTAGAACTGATCATCTCTTTTACTTCTTTCACAATGGTCTGAAGGTTATTTTCATGTTCTGCAATGCGTTTTTCGGCATGGCAGATTCCCTGATAAATTATGCCAGCCGCGCTCCGCTCCTGGCTTGAGAGGTAGATATTTCTGGAACTTACCGCAAGCCCGTTTTCTTCCCTGACAATGGGTGCCGCAACAATGGAAATATCCATATTGAGATCGGCGATAAGCTGTCGGATAACAGCGAGTTGCTGGGCATCCTTTTCGCCAAAAATCGCAGTATGTGGTTTCGTAATATTGAACAGCTTGGTAACAACCGTGACCACTCCGTTAAAATGGCCTGGTCTCTGCTCTCCTTCAAATCGTGCAGCCAGAGTTCCGCACTCAAGAGTAGTTTGGAAATGTTCAGGGTAGATGCTTCCGGCTTCAGGTGAAAAAAGGTAGTCGACACCTGCTGATTTGGCCAGAGCAACGTCTTGCTCGAAAGGTCTTGGGTAACGGAGGAGATCTTCAGTCGGTCCAAACTGCCTGGGGTTTACGAAAATGGTGAGAATGACAGTTCCAGCGCTTTTTCGGGCAAGTTTTACAAGACTGAGATGTCCTTCGTGCAATGCGCCCATGGTCATGACGACGCCGATAAGCTGACGATTAAGTCGCAGTTTTTCAGCTATGGCCTGCATTTGACCGGGGTCAGTGATGATCTGCATGGTTCTCTTCTGATTTGATTGTTTTTTTCCCGGATGGATGGACAATAATGACAAACTCACCTCTTGTTTTACCATCAGCAAGCTGTTGGCGGATCTCTTCAATAGTTCCGGTAAGATACTCCTCATATATTTTTGTCATCTCCCGTCCAATGAACATCTGCGCATCAGGTATGAGATTACTGAGTTCATCGAGGAGCTTCATGATTCTGTAGGGTGATTCATACAGTACAAAAGAGGCTTGCAGCGCTACGAGATATTCAAGGCGGCTTTTCCGTCCTTTTTTGTGAGGAAGAAAGCCCGCGAAAAAAAAATTGTTGACCGGAAGCGGACAGGCTGATAGTGCTGCTGTCAGTGCACTTGGCCCCGGAATTGGAATAACTTGCAGATGTTGTAGATGCAATGCGTGCAGAAGTGCATAACCGGGGTCACTGATAACGGGAGTTCCTGCATCAGTGATAAGTGAGACATCAGTACCCTCTTCAAGCAGTGCAATAATCTGCCCGATTGCTCTTGGTTCGTTGTAGTTGTGGTAACTGATGAGTTTTTTCCCGGGAATATCGAGATGCTTCAGCAGAATTGATGCACGCCGAGTATCTTCACAGGCAATCGCCCCCGATTCTTTCAGGGTTTTTATCGCTCTCAGGGTAATATCTTCGAGATTGCCAAGAGGTGTTGCGACAACATAAAGCGTTCCGGTATGTGACGGTTCAGTTTGCAATGGCAAAAGAGGGAGTGAAACAAAAGGTTTGTTATGGTAGATTCACAATGGTTTCATTATAATAATAAAAATACGATAAACAGCAGTCAGGGAGAGATGAAGGATCAAGGGGTATTACTGTCGGTCAGCGACTTACGGGTTTATTTTCCCGGCAGAAAAAGAGGGATTATGGGCAAACCTCTTCCGATACAAGTGGTTAACGGAGTATCTTTTGATGTTTATCAGGGTGAGACGCTTGGTCTTGTTGGTGAATCGGGTTGTGGGAAAACAACTCTTGGAAGAGCCCTGATTCGTCTTGGCCATCCTGTTGTGACTGGAAAAATTGCATTTCAAGGACAGGAGATTTCCGGTATCGGCAATCGTGAGTTCCGTACCCTTCGTAAAGAAATGCAGATGATTTTTCAGGATCCTTTTGGATCGCTGAACCCGCGTTTGACTGTCGGCCAGATGCTTGGAGAGGTATTATTGATTCATGGTATAGCCCGAGGAAAGGTTGCACGCAAGCGGATTGAGGAGCTGCTTGATGTTGTCGGCTTGAACAGGGAATATTTCAACCGTTATCCCCATGAGTTTTCAGGAGGACAGCGGCAGAGGATTGGCATTGCAAGGGCGATTGCGGTCAATCCAAAATTTATTATCTGTGATGAGCCGGTTTCTGCGCTTGATGTCTCAATTCAGTCGCAGATTATCAATTTGCTGAAAGATCTTCAGCGTGATCTGGGATTGACCTATCTTTTTATTGCCCACGATCTTTCGGTTGTTGAATACATTTCTGACAGGGTTGCGGTAATGTATCTTGGTAAGATTGTTGAGATTGCAGATTCTACTGAACTCTATGCCAATCCAAAACATCCCTACACAAGAGCACTTCTCTCAGCAATTCCCAATCCTGAACCGGGCGGGAAAAAAGAGAGGATTTTGTTGAATGGTGATTTACCGGGCCCATTACACATCCCTTCAGGATGCAGTTTTCATCCTCGATGTCCTGTGGCAATGGCTGAATGCCGGAACAGGGAACCCAAGCTCCAGAAATATAATAGTAATAATGTCCACCAGGTAAGTTGTCTCCTTTATGAATAATTTGCATACACCAACCAAAAAGCGGGGATGCTTTCGTAACGGTTGCCTTGCTCTGATTGTTATTCCTCTTTTATTGTTAGCTGGATTGTTCTGGGGCTTTCATTCTTCCCATTCCATTCCCGACCGTTTTGTGCTGATCTTGCCTCTCAGCGGAGGGCTTGATGAAATTCGCAATGAAAGTAAGTCACTGCCCTTTTTGTCTTCTCGTGGCTCACTCTCTCTTCAGGAGCTGCTTTTTGTGCTCGATCATGCAGCGACTGACGACCGGGTCAGGGAGGTGCTCCTTGATATTGGTGGGATTCATTCCTCCCCGGCAAAGATAGCTGAATTACGAGAAGCGGTTGAAAAGGTTCGTAAAAAGGGAAAAAGAGTCACCGCGTTTCTTCGTTCTGGCGAAGACAGCGATTATCTCCTTGCAGTGTCATGCGATTCCATTATTGTGGAGCGAGGCGGTTACCTTCTTCTTGATGGACTGAAAGCGGAGTCCCTTTTTTATACTACCCCACTCGGAAAAATAGGTGTTCAGGTTCAGGCCGCGCAGTGGAAAAAATACAAGAGTGGTATTGAGCCTTTTGTCAGAACCGGAGCAAGCAAAGAGTACTTCGAGCAGATCAATGCCTTGCTTGATGAGATCTATAATGATTATCTCGCTTACGTCTCGACGCGGAGGAAAATCAGCCGAAACACTTTCGAAGCGATTATCAATAATGAGGCGCTGGTCTCAGCCAAAAAAGCACAAACTCTCGGCTTGGTTGATGGTATCTCCTCATACTGGGAGTTACAGCGGACTTTGACCCGGAAAGTTACCGGAAAGGAGCTCTCCAGTGATAATGATGCTTTTGTCAGCGCCTCTGAGTATCGTTCAGCAGTTCCATGGCCGCAGAAGTCAACTACTGATGAAGCTATTGCTGTGATTACGATGTCTGGTACGATTGTTCGTTCTGCAGGGGAGTTGACTGAAGGTATTGATGTCGAGACCTTGAAAAACTCTCTTGACGCCGCTCTGGAAAACAAAAAGGTCAAAGCGCTTGTGCTGCGCATTGACAGCCCCGGCGGTGATGCTCTTGCGTCGGCTGATATGTTGCAGATGCTCGACTCGGCAGCAGTGAAAAAACCTCTTGTGGTCTCTATGTCAGGTGTTGCAGCGTCTGGTGGTTATATGACAGCCCTTGCAGGAAAAACCATTTTTGCCCAGCCGCTGACCATTACTGGTTCGATAGGGGTTTATGCTCTTAAACCCAACATCAGTGTGCTTGCTGAAAAAATCGGTTTGGGTCGAGATGTTGTGACGCGAGGTCGCTATGCCGATTCCAGCACTCCATTCAAACCTCTTGAAGGAGAAGCGTATAATAAATTTGTCGCGGCATCAGGCGAGGTGTATGATGACTTTGTCAGCAAGGTTGCAGTGTCGAGAAGGATGTCGATTATGCAGGTTGATTCTGTAGCCGGAGGAAGGGTCTGGATCGGCAGCCATGCGTTGAAGGCCGGTTTGGTTGATCGTACCGGAGGACTTTTTGACGCTCTTCATGCCGCACAGCTTCTCGCTAAAATAGATATGACCAAAAAGCCAAAAATCATGCTTTATCCGGTGCAGAAAAGCTGGTATGAATCTCTTTTGCAAGGAAATAATGCGAGTTTCTCCGAGAGGGTCGTTGTTGCCATCAAAAAACAGTTGCTGCATGAGGTTGTTCCCCAGAGGCAATTTTCCTCAATGGCGGCTTTCTATGAGATGCTGAGTACCTCGGACCAGCTTCATATCCTTGCGGTTATGCCTTGCGAGGTCATTATCAACTGACAGGTGATGGTGGGGGAGTGACACAGGTGCGGGAGCCATCCCGCACCATGTCGGCGTCTAAAACTTATAGGTCAGTGAAGTCTGTGCACGTAATGCATCTCCTTCGGTCGGTCCCTTGTATTCGGTTTTCCACTCCGAGAGCTGAAGCCCGAGGATGAAGTTCGGCGTTATCTTGTTGATGACATTGGCGAAGATGGTCTGGTTCCGTGATCGTGCACCGACAGCCAGATCATTATCATTCGGGTTATCAAGGCCAGCGCCAATACTGAATGAGGTTGAAGGATTCGATGTGTACCGTAGTGCTGCCCATCCGCCACTGGAACGGATCCATTTAATAGATGGAGACGGGTTGACTCCCTGTCCGATGCCACCATAATAGTCATCAAGGTTGGAACCTGTAAAGTATTCCCCGGCAAGCGTCATTTTTTTGCAGATCGGCATGGAGAGCTCCACATTGCATGACCACGAGTCAAGCGTTACGTGGTTGCCAATGTTATCGGTGTCCCACTCCTCCTGTCCGTAATGGCCCGAGAGCGCAATGGTTGCAGGCTGATTGTCCACCAGGAGCGGCGCTGACCAGGCAACTCTCCCTTGTATGGTTGGTATATTGGCATCCTTGCCTGGATCAGTATTGTAGACTTTGTTGACCGGATCTGGCAAGGTGTTTTTTTCTCCAATCGTTCTGGATGCAGCCACAGCCAGTTCAATGCGGCTTTTTTCTCCGGTTGAAAATCCTTTGGTAAAACGCAACTGAGGGTGGCGCGAACCAATATTTCCTGCACTCCACATCAGAGCAGGATCGTCCACAAACGGGATCAGTGAAGAGATCATGTCCCAGGTCTGACCAGCGATAATGCTGAAATCGGAGGCGGGCCAGTATGCTTTTAAATAGCCTTGACGCAGGCGGGGTGCCTGGTTGTTTTCGGTTGAGATGCCGGTGAGAAAATCAAATTCGATATTGCCTGTTAATTTGATGTTTTCCGTATCAGGGCCGCTGAGATTCAAACCAAGCCTTGTTGCGCCTGCCGTGAGGTTACATTCGCTGTCATTCCTGTTACCGTATTGAGGCCAAGCCCACATGGCGATATTGCCGGGATAGATTTGGCCGGTATCATACGACCCATCAAAACGGACAAAGCCGTAGGGCTGTACGTTAACGCCCGAACCGGTCGATACCGGAAGGGGAGCTGACGGTTCAGCTTTTTTCATCGGCGCAGGTGTATCGGTAGTTGTTGTTACTGCAGGTCTGGCTTGCACCATTGCTTTTAGCTCAGCAAGTTCCTGCTCAAGACGGCTTATGCGCGCATCAACCGTTTCTGCGGCAAAGCAGGGTACTGCGGTGAAAAGTGAGCCAGCAAGCAGCAAAGCGTAACTGAATTTTCCCCTTTCATTCATTAAGAATCTCCTTGACATGTTTTGGTTAAAGGAGGTAACAGAATCTAACTGTAAAATGAAATATAGGCAGACAGGGAACAAATTCTTTGCTCTTTGTGGGGAAACCTCTTGTGTTGAGTGAACGAGAGAATCAGAAGCTCCAGAAATCCCTGTCAAGGTTACGATACTGAATACCCTGAATAAGGTGCTTCATGGCAATCTGTTCTGAGCTGTCAAGGTCGGCAATGGTGCGGCTCACCTTAAGAATGCGGTCGTGGGCCCGTGCCGAAAGGTTCATACGGTTCATTGCATCCATGAGCTTTTGGGAGCTTTCCTTATCGAGATGGCAGAAGCTTTTGATCTGGCGGGAGTTCATCTGTGCGTTGGTATAGATTTTCGGTGATGCTATGGTGATAAATCGTTTTTGCTGGATGTTCCGAGCGGTTATTACCCGCTGGCGGATGGCTGCCGAGTTTTCGGCAATTGATGATGCAAAAAGGTCGGAATTGTCAACTTTCGGTACATCGATATGAATATCAATACGGTCAAGCAGCGGGCCCGAAATTTTGGAAAGATAACGCTGGATCAGCTTGGGAGGAGCTGTAAGATTCCCGTCACGGTCTTTCAGCGCTCCTGCAGGGCTTGGGTTCATGGCAGCTATCAGCATGAAGCCCGCCGGATATTTGGTAGTAATGGCAATCCTTGATACCGTGACCTCCCGTTCTTCAAGGGGCTGTCGCAGCACTTCAAGGGCATTGCGGCTGAATTCCGGCAGTTCGTCGAGAAAAAGAATACCGTTATGGGCAAGGCTTACTTCTCCGGGTTTTGCTGTTGCTCCGCCTCCGATCAGCGCAACATTGCTTGTTGTGTGGTGGGGGCTTCGGAACGGGCGCCGCACCATGAGTGGGCGATCTTTTTCAAGCAGGCTTGCAACCGAGTAAATTTTTGTGGTTTCGAGTGATTCTTCAAAGCTGAGAGGTGGAAGAATACCTGGCAACCCTTTTGCAAGCATGGTTTTCCCACTGCCGGGAGGACCGATCATAATGACATTATGCCCGCCCGCCGCCGCAATTTCAAGTGCTTTTTTCGCCGCACCCTGTCCTTTGATATCACCAAAATCAACAGGGTACTCCTGTTCACCCTCAAACAACTCCGCGACATTGATGGTTACCGGTATAGAGGCACTTGCTCCGCCTATCAGTGCAACAGTTTCATTAAGGGTTTCGACACCATAAACCGCAATGGTGGAGCTTAAAGCTGAGACAGCTACTGCAGCTTCACCCGCATTTGCCAGCGGCACAATCAGTCGTTTTATCCGCTCTTTTCCAGCCATCATCGCCACAGGTAGGGCTCCATTTATTCTTCGAAGTGAGCCGTCAAGAGCGAGTTCACCCATAATCAGAGTCTCTTCAAACCGGTTACAAACAAGATCAAGTGAGCCAAGCAGGCCGATGGCAATGGGAAGATCAAATGCAGTCCCCTCCTTTTTAATATCGGCTGGTGCAAGGTTGACCGTAATTTTTTTCGGAGGAATTATAAATCCTGAATTTCTTATTGCCGTCAAGATTCTTTCCCGACTCTCCCTGATAGCATTGTCTGGCAGGCCAACCACGGTAAAGGATGGAATGCCCGCTGTTACGTTAATTTCAACAGTAACCTTCAGCGCATCAATGCCTATTAATGCTGCAGCGTTCAGAGTTGAGAGCATGGCAGATAAAATAACAAATTTAAGTATTTATTGCGTAAGGTAGGCAAATAATCAGAATACGTAAATATTTCTTTTCGTTTCCGGAAGAAATATATTTTTACATATCAAAAAATTCAAATGATGATTTTTTTTGATTGTTATCGGCGACAAACTTTAATCAATTCTGTTTTTTTTAAAACAAAAGCTTTTTTAAGCTTTCTGTTTGTCGTCTTTACTATTTATGCTTATCTTATTCCATAATCTTTTGGGTAAGCCACTAACACCTAATTCATTACCTGTCATGGACAACAAATCAAATGGTAAGCTGCTTGCTTTAGCAGCAGGCGGGGCTGTCTTAATGGGATCATTGTTTTTCGGGTTGTCATTTTTAACCGGGTACAAACTTCCGGCCGACAATATCTCAATATTTTTAAGCCCTTTAGGTTCTTTTGCGGGGTGGATTTCACTGATTCTTTTTGCTTCGCTTACTATTATGGGCCTTGGCAAAATGTCGGCCAGAATCAGTTCTAAGTGGTTTTTAAGTTTTCCACTCAGTATTATTGCTATCGTTGCCGTCATGTTTGCCTCGCTTTGGCTCAGGCCTTCAGGTATATTGATGTCAACCACTGGACGTACGACTATGATGGACGGAAAATACATTCGTTCCGTTGATGAATTGAAAGCCTATCTCGAAAAGCCTGTTTTATCGGCAAATGTTCCAAAGGCGCCTGCCGGTTTTGATTTTAATGCAGCAAAGACACTTTGGGTTGCCAAGTGCAACATATGTCATACTCAGGAATCAACGATGGATGCTTTTAAGACCAAGTACAAAAAGACAGGCAAAATCGATGTGATTGTTAATCGCATGCAGGCCGTTCCAGGCTCAGGAATCACGAATGAAGAAGCCAAAAATATCATGATATATATGAACGAGAAGCTTTGACTTCAGTTCGATTTTTTCCCTTTATCGTTTTAACAAAAAAAGCCTCAAAGTATTGCTTTGAGGCTTTTTTTGTTGCCAGTCGACCGGCCCAACGAATGTTAACAGCTTGCACTATAGTTGACTGATACAGTTTCAGTTATTCCTCCCCTTGCTTTCCATTCCGTTATGACAGAAAGCGATCTTGGCTTCAGGAGAACGACAAGGTCATCAAGGATTCTGTTGGTGATATTCTCGTAAAAAATGCCTGCGTTACGGAACTCGAGAAAATAATATTTCAGCGATTTCAGCTCTATACAGTGTTTATCAGGGACATAACGAATGGTAATGGTTCCAAAATCCGGAAGTCCGGTTATTGGGCAGACTGACGTAAACTCGGGATTGACGATTTCAATGGTGTAGTCTCTGTCAGGGTAGGTATTGTCGAAAAGTTCCAGAATCTCTTTTTTCATAATATATGGGGTTGGTTGTTTTATTGTTTTTTATCAGGTTAAAAGTGTTCTTTTCGATCCAAAATAGAAATCCATGGCGAATTTTCGGTAAATTCCGTTGACTTTTGTTGTCGTTTATCGAAGTAACCAGTTGCCAATTATGCAGGTATCCCGCGAAAGGGAAAATTTTGAGATCCCGCTTCTTTATAAAGCACTGGAAGTGGAGTATGATCTTACGGAAACGCATTATACTTTCGGAGGCCACTCGTTCAGTTTCCTGAGTGTTCTTGATAGTTATGCGCTTCTTGACCGAATTTCGCCTGAAGAGTTCATCAAGGATGAGCAGATGCCCTATTGGGCAGAAATTTGGCCATCAGCGATAACACTCTCAACTTTTATTGCAGATGAACTGAAGCTTCAGGGGCAGCACGTGATTGAGATAGGGGCTGGTGTTGGTATGGCTTCGGTTGTTGCAGCCTGGAAAGGTGCCAGTGTTCTGGCTACAGACTACTCTCTTGAAGCGCTTCGTTTTGCCCGGTACAACGGCTTGAAAAACAGGGTGAATCTTGCTTATGAGCGCCTCGACTGGCGGCTTGTGCAGTGCAGTGAACAGTTTGACCTGCTGTTTGCGGCTGATGTGCTTTATGAAAGAGTAAACCTGCTGCCAATAGTTACCGCGATCGATAAACTGCTTAAACCGGGAGGTGTTGCATACATCGCGGATCCACGGAGGAGAATGGCGGAGCAGTTTCTTGAGCTGGCTTCAGAAAACAATTTTTCCATTACTTCTTTTCCAAAATGCTATAACTGCGGTTCAAAGACGGTTTCAGTGAATATCTTCAAAATGACAAGACGATGAAGAACAAGGAGGAACAGCTCTCTGTTCACTGGATATTTCATGCTGGCTGTGGGGCGATTGTCTGGCAATTAATGTTTACTGATACCAGTGACCTTGTCGGGCAAAAGCGTTTTATTGCTGACAGACAAGCACTTTTTTTTAGTATTGATACTGCAACGGGAAAGGTGTTGAGTGACAATTATCTCTTGATGGATCATATTCATTCAGTTCCTGCCGGTGACGGATGGTTTACAGGGCTTGAAACCACCCGACTTGGTTTTTGTTATTGCTATGCCTGTCAGCAGCAAAGCCCGGAGCATAAAGGAATATGGGCTATTGACTTCAGATCAGGCCGAGTGGTGTGGTCACGGCCCGATATTGGTTTTGTTGCAAATCTTGGCGATGAGTTTCTCGTCTCACAATCTTCAGTTTTTGGAGGCTTTCCTGATCGAAAATTTTTTCTTGTTGACTCTTTAACTGGCGAGAATCTTTCCAGGCCTGCTCTTGATAGTCCTCAACTCAATGATCTCAGGGATGGTGTTGTGCAGGAAGAGGCGCGCCAGAACGTTATTCTTCCTGATGTTGTAACCGAAGTAATGGTTGTGGAACGTCAGGCTTTGCAGCGAGTTGGTATTTCTGAAACAGTCCGTTGTGAATGTATCGTTAAAGGCACGCTGACGGTTGCCGCACTGCATGAACAGACGGAAATGTCCGGTGGATTGTGGCACTCTTTTCTTAAGGTATGGCATAAGGATCGTTTGGTGTACGCTGATAGTATGGAAACGGGGGTTGAAAAGCCGTGCCTGAATAATTTTCTGATCCACAGCGATCATTTATATTATATCAAGAATAAGGGGGAATTAATTTGTGTGGCGCTCTCATGAAGGATTCATCTATAAATTCGTTACCTGTTTTTATCCAGAAAGGTTCTCTTCCAGTAGCTGACTTTCTTGGTAATCTTCTGAGCCGCAAGCATTTGTCGTTGAATACGATTATTGCCTATAAAACCGATATTCTCCAGTTTTTTTCTTTTATCATGAAGCATCTCGAACTTTCCGATTTGAGCTGTTTTGATCTCGAACAGCTAACGGCTCTGGATGTACGGCTTTTTATGGGCTCCTTGATCGAAAGGGGAGTTCAGCAGAGATCAATTGCCAGAAAACTTGTATCAATTAAAAGCTTTTACCGGTACATGCAGGAAACCGGGTATATAAAAAGTTTTCTTTTTTCTTCTCTTCTTACCCCGAAGTATCCACAGCGTGTTCCTGGTTTTTTAACCGAAAAACAGACTCAAAAGCTTTTTAATGAGGTGCTTCCTCTCAGTACGGAAGAATTATTTGTTCGTGAACGCGACCGGAGTATTCTTGAATTACTGTATGGAAGTGGTCTTCGTATCTCAGAATTGATCGGTTTGACGACGGAATATCTCGATCTTGACAGGGGATATGTTAAACTGACAGGAAAAGGCAGAAAGCAGCGTATTGTTCCTGTTGGGCAGTCCGCAGTTGAAGCTCTTAATAAATATTTTGAAGTCAGGAGAAACTTCTTTAGAATGAAAGAAGAGGGAGAGCAGGGAGTGTTGCTATATGTTTTTGTAACCAAAAGAGGCAAAAAGCTTTATCCCATGCTTTTACAAAGATTGACCGCAAAATATCTTGTTTCAGTCACTGAGCAGAAAAAGAAAAATCCACATCTCTTGCGACATACATTTGCCACCCACCTGTTGAACAGTGGTGCAGATATAGAGAGCGTCAGTGAAATGCTTGGGCACAGTAATCTCTCAACAACCGAAATATATACTCATGTTACCTTTGAGCGCTTAAAGGATGTTTACCGGAAAGCGCACCCCAACGCATAGATCTGCTGTGGGCTTCGGATAATAATATCTCCGGGCCTTGTTTATTTTATTACGTTCATCATATTTTAATGGAGGTTATTATGACAAAAGCTGTCGTCAATGATGCGTTCAATGTAAAGGTTACTCTGCGCCATTCGCATAGTCATACCAATATAGAAGAGTATGCCCGTAACGCAGCGCTCGTGCTTACACGGGTCTTCCCCGCTCTTATCAGTTGTCATGTAATTCTGGATCACCAGAAAAATGACTTTGAAAAAAACAAGCTTGCAGAGATAACAGCGCATGTTCCCCAGAATATTTTTGTCGCCAAGGAAGCAGGTGCTTCTTACGAGCAGGCCATCGATAACTGTGTTGAGGCATTGAGCCGGCAACTTTTAAGGTACAAGGAAAAAACGCAATAGAAGCATCTTCATAGAGTCTGCCGGGCGTGAACGAAACGCCCTGAGATTTTTTGAGTTTATTAACACTGTGATTGCTGAAGCTATGAACCTTGATCAAAAAGGAATAAAGAAGCGATCAATAACGGTCGCCTATTTTTTTAATACTATCGGTCAAAAGCATGATATCAAATTGCGACGTCTGAACAGTGTTGATGAACAGAAAAGGCGGATTTTTGAGCGGGACCTGCATCGTCCTGGTCTTGCCCTTGCTGGCTTTACCAATCTTTTTACCTACAAACGGGTACAGATTTTCGGTAATACGGAAACAAGGTTTTTAAATCATCTTGAGGAGAATGAAAGAAAACGGGTGTTTGAAAATCTTGTAAGGTTCAAGATTCCTTGTATTATCCTGACCAGCAATAACAGATTTCCAGAGAATCTTCTCGAAATGGCCACAAAAGCAGAGATCCCTGTCTATATTACCCGATGCTCTTCTACAAAAACCATTTATATCGTTACCAGCTTTCTTGATGACCAGTTTTCGCTTTACCAGCAGTATCACGGTTCAATGGTAGATGTCTACGGTGTTGGAGTTCTGCTTACAGGCAAGAGTGGACTTGGTAAATCAGAAATTGCGCTTGATCTTGTTGAACGGGGGCATGGGCTTGTGGCTGACGATGTAGTCATTATTCAACGGAAAGGGGATTCGATGATACTCAATGCCAGACGAAACAATATTATTGACCATTTTATGGAAATTCGGGGTCTTGGTGTTGTGGATGTGAAGGCAAATTTTGGTATCCGGGCAATTCGGGATGTCAAGGAGGTTCAGGTTGTTGTCGAGCTTTTCGAGTGGGACCAAGAGATAGCTTATGAACGGCTCGGCCTTGATACCAAATCAATAAAGATTCTCGGCGTTGAAGTGCCATTGGTAGAATTACCTATATTTCCCGGTAAAAACATTACCGTCATTATTGAGGTGGTTGCTCTTAATTTCCTGTTAAAAAGATACTCGAATTATGTCGCCGCCGAAGCTCTCACCGAGAGGATTAACAACGTGATCAACAGCGAAAAAACAGAGGATGATATTCATGATGACTGAAAAAGGAACAAAGAGAGTTACCTCATCATTCTTGATTGTGTTTGACCTGATTATTGCTGCTGTTATTGTGCTGGCACTCACTTCCTGCAACCGTCAAAACAGAGGCTCTGGAACTGCTGGAAATGGGCGAACAGCAATGGATTCAACACTTGTTATCGCCATGCTTGGCGATGCCGATTATCTTAATCCTGTGCTTGGAAGTACCGTTACCTCTGGAAATATTATCGGTCTTATCTATCCCTCTCTTTTGCAGAGTGAGTTTGACACTACAACCGGATTGGTAAATTACATGGCTCTTGAAAAAAAACTGAGGGAAGTAACCCCGGGTCAAGGGAAAAAAACACCCAAGGGCGCAATTGCAAAGAGTTGGAGTATGTCGGCAGATCATAAATCCATCACCTATATTCTCAGAAATGATGCTTTCTGGAATGACGGAAAGCCAGTTGTATCGGGGGATTTCAAGTTTTCCTACCAGTTGTATGGTAATCCGGTTATTGCCAGCGCACGTCAGCAGTACCTCGCAGAGCTTATTGGCGCGGATAAAGGAGAGGTTGATTTCAGCAAAGCTATAGAAACACCAAATGATACAACGCTGGTTTTCCGGTTTTACAAACCTGTTCCTGAACATCTTGCCCTTTTCCATACGTCGCTTACTCCCCTTCCGGCTCACCAGTGGAAAAATGTAAAACCTGATGAGTTTCGTCACTCTTCTCTCAATCTTGAACCGCTCGGTGCGGGCCCTTATAACCTGAAGAGCTGGAAGCAGCAGCAGGAAATTCTTTTGGAAGCAAGCAGAAAATCGAATCTTCCGAAGCCCGGTACCATTCCTCAGATAACTTTCAGGATTGTTCCCGATTACACAGTGCGCTTGACACAGCTTCAGACTGGCGCTGTTGATGTGGTTGAAAATATCAAGCCGGAGGATTTTACTGCTCTTTTGAAGGCTAACAGGCAGCTTGAAGTAAAGACTGTTGGTCTTAGGGTTTACGACTATGTTGGCTGGTCAAATATCGACCAGGAAGAGTACCGCAGAAGCGGTCGAGTCAAGCCCCACCCTCTCTTTGGTTCTGCCCGCGTTCGCCTTGCCCTTACCCAGGCCATTGACCGTGAAGCAATCATCGACGGTTATCTCAAAGAGTATGGCGTTATTTGCAACACCGATGTTTCACCCTCCCTGAAATGGGCCTATAATGACCGGATTGTTCCTCATGCCTATGACCCGGCAAAAGCTACAGCTTTACTTAAGGCTGAGGGCTGGCTTCCCGGTCCAGATGGAATTCTGCAGAAACAGGGCAGGAAGTTCAGTTTTGTGCTTTATACCAATTCAGGCAATGCGAGAAGAAACTATGCGAGTGTTATTATTCAGCAAAATCTTCGCTCTGTGGGTATCGACTGCAAACTTGATGTTCAGGAATCAAATGTCTTTTTTGAAAACCTCCAGCAGAGAAAACTTGACGCATGGATGGCAGGATGGTCGATTGGTCTCGAAATAGATCCGCTTGATGTCTGGGGTTCTGATCTCAAGAAGAGCCGATTTAATTTTACAGGCTATCAGAATCCAAGACTTGATCAGCTTTGCGAGCTGGCCAAGCAGAAGATGGAGCCTACTGGAGCGAGGTCTTACTGGCTTGAGTATCAGGAGATTCTTCATCGTGATCAGCCGATAACCTTTCTCTACTGGATGAAGGAGACCCAGGGATTCAGCAAGAGGATTGAAGGTGAGGAACTTAATATTTCCGGTACTTTTTATAATATTGACGACTGGAGGCTGCGCCCATCGGCAAATGTTGCATTATAGAATCATGTTATGATGACTTCCTGATTGAACTAAATCGAAGAGGGCGAGCAAAGCATAGGATGGCCCTATGAAGGAAATCCAACATAATGTGGCAACATAAAAGGAGAAGGCGAAAGTAAGTGTTATCGTGGATTTGTATTGGGGTTTTGTAACTTGCAGCATTACCAAACATAAATAAAGGGAAGATATGAGGCTGGAGGCTATATTTATTGCGCTGTGTACCGCAACTGTATTATCGCTTTCTGGATGCACCGAATACAAATATCAAATCGTTGGGGCAGGAAGCGCTTGTGCATACAAAATTGATCGGGATACAGGTCAGGTATGGTTTGTTTCTCCAGACGGGGAAAAGAAGCTTCCTAACGTACCATAGGGAAAGATACTGCACGAAGCACCGACCGACCATCACGGCTTCAACTTACCAGTTATTGAAAGTGGCCTCGTTCAGGACAAATAAAAGAGGCGTACAACTACGCCTCTTCCATAAACAATAACAACCTGATAAAGACCATCAACAACGGATCGGTTAAAAGCCTAATTGGGAATAAAGATTTATTGAGTTTCCGGCAGTATTAAATGCTGTAGAAGGATGGTTGTCAGAAGGACGGTCAATACCAACGTTTTTATTTACGGCCACATATTCAACTCCGACCTTGAAGTTTGCTCTGATCAAGGCACCAATCCCAGGGATAATCTTGTCAATCTTGCCGTTAAAGTCATCCTTTAAATGCTCATAACGCACGAGTCCAAAAAGCCAGGGATAAACCCAGTAATCTCCTTCAAGAGAGAGTGCTGTTCGTTTGCCAAAATTTAAGGGACCTTCTACATCGGGCACCTCATTGATTATTACCTCATTAAAGCGGGCGTACTGACCAACAGCGCGTAGTGGGCCATAATTAACTCTTACATCACCGGAGTATGCTGTTTTGGTGAGACCTGCAATCATGTCTTCTGAACCCGTTTTGACACCTTGACCAGAGTTGACGTAATTGATTCCAAAAGTAACAGAGTTATCCAACCCTATAGCTTGAAGGCCATACGTTCCTCCAACCCCGCTCAGCAATCCGTTTCCTCCGATTTTGTAGGTTGCTCTAATAAATCTTGTATCTCTCATATGACTCGAAACGGTTTCAGAAGTTCCAGCTTCTGAATTCCTGCCAATACCTGCAAGAAGTGAATATCCACCAGTGGTTCCAGTATTTCCGGCTATTCTCAATTCAATCCCCCTGTTTGGATTCGGCAAGCTTGCAGCATAACCATTCAGGTCAGTACCGGCACGAGTGGATATCAAATCAAACTGTTCAGGAAAACCGACAGTACCCCACGCAATACTTAAACCGGGTTTGAATGTCCAGACAAACTGCAAGCGTCCCAAGGTAGTACTTACTGCATCTCCACCGGAAGTTCCGCCATCAAAGGATAAGTCACCTATATAGCTTAACTGCCTAGTTATCGTTCCAGCAAAAAACATATCAACTTCTTCATTGGTTAACACATCTTTGTAGTTTCCTCTGTAACTGTTACCGGGCTCTCCTTGAGTCGGGTTCTTTGGCATCGTAGCCCCGAATTTGGCAAGAAAACCCAGGGACGGCATATTGGGCAGATCAGATGGCCAGATGGCATTGGGGAAAACATCTTTATAGGCATCCTGGCCGAGCTTTATCGGCTCTTCCTTCACCATCTCTTCGTCGGTCTCATCCGGGAAGCGATATCCGTTATTTCGGAATGCTTCACCGAAGCCGTTTCGAACAGGAAACGCTATATGGCAGGTGGCGCATGCTGTATGATATTTTCGAGCAAAAACCGGCAAAGCAAAACTCTCTTTAGCCGATAAAACAATAAGCGATACAATGCAACAGAGAAGAAAAATAAAACTACATTTTTTTTTCTTTCTGATGGACGAACCAGGTACGGTATCCTTTCTCATGCTCACTCCGTTTATGTTATTGTTAAATAATAGCATACATGTAATAAATTATACGCTCACCGGAAAAGAAAGCAACGGGATATTTTGACGCAAAAGCCGTCATAAACATTTTACTATCAACAATACAAGCGAAAGATGACAAATTCTATAGAATTATATGAAAGGTTCTCTCGAAGGAAACCAGTCTGTAAACATTTATCGATTACGCTTCAAGTGTGGGCGAGCGGAATGAATGAGTATGGAGAATTGTGGGAATAAAAAACTTATGCTTTAATAAGAAATGTAACAAACTTATTAAAAGATAGAAACTCATTCCACTAAAAAAAGTTAATCTTGATGACGCCAGCTAAAGAATACTCTGTTTCTCATGGTGTTTGGTTCAAAAACGATTCATTTACACATTCGATCGGTGAGATACGTTCCTTATCTGACTTTATCGAGCAACCGTAGAGCAAAAAATAATCACCATTGAAACCCCTTTTCTTTACTTATCTTTAAGCTCAATGAGTATTCCAAATGTATGAGGTGAATTCAGAAAAAATGAATTTGCTCAAAATCCGTGATTTTTCGGCGAGGGTGGGGCAGCTTTTAAAGCATTTACCCTCTATCGAAGTAATTGAAATAAATAGTTAATGAATTATCTATAGGGATTTCGCTCATAATGTTGACTTATATCTTCAAGAGGCTTTTGATTGCCATACCTCTCGTTTTCGGTGTACTGACCCTTACATTTTTCATTATCAGGCTTGCTCCGGGTGACCCAGCGGCGTTTTTTATCCAGCCGGGGATCAGTCCAAATGTTGCCGAGCAGATCAGGGCACAGTATGGTCTCAACGATCCGGTGCCAGTCCAGTATGTAAAATGGCTTGCCAATGTGCTGCAGGGTGATTTCGGTCGCAGTTTCAGCCGGGCCCAACAGCCGGTTTTCGATGTTATTGCCAGTGCTCTGCCGATAACGATGACCATCGCGTTATTGACTCTTGTTGCTAATTTTATCTTTGGCATTTTTATTGGAGTAATTTCTGCGATTCGCCAGAACACTTTTCTTGATCGATTTCTGACAGTGACCGCCCTTTTTTTTTATTCAATGCCCGAGTTCTGGTTCGCATTGATGATGATTATTCTTTTTGCCCTGAAGTTTCCCCTTTTTCCAGCTTCTGGTCTGAACGAAATTGGTGCGGAGGGCTTCGGCCCGGTGGAGTTTGTGCTTGACCGGTTCTGGCATCTCGTGTTGCCGGTTACGGTGCTCAGCATCAACGGGGCTGCAGGAATTGCCCGCTACGTCAGGGGAAGCATGCTTGAGGTTATTCGGCAGGACTATATCCGTACGGCCAGGGCAAAGGGGTTGCCGGAAAAGGTTGTTATTTTCAAGCATGCACTTCGAAATGCTTTATTGCCGGTGATTACACTTATGGGGAGTTCGCTGCCTTTTATTTTTAGTGGAGCACTCTTTATTGAAGTTATCTTTGCCTTTCCCGGTATGGGCAGGGTAACGGTAGAGGCTATTTTTTCGAGGGATTACCCGTTGATTATTGCCAATACCTTTGTCTCAGGCTCTCTGATAGTGCTTGGCAATCTTTTTGCCGATGTGCTTTATGCTGTGGCGGATCCACGAATAAAGCTTTGATTGTTATACGACTGTTCAACTTGTAATATTTGCTGTTTGAGAATAGAATTGCTGAATACTCCCCCCGATGCGCTTGAATCGAGGATTGAAGAGCAGATACGACCGCTTCGTATGGATGATTTTGCTGGCCAGCAACGGCTGACAGATAACCTGAAAGTCTTTATTTCGGCGGCAAAGATGCGGGGCGATGCACTCGACCATGTGCTGCTTTCAGGCCCTCCAGGTCTCGGTAAAACGACACTTGCCTATATTATTGCTTCTGAAATGGGGAGCAGCATCAAGTCAACTTCTGGTCCTTTGCTCGACAAGGCGGGAAATCTTGCTGGACTTTTGACCAGTTTGCAAAAGGGAGATGTGCTTTTTATTGACGAGATTCATCGTATGCCGCCGACAGTTGAGGAGTATCTCTATTCAGCCATGGAAGATTTCCGTATTGATATTATGCTTGATACCGGTCCTTCTGCGAGAGCGGTACAGTTGCGTATTGAGCCGTTCACCCTTGTCGGGGCTACAACTCGTTCCGGACTTCTGACCTCTCCCCTCAGAGCAAGGTTCGGCATCAACAGTCGATTTGATTATTATGTCCCTGAACTTCTTGAAGGGATAATTGTCAGGGCCTCAGGCATTCTTGGTATTGGTATTGACGCTGAAGCCGCATCGGAAATCGCGGGACGTTCAAGAGGGACACCCCGTATTGCCAACAGGTTGCTCAGGCGAGCCAGGGATTTTGCGCAGGTTGATGGCATACCAATGATCACTAGGGGTATTGCCATGAAAACCCTTGATTGTCTTGAAATTGATGAGGAGGGACTTGATGATATGGATAAAAAAATCATGGAGACAATCGTCAACAAATTCAACGGTGGTCCTGTCGGGATTGCCTCTCTTGCTGTCTCAGTGGGGGAAGAGAGGGATACCATTGAAGAGGTTTACGAGCCCTACCTTATCCAGGCAGGTTATCTCACAAGAACAACAAGAGGGCGGGTTGCTACCCGTCAGGCATTTATCCGTTTCTCTAATGGTGCCCACAGTCATGAATATCCCTTGTTTGATGCAAAGTCTGATCAGTAGATTGTCGGTTATCTGCCTTATTTTACTTTCAGCATGTTCTTCCCGGCCTCTTCTGTCTGTAAGCGCCATTGCTCCAGATTCGCTCTCTGAGGCTACTAAAAGAGAGATCGTTGCTGCATCGCTGCAGAGCGCTAAAGGAGAGTATCATGAAGCTGTTAGCCGCTATCGGAAGCTTCTTGCTGCTCAACCTTCAAATGCAGCACTTCATTATGCACTCTCGCAAGCATACATTGGCCTTGGTGTTATTGATTCCGCACGTCTATACAGCGAAAAAAGCGTTATACTCAATCCCGGCAACAAATATTATCTAAGGTTGCTTGCTGCGATCTCGCGTCAGATGCGTGATTACAGTCAGACGGCTGACTTGGACCGGCAACTTGTTGCTCTTGAACCTGGAAGAACAGAACCACTCTTTGCTCTTGCTTTTGATTATCTTGCGGCCGATCAGTTCGAAAAAGCTCTTGCTGTTTTTCAGGACATTTTAAAACTCGATCCGAAAAATGAGACAGCTCTGTCCCAGGCTTTGCTAATAGAAATCAAGCTCACTAACTATAAGGATGCGATAGTTCCCTTGACCGCGCTTCTGGAGCGGAGTGATGGCCAAGAGAAGTTGCGTCTTACTCTTGGTGAACTTTATCTGCAAACCGGACAGCATGATCTTGCCGTCAAGACTTTTAAGGAAATACTTCAAGAAAATCATCGCCTTCTTCCTGCATGGCTTGGATTGTTTGAGGTTTCTGTGAAGTCTGGCAATAAGGTCGCATTTCTTGAAGATCTTCACTTGTTTCACAAAACAAGTCAGATAAGCTTCGAGCAGAAAATAGGAGTTGCCCAATTTTTTGCGGCCCGTTCAATACGAGACAGCTCTTTTGTAGAGCCTGCGTTTGTCATGATCGGAGAAATTAAAAAACGATATCCTGACAAGAGCCGTATGATGTTCAGGTTGCGAGTGGTAGAAGGTGAACTTCTGTTTCATGCAGGCAAGGTCAAACAGGCTGTACTGCTCCTTGAAAATGCGGTACATTCCAAAAACGCAAAAAAACAGAAATGGCTTTATCTACAGGCGAACAGTATCCTTGCTTTATGTTATGACAACCTTGGTTATCCCGAAAAAAGCATTGCTCTCTATGAGAGCAGTCTTCGCTTGGATCCTGGCAATATTCTTATAACGAACAACCTTGCGTATGTTCTTGCAAGTCAGGGAACTGAGCTTCTTCGGGCTAAAAAGCTGGCGATGAAAGCGGTTGCGGCAGAACCTGCCAATGCAGGGTATCTCGACACACTTGGCTGGATATTGTTCAGGATGGGAGAGTACGAAAATGCAGGAGAAATTCTCGAAAAAGCAGTTGGAATGGATCCCGGAGAGTCGGAAATATTTGATCATCTCAGCCAGGTTTATGAGAAGCTTGGCAACAAGCTGAAGGCAATGGAAATGAGAGAGAGAGCACAAAAATTGAAAGGAACACAGCCGTCTGCTCCTGTTGATTGATAAGGTGGTGGTAATGTGTGGCACACAACAAAAACGACGGGAATTCCCGTCGTTTTTGTTGTGCCCATTCTTATAACTCGGATTGCAACTTGACCTCATCAAAGCTGCGGGCTGCCAGGTATTCGTAATGAGCCCAGCGTGCGTCTACCTCTTTCTGGATTACTGCGTAGTACTCTGCGGCCATGGCTGGATGGCTCTTCTTGAGCATTCTGAAGCGGTTTTCCATATTAAGGAACTGGGCAACCGGAATTTTCGGCTTTTTCGAATCAAGAATCAGCGGATTTTTTCCTTCAAGCAAACGATCAGGATTGTAACGGTAAAGTATCCAGTGTCCTGAATCAACAGCGGCTTTCTGATTATCAAGCGCGGTCGACATGTTAATGCCATGAGCAATACAGTGTGAATAAGCAATGATGATAGAAGGACCGTTGTACGCCTCGGCTTCAAGGAATGCTTTCAGTGTCTGCTCGTCGCGGGCGCCAAAGGCAACAGAGGCAACATAGGCATTTCCATAGCTCATGGAGATCAGGCCAAGATCCTTTTTGGTCACGGTACGTCCAGCGGAAGCAAATTTTGCAACAGCAGCCTTTGGTGTTGCCTTTGATGCCTGTCCTCCGGTGTTTGAATACACTTCGGTGTCAAGTACCAGAAGGTTGACGTTTTTGTCGCCAGCCGTGACATGGTCAACGCCGCCATAGCCGATATCGTAAGCCCATCCATCGCCGCCGACGCCCCAGACACTCTTTTTAACAAGCATATCGGCCAACGAAAGCAGATTTCTGGCGTCAGGCGAATCCATCTGATGGAGCTTTTCCTTCAGGATCGAAACCCGCTTTCTCTGCTCAAAAATTTCAGGTTCATTGCTTTCGGAGGCATTCAGTATCTCATTGACGATCGTTTCACCGATTTCAGAAGCCACTCTTTTTAAGAGTTCGCCTGCATATTCCCGTTGTTTGTCGATAGAAATTCTGAAGCCGAGAGCAAATTCTGCTGTATCCTCAAAAAGCGAGTTTGACCATGCCGGGCCAAGGCCGTTAGCATTGGTCGTATAGGGTGTTGTCGGAAGGTTTCCACCGTAGATCGAAGAACATCCCGTGGCATTACCGATAACAAGACGGTCTCCGAACAATTGTGTCATGAGTTTGATATACGGTGTTTCGCCGCATCCAGAGCAAGCGCCTGAAAACTCAAAAAGAGGCACCTGAAGCTGCTGTTCCTTGACCAGCTTTAAATTGATATTGTTCCGCTCAAAGTCAGGAATATTCAGATAATAGTTCCAGTTGTCAACCTCAGTTTCCCGAAGAGGTAGTTGCGGGTTCATGTTGAGGGCTCTTTTTCCTGGAGTGTTTTTATCTCTTCCCGGACAAACATGAGCACAGACTTCGCATCCGGTACAATCTTCAGGGGCAATCTGTATGGTATACTTCATTCCACTCCAACTGGCCCCTTTTGCCTCGGCGGATTTAAACGTGCGCGGTGCGTTACCCAGATACTTTGGATCATAAACCTTGGCTCGGATGGCAGCATGCGGGCATACGAGGGTACATTTAGCGCACTGGATGCATAGCTCCGGTTCCCATACAGGAATTTCATCGGCGAGATTGCGCTTTTCAAATTTCGAAGTTCCTGTCGGGTAGGTTCCATCTGCGGGAAGGTCGCTGACAGGAATGTCGTCACCTTCGCCGGAAATGATTTTTGCCAGTATATTGCAGACAAAATCAGGAGCCTCACCGACAATCGGCTGTCGAAGTTCTTTTACGCTGTCGGCAACGGAGCCGATGGTGACCTGATGCAGATTGGAGAGAGTATTATCTACCGCCTGTATGTTCTGGTTAACAACGTCATCACCTTTTTTGCCATACGTCTCCCTGATGGAGGACTTGATTTTTTCTACAGCTTCTTCACGGGGAAGCACACCGGATATGGCAAAAAAGCAGGCCTGCATAATCGTGTTGATGCGCTGGCCCATGCCGCTCGTATGGGCTACTTTATAGGCATCTATGGTATAAAGCTTTGCCTCCTTGTTGATCAGGTGCTCCTGAACAATTTTTGGGAGTTTGCCCCAGAGTTCCGTCGCAGAATAGGGAGAGTTCAGAAGCAGGGTTCCACCCTTCTTGAGATATTTGACCAAGTCGACCATCACAAGGAAGACCCAGTGGTGGCAACCGATAAACTGCGCCTCGGTAATCAGATAGGCTGAACGAATTTCATGAGGACCGAACCGGAGGTGTGAAGTGGTAATTGAGCCAGCTTTCTTGGAATCATAAACGAAATAACCCTGAGCATAGTTTGGTGTATTTTCACCAATAATTTTGATGCTGTTTTTATTTGCACCGACGGTGCCATCTGACCCAAGGCCATAAAAGATAGCCCTGAACATCTCATCTGGTTCAATAGAAAAGGTTGAGTCAACCTCAAGACTCGTCTTGGTTACATCATCGTTGATACCAACCGTAAAATGATTTTTTGGTTTTGCCGAAGCAAGGTTGTCAAAGACCGCCTTGATCATTGCCGGTGTAAATTCCTTGGATGAAAGCCCATACCTGCCACCAATAATGTTTGGAACCGTTTTGATCAAGCCATTCTGTACTCCCTCATGCAATGCATTGACGGTGTCAAGATAGAGTGGTTCACCCGCACTGCCAGGTTCCTTGACGCGGTCAAGGACGGCAACAGAGGTAACAGTGGAAGGAAATGCCTTTACAAAACGCTCAATATCGAATGGACGGAAGAGACGTGCGTGGATGACACCGACTTTTTCCCCCTGTTGGTTGAGATATTCCATGGTTTCACGGGCAGTCTCAACTCCCGAACCCATCAGAACAATAACTCGTTCAGCATCAGGTGCACCGTAGTATTCATAGAGGTTATAGTGGCGGCCTGTGAGCGCCCCAAATTTCTCCATCACCTTTTCAGTGATTTCAGGGCAGGCATTATAGTAACTGTTGACCGTCTCTCTCCCCTGGAAATAGACGTCGGGATTCTGTGAAGTTCCTCTGATAACCGGAGCGTCAGGACTGAGGCGACGGTTTCGGTGAGCGATAACCAGGTCGTCGTCTATCATCGCCTTTATCGTTTCATCAGCAATCACCTCGATTTTGGAGATCTCATGAGATGTTCTGAATCCATCGAAGAAATGAAGGAATGGAACTCTGGACGCAAGGGTTGCTGCTGCCGAAATAAGAGCCATGTCCATAACCTCCTGAACGGAACTTGATGCAAGGAGAGCAAAACCTGTTCCGCGGACCGACATCACATCGCCATGGTCGCCGAAGATTGACAGCGCCTGAGCGGCAAGGGAGCGTGCCGATACGTGTATGACACAGGGAGAGAGTTCACCTGCAATTTTATACATATTTGGAATCATGAGCAGGAGGCCCTGTGACGCCGTAAAGGTGGTCGTCAGTGCACCGGTCTGCAAAGCGCCGTGAACTGCAGCGGCAGCGCCAGCTTCACTCTGTAATTCATCAATTTTTGGAACGGTTCCCCAAATGTTGGGTTTTCCTTCTGCTTCCCATGCCTCAGAATACTCACCCATCGGTGATGCCGGGGTAATGGGATAGATACAGATTACTTCACTGGTACGATAAGAGACATGAGCTAAAGCTTCATTTCCCTCCATTGTTTTATAAGTCCGGCTCATACTGGCAGTCACCTGATTTGTATTAATGAAAGGGATGCGTAAACGTGCAGTGTACTGATATGTAAACCACGAAGCAACTGAGCAACTGAAAAAGTTAAGCAAGAAAGTTACATCCGTAGCCAGAAAATCAAATCAATGCGTTGTAAAAGATATTAAAAAAAATGATTTTTGATAAATTTAATTAGATTCCGGTTTTCATTATTAGAGATGCTTACTGATCCCGGACAGTCCCCGATACAGTGCTCTTCGCTTACTTATTTTACACACCTATTACAGGACAAGAGGTTCTATGGACGCGGAACATTCCGAAAACATTGTCTATGGTAGAAATGCCGTTCTTGAGCTTCTCCAGCAAAAGCCAGAGAGCATCGAGAAAATCTACTTTCAGTTCAATACCTCCCACCCGAAACTCAAGGAAATTGTCATCACCGCAAGGCGGCTGAAGCTTGTCAGCGGCAAGGCTCGGCTTGAAAAGCTCTCTCTGATTGCTGGAACGACCAAGCATCAGGGCGTGTGTGCTCTCATAAGCTCAGTTACCTACTATTCACTGGAGGAGGTTCTTGCGAGCCCCCGTAACAGTTCTCCACTTTTTGTTGTACTGCAGGGGCTGGATGATCCCCATAATATTGGTGCCATTATCAGAACAGCAGAAGCCGTGGCGGCTGATGCCGTTGTGCTTGTCGAAGGAAAAGGGGCTCCGGTCAACGCCGTGGTGCATAAAGCTGCGGCTGGCGCACTCTCCCACATAAGGATCTGCAAGGTGAAAAGCCTTGTGCGCGCTCTGGAATTTCTGCACCAGTGCAATGTTCAGGTTATTGCGGCTGATATGGAGGCGGAACTCAATTACACCGATGCTGATATGAAAAAGGCTACGGCCATTGTGCTCGGTATGGAGGGAAGCGGACTTGCCCCTGAAGCGGTGAAATTCTGTGACCATGTTGTCCGGATTCCCATGGCGGGGTGTGTCGAATCACTGAATGTCAGTGTAACAGCAGGCGTGTTGTTGTATGAGGCAATGCGCCAACGACTTGCATAAGTTGCCATGCACTCTGATTTGAACGGATTCCAAAAAATATTACCTTGTTTGTCACAAACTTTGCTAAGCAGACTCCATCAATACATTTTCACCTTCTGCCATGACTATTCCTGAAAATCTCCGCTATACCAAAGACCACGAATGGATTAAACTGCTTGAAGACGGCAGTACTGCACTGGTCGGCATTACTGACTTTGCCCAGTCAGAACTTGGTGATATTGTTTTTGTAGAGCTGAAATTGCCAGGAACCACTCTTAAAGAGCATGAGGTGTTTGGCACCGTCGAAGCGGTAAAAACCGTGGCCGATCTTTTTGCACCGGTTGCCGGTGAAATCATTGAAACAAACTCTCAGCTTGACAATGCTGAAGTGGTCAACCAGGATCCCTACAACGCAGGCTGGCTTGCCAGGATAAAAGTTGCCGATCCAGCAGCACTCCAGGCACTGCTTGATGCAGAGGCCTACCGTCAGTTGACAGGAGAGTAACTCATGCCATTTATAGTTAATACTGAAATCGAAAGAGAGGGGATGCTCCGTACCATCGGCGTTAGTTCTTTTGAAGATCTTATTGTCGATATTCCTGAAGATATTCGCCTGAAAAGAGCCCTTGATATTCTCCCTGCCTCAGATGAGCCTCAGGTGCGTAAACTGCTTGAAGGTCTTGCCGCCGCAAACCGGAGCACATCCGAGTATGTCAGTTATCTTGGCGGTGGCGCCTATGACCATTTTATTCCCGTAGCGATCAAGACCATTGCCTCCCGCAGTGAGTTCTACACGGCATATACACCTTATCAGGCCGAGGTCTCACAGGGCACTCTGCAGGCCATCTATGAATATCAGAGTCTGATATGCCGTCTTTATGAGATGGATGTCACCAATGCTTCCATGTACGATGGGGCAACCGCTCTTGCTGAAGCGGTTTTGATGGCCATGAACGTCACAGGTAGGAATCAGGTCGTGGTGGCAGGAAAGCTGCATCCATGGAACAGCTCGGTTTTGAGAACCTATCTTGAAGCTTCGGGCCATAACGCAGTTATACAGAATGTACTTCAGGATGGTGTCGGTGATGTTGCTGCGCTGAAAGAGCTTGTCACTGAGAGTGTTGCCGCAGTGGTTGTCCAGCAGCCCAACTTTTACGGCTGCCTTGAAGATGTTGAAGCTATTGGAGCTGTTGCGCATGCAAACGGAGCGCTCTTTGTCGTTTCCGCTGATCCGCTTTCACTTGGAGTGCTTGCTGCTCCCGGAAGTTACGCTGCCGATATTGCCGTTGGTGAAGGGCAGCCGCTTGGCACCCCCCAGAGTTTCGGTGGCCCATACCTCGGCATCTTTACCGTCAAGCAGCCGCTTGTCCGCAAAATTCCTGGCCGTCTGGTCGGTATGACGAAAGATCGGGATGGAGAAGATGGTTTCATTCTTACCCTTCAGACCCGCGAACAGCACATCCGTCGAGAAAAAGCCACATCAAATATATGCAGCAACCAGGCGCTTAATGCCCTTCAGGCAGCGGTATATCTTTCTCTGCTCGGTAAAGAGGGATTGCGGCAGGTTGCTGCACAATCAGCTCAGAAGGCCCACTATCTTGCCGGAAAAATTGCGGCTCTTGCAGGATTTTCCCTGAAGTACACGTCGCCTTTTTTCCGGGAATTCGTTGTTGAAACACCAATTCCAGCGTCGGATATTGTTGAACAGATGCTGGAGCACAAGGTTTTTGCTGGTTACGACATGGCTGCGCATGGTGAGAGTGGGTTGCTTGTTGCTGTTACTGAGAAGCGTACCAAAGAAGAGCTTGACCGTTTTGTTGAAAAGCTTGGGGAGATTGTTTGACAGTCAGGAACGGAACTTTTCAGCTCCCGGCCGGTCGGGAGCTGAAAAGAGATGGTTTTATATGAGCCCCAGAGCTTTGAGCTCCTGATCGATAATTTGCTTATTTTCCTCTGAAAGCGGCACAAGTGGCAGTCTGTAGTTCTCCTCAATCATGCCCATTCGTGACAGAGCGTACTTTACCGGAACCGGGTTACTCTCAATAAAGTTCAGTTTTAGCAGCTTGCGATAGCGGCGGTTGATCGACCGAGCCTCCTCAAGATCGCCCTGTCTGACGGCCTCGATCAGTTGCTTGATCTCCGACGGAATCTGGTTTGCAGCAACAGAAATAGATCCGTCTCCACCCATCGCCATAAAGGGCAGAATCAACGAATCCTCACCAGTCAGCACAGAAAAATGGTTTGGCCGCTCTTCAAGAAGCTCCGAGATCTGACCGATATTTTCCGAAGCTTCCTTGACTGCTGCAATATTTTCAAAATCACGTGCAAGCCTGAGAATGGTTGATGCCGTCACGTTGCAGCCGGTTCTTCCCGGTACATTATAGATGATAATCGGCACAGATACAGCCTCTGCGATATGCTTGTAGTGCTGATAGATCCCCTCCTGCGAAGGCTTATTGTAATAGGGAGCAACCGATAGAATCGCTGAAGCACCGGCTTTTTCAGCATTTTTTGCCAGTTCTACAGCATGTATGGTATCATTGGTGCCAGCGCCTGCAGCCACCATTAATTTTCCAGCGGCCTCATCCTTTACCGTGCGTATAATTTCAAACTGTTCATCACCGGAAAGTGTTGGTGACTCACCCGTTGTTCCACAGGTTATAATAATATCGGTTCCTGCCTCAATATGAAACTGCACCAGTCTCCTCAAAGCATCACTATCTATCGACCTGTCCTGCCTGAAGGGAGTCACCAGCGCAACGGCGGATCCTGAAAGGTATCGTGTGGACATATACTTATTTATTCCAGTATTATTGAAAATCGTTTTGTCAATCCGGAGAACGGGTTCTTCGTTCCGTTCTTGCTTTCCCTTATTGAGCATGGGAAAATTGAGAATATACAGAGAAAGGTAATTTGTAAAACCGATTTTCTTGCAAAAGAGTTTTAAAAAATATTTCAGTTTCAAACACAAAGCAGTTGAGACAACGCTCCATGCTCTCTTGAAAGCATGTATTGTTTTTTACCTATTAAAGAGTCTAACTCCTCTCAGCATTCCAATACTCAGGGAAGATTACAAAGGATAGGCCTGTCCTGACTCTCGGGGCTTGAATTCAAGATTCCATTTACCGTGTACCTTGATGACATGCAAAAAAACAATAAGTCGATAGAAAAATGTTGTTAATGACGCTGTCTTCCATCTTATTTTTTAAATGCCGTAGGCATGACATGGCGGTAGAAACCAGCATAACCCGCCCCCATTTTTTCTTTCTTTCAAGCACAGAGAATCGATAACAGAATATTTGCAGCTCTCTCCAGCTTATTGATAGATAACTCCAGACTTTCTATTTTTATCGAAAAAAAGGAACTTCCTGAATTGTTATGCAGTCAGACTGCTCGTTCCACTCCGATTTCAGAATGAAAAATACTGAATTTGCTCTATATTTAGTCGTGCGATAAGATCTTTACGCGGAGGAGTTAAAATGAAACTATCAGAAAGGGTTCGCCCGATTTCCTGGCTTAAATCTCATGCTGCCGAGATTGTAAGGGATTTTGAAGAGAATCGGAGCCCGCTTATTGTCACGCAAAATGGTGAAGCAAAAATGGTTGTCATGGACGTTCGTACTTACGAAGAGCAGCTTGAAACCATGGCTTTTCTGAAACTTATCAATATGGGCAAAAAAGAGATTTCCGAAGGGAAATTCCAGAGTGCGGAAGATTTTTTTGCTGATATGGAGAAGGAGGAATCGTGGTGCATTCAGTTTTCATCCTTGTCAGGCACACTGTACAGCTCCCTTCCAAGAGCAAATTGATGGAGGTGTTCGTCGAACCATCCCATCATCACCTGCAGAACGGTGTGGAGCTTTCCGAGTGTGATAGTGTCGGGCACCAGAATGCGCCGCAATATCGGAGGCTTTGAGCCAATTTACGTTACTTTCAACTGATAGATGGTTTGTGGTGTTTTGGGTCTCATAAAAAAACTCCATTAACAAGATTAAGCCATGTCGTGCTCGTTCAATTGCGGCTCACTCCCGTATGTCGCCCTCTAAGTCGCTGCAAAAATATAAATCAAGTTGGGACAACAATCAATAGCCTGCTGACAGAGGATTTATTGTTTTTTTCTATTGAAGTGTATCTTTCAAAGATATACTATTTGGCTATGACTCTTCTTGATGACGTCTTGGGTTTTCAGTGGGACAAAGGCAACATTCGCAAGAACCGGGAAAAGCATCTTGTTTCAACTGCGGAGTGCGAGGAGATCTTTTTCAATCAATCGCTTGTTGTTGCTGATGATGAAAGGTTTACCTCTACCAGTTGAAGGATGAAGAGTCAACTCCTTAAAAGGCTTTGGATGCCATAAATCAGGGAATTCCCTTTCAGTTGCAGGAAAGCAACGGTGGATAATTCTTTTTTGCGTGAACTGCTCATCTCATTCGGAACCAGCGGCTACGTGGCGCTGTTCGAAATAGAGAATGAGAAGAGTATCACCATTCTGGCAGTACGGCACCAGCGGGAAGAGGATTATTACTGAGGGTGTTGTTTAGAAACTTTGAAATACTATGCAGGGAAGATTACCATGCCATTAACACTTTATGCAAAAGCTTGGCTATGGTTACTCTACCTGCTGACAGCTCTGATGCTGGTTTCCTTTCCGGAACTCACTGCGGCGGTAACCATCGGTGAAGAGAGTGGTGGAGGCGTCGTTTGTTATGTCAATGCTTCGGGGAAGCATGGCCTTATTGTCTCCAGATGGGATATGAATGGTCACTCTCCGGGCTCTCCTGAAGGTTTTTTTACCTGGGACGATGCTCAATTGGCATGCAGGAATTATGTAAGCTGCGATTATAATGACTGGTTTTTGCCAAACAAGGAGCAGTTGAACAAGCTTTATCTCAATAACAGTGCTCTTGGCCCTTTTACGGTTTCCTATAACCACTACTGGAGTTCATCAGTAGATAGTGCGGGACACGTATGGGTGCAGGGTTTTGGCGGTGGTTTCCAGGTTCAAAACTTTAAGACGAACAGTAATCGTGTTCGTGCTATGCGGACTTTTTAGATAATCTTTTTTTTATCTTTCAGTTACAATGTCTCAGCGATCTGCCCTGTGCAGTTTTCGCTGAATGTCCCTCTCAATTCCAATAACGATAACCATCATGAAACTCCATGCAAAAGTGCCCTTCACCCGGCTATTGCTCATGCTGCTGCTTGCCGGTCTGAGTATGTTTACCGTTTCAGCGCTCTCTTCGGCGGCTACGCCACAGATTGGTGACAGCTATGGCGGGGGAGTTGTCTTGTATGTTGATGGTACCGGTCAGCATGGTCTGATTGCCGCTAAAAGTGATGCGACGGTTAAAGAGAAGGGGTTCTTTTCCTGGTATAGCGCCAAGGTTGCGGCCAATGCTTTTGTGGAGGGTTACAGCGACTGGCTTTTGCCGAACAAGGAGCAGTTGCATCAGATTTATATTCATCGCAGTTCTCTTGCTGGTATTGATGCCACCTACTACTGGAGTTCCTCTGAGAGTGATGCGAGTAAAGCATGGGCACAGGATTTCACTACTGGTGAGCAGCTCGATGGTAATAAGACAAACACTGGTCGTGTAAGGCCTGTTCGGTTTTTTTGATGAACGAAGAACCGAAGCGACGGTTTACCCGAGTGCGTCAAGGTTCATCAAGTATCTGCCACTTTCGTCAACTCTCAGTAATTTAATCTCCAGAAGCTTTTTCAGGTCTCTTCTGGCTGTCTGCGAAGAGATTTTTCTATACAGGAAAGAGTAAGGAATTTTTGCCGATAACTCATTCAGGGTAAATGTATCATTGATATTGTCAAGCAGCAGGGATACGAGGTCATGCTGTCGTTTTGATATGCGTTTTTCGTTATTAAGAAGGAAATGAATGTAATCGCGCAGAGCAAGTTTTTTGATAAAAAAGATAATGAGATTCTTCATGGTCAACAAGGAATCAACAACTCCTTGCAATGCGAATTCAAGGAATGCGGTAATATCCTTTTTTTCCTTAATGCTTTTTGAAAAGGCAAGGTAGTAGTCGTCAACATGCTGATAATAATAGTTTGATAAGCTTTTTGGCACATACTTGATATCGGCGGTCTGAAGTAAGAGCGCTTCGATAAGTCTGGCAACCCTGCCATTTCCATCCCAGAAAGGGTGAATAAGGGCAAAGTGGTAATGCGCAAGAGCGGCTCGGATGAACGGTGGCTTGCTGGTGATCTCCTCACTGTTGATCCACTCTATAAACTTCTGCATCAGTCGAGTGATATCTTCCAGGATTTTCGGGGGCTTATAAATACCTCCATGAGCTATATCGCCAACATAAACCAATCCATTGCGGTAAGCGCCAGGGATGTTGTTATCATCAGGAATATTAGTCGTGATAACACGGTGAAGTTCACAAATAAGCTCTTTGCTCAGCTTAAACGGTTGTTGAGCCACAGGGATGTTATCAATCAAAGCATACGCGTTGATGAGGTTTTTAATTTCCGTCTGATGTTTTTGTGAGTATTGAGCCTCAGGAGCTTTGCCTTCAGCGATTTTTCTCACATCCTGCTCGTTAATAGCGTTTCCTTCAATAGCGGCAGTGCCCGCAATTGAACTGTATATGATCTCGGGATTAATTTGGGATGACCAATTAGGCAATACCGGCAAACTCAGAATGGTGTTTTGCAATATGTCAGCATACCAGAGCAGGTTTGATATCCTGTTCTGGTCGTAAAGATCGGTAAAGTAAAACTTGCCCGATTTATAAGTCATCACTTCTTTCATTCAGAATGATGCTGATTTTGATTCACTCAAAAGTTTATTTAGGAATAAGATAAGAAATTTATTGTTTGATTATTGATAATCATATTGTAACCATTTTCGAAAATTTATTTTTTCCATGGTTTCAGGATGGAGAAAAATATGGTGACCAGTGACACCATGACTTGAAGAATCCCCATTTCCTTTTAATTTAGGCATGTCAGTTCCGGGCGGCCTCAACCAGCTCCGCAGCCAGAGTGAGCGACGAGGCTGAAATTTGCTGACCGCTGATGAGGCTGGCAATGGCTTGCAGGCGACTTTCGTCATCGAGTGGGTTGACCTCTGTCACGGTTCTTTCCTGCTGGACGGATTTTTTGACGCTGAGGTGCAGGTCGCCCATGGCGGCAATTTGCGGCAGGTGGGTAATGGCAATGATCTGATGGCGGCGCGAGAGTTTTCTCAGGCTTTTGCCGACGGCTTCGGCGACTCGGCCGCTGATACCGGTATCTATTTCATCAAAAATAAGGATCGGTAGCTTGGTTGACTCTGCCAGTGCGCTTTTCATGGCGAGCATGACTCTTGAAATTTCTCCGCCGGATGCTACCTTGATTAATGGTTTCGTTTTTTCGCCGGGGTTGGTGGAGATCAGAAACTCAATTTTATCATAACCAGAAGGGAACGCAGTATATGTTCTGCTATCGCTGAAGATCTCGCCATCAGGCTGCTCTTCGTGGGTGATGCTGACGATGAAAGTGGCTTGTGGTATGCCGAGTTCTGCCAACTGTTCCTGAATGGCCGTTTCAAGGCGGGTCGCAGCTTTCTGGCGTTTGTTGCTGAGTGTTTTGGCATGAAGAGAGAGATCTGTTTTCAGCATCTTTATTTCATGCTCAATACGGCTGATCTCCTCTTCAAGGTTCTCTTCAAGTGCACTCTTTGCCTCAAGCTCGTTTTTCAGGTCGATCAGTTCACTGTGCGTACGGCCATATTTTTTGCAGAGGCGATGGACCTGGAGCTGCCGTTCACGCAGGGTGTCAAGTCTCTCCGGATTGAAATCAATACCTGAAACGTAGCTACGCGTGAAGCGTGCGAGTTCATCGACAATGCTTGTGGCGGTACGAGCCTCCTCGATGTGAATGTCAAAGCGCTTGTCAATGGCAGCGAGTTTTTCGAGGGTATGCAGTGCCGAAGTGATTGAGGAATAGGTGGAGTGCTCCCCGTCGTAGAGCAGCTCGTTCAGGGTGTTGCTGAACGTGAAAAGGGTTTCGGCATTTTCGAGGAGGGTAATTTCTGTTTCGATGGTCTCCTCTTCGCCACTTTTCAGGTCAACGTTGTTGAGCTCGTTTAACTGGAAATCAAAAATCTCTTTTTTGTCGCGGATTGCGTCGGCCTCTTTTTTGACCACACTCAACTGCTGCTGGAGACGCTGAAGCGCCGATCTGGTATTTTTGTATTTGGTCACCTCCTCTGTCGTCAAGGCAAAGTCATCAAGCAGGGTTTCGTGTGTGTCGGCGTGCAGGAGCAATTGGTGCTCATGCTGGCCGTGCAGGTCAATCAGCTCTTCTCCTGCCTGTTTGAGAAGGGCTGCAGTGCAGGGAGTGTCGTTGATGAAGCAGCGGGATTGTCCGCTGGACGAGAGTTCTCTGCGGAGAATGAGTTCGGGTCCAGTTTCAATGTTTGCTGCCTGCAGGAGACTCTCAATCTTTTCGGAGTGAACCTCTTTGAGAATGGCTTCAATTACCGCTTTGGTGCTGCCTGAACGTACCAGATCGTTGCTGGCCCGCTCGCCAAGAACGAGGTTCAGTGCTCCGATAAGAATAGACTTGCCTGCGCCGGTCTCGCCGGTAATAATGGTTAACCTGGGGTTGAAATCAACCGTCAACTCCTGGATTAGCGCGAAATTCTTAATATAAAGACTGCAAAGCATAGCCGGGTATTGCACACGTTATGCCTTAGTCGAAGAGGGCGACTTTTCCTTTTTTGACGCTTCATCAGATGCTTTAGTGAACTCTTCCTCTATTTCACTTTGGGCTTTTTTAAACTCTTTCATTCCTTTTCCCAAACCTCTCGCAAGTTCGGGAAGCTTTTTTGCGCCGAAAAGCAACAGAATGATAAGCAGAATAAGAATCAGTTCCTGTCCACCTAATCCGAACATCGGTGCTCCTCCGATTAGTTATTATTATGATATCATGGTTATTATATACGCAATGTGCCCTCCTGAAACAACTCTTTTCACTTACGAAGCGCTTCTCCTCAATAGCGCGCAATGATAGTTTCACCCGCACGGGTTTTCTGACCGGGTTGAACGGCAACTTTGACTGACGAAGGCAGGATGAGGTCGATTCTTGAGCCGAATTTGATCATGCCGAACCGTTTTCCGATTTTTACAATTTCTCCGCTTCTCAGTGTGCAGATGATTCTTCTTGCCAGAAATCCGGATACCTGGGCGAAACGTACCTCTATCTCACCGTTGTCGATACCAATCTCCATTCGTTCATTGATCTCCATGCTCTTGTTGTCAAACGCCATTAAAAATTTACCAGGGCAGTAGTGCAGATGGGTTATTTTTCCGGTAAGTGGTACTCGGTTAACGTGAACATTAAAAGGTGACATGAAGATGCTCACCAGTGTTTGATGGTTGGCTGAAGTGTCCTGGCCATGCGGCTGAATAAGGATTATTTTACCGTCGGCAGGCGCAAGAATAACCCGTTTTTCGTCAGGTGTAGTTCGTTTTGGATCGCGGAAAAAATAGAGAGTAAAGAGTAGTGATATGCCAGATATGAGGAAGATTGCTATCTGTGCCCCCGAAGGGAAAAGCATTGCGACCGCGTTGAGGACCATGCAGAGGACAAAGACTTTTATCATGGTGCTGTAGCCGTATGATGTCAACATCTTTTTTTATCTCTATTTGGTTCCGTTATGATGAGTTACTCCTATAATAATTATTTATCTTTGTACTTGGGAGAAGTGGGAAATATTTTTCCCGATTTTTTGCCTTTTTGCCAAGGAAAGGTTTGCTATTTCCGGTTTCTCTATGAATGCGTTGGAAAAGAAGTTTCTTGAACAGGTCAGGGTAAGACGACTGGTTGATAATGGTGACAGGGTTGTTGTTGCTGTTTCCGGCGGGCCTGATTCAATGGCTATGCTGTCGCTTTTCTCTGCGGTAAAGCCTCTCCTGCATTGTGAACTTGCGGTTGCTCACTGTAACTTTCACCTTCGCGGTGTTGAGAGTGATGCTGATGAATGTTTTGTGCGTGATCAGTCAGTCTCGCTAGGGTTGGAGTGTTTTGTCGAGCGGTTTGATACTTTGCGATTTGCCGGAGAGTGGAAAAAGTCTGTTGAGGAAACCGCTCGGAACTTGCGGTACACTTTTTTTGATCAGGTGATGCAGCAGCAGGGATTTACCATGGTTGCGACTGGTCACCATGTCAATGATAATGCTGAGACGATTCTTTTCAATCTTTTCAGGGGGGTCTCTCTTCCTGGACTGAGAGGTATTCGTGCCCGTAATGGGAAAATCATCCGCCCGATGCTCCTGTTGCACAAAGCTGAAATTGCAGCATATCTGGCTGAAAAGGGGATTGCCAGTCGGACTGATGCGAGTAATGTTGCCAACGATTATGATCGGAATTTTATCAGGAATCGTGTTATTCCGCTGATTGAGGAGCGCTTTCCGCATAAGCTTTTACCGTCGCTCAGAAGGTTGTCGGAACAGGCGGTGGAGCTTGAGGAGTTTCTTGAGTTATATTTTGAAAATCTTAGTGAACAGGATCCTGGTCTTACTCTCTCTGATGGCAAGCTTGACGTGCAGGCTATGAAGCGGCTTACGGTTTTTGAGCAGAAAGAGCTGTTCAAGAGGGCTTTGAGGGATATGGATGCGTCGGTTGATGCTCAGGCTCTTCAGAAGCTGGTTGATTTGCTGAACACCCAGCCAGGAAGGAGGGTGTTGGCCGGGCGACAGTTACAGGTGCTCTGGAAAGGAGGGTCACTTTGCTTTATGCGCGAGGCTTGAGCCTGCTGCGGAGTTATTTTTTCTGTTTGGCTGCCATAAAAAGTTCTATGGGCAGATCGGTACGGATAATAACTGATTTAAGGTTCTGCTGGATCTGGATTCTGTCGAGCAGCTCTTTTGTCTGTTCGGTTGTCTTTGTTCCGGTGTATTCGGAAAGCTTGACGGCGCCCCAGAGAAACGTTGAGGCGAAATAAGCTGCCTGATTTGTTTTATAGACCCATTCGCTTTGCCCCTCTATGCCATTGTTAAATTTTACCGAAAGGGCAAGGTTCTGGATACGGTCCAGATTTCCCATCGTTTTGATTCCCTGGTTGGTTGAGGTGAGGCTTTGCAGGGCGCCAGCGGTCCAAGCTGCGGAAGGAAGTGCAAACCAGAGGTGCGATTTGTAGATAGCCTTGTCAATAAGTGCTGCAGAGAGAGAGTCCCGCTGGAAGAAGCTGCCGGTTGGAACGAGAAACTCCTGGAGCATGTTTTTATTGTTGCTGAGAGCGATCCTTCTTGGCCCAAGTGAACAGATCCAGAGTTCGCGGTCGAGGTTGTAACATTGATGCCCCCCAATGCTCTCGGTAGTTGTGCTGTGGGCTCTGAGAAATGATTCGGGAAGTTTTTCCGTAAAAGCTCCCGATGCAATACCAAGAAAGTTCTGTTCTTTGTACCCGTGGCGCTTGAAACTGATTAACAGAGTGTCTATATCAAGAGAGGGGTTAATCTTTGATGATTTTAGAATTGTGTCAAGTCGGCCTTTTGGCTGGAACAGTGGTGCCTTTTTCAGGGAATCCGGAATGATCTCTTTCCAAAGTCTGCTTTCACGAATATCTTTAAGACCGATGTAGATAAGTGCGTCAGATTTTCCGGGAATGCGATCAACTATTGCTTTAAGCTGCGGACTCAATGCTTCAGGTTCAAGCCGGGGTTTCGACCAGTTGACCCAGAGTACCGTCAGCAGAAAGCAGACGGTGCTGATGGCGCTGATGGAGAGGAGAAGTCCTGCACCTTTTAAAAGAGAGCGTTTTTCAGGTGTTGCCGTTGCGTCAGTTCCGGGGTTCTTCTCCATACAGCAATGGGTTATGATTTTCTTTTTACAGCTTCACGGGCCAGTGTGTCGCAGCGGTTGTTGTAGGGGTTGTCGCTGTGGCCTTTTACCTTGTAAAATTTTATTTTATGAAAGGTAAGCAACTTCAGGATTTTTTGCCACAGATCAATATTTTCAACACTTTTTTTTGATGCCGTCTGCCAGTTATTTCCTGTCCAGCGTTTCAGCCATCCATTATTGATGGCGTTGACAAGGTAGCTTGAGTCGCTGTACAGGTCGACCAGGCAAGGCTCCTTGAGTGCTTCGAGCGCCTCTATTGCGGCGCTGAGTTCCATCCGGTTATTTGTTGTGGCTGGCGCATATCCCGAAATTTCACGGGTCGAAGAGCCGTACATCAGCAGTGCACCCCAGCCACCCGGGCCGGGATTGCCGCTGCATGCGCCGTCGGTGTAAATGGTGACTTTTTTTTTCATCAACAAAAAAAAGCTCAACCTGTGCTGGCTGAGCCTTTGCATGATATTGAAAAATCTTTATAACCCCCCGTAGGTTGTCTTGCTCTATTTTACCAGCTTGGCAAGCTCGGCAGTACCGGTTTTGGCGATAATTTTCATGGCTTTTGCAGAAAGCTTCACCTTTACAAATCGTTTTTCCTCTTCAATCCAGACTCTTTTGGTGTGGAGATTGGGCTCGAAACGCGTGCGGACGTGGTTATTTGCATGAGACACCGTATTGCCGTACTTGGGTCTTTTGCCGGTCAGTAAACAAACTTTGGACATGGTGCGATCAATTGTGTTAAAAAATGAAACGGAATATAACAATAGTTTTGTAAACCGGAAACGTATAGTTTCAGGGTCGGATGCCGACAGCGCAGACCATCATTGATAAAACGTAGAGCAGTGTTCCAAAAGCGTTGTACCAGACGGCTTTCTCTTTCGGTTGTGCAATCAGGATTTTTTGCATGGGTAGTTGGGCTGCAAGCAACAGAAGAGCAATTACTGTTGTTGTCATCGATCCTTTTACTACGAGAATAGAGATGGCGGCAAGCTGCGCGATATCCATAATAACGGCGGCCAGGATGGCGGCCTTTTTTTCTCCGAGTTGTACGGGGATTGAGGCAACTTTACGGATATTGTCACCGACAATTGACTTGAAGTCATTCAACGTCATAATGCCATGAGCTCCAAGTGAAAAAATAATAGCAAGAGCAATGGTTTCACTTGAAGGAATGCCCTGGGTAATTGCAAAACTGCCAGTAAGCCATGCGACCCCCTCGTAGGCAAGGCCTACAATGAGGTTGCCGAACCACCCGTTTCTTTTTGCCCGAATCGGGGGGCCGGAATATGCGTGTGACATGAGTACCCCGACAAAAGCTATCGCAACGACATAAGGATGAATTGAAAATGCCACAAGGAAGCCTGTAACGATAAGTCCGAAAGTGATAAGCCAACTGGCGGATTTGGAGATTTTGCCAGCCGGAATTGGGCGCTCGGGTTCATTGATGGCATCCACTTCACGGTCGAAGTAGTCGTTCATTGTTTGCGACATGGCGCACATGAGCGGCCCGGCCAGAAGAATACCTCGCAGAAGAATAGACCAGTTGTCTGAAATACTTTCGCCAGTTGACACCACACCGCATGCGAAAGCCCACATGGGAGGAAACCAGGTTACTGGTTTCATGAGCGGCACAATAGCAGATGGCTCAATCCTGAATCCAGGTCTGTTGACATTCTCAAGAGCCTGCTGGATCTCGTTCTGCCGGGAATCGCTCACTCCTGATAAGCGAAGCTTTTCGGCGATGCTTTGCTGCTTTTCAGGATGAAGAGTTTCTCGTCCGTTCATGGGTATAGTGTTCCTCGCTCCAGCGTTAAAACAAAGCAGACAGTATACAAGTTTTTTGGCAAAAAAGATAAGGATTTAGTTGAAGCCTTGCCTGTATTTTGCAGAGAGCTCAGCGTTTATTTTCAAAATTTCATGAAATTTCTGTTCAGATTGGCCGCTCTCCAAAGCATCTTTTGCCATAATAAAACCATCATTAATACAGACGGCTTTTCCTGATACATAGCAGGCCATGGCGGTGGTAAACAAGGCTGCGTCAACGTGTGCAACAGGCGCGCTTCCGTCAAGGATCTTGCGGATAATAAGTGCGTTGTTATCTTTTCCGCCACCCTGGATTTTCGACAGGGCATGCCTTGTCAGTCCGAACTCTTCGGGATATAGCGTATGCTGGGTTGCACATCCATTCAGAATTTCGGTAATATATGTTGCACCGTTGAGGCTTGGCTCGTCAAGCGCAATGCCCTCTTCAGTTACCGAATGCACAATGATGGCATGGCGGGTTCCTGTCTGTACCAGCACCTCTGCATAGAGTTCCATAAGTTCTCGGTTGAAAACGCCTACAAGCTGCCGTTTTACCCGTGAAGGATTAATGAGGGGTCCGAGAATATTGAAGATCGTTCTGATGCCCAGTTCCCGACGGATATTGGCAACTTTCTTCATGGATGGATGGTACAGGGGAGCAAACAGGAATGCAAATCCCGTTTGCTGAAACAGCTCTTGTGTTGCATCTGGAGGCAAATCGATAACAAAGCCGAGTGCCTCCAGAACATCTGCGCTTCCACAACTGCTTGTTACTGAACGATTTCCATGTTTTGCTATAAGGACACCAGCACTGTTTGCAATAATTGATGCGGTTGTTGAAATATTAAAAGTGCCAGCATGGTCTCCGCCAGTGCCACAGGTATCAATGGCGTCATCATCAAGTATAAGAGTGTTGGCTTTTTCCATCAGGCTGAAGTATGCTCCGGCAGTTTCTGCAGGACTCACTCCTTTTTTTTGCAGAAGGCTCAGTATTGCGGCAATAACAGTCTCTGAAAAAAGACCATCCATAATGCTGTTCATGCAGAATCTCATTTCCTCCTGTGAAAAATGTTCTCCTGCAAGTAGCTTTTCAAGTAATTTTTTTTGTGGCATGAAGCTGATGTGTTGGCAAATGATTGCAAATTGTGTAAATGTAAACAATAATCAAGAATTGATGTACATAGTTAAATAATGATGAAGCTTCATTGTCTTGAATGTGCCCAGCAGTGAGTTAATCCGATTTTTTTACGAATCAGAGTGCTTTTTAATGGATAATCAGCAGATAACGGTGTGCAGGGAAGTGGCTTTCCGGATGGTTTTGAGGAAAATGATGTGTCAGGCGATAGATGCAACTATTGTGACGGATCTTTCTGTTATTCGTTGGCTGACAGGCTTCAGCGGTTCAAGTGCACGGTTACTGCTTACAAGGGAAAAAAGCTGGCTGTTTACCGATTTTCGCTACAAGGAGCAGGCCGTAAGAGAGGTGGCGGTGGCTGAAACGGTTATTGCCACTGACGGGTTTGCTGCTGAGCTTGGTTCTGGACGTTATCCTCTCGGTAACATCGTTGCACTTCAGTCTGATAGTATCACCTGGCACGAGGCAACTATGCTTATCGAACAGATTTTTGGCAAACAGCAAGTGATACCCGTTGACTCATTTTTCGATGAGTTCAGGATGTTGAAGAATGAGATTGAGCTCTTGAAGATGCTCCGCGCGGTAGAAATCAGTGAACTTGCGCTTGAAAAAGTGCTTCCTATGATTTCGCCATCAGTGACGGAGCTTGATATTGCTGCTGAGATTACTTACCAGCAAAAAAAACTTGGCGCGGAAAAAGACTCTTTTGATCCCATTGTTGCTGGAGGGGCACGTTCAGCCATGCCTCATGCAACTGCATCAAAAGTCAAGTTCAGGACGGGTGAGCTGATTGTTATCGATATTGGGTGTGTCTATGAAGGGTATGCGTCCGACCAGACGAGAACTGTCGCTCTTGGTCATGTTTCAGGTGAAGCCCGGGAGGTTTACCGTATTGTACAGGAAGCTCAAGAGCTTGGTATTGCTTCGGCGAAGTGTGGAATGATGGCAAAAGAACTTGATGCCAGGGTTCGTTGCTTCATTGCCGCTCACGGCTACGCAGATGAGTTTGGCCACGGCCTTGGTCACGGTGTTGGTCTCGATGTGCATGAGGAGCCCCGGATCAGCCCAAAAGGAGAGCGAGAGTTGCAGGAAAACATGGTATTTACTATTGAGCCGGGTATTTATCTGCCAGGTAAATTCGGTGTGCGCATTGAGGACACTGTTGTGATGGGCCCGCATGGTGCTACTCCCTTGCAGCGGTTCAGTAAGGAGTTTATAGAGTTGTGAATTGATGGAACCCGAAAAAGCTTTTAAAACAGCAAATGGATTTTAATAGCCATTTGGAATAAGGACAAAGAAATGATAAGTTTTTTCTGTATTTTATGCTTGCATAATCATACCTGATTTTGGCTCTATGTTCTCGCTAAAATATGCTAACAATGATTGAAAAAAACGAATTACTGAAAAAAATCAGTGCGATCGAGCAAAGCGAGGAGTCTGTGATTGCTATTTACTCGAATCATATCCAGCATGTTATCAGATATTCCACACTCGGAAAGGATGTTCAGGTTAAGATACTTGACATGCTGCAAAAACTGAATTCGGATCTGCAAGAACATAATTCCACCACAAAGGAACTCATTGAATCCATTGTAAAAAGCGGAAAAAATGTTTTTTAACAAAGATTTGCGTGGATTTTTTGGATCCATCATAGAAACCAAAAAACAAAAGCAAGATATTCTTACGACTCTTGCGTCTAATGTTGATGACATGGATATTGAGGAGACTTCTGAGCCCGTATACATGGATGATCAACCCCAGCAGAGTCAAGATCTTGTCAATGACTTGCAGGGTAATGATTTGAACCCTCATCATCAATCTCCCGCTCCCCAAACTTTTAAACCCAAAACCATAAATATTCTTAAACATCCACTATGTGAGGTTTTTGGTTTTATGGCAACAGACCAGTCGTCCAAGGCACAACGGTACCGTTCGCACAGGCATTGTCCATTTAATAATAAAGTTCCAAACTGTACCAACGATCAGATAAATAATCCTCTGGGAGTATGCAGTATTTTGCAAAACAACAAGCCAGTGATAACGTGTCCGATTCGTTTTCGTGAAGACTGGCTGATTACTGATGATGCCGCTTCCTTCTTTTTTGAAGAAAGTGTTAGTTGGGGTTCGTTGACGGAAGTTCCTTTGAATGATGCTGATGGAAAATCAGCCGGAAATATAGATGTGATGCTCGTCGCTTATGATGAACGAGGCAAAATGATTGATTTTGGGGTGCTTGAGGTTCATGCCGCATCTATTTCTGGAAATTTGCATGATCCATTCGAGTATTATATGAAAGATCCCAAAGCGAATGCTTTAATGGACTGGGCAGCACAACCAAACTACCCACAACCGGATTTTCTTTCTGCAGAAAGAAAAAGTGTTTTTCCGCAGCTTTTATTTAAAGGCCGTATTTTACATTCATGGCATAAAAAAATGGCAGTGGCCATTGATAAAAGCTTGTTTGACACGCTTCCGGCGTTGAATCCAGTAAAGAAGGAAGATGCTGATATTGCCTGGCTCATTTACGATCTCGAACTGACAGCCGGAGATAAGGAACATTATCATCTTAAAAAGATTGGAGAGGTATACACGGCATTTCAACCGACCATGTTAGCTTTAACAGCAATATCTCCAGGCAATGTTGGCGATTTTGTGAAATTTCTTCCAGAACTGGACAGTTAAAATAATGGTAGCTTCAAGAATTTTGCTTGTGCGTTTGGGTATTTTCTATTCTGACCGCAAGACAAACTTCAAATAGTCGTGCGAAAGTTGGTTGGCACCAACAAAAAAAACATCTCCTCACTGAGAAGATCAGCCTGCCACTTAAAATATGAGCACGAAAAGAAAAATGAGTACAGGAAAAAGTATAGTTACCTCTCCCAGTGCTCAGATGCAGGAAGACCCGCTATATAGTGAGTCATCATCAAATCCCACTCTACCTTCCTGATCTCGGCCAGCGTACATGCAAACCCTTCCTCTCGAATAAATGCGCTTAACCTATCTTTAAGTGCAAGATCTGATTGGAGTTTTTCGATGAACTTTTTTGCTTGTTCTTCTGACATAATTAGCTCCCGTTGATTAACATCAAAACGAACCAAAATAACATCTGAATATATCTGATCTGAGTAATTTCTTCGCCTGATTTACACATTAGATGTATCCACATCTAACCTCAGATAAAAAAACCTTTACCTTAAAACCAAATTTTCTTGATAAAAGTTCTTTTTTCGCAAATACACTTTCCTCAAATGGTGCCACAGAATCGAACCCGAAGCTGCCATTGAAGCATTAGAATTTATATTAATATTCTGTTTGAGTATTGGTCTTATCAGAATGAAGGTTGTTTATGACAGTTAAAACAACTTATACCTTACAACTGAAAAGTAAATTACAACCAGTATTGCTACTGGTTGTGAGGCTAGCTCTGTGAATAATCTGTTTATTCAACTGGTCTGTTCCGGCAAAAATTTCACAAAATCATCAACATTGCCTGGAGATATCGCGGTTATAAACGACAGTGTTGATTTGAATTCCGTGTATACTACATCAATCTTTTTGAGCTGATAACGTTCTTTATCTCCATCAATTATTGATTCAAGATCGTAAATGAGCCAAGCAATATCAGCATCCTCTTTTTTTACACGATTTAAAGTCGGAAGGGTATCAAACAGGCTTTTATTGATGGCTACTGCCATTTTCTTATTCCATGAATGTAAAATTCCACCTTTAAATAAAAGTTGAGGGACAAGACTTTTCCTTGCCGCAGAAAGAAAGTCTGGTTGTGGATAGTTCGGTTGTGCTGTCCAATCCATTAACGCATTGGCCTTGGGATCTTTCATGTAATATTCAAAAGGCTCACGTAAATTTCCTGAAACAAATGCGGCATGAACCTCAAGTGCTCCGAAATCAATTATTTTACCCCGGTCATCATAAGCGACGAGCATAACATCAATATTTCCTGAAGATTTCCCATTAGCATCGTTCAGAGGCACTTCTGTTAGTGTGCTCCAGCGAGTACCTTCTTCAAAAAAGAAGGACGCAGCATCATCAGTAATCAGCCAGTCTTCACGAAACCGCACAGGACAGGTGATGACAGGTTTATTGTTATGTAAAATACTGCACACTCCGAGAGGATTTTTCGAGTATTTGTTGGTGCAGTTTGGCACCTTATTATTGAACGGGCAATGCCGATGTGAACGGTACCGTTGTGCCTTTGGTGACTGATCAGTTGCCGTAAAACCAAAAATCTCACCTAACGGATGCTTAATCGTGCTCATGTTATGAAAAGTTTGCGTAGTGGTAGGCTGAAAATGAGTACTCGAATCATGTGGCGGGATGTCTTCAACAAGCTTAATATTATGCTGAAGTTGATCAACATGTTGTTGATCAGCCATATCTGTTTTTGACAAAGCAGGTTGCGTAGTTACTGGTTGAAAATAAGCGACAGGCTCAAGCGCCTCGACTTCTTTAACAAGCTCTGGACTCTGCTGAATTTGATCCTCCTGGAGCGGCTCTTCAATATCAGTTTGCTCCAAAGGTGTTTGCTCAATGAGAGCTTCTTCATAACGGGGTTCTTCGACGTGCTCCACACCGTTAACCAGATCAATACTCTGCTGAATTTGATCGACATGTCGTTGTTCATCCATGCCTATGCGAAGCAAAGTATCCTTTATGTCCAAATCTTCAACATCAGCCGCAAGAGAATTGAAAATATCACGCTTCTGTTTTTTTATCTCCATCATGGAGCCGAAAAATTCAAGCAAATCTTTATTAATAAACATATTCTCAGCTTGTTATAATGGATGCCATGAGCTTCTTTATCGTAGGTACTGCAGGCCAAAATTCAGCTATTTCAAACAATTTGAAAAATAACCTGCACTTTCTATTCGAGTGTTGAAAATCTGAAAAGATGCAATAAGCATAATGTACCAAACATCACAAATCAGGAAGCATTTTGTGCGAAATGTATATAAAAAATTTATCATTTCTTTTCTCTTATTCCAAATAGCAGTCATCCATTTAAAATCCAGTCTTAACAAAGCAGGCGTAAAGCAAGAATGTCCAAAGACTGTTTAAAGTTCCTTATGCAGCAACGTCTTGATATCGGCAGTAAAAGAGGACATGACAAGGAGTGGATTGGCATTGCGTTCTATAGCGCGGATGGCTTCTTCGGTGATGGTTGAGATCTGAAAAAAATCCGGGTTGGGGAAATTTTTGATAAAACGGTCTATTGCATCAGTAATATCAGGGTTATTTAGTTCCTGAAAATTCTTATTGATCTTGCGGTGGTTAGCGTCCTGAAAGAAGAGCAGAAGAGCAGCAAGAAATAGGGTGAGGTTACTGCGTGTAAGATTTTTAGCGTTTTGCTCGCATGAACTGATCGCTTCGTGGAACCGGTTTGGTGATAGTACTTTCCGCAAGTAGTCGAGTGCCTGGTTACGGAGCATAATCGTTGCGGTTTCTGAAGGGTCGCAGTCGCTGTCGCGATTGTTGATTAACTCCCATGCCAACCGAAGGTTACCTCTTGAGAAACTGACGATAAAACTCAGTTCAGGGTCTACAATTTCCGGGCGGTTTTCTTTCAGCCAGAGCAGCAGTTCATGGGTAGTAACTCGTGAAAACCTGATAGCCTGACATCTCGAACGGATGGTTGGCAGCAGCGCTTCAGGTCTTGATGAAACAAGAATGAAAATGACGTGGGGTGGCGGTTCTTCAAGCAGTTTCAGAAGCTTGTTTGCTGCCGAAGGGTGCAGCCTTTCGGCCTGTGAAATAATGAAAATCTTTTGGTTTCCCTTGTTCGGCATGAATATTGCCTTATGCTGAAGAGTGATGATTTGTTCGGTTAGAATTCCCATCGATCGCTCCATTGCAGGTGCGAAATAGGGGTTCTGCTTTTTTTGCTCAAGCAGTACATCGTAGCGTTCTTTTGCTTCGGTAAAGCGCTTGTTCTCTTTTTTTGTGGTGTCGCCCGGATCAAGCAGGGCTGATTCTACAGGAAAAATATACTCCACGTTCGGGTGCATGAACGATTGGATTTGCAGGCAATCAGGGCATGACTCACATGATCCAGTCTTATAGCTGGTTGGTGCATTCCGGCAGTTGAGAATGGATGCAATTTCAAAGGCGACAGACTCTTTTCCGGACCCGTCAGGTCCTGTGAACAAGTAGGCATGAGCAAAACGTCCTGTTTCAAGCGCTTTTTGTAGGACGCAAATCTGTTGTTGCTGACCGATAATGTTTTTCCAGCTCATGCCTCTCTTGCCGTGCTCAGATAAATGTTAGCCAATTGTATGGATCATCACCGGTCTGGACAATTTTAAGATATTCGTGTTGAAGCACTTCGGTAATCGGGCCACGTTTTTCATTGCCAATCGGGTATTTATCAACACTTCTTACCGGAGTGATCTCGGCAGCGGTGCCAGTCAGGAAAACCTCGTCAGCAATATAGAGGGCTTCACGGGGAATTAGTGTTTCCCTGACGTCATAGCCATGTTCTTTGGCAATGTGCATGATAGCATATCTTGTGAATCCCGGCAGTATTGATTGTGCCGACATGGGTGTGTAGATAATGCCATCCCGGATAACAAAAATATTCTCACCGCTTCCTTCAGAAACATAACCGTTGACATCAAGCGCAAGGCCTTCAGCATAGTCGTCTATCAAGGCTTCCATTTTGATAAGCTGTGAGTTAAGGTAGTTGCCACCTGCTTTTGCCCAAGTTGGCAGGGTGTTTGGCGCAGGCCTGTTCCATGAGGAGAAGCGAACGTCAACACCGGTTTCAAGAACATCTTCTCCAAGATAGGCTCCCCACTCCCAAGTAGCAATGGCAACCTCTATTGATGCTCTGTGCGGGTTTACTCCCAACGCCCCCTGTCCGCGATAAACCAGCGGACGGATGTAGCAGGATTTGTGATCGTTTGCCTGAATGGTGTTGATGATTGCCTCTTTCAGCTCTTTTTCTGAATACGGAATTTCGATACGATATATTTTTGCAGAGTCTCTGAGGCGTTTGATGTGTTCGTCCAGAAAAAGAACTGACGAGCCTTTAAGTGTTTCATAGCAGCGAATTCCTTCAAAAATAGATGATCCGTAGTGGACAACATGTGACAGAATGTGGATTTTCGCGTCAATCCAGTCAATCAGTTCGCCGTTCATCCAGATTTTTGCAGACTTGTTCATGGTGCAGGCGTTGGGTGTTAAAACATTACCAGAAGTAAGCTCCAAGATATAAAAACCCTGTGTTCTGTAGCGGGTTTTTTTCTGACAGTGTAATGAAAAAGTCAGTAAATTCTTTCGTAAACGCCTTCCACTTCGCGCAGAATGGGCTCGTAAACTGTAGGCTTGCGACCGAAGCAAATCCCGAGCGACTCATACATGGCAACTTGGTCAAGATCGACATGGCGTTGTACAATTGCCTTGCCTGATTCAATAAACTCTATTTTGCGACCCTTAACTTTGGAAATTGTTACGCCGGTTTTACCGTCAAGCAGAAGCAGGACTGCAGCGGCGCCAGCTTCAAAGCCGAAGTTGATGTCGTAAGCAGAAGAATTGCCTGACCGTACCAGGTGACCGGGATGGATTTCGCGCACCTCGGGAATTTCATAGACACCTTCGACGAACATGCCGGTCTCTTTCATAAACAGCGGCATAGCAGGGTCAGCTTTCATTCGCTTCTGGATCTGCTGGCAGGTAAATTTTCCTGCGCCAGCAAGTTTTTTATGACCAAAAGCGTCAATCCCTGCTGATTCATCAACAATATCGCTGCCATCGGCATTTTTCAGCCCTTCAGCGACAACAATGGTATACGTGCCACTATGCACGTCACTCTCCCTGATTCTGCGGGTAAAGCGTTCAGCCAGGTGTTCGTATACAATATCCCAGTTTGCCGGGATTTCCGGTATAAGTATACAGTCTGCCTCTGCGGCTACACCGCTACGGAAAGCCGTATGACCAGCATAACGTCCGAATACTTCGGTGACCAGCACCCTGTTGTGGGTTTTACCAGTTGTTTTAAGGTCGTGAACAAACTGGGCGATGCGGTTGATGGTCGAATCGCCGCCAACTGAGTAGGTCTGCAGGTCGAGATCCATGGTTTTTGGTGCATGGATACACTGAATCCCCTGTTGGTTGAGATCTACCATAACACTTCCTGAATCGTCACCGCCGCTTATTATGAGTGCATCAATACTAAATTTTTTCATGCCAGCCTTGATGCGGTTGTATTTTTCAGGATTGCTTATTGCCTTGATTTTAACTCTTGAATGGCCAGCTTCGGAGCCAGCAAAACTTGCGTCAAACTTGTCAAGGCGAATCTGGTCAAGCCGGACAATATGCTCCTGATCGACAAGATTGTATAAACCGGCGTACCCGTTTGGGATAATATAAAGTTCAAGATCTTTTGACAGAGCCATCATTGCTGCGCCCTTCAGCACTGCATTAAGGCCACCACAATCCCCGCCGCTGGTAAGGATACCTATTTTTTTCACAGTTATGTTCTCCTTTCAATGCTCAAGTTAGTATTTAATAGCTGAATTTATTTATTTGTCAGGCAAGGTAATCTCTCCTGCTTCTTGCAAAGAAGATAGATTTTTTGTGTGATTTTTCAACGATAAGTCTAAAATATTAATAGGTCATGCGTCAAGAAATGACTGTACTAGAGGTGTTTTCATGAACTATAGAGATCAGGTGCGGATTGCTTTTGTGCATCTCCGGGAGAGAAAACGTCAAACCGTCCTTACTGCACTTGGTGTAGCTGTGGGTTCTGCCATGCTTGTTACAACTATTGCAGTTTCTCGGGGTTCTTCATCAAATGTTGTTGCCAAGATTATTGACACAGCGCCTCATGTGCTGATCAGTGCAGAAAGAGTAGTTCCGCTGGTACCCGAAAATATTGTTGTGCAGCCGCAGGGGATGGTTGCGATGGTCACTAAAAATATCAATCTGGATGAACAGGAGGTTATCAAAAACTATACCGAGGTTGTTCAGAGTATCCGATCTGTTGAGGAGCTTCAGAGCATTTCTCCCTTTGTGCTTAGTAAACTGCTTGCGCGTAACAAAACTCGCTTTACCCCCTGTGTCGCCCGAGGTATTATTCCCCATCTCGAAGCCGAAATTGCAGGGTTGAAAAAGAACTTGCTCGAAAAAAATGCCCTTGATGAGTTGACAGCTACGCCGAACGGGATTCTTCTTGGCGATCTCCTCGCAAAAAAACTTGATGTTGGTTATCGAGACAGGATTGTGCTGGTGACAAAAAACAGCGAAGAGTTTCCTGTAACAGTGGTTGGACGATTCAGCAGCGGTTTTAATGCAAAGGACGAGCGTGAGGCTTATGTTAACCTTTCTCTTGCCCAAAGAATAGAGGGAATTGCATCGAATTCAGTGACAGGAATCGGGCTGAGAACGCTCCATATTGAGCGTGCCCGCCAGACCGCAGCCAGGGTGGAAGCTCTCAGTGGCTATAAAAGTGAGAGCTGGGATGAAACCAACCGAAATGTCATTGAGTTCTATAACCGTAATGCAATTATTACGCTGGTTCTTGTGGGGTTTGTTTTTGTTGTTGCTGGTCTCGGTGTTTCATCTGTCATGACCACAGTGGTACTGCAAAAGGTTAAGGATATAGCCATTATGCGGTCAATGGGTATGCCGGGGAGAAGCATTACCCGAATTTTTATGCTTGAGGGGCTTATGATCGGTATTCTCGGTGTACTTGTAGGAAGTCCGCTTGGGCATTTAATATGTCATTTTGTGGCTTCAATCCGTTTCGAGGCTACTACTGCTGGGGTGCTGAAAAGCGACCGGCTCAACATCATTGAAATGCCGGACGCTCATCTGATTGTGATTGTGTTCGGTATCCTGATTGCCGTGCTTTCTTCCTGGAGCCCGGCAAGAAAAGCGACGCGTTATGTGCCAGTCAGTATTCTCAGGGGAGAAGTCGGGGCTTAGACTGGGCGGATAATGCAGACGGCATGTGCGGCCGCACCCTCTTCCCGTCCTATATAGCCGAGTTTTTCGTTGGTAGTTGCCTTGACCGAGACTGCTCCAATCTCAACGCCGAGACAGCGGGCAATGTTTTTTCGCATTTCTGTAATATAAGGTGCAATTTTAGGTGCCTCCAGAAGCAACATGGCATCGATATTTACTGTTTCATAACTATGCTTTTCAAGCAATTTTCTAACCTGTTTGAGCAGGATCATGCTGTCGATATCCTTGAATTCCTGGCTTGTATTTGGAAAATGCAAACCGATGTCGCCGAGCGCCGCAGCGCCAAGAAGTGCGTCACTGATTGCATGAAGCAGAACATCGGCATCACTGTGACCGTCGAGACCGTTGTGGTCAGGGATATGAACGCCTCCGATCACAAGCTTCCGGCCCTCGGCAAAAGGGTGTACATCAATACCTATTCCAATACGCATCGAAAAAAAATTTAATGGTTGTATGCAGTATCAAAGATAGAATAAATCGTGAATAATCAGAACCTGCGGCACCCTTGTAAAAAAATTATAAAAAAAGAGCTAACTTCGAGAGTGTTGCACGGTTACATTACTGACTCATAAGATCCATTATAATGATGGGTAGTGCCTATGACTTTTTCTCAAATACAGCGTTTTTTCTGGATTTGTGCAGGAACTCCTGTATCAGTAATTGAAAAATATCCTACAGAGCACAGTAAATATGTTGGGATTGGGGCAACTATTTTTTTTACCGCCCTTTTTGCAGGGTTGTCAGGTGGTTATGCGCTTTTTTTTGTGTTTTCAGGTACTGCTTTTGCAGAATTGTGGTCTCTCTTGTTTGGTCTTATCTGGGGTGTCGCGATTTTTAATCTCGACCGTTATATTGTTTCAAGCATCAAAAAAAGCTCTAAAGGTCTTAAACAGTTCTATCAAGCCTCTCCACGGCTTGTTTTTGCTGTTTTGATTGCTGTGGTTATCGCTCGTCCTCTTGAACTTAAAATATTTGACAAGGAGATTCGTGACCAGCTTCGGGCCCGCTACCTTTCAGTTCAGCAGGAACGGATTGTCAAGGTGCAGCAGTCATTCAGGGCGAAGTATGCTCAGGAGCTTGCTGAGATTGCTGTGTATCAGAAAGAGTATGACGCATTGAGCACCGAGGTGAACCGGTTGCGGGAGGAATTGAAAGCAGAAGTGTTTGGCGCTCGTTCTACCACGACTTCAGGGATACAGGGATATGGTCCTTATGCCAAAAATAAGGAACTTGTTGTTTCCTCCAAGCAGGTCCGGCTTGAATTTCTTGCCGCACGGCTTGCAGATCTGCAGGGATATATGAATAATCAGAAATCTACGGAAGGGATTAACAATCAGATGATGCTGACCGATGAAAAGCTTGACGAAAAAGCCGCAAGTGCAGGTTTTGCTGACAGGAACTGGGCATTGGGTGAACTGACTCATTCCACAAACGATGTCAGCCGCTCTTCGGCCAATGCAGTTTTATTTATTACCCTGCTTTTTATTGCGTTTGAATGCGCACCGCTCATTGTGAAGCTGCTCTCCGATGTTGGCCCTTCAGATGTCGATATCAGAGAGTCGGAATCCAGAATTTTTTCGTATTTGACCAATACCTCATTTCTGTCGCGCAATCGTCTTACCCGTGAATATCGCCGCCCCGGCTTAAAAATCGGTGGACGGCGTCCAAGGAAATATCTTTCGAATAAAAGGTAGGAACGGGGATGGCAGTGTCACCCTGTGACCAGACTTCCGTAGTATTCTCTGAGGGGTGTCGTTCCTTGAGCCGAAAAATATTCTTCAATGGCTGTGGCAACTTTTTCGCCGATATCAGGATAGACAAAGTTCATGGTGCCTATCTGTATTGCTTGTGATCCGGCAAGTAAAAACTCCATAGCGTCCTCAAATCCAGCAATACCACCCATGCCAACTACAGGAATTGTTACTGAGTTATAAACTTCCCATACTTTTGCAAGGGCAATTGGCTTGATGGCGGGTCCTGAAAGTCCTCCGGTAATATTTTTCAACAGAGGCCTGCGGGTTTTATAGTTAATAGCCATGCCGACTACTGTGTTGATGAGGGATACAGAATCAGCTCCAGCCTCTTCGGCTGCAAGAGCTATTGAGCTGATAGATGTGACGTTTGGTGTCAGCTTGATCATGAGGTGTCTGGCAGTTATCTTGCGCAGCTCTGAGACAATTTCAAAAGTTGCTGCTCTACTTACTCCCATAATCATGCACTCCCCCTTGACATTCGGACACGAAAGGTTGATTTCGTAACCGTTAAGTCCCTCGACGCCATCAAGCGTTGAGACGACCTCACAGTACTCATCGATTGAGCGGCCAGCAATATTGACAATCACTGCCGTGTTGAGCGTGCGGAGAAACGGGACTTTTTCTGCAATAAACCGCTTCAACCCTACATTGGCCAGGCCGATAGCATTGATCATTCCAGAAGGGGTTTCCGCGATGCGCTGTGGAGGATTGCCGATCCTTGGTTCGAGAGAAATTGCTTTAGTTACCAAGCCGCCGATTCTTGAAATATCGCAGAGTTGGCTGAGTTCTTCCCCGTAAGAGATGGTGCCTGAGGCGAGGAGTACTGGGGATTTCAGATTAAGTCCACGGCCGAGAGATACTGCCGCGCTGGTTGTAGATTTGGCGGTTTCGTGTAGACTCATGTTGTTGTGTGCTTGACTGAGATAAGAGCAAAAACATATTCCTGACTGGTTTTGCCCAGCCAGGAATACTACCAAGCTTAGTTCTCTTTTTTGTCTACATAATAGCGTGTTGCATAGTCTCGCACCATACGATGGGTGTTGTATTCAGGTGCTATCGTAGCAATGGCATTCCGGATTTTTTTAATCCATTTAACAGGAATATTGTTCTCGTTACGATCGTAAAATGTTGGGACAATCTGGTTTTCCAGCGTAGTGTACACTTTTTCAGCATCGAATCGATCCTGTTCTTCATGGTTTTCAAAAGATTCACCGTTTCCGATGGAAAAACCGTTTTCGCCATTATATGCTTCTGGCCACCAGCCGTCAAGAACACTGAAATTCAGTCCACCATGGAGCACAGTTTTTTCACCTGAAGTACCGCTTGCCTCCATTGGTCTTACAGGGGTGTTCAGCCAAACGTCAACACCTGAGACCATCCGCTTGGCAACGCCAAGGTTGTAGTTTTCAAGGAAAATAACCTTTCCGGCAAATTGTGGCCTGCGGGCGTGTTCAACAATTTGGCGGATATAGTCTTTTCCTGCATCATCATGAGGATGGGCTTTTCCGGCAAAAACGATCTGCATCGGCCTTATCGGATGATTGATGATTCTGTCAAGGCGGTCAAGATCCCTGAAAACCAGCGGAGCACGCTTGTAGGTAGCGAAACGTCTGGCAAACCCTATGGTCAGCACGTCAGGTGAGAAGGTGTTTGTTCCTGCTTGCAATGCATAATAATCGTTCTGGAACAATCCGATATGCTGGTGCTGATGAAAAAGCTGGTTGGCCAGATACCTGTCGATGAAGTCGATAAGATGACGCTTCAGGTTGTAACGAAGCGACCAGAGCTCCTCATCGGAGATTATTGCAAGAACAGCTTCAGTGGCTTCACGCGAAAGAGTCATTTCGTCAATGCTATCGGTGAATTGTTTCCAGAACTGTTCAGTATATCCGCATGTCCAGGTACTTGCGTGTACACCGTTTGTGATATGCCCGATTGGTACCTCTGCAACAGTTATACCGTGATAAAGGTGTTGCCACATATTGCGTGAAACTTCTCCGTGCAGTTTTGAAACGCCGTTGGCCGATCGTGACAAGTTAAGCGCAAGGACGGTCATGGTGAAAAGTCCATGTGTGTCCTCCTTGTCTTCCGAGCCGAGCCTCATCATATCATCGAACTTCATGCCGATGTTTGAAAGGTACTTATCGAAGGTGTAGTGCATCATGTCTCTGGAAAAGCGGTCATGACCTGCAGGAACCGGGGTATGCGTTGTGAAGACGCAGCGTGAACGTACCTTTTCAATAGCCTCATTTTCTGATGACCCTTCAGAAAGTTCTTTAGCGAGCAACTCGAGCGTTAGAAATGCCGAGTGGCCTTCGTTCATGTGATAGACTATTGGTTTTATTTTGAGCCGGTCGAGCAGTTTTGCTCCGCCGATACCAAGCAGTATTTCCTGGTTGATACGCATATTCTGGTCACCGCCATAGACTCTGCAACAGATATCTCGATAGTGTGATTCATTTGCAGAAATATTGGTGTCAAGTAGGTAGAGTGTTGCCCGGCCAACACCGAGTTTCCATACTTGTGCAAAAACTTCACTTTGCGCTATATTTACGGAGATGATCAAATCCTTGCCGTCAGGACGGGTAACTTTTTCTACAGGAAGGTTTTCAGGGTGTTGCAGGGGATAGTCTTCAATCTGCCATCCGTCGTGATTAAGGTGCTGGCGGAAGTATCCTTCTCTGTAAAACAGCGTAATACCTATAAAGTTGATCCCCAAATCGCTTGCTGATTTCAGGTGATCTCCAGCAAGAACACCAAGTCCGCCGGAATATATCCTCACACTTTCATGAATGCCGAATTCTGCACTGAAATAGGCAACTGGATTTTTGACAAGTTCAGGAGTGTTGTTTGCCGCCCAAGTATTTTTTTCGTTGAGGTAGGCTGTAAAGCGCGAATACACTCGATCTATTTTTTCGCCGAACTTGGAGTCACTGCGGGCAATAAGTTCATCATCGGATATCTGCCGTAAAAGTTCGACCGGATTATGATTGTTTCGTTCCCAAAGGAGAGGAGAGAGTTCTTCGAAAATCTGTTTTGCTTCTGTATCCCATGACCACCAGAGATTTTTTGACAGTTCTCGAAGCGCAATTATTTTTTTTTGCATAGTTGATCAGTATAATGATTGCATTGATGCTGAAGGACAAAAAAAGGTAGTACCTTAAGCATTAAAGTGTTTAGGAGGTTTTTATTAATGCCCGAAATAAAATAATCCTGAATTTACTGTTTTAGAATTGAAAACCGCAAGTCTAATTAACATTGATTACGAAAGAAGTAAAAATAGCGCACATATCGGATACTCATCTTTCGGGAAAACAGGATCGTCGTCAAGTTGACGAATTGGATCGTCTGTTCGGTTATTTCAAAACCGCAGGGTATGATCATCTTGTTATCTCGGGAGATCTTAGCAATAATGCTGATCCGGAAGACTGGCGTATCATCAGGAAAAAACTGGAGATTCACGGTTTTTACCACTGGGACAAGGCGACTGTTGTTGCGGGTAATCACGATTTGATCAATCTTGAAGAGGAAATGCGATTTTATAATGCGCTGAACCCGCTGTCTTTGGTCAGAAAAAAAGTATTTGAACGCAAGTTGAAAGAGTTTTGCTTTTTTTTTCAGGAGCTGATAACCGGTGAAGAGCAGGGTGGTAACGCATTTCCTTTTGTCAAAATTATAAACTATCCATCGGTTAAGATTGCATTCGCCGCTCTTAATTCAGTTTATCCATGGTATCCTGCCGATAATCCTCTCGGAGCCAGAGGATTTATTACTCCAGGACAGTTGCGTGCTCTTGGCCAGGAAAGTGTTCTTGCCTCTCTGCAGGGGTGCTTTTTGGTTGGACTTTGTCATCATGCGTATAAAGTGTATGGAACTGATTCGCTGATTGACCAGGCCTTTGACTGGACCATGGAGTTGAAAAATCGTGAGGAGTTTTTGGAGCTGATGAAACGTATGCAGACAAAGCTCGTTTTGCATGGTCATTTTCACCGCTTTCAAGCCTACACTACCGATGGGATAACCTTTATCAATGGAGGAAGTTTTCACTATAATCCCAAGTGCTACAGTGAACTCCTCATAGACGGTCAGGGGGGCTTTAAACAGAAGTTTGTTCTGGTTCCCTGAAAAACTATGGCTTATTTTTGTTTAATGTGGTTTTTCTGCATGTATTGAATGATTCTTGCGGCATGATCGCGGTCTTCCTGATTCAGTTGCTTAAAAATATTTGCAGAAAAAGAGTTACTGGGGCTGTCGAGAAACTGCTGGAAATGGGATTCTCCTGCCGCCATTTCAAGGGAGTATGCGGTCTGGAATGCTTCGGCTCTTGAGGGCGGCGTGCACGTATATGAAGCAATCAGTGCTGCAATTTTTGTGTTGTTATCGATAAGGGATTGCAGATCGTTGGCCAGCAAATTTTCTGGAAAGAACTCCTTGTGCTGGGGTTGATTTTTCTCTTGCTGAAGAAGAGTCGCATGACCCTGTTCCTCCATTGCCAGTTCCCACCAGAAATCTTCATCTTCAAAAAAGCAATCATTAAAGAGAGTATAGAGTTTGGCAAGATTCAATTCCAGTTGTATTGATTCGTCAAGATGTTTCTGGAGTTTTTCTGGCATGATAAGGTATTGTTGGTTTATTTGTTGCGATAGGATGCATACTCCTGAAGACTTTTAATCCCGAATTCCTGGTGTCGTATACAGTCTATAGCCTGTACCGATGCTTCTGCGGCCTCAATGGTAGTTACAAATGGAACATTGCTCAGTACCGATGCAGCGCCGATAGCCTCTTCGTCGTGGAGCGCTTTTTCGCCCCTTGGAGTGTTGATGACAAAGTTAATCTTGCCGTGTTTAATAATGTCAAAGATATTTGGGCGCCCCTCCTCTCCCACCTTAAAGACCTTTTTACATTCGATACTGTTCTTTGTCAGGAATTCGTATGTGCCAGCAGTAGCCACGAGATCGAAATCCATCCGGAAGAGTGCTTTTGCGATGTCGAGAATGCGCTGGTTTTTGTCTTGGTCGTTAACGCTGATAAAAACAGCTCCAGAGAGAGGAAGCTGCATGTTTGCTGCCTGGTAAGCTTTGGCGAATGCTTCAGGAAACTCTTCGGCCAAGCTCATCGCTTCACCGGTCGAGCGCATTTCAGGGCCAAGATAGACACCTGATTTGACAAACTTCGAAAACGGGAAGACCGGTTCTTTGATGGCCAGATGCTTCATACCAAGTTCGTCACAATCTTTCAGGTCATACTCCTTGCGCAGATCGCTGAGCTTTTCACCAAGCATTACCCGTGTAGCAATTTTTACGACTGGAATAGCCGTTGCTTTGCCGACAAAAGGGACGGTACGGCTTGCTCTCGGATTGACCTCAATAACATAGACACTTTCGTTCTGGACGGCATACTGAATGTTCATCAACCCTACAACCTCAAGATTTGCTGCAAGTGTTCTTGTATATGCCTTCATGGTGGCAATAACATTCTTGCTGATGTTGTGATAGGGCAGGATTGAGGTTGAGTCACCGCTGTGTATACCTGCTGCTTCAACATGCTGCATGATACCGCTGATGACGCAGTCTGTGGTGTCGGCAATGGCATCAATGTCAAACTCTACAGCAGTTTCAAGAAAACGGTCTATCAGTAGAGGATATTTTTCGGTAATGAAGAGAGCCTGATCGATATACTCTTTGAGGGATTCGTCACTATAGACAATTTTCATTGCCCGTCCCCCCAGAACGTAGCTTGGGCGGACGAGTGCCGGATAGCCTATTCGTCGGGTGATCTCTTTGGCTTCTTCAAAGCTTATGGCAGTTCCGTATTCAGGATGAGGAATATCAAGCTGTTCAAGAAGTGCGCCGAATTTTTTTCGGTCTTCGGCAAGGTCAATTCCTTTTGATGAGGTACCGAGAATGGTGACACCGGCATCATGCAATTTAGTCGAGAGCTTCAGTGGCGTCTGGCCTCCAAAACTGACAATAACACCGAGAGGCTTTTCGTGTTCTATGATGCGAATGGTGTCTTCAAAGGTGAGAGGTTCAAAGTAGAGTTTGTCGGCAATATCGTAGTCTGTAGAAACGGTTTCAGGATTACAGTTGACCATAATGGTCTCATAACCAGCCTCTCTGAGAGCAAAAACTGCTTGGACACAACAGTAGTCAAACTCAATGCCCTGGCCGATACGGTTTGGCCCACCGCCAAGGATAATTACCTTTTTCCGGCCAGAGGAGACTGATTCGTTTTCCTCTTCGTATGTCGAGTAATGGTAAGGTGTTTGTGCATCGAATTCTGCCGCGCAGGTATCGACAGTTTTGAAGACGGATTCGACACCATAATATTTTCTTAGTGCCCGTATGGATGGTTCTGTAGTATTGAAAATATTGGCAAGTTGAAAGTCGGAAAATCCGTTCTGCTTAGCTTGAAGCAGCCGTTCTTCAGAGAATTTCCGGATAAGGTCAATAACCTCCTGTGTCAGGTCGGAAGCTTTAATGGTCATGCAATCTCGATGGTTTTAAAGATGCTTCAGGAACGAGCTGTGTAAAGGTAACAATTCACCTCTTGATATGAAAACCGATGCATTATACAAAAATGCCCATGCTTCTCAAAGCTGCCGGTTATCCGTTAGAGTTCTTCTTTTTTTGACTATCTGAAAATGGAGCAGGATTTTTTTTACATTACGATCTGTTGGTGAACTATCTGGATTGAAAAAGGTGTAATAACTATGTATGTATAAAAAGAGTTTTGATACTATAGACGCTGCTCTCGAAGATATCCGGCAGGGAAAGCTTGTCATTGTTATCGATGATGAAGACCGTGAGGATGAGGGTGATTTTATTGGTGCTGCAGAACTGGTTACCAACGAAATGATCAATTTTATCACAAGAGAAGCTCGTGGTCTTCTTTGTGTGGCAGTAACCATGGCGAGAGCAAAAGAGTTGCAGCTCGACCCGATGGTGCAGAGAAACACCTCTCAGCATGAAACCAACTTTACGGTTTCTGTCGATGCAATTGCTGAAGGAGTTACAACAGGGATTTCTGTTTCTGATCGTACCATGACCATCAGGATGCTTGGAGATCCTTTTTCGAAAGCAGATGATTTTTCCCGTCCGGGTCATATTTTTCCGCTCCGAGCTATGGATGGTGGTGTGCTCAGGCGGGTGGGGCATACGGAAGCTGCGGTTGATCTTGCACGTCTTGCTGGTTGCAGTCCGGTTGGATTGCTCTGCGAAATACTTAATGATGACGGAAGTATGGCCCGACTTCCCGAACTGATCAAGCTGAAGGCGAAATTTGGCCTTAAGCTGATCACGATCAAGGAACTTGTTGCCTATCAGATGCAGCGCAATAAACTCGTGAACCGGGCTGTTGAATCGAGATTGCCGACTGCTTATGGTGAGTTCCGGCTTATTGCCTACGAATCATTCACCGACCAGCATAACCATATTGCATTTGTGAAAGGAGATGTTACCACTGATGAACCCGTTCTTGTGAGGGTTCACTCACAATGTGCCACTGGCGACACCTTTGCCTCGTTGCGCTGTGATTGTGGCAACCAGCTTGCCTCGGCTCTTACCATGATAGAAAAAGAGGGACGCGGAGTGTTGATTTATCTCATGCAGGAGGGACGTGGAATCGGTTTGATAAATAAGCTGAAAGCTTATAACCTTCAGGATGAGGGATTCGATACGGTTGAGGCCAATGAAAAGCTCGGTTTCAAGGCCGATCTTCGCGACTACGGTATCGGCGCCCAGATTCTGAAAGATCTGGGAGTGAGGAAAATGAGGCTCTTGACCAATAATCCCAAAAAAGTGGTTGGTCTTGAGGGTTATGGCCTTGAAATTGTCGAGAGGATATCACTTGAAATAGCCCCCAATCCGATGAATCAAAGTTATCTCGACACCAAACGCGATAAATTGGGCCATATGATTGGTTGTTCATGCGGAACTGAAAGTCGTTTTTTGGAAAAAAATAAATCCTAACCCGTAAACTTCCGTCAGGAAAAGGAATGCGAAACGATGGATACTGATATCCTTCAGATACAGGATAAAGAGCTCTTTGATGCGATTGCCAGTGAAATGACGCGGCAGACCGAAACGCTTGAGCTTATCGCGTCAGAAAATTTCACAAGTCGTGCAGTGATGCAGGCCTGTGGCTCTGTGATGACCAATAAATATGCCGAAGGCTATCCCGGCAAGCGCTATTACGGCGGCTGCGAATATGTCGATGTGGCTGAAAATCTGGCCCGTGATCGGGCTAAAAAATTGTTTGGTTGCGATTATGTTAATGTGCAGCCACACTCCGGTTCAAGTGCTAACATGGCAGTGCTGTTTTCCGTGTTGAAACCAGGCGATCGAATCATGGGACTTGACCTTTCCCATGGTGGGCACCTGACCCACGGTAGCTCAGTCAATTTTTCGGGCCAGATGTTCGAGGCCCACTCTTACGGTGTTGATCGCCAGACAGGGCGTATTGACATGAATAAAGTTGAGGAGCTTGCCCTGCAGGTACGTCCGAAAATGATTATCTGCGGAGCTAGCGCCTATTCACAGGGCTTTGATGTGAAGGCGTTCAGGGTTATTGCCGATAAAGTCGGGGCATTTCTGATGGCTGATATAGCTCATCCTGCGGGCCTTATTGCTGCAGGTCTGCTGGGTGACCCTATGCCGCATTGTCATTTTGTAACCACCACCACACACAAAACCCTTCGCGGTCCGAGGGGTGGGATGATCATGATGGGTTCTGACTTTGAGAACCCTATGGGTATTACCATCAAGACCAAGAGCGGTTCACGACTGAAAATGATGTCGGAGGTGATGGATGCAGAAGTAATGCCGGGTATTCAGGGTGGTCCTCTCATGCATATTATTGCGGGCAAAGCCGTAGCTTTTGGTGAAGCATTACAGCCCTCATTCAAGGAATATGCTGCTCAGGTTATCAAAAACGCCTCCGTGATGGCTGAAAAGTTTCTGGATCTCGGTTACAATATTGTCAGCGGTGGTACCAAAAACCATCTCATGCTGCTTGACCTGCGCAATAAGAGTGTTGCCGGCAAGATTGCCGAAAATCTGCTGCATGATGCTGGTATTACTGTAAACAAGAACATGGTTCCTTTTGACGACAAGTCCCCATTCGTTACTAGCGGCATCCGCATCGGCACGCCAGCGATGACCACACGCGGGATGAAAGAGGCAGAGAGTAAAACGATTGTGGAACTTATTGATCGGGTAATCTCTTCAGCCGAAAAGCCGGATATCAGCAATATTTGCCACGCAGTTCGCGATGAGATCAAGGCGCTTTGCCTGAGTCATCCGATTGATGGATATAGCGTGTAAGAAAGAAACAGTTTTTTCCCCCCTGCCTTGGGTTGGGGGACTAACTGTTTTCGAGAATGCTGGTGATCATGCTTTTGAGTTCATGAGAGGTTTTCCTGATTTTTTTATCAAGGATGATCTTTTCCCTTGACAGTTCAATTTCCCGATCCGAGTTGTTTTCAATCCGGATTTTTTCGGTGAGTACATTTTTCTGATGAACAAGCGGTTCAAGAACAAGATTTTTGAACGCATCAAGGAACATGGTAAGGCACCGTTTAGCGTTATCTGCCTGAACGTCGGATTGTTCCAGCCATTTATTGCTGACCGGCGGGTCAATCAGCAAGCCAGATGCAAGATTCCGTGACTCAGGATTGCTGAATGAACTTATTTCAGATGCTATGTCAATCCGTATTTCAGGTTGGTCAGCAATGTCGTGGTAGCGTCGGATCAGATGTGCAAAAATCTCCTGTGCCACCCTGTGTGGTAACTCCAGCATCTCTTCATGCGATGCAGCAAATTCCAGCACTGCATTTCCATAGCTGGTACTTTCCAGGAGCGCTTTCAGAAAGGTTTTTTCCAGTACGGAGAGGTTCGGCGCAGGCTTGCGTGGGGGCTGAACTTCCTGGCGGCTTTCGAGCGATAATCTCTTTTTTTCTGTTGCATTTTCTTCTCTGTCGAGCAACTCATGGAGAGCTTGCAGGCTGAGTGCAAGTTTTTTTGATAATTCCTGAAGATAAAGTTCCCGTCGGATTCGCTCAGGGCTGAGTGCAATGGTGTGTGCCATCGTTCTTATCGCTCTTGATTTCAGATCAGGCTGTCCAAAATCTCCTGATTCCGTGAAAAAACGGATTTGATAGTCCTGAAACGAGAGCATGTTTTTTTCAGCAAACTGGAAAAATTTCTCACGCCCTTCACGTCGTACAAAACTGTCGGGATCGTCTCCGGCAGGAAGTATGATGACATAAGGTGTGACGTTTTCAGAAAGAAGTATGTCGATGCCGCTCATCATTGATTTTTGACCGGCCCTGTCAGCGTCATACATAAACAAGACACGCTTGGTGTAATTGTGAAGCGCTTTTGCTTGATAGCGTGTCAGTGATGTGCCGCATGATGCTACCGCATTGGTCATGCCTGCCTGGTGCAGCGCAAGCACATCCATGTACCCTTCAACAAGTATGGCAGTTTCCATGCGCCGTATCTCATTTTTGGCAGCATGAAGTCCATAAAGGAGTTTTGATTTCTCAAACAACTTGCTTTCGGACGAATTCAGGTATTTCGGTGTCTGGTCGTCGTTCTGCAAGGTGCGTCCTCCAAAGCCGACAACCTGTCCTCCAACAGAAAAAATGGGAAAGATCACCCTGTTGCGGAAGGTGTCATAGCATGAGTTTTTCTGTTTGTTCTGCGTTATGAGTCCCAACTCAAGCAGACGTTCCTTTGCTATCCCGGCCCGTTTTGCCTCAGTGAAGAGATTGTCCCATGCATCTGGTGCATACCCAAGTCCGAAAGTCTGGATGGTTTTATCCGAGAGGGCTCGTTCGGTCGCAAGATAGGCCCGACCAGTTTTTCCGGCATCGCGTTCCAGAGTTTCATGATAATACCTTGCAGCCCAGCGGAGGGTTTCGGTCTGACTCTCTTCATTTGCAGATTTACGCTCCTTTTTTTGTGTGAATTGGCTGATATCGATACCAGTTCGTTTGGCAACCAGTTCTAGTGCCTCAATAAAAGGCACCTTTTCCATCTCCATGACAAAAGAGAAAACGTTGCCTCCCTTGCCCGTTGAAAAACATTTATAGAGCTGCTTGTCGGGCGAAACAATAAATGACGGTGTTTTCTCTATCGTAAAAGGAGAGAGCGCTTTATAGTTGCGTCCTGCAGGTTGAAGTGACACGTAATCAGAGATTATATCAACAATGTCTGCCGCTTGCCGGACTTCATCAATAGTCGCCGATGGGATCATGTGCTCCTTCTTTGTTTGTGATCTTGTTGTGGGAATACTTGTTTTTTTTACTTGAACAACGAATACTGCTAAAAAATAAGAAGCATATTTACTAAATTGGCAGCCAGATAGTATCGCTGTTGTTGCCATGTTAGGCGATTGGCTCTCTGTTCAGACACTGTCAGATCCGGTTTTCAGGTCATTACATATACAAACAGAGGTGTCGCGGTTACTTGCATCCATGTGCTATATAGTATAGCAAATTACGGCGTGGTTCATAATGCTTCGTTTCCCTTCAGGTTATTCAAAACAATCAAGAGTCTATGAAACAGGGTTTTTTCACCGGTCTGCTCATTGTTGTAACGTACGCGGTTTCTCTGGGCTTCTATGTATGGATGGGTACTACTCCCCCGGAGTCGATCTTTCATGCAATCTGGAAAGGAGGGCCGGTTGTCTCCGTTCTGATGGCGCTTATTCTGATGGTTGTAGCCTACACTGTCGAACGTATCATTGCCCTGAACAAGGCTTCGGGCAAGGGAAATATTCCGGAATTTGTGCGAAGCCTCAAGCAGGATATTGATAACGGATCAATTGATCAGGCTATTGCGAAATGTGACGACCATCAAAGTTCTCTTGCCGCAGTGCTTCGTGCCGTGCTTGACCGATATAAAAAACTCTCTGATTATAATGTTACCGATCGGGAGAAAAAGGTAAGCGAGATGGAAAAGGCGGTTGAGGAGGCAACGGTCATGGAAATGCCGCTTTTGGAAAATAATCTGGTGGCAATTTCAACCATTGCATCAATATCCACGATGGTGGGACTTCTTGGAACTACACTCGGCATGATCCGCGCGTTCGCCGCAATGGCTACGAGCGGTGCCCCTGATGCAGTACAGCTCTCGCTCGGAATCTCTGAAGCACTTTTCAATACAGCACTTGGTATTTTTGGAGGCATTACGGGTATCGTTGCCTATAACGTGTTTACCAGTCGGGTTGACCATTTCAGCTACATGATTGATGAGGCAGCATTCTACATCATACAGACTCTTGGAACCGGTAAATCGGATCGCTGATGTCGAGAATCAAGGCTAAACGGGTAGGTTTCCGGATCGATATGACGCCAATGGTGGACGTTGCATTTCTTCTTTTGACCTTTTTCATGTTGACGACCAAGTTTCGTCCGCCTGAAGTGGTGAAGATTGATCTTCCTTCATCTCATTCCCAGCTCAAACTTCCTGAATCGGATGTTTTGACTGTGACGGTTAGCCGCGACAATACCTATTTTATGGGGGTATCTTCTCAGCAGTCACGCGAGAAAATTTTTAACGCTGTCGTGAAATCAAAACTTCAGGCAGCAGGTTTTTCTTCGGGAGCGGTTGCCGACTCCCTGAAACATTTCAAACTTGCCGAAAATTTTCGGGTTGAGCCAAGTGAACTCGACAAATTTGTCGTTATGGCACGCTTTGCCAACCAGAAGCTCCGGCCGGTTATCAGGGCCGATGCTGATGCAGGATTTGAAGCGGTGAACCAGGTAATCAAGGTCTATAAAAAAGCAAACCTGCTCACCTTCAACCTGATTACCGTTCTTGAAAAGGAGGTTCGCTGATTATGGGTATTGTTGATTCTCCCGCTGGGCGACGCCATAAAAAAAAAGGAAGACGGCAGTCAAAAAGGCTCGGGTTTCATCTTGACATGACACCCATGGTTGATGTGGCATTTCTTCTTCTGACCTTTTTTATGCTGACGACGACCTTTTCAAAATCCAACACCATGGAGATCAATATTCCGCCGGAAAAAACCGAAGTAAGGGTTGCGGAAAACAATGTCCTGACGCTGAGGATTGCTGATGATGCGATGGCCTATTACTCTCTGGGTGAGGGCGTGCCAAGAAGAGTCCCCCTCTACGATACCCGCCAGTTGGCATTGAGTGGTCAGTTGCGCCAGCTTTTGAGACAGCAGACCGCAGTAAACACGAAAATGGTAATTGTTGTCAAAATAAGTGAAAAAGCAAAGTATCGTCATCTTGTTGATATTATTGATGAGTTGAACCTCATGAAAATAGACCGGTTCAGTCTTGATGATTATACTGAGCAGGATGCACTCGAAATACAAAGAGCGATTTAAGGCTGCAATCAGCAAAGGAGTTCCTTAAGGTGTCCTCAAAATTAAAAAAAATACATCAGGAAATATTTCGCAAAAAAGCCCTGTCATCATGGTCTTTCGGTGAACAGTTTCTTGATACCGACCGTTTGCGACAATTACCTTATGGCAATCTTGTTTTAAGGCGTCAAGCTCATCTTTTTCTCACTCATGGGGTTCTTGTTGCCATTGCAATTCTTGGAGTTTTCTGGCTGGTTACAGCCAATTGGCAGAGACTTGTCTCATTGACCGGGTTATTTGGCAAGGATGAGAAACCAATGGTTGAGTGTTATGAAGTTGTTACCAGTGTGACGCAGCTTCCGCCACCACCGCCACTCAATATACCTGAACCCGTTCCGGTGACTCCTTCTTCCCCGGCAGTTCCGGTTCCACCGAGTGTTGGCAAAATTAAAAAGGTCAGTCAGGACGAAGTGCCTCCTGAACAGACTGTCGCGACGCAGAAAGAGCTGAAACAGGCTATCCAGACCCAAGGGTCGGGATCTGGCAGTGCGGCTTCAGGCGATGAAGTGCCGATGTTTGTGCCTTGCGAAAAAATGCCGGGTTTTCTGGAGCAGAAAAAACCAGTTTATCCTGAGATGGCAAGAATCGCAGGGATTACAGGAAAGGTATTTGTCAGTGTTCTCATCGCTGAAGATGGTCGACCTGTCAAGGCAAAGGTCATGAAACGTATCCCTGCCGACTGTGAAATGTTTGATGCTGTGGCCATCAAGTCCGTGATGGAATCGAAATACTATCCTGGCATTCAGAACGGCAGCCCGATCAAGGTATGGTTTACTGTGCCTATAAGGTTTCAGCTCGATTAACCCTTCAGCGTTTTTTGTGCTTTTGGCCGGTAGACTATCGCAAAGATAATCCAGACATAAGCCCCTACAAGGGTGACGGGACTGACAAAAAGGGCGAAAACGCCATCAACAGCCTTTTCCAGGTACATTCCCAAGAAGCTTCCTGCAATGACCAGAGCCCCAAGAGCAATCATGAGATAGTTGGTTGCTCCAAGGGGCATAATTGCTACTTGTTCAGCAGGCTTGTTCTGCTTCTTCTTCGGTAAAGATTTCATCAAGTGTCGAAATACAGTGTTGAGCCTCTTCCTGGTTGATGGTCAAGGGAGGAAGAAGTCTGATAACGTTAACGCTGGTAGCGTTGATAAGGACATGTTTCTGCAATGCTTTGCCAGCATAATATTTAGCCTCCTTGTCGACAGTGATGCCGATCATCAGGCCATACTGACGGATGTCGAGAATTTGTGGATGTATTGCTGCCAGTTTTTGCATCTCATCTTTGATAAAGCTCCCGATTGTTTCCGCATTTTCAATAAGGTGGTCATGATGGATTGCATCGATCATGGCAATACCTGCCGCACATGCCACAGGGTTTCCCCCGAAGGTGGTGCCATGGTTGCCATAACTAAGGACATCTGCTACTTTTTCGCTGCCGATAACGGCTGACAAGGGCAGACCACCACCAAGCGGTTTGGCAAGACAGACCAGATCAGGTTCGGCATTGACCTGCGTATAGCTGAAAAATGTCCCGGTTCTTCCGCAGCCAGCCTGAATTTCATCGGCAACGATGAGAAAGTTGTAGTGATCACGAAGCTCTTTCAACCGGTCAATAAAGGACTGTGAAATCCGGTGAATGCCTCCTTCTCCCTGCACCACTTCAATAAAAACAGCAGCAGTTTTGGTGGACACTTTATCTTCCAGATCGTTGATATCATTGAAGTTTATCATGCCGGTTCCATCCAGAAGCGGCTCAAACCCGTCAACATATTTAGGTTTTGCCGTCAGGGACATAGCGCCATAGGTTCTGCCGTGAAAGCAGTTGCTCAGCGACAGCACCTCTTTTTTCTGGGGATTGCCGAACTGCCCCGCCCATTTCCTTGCCATTTTGATCGCAGCTTCAATGGCCTCAGTGCCGCTGTTGGCAAAAAAGACCTTCGACAAGCCCGAGAGATCAAGCAGCTTTTCAGCCAAAGCAAACTGCGGCTGCATCATAAAGAGGTTCGATGCATGGATAAGCTTTGCAGCCTGGGAGCATATAGCGTCAACAAGACGTTTGTCACCATAACCGAGGGCATTGACACCAATACCTGCAATCATATCGAGATAACGGGTGCCGTCATCACTGACGAGCCAGCCCCCTTCGCCGTGTGTCACAGCAATAGGAAGCCTGGCATAATTATGAAAAAAAAGTTTCTGTTCGGTTTCTTGGGTGACGGGTAGTGGTGTCATCGTCGTTCTCTTCTTTAAATAAATTCTCAAACTAAATTATGCTGTAAAAGACAGTCAAAAGTGGTAGACTCAGTATAACAGGATGCGCCCTCTCTGCCTTTCGTAACAAATATCAGGCGTAATCTACGGAAAAAATAAATTACTGGAGAAAAGGAAACGATTTGCCCTGGTGACGGTGGACAGTCAGCATGTTTTTGTTCAGTTGTCTTCCTGCAAATCTTTCCAAGTCAGGAAAACCCGAAAAGCTCGCCATACTCCATAAGACCCCGTCAGTATGGAGTAAAGCTGAAGGTCATTCTTTCCGGCAAAGGCGTCAGGAAGGGGCATAAAAAGAATGTAGAGCGAAATACCAATAAAGGTGATTGCCAGTAACATCCCTATAGTCATGGGAGCGTTAATCTGTTTTGTCATTTCCGCTCTTTTTGTCCAGCATTGTCAGGGCATTTGTCGCTGCTGCCATAGAATCTCCATTCGCGGTTGACAATCAGCCGGGCGCCATAACTGAACGTGAAATATGACCATCCCCACTGCAGGAGTACAAAAACCTTGTGACGGAAGCTGGTCAGAAAATAGATATGGACCAGTAACCAGGTGAACCAGGCAAGAATACCATCAAACTTCAGGTTGCCGAACTCAACAATGGCCTTGTTTTTTCCAATGGTTGCCATTTGTCCTTTATCCCTGTATCTGAACACTTTTCTTGCCTTTGTTTTGAGATCAAGCAGAATATTTTTGCTGATAACTCTGCCTTGCTGCAGGGCAACGGGCGCAAGCCCGGGCAGGGGGCATCCATTTTCAGCAACAAAGTGAGCAAGGTCGCCGCCAACAAATATTTCTGGATGCCCTGGAATGCTGAGATCTTGGCCGACAATGATCCGCCCGATCTGGTCGGTCTCCACTCCGGTCATGGTTTTGCCAATTCCAATGGCTGTAACACCAGCGGCCCAAAGCACCGTTGCGGCCTCGATGCGTTCATTGCCGATTTGCACCCCGTCAGCATCAACATCGCTGACCATGCTGTTTGTCCAGACCTGTACGCCAAGTTTTTCGAGAGATCGTGTCGCTTTGCTGGCAAGATCAGGCGAAAAAGAGCTGAGAATGCGCGGCGCCGCTTCAACAATAAAAATTCTGGTAAGTTTCGGATCTATATTCCTGTAAAATTTTGAAAGCGTATAGCGGCTCATTTCACCGATTGACCCGGCAAGTTCAACTCCGGTCGGTCCGCCACCGACAATGACAAAGGTGAGCAGTTTTTTGCGTTCAACGAAATCTTTTGTTCGTTCAGCACGCTCATAAGCCTCCATCACCCGTCGCCGAATTTCTTTTGCCTGGGCAAGTGTTTTCAGGCCAGGAGCAAACTCTTCCCAATCGTTGTGGCCAAAATAGTGGTGCTGTACGCCGCAAGCCAGAATCAGGTAATCGTACTGGATATCGCTGAAATCGGTAATAACGGTTTTGTTCTCAATATCAATACGCTCCACAATACCTTTAAAGACGGTCACGTTATGGTAGTTTGCCAGCATATTTCTTAGCGGAGCGGCAATGTCTCCCTCTCCAAGAGCAGCCATGGCAACTTGGTAGAGGAGTGGCTGAAAGAGATGGTAGTTCTTGCGATCAATGAGAGTAATCTCAATGTCAGGTTTATTTCCTAAAACCCTGGCGGCATTGAGCCCTGCAAATCCGCCGCCTACAATTACAACCCTCTTTTTCATCTCCGGTGTCACCTTTTATAAAGTACTTGAACTATTTCTCCGTTTTTCTGTTCCGCAAGATAACTTGATACCAGAAATTTCCGCATCTGTTCAGGATTTACTATGTGGGAATCAGGTGAGATGTTCGATGATGTCAGCCTGCAGCGGGAATTTTTGTTGCAGCGAGTCTCTGTTGGCAAAAGCAAAGTCGCAGAAATCAAATCCTGGTGCCACAACACAACTGACCAGTGAATAGCTTTCGTCATCTGTGCGGTCACAACAGGCACCGAACCAACTTTCTGCCAGCACACTCTCCTGCAGGAGCTGTCCCTTGTCGGCCTCCACTCCAAGGGTAAAATTGGATGGTTCCCCTGCTTCAGGAAAAACATGCACCGTCAGAGGATTACCTGCATGGAAAAACCAAAGTTCATCGGAATGAATCCTGTGCAGTTTGGAGCACTCTGTGCCTTTAAGCAAGTAATAAATGGCTGTTGCATAAGAGCGCTTGTTTTTGAACAGGCTGTTTTTGGTAAAGGGATACGATCCCCCACTCCGATAGGTTTCACGATAAAAACCACCTTCCGGATGGGGTGAAAGCTTCAGGTTTTCTATCCAGAATTCAGCCTTTTGCATGGAGTTTTTCCCTGATTTTTCCTGTTTTTTGACGAGAAGCCTCGGCAATTTTTTTGCGGAACTCAAGCAGTGCGACCATCAGGGGTTCATCGGAAAGGGCAAGAATTTGAACCGCAAGCAGCGCAGCATTGCGGGCATTGTCAATTCCGACGGTGGCTACAGGGATACCTGCTGGCATCTGTACAATAGAGTAGAGCGAGTCCTGTCCGTTGAGTTTTTTATTGAAAATCGGTACCCCGATAACCGGCAGTACTGTCATGGCTGCCGTAACACCGGGAAGATGCGCAGCTCCGCCTGCTCCGGCAATAATCACTTTCAGGCCCCGTTCAATGGCCGAAGAGGCATACTGCTCAAGGTCTTGTGGTGTCCGATGGGCAGAAATAACCGAAATTTCTGATGCAATATAAAAATCATCAAGTGTCTCTGAGGCCTCCTTCATGATATCGAAATCAGAGTCTGAACCCATGAGGATGCCGACAATTGGCCTGTTATTATCTTTTTTTTGCTGCATATAAAGGCACTTCTAATTAATTATTCGTGAGCGAGTTGAGAATATAATCCTCACCTTTCTGTCTATGGCGTTTGCGTTTGATAAACACCACATGGTTGATATTTCAATTTGCAGGGATCCTCGGAACGATGTCGCTCTTGCAAGCCCCGTAGGGGCGACATATTGGTAGCGCAGGGCGTGAGCCCCGGGAAACAATGATTTCAAGCCGGTTATGGGCTAATGATTTATGAAATTGCCGAGTTTTATGTATTTTCCCGAGAACCAATTTAAAAAAATAATCCTTGTAGAGGAAAGATAACAATGGCAACCAATCTCGCAGTCAAGTACAGCAATCCAGGGCCTCGTTATACCAGCTATCCAACCATTCCTTCATGGAGTACCGATGGTGTTACCCAGGAACAGTGGAAAGAGGCTATGGTTAAAGGTTTTAACGACAGTAACGAGACCACCGGAATCAGCTTGTATATTCATATCCCCTACTGTGAGAACCACTGTTATTTCTGCGGTTGTAACGCTCACCGTACCCAGGATCACTCCTTTGAAACACCTTACCTTGAGGCTCTGCTCAAAGAGTGGCAGATGTACACCGATGTTTTTCCTGGCAGGCTCAATGTCAAGGAGCTGCACATCGGTGGTGGCACACCAACCTTTTTCAGCCCTGAAAATCTTGTCAGGCTTGTTGAAGGCATCTGCAAGAATGTCAACAAGATGGACAACTACATGTTCAGCTTCGAGACCAATCCCAAGTCAACATCAAAGGAACATCTTGAAGCCCTTTACAGTGTCGGCTTTCGCCGTATGAGTTTCGGAATTCAGGATTTCGACCCAATTGTGCAGCAGGAGATCAATCGTCTCCAGTCATTCGAACTGGTCAAAGAGAAGATCGATCTTGCCCGCGAAATAGGTTTTACCTCTATCAATTTTGACCTTGTCTATGGTCTTCCCAAGCAGACAATGGCCACTATTACTGATACTATCCAGAAGGTGATGGAGCTGAAGCCTGATCGTCTTGCTTTTTATGCCTATGGGCATAATCCTCACATGTACGAAGGGCAGAGAAAGTTCAAGGAAGAGGACTTGCCGGTCGGTGATGTCAAACAGGAACTGTACGACAAAGGCAGTGCAATGCTTGAATCTATTGGTTATCACGAAATTGGTATGGACCATTTCGCCATTGAAGGAGATGCGCTCTATATTGCCGCGAAAAACGGAACACTGCATCGTAACTTTATGGGTTATACGGAAAATACCACACAAATGATGCTTGCTCTTGGCTCATCTTCTATCAGCGATACCTGGTATGCTTTTGCTCAGAACGAACGTGACGATATTGACTATATCAGAGTGGTGAACGAAGGCCGATTTCCGCTGCACCGCGGTCACCTCTTGACTGATGAAGATCTTGTGCTCCGCCGCCACATTCTCAACCTGATGTGCAAACAGGAAACCTCCTGGGCAGACCCGAAGCTCTATACAGAAGAACTTGATATCGCTCTTTATCGCCTTGAAGACATGGAGAACGACGGCTTGGTTGTTCTTGGCGACAAAAGTGTCCGTGTCACCGAGGTCGGTATTCCGTTCCTGAGAAATATCTGTATGGCTTTTGATGCAAGGCTATGGAGTTCTGACAGCCTCTCGAAGGCATACAATGTGTCGCGGGATATTCAGAAGACCTATATCGAAAAAGCCCGCCTTGCAAAGGTGCAAACGAGTAGCTGACCTCATGGGTTTATCCTGGAATGCAGCAATCGGCCCACTTGTGTGCATGACAGCTTGTTGTCAGATTTCAGTGTCGCAAAAGGGGAGCGCGAGGCAGGGAAGCAAACTGCCTCCATCAGGGAGCCTGAATGCAGATACTAACTTCATAAGGCATTAAGCAAAATTTCTGTTACTTGAATCGGTCAGTTTGCCAGTAACATATTTATGCAGAATACTCGTAACGAGTGTTTGATATGGAATTCCTTCCTCCAGTGCCTTTGTCTTTAATACTTCAACATCTCTTTTTGAAACACGAACATTAATTCTATAATCTTTTAATGCGGTTTCTGAGGCCGCCTTCATTAACTGACTTTTAACGGCATTAAAATCCTTTACGGATTCCCACTCTCCAGACTCATTTGACTCGAAAATTTTGTTTTCATCATTATCGTTCATAATAAACCTCCTAACTCGTAATATTTGGTGTACTTCCTGCTTGAATACAATGTTTTCATAAAAAAGTCGCCATCTTTTTCAGCGACACATGGAACACATATTGCATAGCATCAAAAAACCGTAACACAGCCAAACACAATAACCAACATTCTTCCCAAACCCTTCCAAGAATGCCGCGATAAAGCAGCAGGGATTGAGGCTAGGCGCGAAGGGGCACAGCGGAGACCTGCCTTCATTTTCTGTACCACCCTCAATTGGTAATATTCCAAGAAGAACCACAATTATAATAAAGCAAACTCAAGAACAGGTATTTCTGAGTTAAACATTGCTCACATTCATTGCTGCAATAACTTCTTTTCCCCGTTAACAATTCTCTGGATATCTGAAACTGAATGATATCCACGGTGCTCGCGGAAGAGCGGCAAAGAACCCTGCCGGAGTACCGGCAAGGCGAATTTCAACGTTAGCGCCCGCGCTCCATCATGGTCGTCCACAACCACCCATCCGGCAACCCCGAACCCAGCCGAGCCGACAAAGAAGTAACCACCAAACTCATCGAAGCAGGCAACATCCTCGATCACATCATCATCGGCAACAACCAACACTTCAGCTTCTTCGCCCACGGCCTCATCCCCAAATAAACCCCACAACCCAAAAAGGGCACGGTACCACCCGTGCCCAAACAATCCACTACTGACCCTCACCCACGGTACTCTGTGCCACCTATGACGCCCTCCGCTCCGTCCTAAACAATCAGGTCAACATCGTCACCAATAGTCCGAAAAACACGCAGCAAACAGCAGAATACTCAGAATCCCTGCGTACATTATCTTCTTTCATACCCAGCAACAGCAGCAGGTATCAGTGTTCTTATGCGGATCAGTATACGACGCAGAAATAAAATGCAAAATGCCGTTTAACTCTTTTTTATGTAAAAGATCAAGTGCGTTTTTATATGTATAAATATTGTGTTTTATGTGGACTATAATTCAAAAATCCGCAGTTTAGGCGGATCAATCTAATTATTGTTAGCCCACACCAATTTTCCAGCGGAGGAAATTCAAAAATGTATTACCACGTACTAATCGAAACTTCGGAGAAAGTCGGCACAGCGGGGAGTAACAAGCAGTACTTTGAACTAGATAAAACTGATCTGGCGGAGATTGAGGAGCGTATTGTCTATCCATTTCTCAGGAAAGAGGACTTCCAGTTTGATGGCTACTTTCTCAAGTGCTGGGAAATCAAACGGATAACGATTAAAGAAACACAAAAAACCACACAAGAGCTTTCAAAATACGAAAACGACCATATGCCGTCTAACGTGCTTAGGTATGTGTCACCGAGCGCCATTGTTGGATATAAAAAACACGCAAAAGACATCACAACAATAATTTTTGAAAAAGCAAATTCTTCTTTGCCAGCCAAGAGCTCGACGAAAAGTAATTCAAACGTTCTTGATCTAACCAAGGTTTTTATTGTTCATGGCCGAGATGACCTTGCAAAAACAGAAGCGGCACGATTTATCGAGAAGCTTGGTTTTTCTGCAATCATTCTTCATGAGCAGGCAAGTTCAGGAAAAACCATTATCGAGAAAATCGAAGCACATACAAACGTGGGATTCGCTATTGTTTTGTACACACCCCGGAATATGTCAACAAAGATGTCGCGTTTTTTTAAAAAAATCAATCTTTTTTATCCGGATTCAGAACGACTTCCCGGAGAACTTTCCAATGTTTGACTGGTCGTGAACCCCAACGTTCAGGATGTGTAGCCTGAGCATGTC
>CAIMPI010000043.1 GCA_903843305.1 uncultured Chlorobiaceae bacterium
GCCTCGCTCTCCGCTCGTGAACAGGCGTTGCTTGGCGTACTTGCTGAAAAACGGAAGCGATATATTTCAATGGCATTAATGCGGTTTGCAAAAGGAGAATAAAGGATGAGTAGCAAGATCGATCAGAAGGATATCAATAATACTGCATGGGCAGCGTGCGACACCTTCAGGGGTGTTGTTGATCCGGCACAGTACAAAGATTATATCCTTGTGATGCTGTTTTTAAAATACATTTCAGACGTCTGGCAGGATCATTACGATACGTATCAGAAACAGTATGGGGATGATGAGGGACGAATCCTCCGCAAAATGGAGCGTGAGCGATTTGTTCTGCCGGTTATAAAACTGACCGAAATAAACAGGGAGAGCGGCGAAGAGATGGTGCTGGACGAGTTTCCGGCAACCTATTACAGCCTTTATGAACGCAGGGCGGCGGCCAATATCGGTGAGCTGATCAATATTGTTTTTGATCACATTGAAGAATCCAACAAAGCGAAGCTGGAAGGAGTTTTCAGGAACATCGACTTTAACAGTGAGGCAAACCTCGGCAAGACCAAAGATCGTAACCGACGCTTGAAACAACTGCTGGAAGACTTTTACAAGCCACAGTTGAATATGAAGCCAAGCCTTGTTTCAGAAGATGTCATCGGCAACACCTATATCTATCTGATTGAGCGTTTCGCCTCGGATTCAGGTAAAAAGGCCGGAGAGTTTTTTACCCCGCTTAAAGTGACCGAGCTCGTGGCCAAACTCGCCAGCCCCAAACCCGGCGACCGTATTTGTGATCCAGCATGCGGTTCTGGCGGTCTTCTGGTACAGGCGGCCAAAGTGGTCGGTGACCGGAACTTTGCACTGTTCGGTCAGGAGTCCAACGGCAGTACCTGGGCGCTCTGCCGTATGAATATGTTTCTTCACAGTTTCGACAGTGCCCGCATCGAGTGGTGCGACACCCTGAACAGCCCTCTTCTGGTGGAAAATGACCGCCTGATGAAATTCAATTGCGTTGTTGCCAATCCACCATTCTCGCTCGACAAATGGGGAGCTGAAGATGCCGAAAGTGATCAATTCAACCGCTTCTGGCGCGGGGTTCCTCCCAAAGGGAAGGGGGATTGGGCCTTTATCAGCCACATGATTGAAACAGCGCTTGAAAAAGAGGGTCGTGTTGCCGTGGTTGTCCCGCACGGAGTGCTCTTCAGGGGTGCTGCTGAAGGGCGTATCCGCCAGAAAATGATCGAAGAAAACCTGCTTGATGCGGTCATCGGGCTGCCGGGTAATCTCTTTCCAACCACCAACATCCCGGTGGCGATTCTGGTCTTTGACAGAAGCCGAGAACGACCTGGGAACGCCGAGCCCCAGCTCGGCAATGTACTCTTCATTGATGCGAGCCGTGAGTTTGTCTCTGGCAAGAATCAGAATACGCTCAGCGCAGAGCATCTCGACAAGATTATAGGTACCTACAAAGAGCGCAAAGAGGTCGATAAATATGCCCATGTGGCCGAGTTCGCCGAGATCAGGGAAAACGACTTCAACCTCAATATTCCTCGCTACGTAGATACCTTTGAAGAGGAAGATGAGATTGATATTGATGCCGTACAGGCGGAGATTGACAAACTGGAACAAGAGCTGGCAGAGGTGAGGGTAAAAATGGCTGAAAAGCTCAAGGAGATTCAGCGATGAAGGCTAAAGTGGTCGAATTCGACCCGTTTAGTTTTTATGACCAATCGGGATTATGCTTTTTAATTATGGCGAATGTGCCACATTTAAGAGGAGGATTGATACATGGCTACCAATAAAGAAATTATTGTTCTCAACGAGACTGTTCGTGTGCAGCAGGTGCTGCAAGATGACTACATCTCTCTGACGGACATAGCCAAATACAAAAATCCTGATGATCCCCGGTTTATTATTCAAAATTGGATGCGTACTCGTTTCACTATAGAGTTTTTAGGAATATGGGAGCATTTAAATAACCCGATTTTTAACCGTGTCGAATTCGAGGCGGTTAAAAATGAGTCGGGTAGTAATGCGTTTGTCATGACACCTTCAAAATGGGTTACCCTCACGGCTGCTATTGGAATCGTTTCCAAGGCTGGGCGTTATGGCGGAACCTATGCACACAAGGACATTGCCTTCGAATTTGCCTCATGGGTTTCTGTTGAGTTCAAGCTCTATCTCATCAAAGAGTTCCAGAGGTTGAAAGATCAGGAACTTAAGCAGCTTGGCTGGGATATTCGCCGCAACCTGACCAAAATCAACTACCGCATTCATACTGATGCCATCAAACAGCATCTCATTCCTCCGGAGTTGACCAGTGCGCAAATAAACCTGGTCTACGCATCCGAAGCAGACATTTTGAACATGGCACTCTTCGGAAAAACAGCCAGAGAGTGGCGGGAAGAAAATCCTGATGATAAAGGCAACATTCGTGACTTTGCCAATGTTTCTCAACTGGTTTGCCTGGCCAATCTTGAAAACCTCAATGCCCATTTTATTCAGGAAGGGCTCAGTCAGTCCGAACGGTTGCAAGCGCTCAATCGGACAGCCATTCACCAAATGGCGCTGCTCATCGATGATCGGAGTATAAAAAAGCTGGCAACACAGCGAAAGGAGATTCAGCGATGAAGGAAAAAAGAGGATTGGTTTTCTACCCAACGCCTTTCATTTAAGACTGATTAATAATGAAATACTGAGAAATGTCATGAGTAATAAAGATATAGAAAAACGATATCACGCCACTTTCGAAGAACTCAAACAGTTTGCGGTGGATCATGCAGAATTCTGGTATGCCCGTGATCTGCAGATTGCCCTTGATTATTCAAGTTGGGATAAATTCAAACGGGTTATTCAAAAAGCTGTCTCGGCATGTGAAAACTCGAATCAACCATCCGTAAACCATTTTTCCCAAGTGGGGAAAATGGTCAATATCGGTTCTGGGAGTCAGCGTGAAGTCGAGGATTTCCAGCTTTCCCGTTATGCCTGCTACCTGATTGTTCAGAATGCTGACCCATCAAAACCGGTAATCGCCAACGGCCAGACCTATTTCGCTATCCAGACCCGCAGACAGGAGCTTGTGGATGATGAGGCTTTCAAACGACTCAAGGAGGAGGAAAAACGGCTCTTTCTTCGTAACGAAATGCGCGTTCACAACAAACAATTAGTGGACACTGCTCATCAGGCGGGGGTGGAAACCACTCTCGATTTTGCCATTTTTCAGAATCATGGCTACCAAGGGCTTTATGGTGGACTTGATGCCAAGGGCATTCACCAACGCAAAGGATTGAAAAAAAGTCAGCATATTGTTGATAATATGGGCAGTACTGAGTTGGCAGCCAACCTCTTCCGTGCTACGCAGACAGAGGAAAAACTTCGCAGGGAACATATTCAGGGTAAGATTAGAGCCAATCAGACCCATTTTGATGTCGGTAAAAAAGTACGCCAGACCATCAAGGAACTGGGTGGTACCATGCCAGAAGATTTGCCGAAACCAGAAGAGGATCTGAAAAAGCTGGAGCGACGGGCGCAGTCGTCGGAGAAGACGCTGGGGGGTGGCGTGAATGAACAGGAATAGAGAGGAATCAAGAATGGATAATGGGCAATTGACAATTGATAATACTTTTCGTTGTCAATTCAGCTTGGAGGCGTGGTGATGAACATTCCGAATGATTGGAAGGTTAAACGCCTTGAAAAATTGGTGCAATTCGGCTCTGGCGGAACCCCATCTAAAGCCAATAAATCCTATTGGCAAGGTGATATTCCTTGGATCAGTGCGTCTACAATGCATCAACAGGAACTTATTTCGTCAGATCTCTTTATATCAAAAGCAGGTTTAGCGGCGGGCTCAAAACTGGCGAAAGAGAACGACCTGTTGCTTCTTGTAAGAGGAAGTATGCTGTGGAAAAAAATTCCAATCTGTTTATGCAAGCGAGATGTAGCTTTTAATCAGGATGTGAAATCTTTGAGCGTGAACAAGAGCATCCAGGCAAACTATCTGCTATACTGGTTCCTTGCTCATCAGAGGTTTCTGCTAAACAAGGTCGTTGGAACAGGTATTGGAGCCGGTAAGCTTGATTTTGATGCGCTGAAGTCTCTTGATATTCTTCTTCCGCCACTTCCCGAGCAAAAAGCTGTTGTCGATTTGCTTTCCATCTGGGACAAGGCAATTGAGAAAACCGAACGGCTTATTCATGCTAAGGAAAAAAGGTTTAAAGGGCTGATGCACGAATTGATAAATGATAATGGTCAATTGACAACGAGAAAACTCGGCTGGAAGAAGGTGAAACTGGGGGACTTGTTTCGTAACGATATTATAGTTGAAAAAGGTAAGGCATTAACGAAGATGGATATTTCAAAGGGAAGCATTCCTGTTGTTGCCGGGGGTCAGACTTATCCTTATTACACAAATATTGCAACTCATGAGATGCCGACAGTAACAGTTAGTGCATCTGGAGCATATGCTGGTTTTATTTGGTTCCATGACTATCCTATCTGGGCATCGGACTGCAATGTTCTTTTTGTCGTCAACGGTGATACAAAATTTCTCTTCTTTGCACTAAAATCTATCCAAGAAAGAGTTTATGCTCTCCAATCAGGTGGAGCTCAGCCGCATGTCTATTCGAAAGACATGAAAAGCTTGACAATCTCATGGCCTTCCGCCGAAGAGAGACAACTGATCGCGGAGACATTATCTGCTGCTCAGCATGAAATTGATATCCTAAAGCAATTGCAGGAAAAATACAAAACCCAGAAATGCGGACTGATGCAGAAGATGCTAACTGGTGCATGGAGGGTAAAACCTGAAATCGTTAATCAATACATGGGGGCATAATTATGGCAAAAGGGAAAAATCAGCATGTTGTAAAGCATCAAGATGGCTGGGTCGTTAGTGGCTTCAGGAGGATTTCTGTTGTGGTATATTGCTGTTTAATTGCACGAACGCTTTAACTGATATTAAAACAATGAGCAGAATACGCATAAAAAATTTTGGCCCCGTCAAAGATGGTTTCTGTGACGATGATGGCTGGATCGATGTGAGAAAAGTTACTGTCTTTATTGGCGAACAGGGTTCCGGTAAAAGTACTGTAGCCAAACTGATTTCGACCTTTGCATGGATCGAGAAGGCTCTGGTCAGAGGCGATTATAGTATAAGGTGGTTTGAAAGGAAAAACAGGTTCAGAAAGCAATTTCTGCGCTATCATCGTCTGGAAAACTACCTGCCGAATGAAATGGATAATGTGGTGATCGAATACAGGGGTGATGTGTATGCGATGAGATATGAGAACGAATGCCTTGTTATCAATGAGATTTCTGATGGCTCTTACCGGCTTCCTCAGATTATGTATGTTCCAGCGGAACGGAATTTTATTTCTTATGTAAAAGAGGCAAAAGAGCTGAAGTTGTCTTCTGATTCTCTGAAAGAGTTTCTTGTTGAATTTGAACATGCAATAAAAGAGCTGAAAGGTTTTGTTGAACTGCCGGTACTCAATGCCGGTATTGAGTATGACCGGTTAAATGATATGCTCAATCTTAAAGGGGAAGGGTATAAAATCAGGTTGACTGAGGCTTCAAGCGGATATCAGTCACTGGTGCCGTTATATTTGGTTTCAAAATATCTGTCAGCATCGGTTCAGAAACAGAGCGAGAATAATAAGGAGCCGATGAGCAGTGAAGAGTTGAGGAGATTCAGAAAGGGTGTCGAAGAGATTATCGGGAATGAAGATTTGACTGATGAGCAGAGAAGAGCGGCTCTTTCTGTGCTCTCTTCGAGATTTAATAAAACTTCCTTTGTCAATATTGTTGAGGAGCCTGAGCAGAATTTATACCCTTTTTCGCAGTGGCGGATGCTACAGAGTCTGCTGGAATTCAATAATCTGAATTCTGATAATCAGTTGATTATGACAACTCACAGCCCTTACGTGATTAACTACCTCAGCATTGTTATTCAGGGGTATGAGTTGGGGAGAAAGATCGAGAGTTCGGAAAAGGCTGATGTGCTCAAAGTGAAATTGAATAACGTTGTTTCGGAAAAGTCACTGGTTTCATCGGAGAATGTGGCAATTTATGAGCTTGATGCACAGGGCAGGATCAGGCGTTTGCCTAATTTCGAAGGGATTCCTTCAGATCGAAATCTTCTCAATGCGATGCTTGAGGAGGGAAACATTATTTTTGATGTATTGCTGGAAATCGAAGAGGAGTTGTCGTTATGAATTTCTTCGATCCGGAATGTCAGGAGTCAGCAAGAAAAGATGTTAAGTTCGGACTGTGTGACGATCAAAACGGGACGAAAGCTTATACTAATACCGATAATCCATCAAGATGGATTGCTACTGTTCAAAATGACTCCAGAGTCGAATTGATCTTTACTGCGATAGATAATTGTGTGATTAGGGGTGATGAGGAATGTGAAAGAGAGCGATGTGACGGCATGTTGACCTCATCTGAACACATCTATTTTGTAGAGCTGAAAAATCAGAAAAAAGATGGTTGGGCAATCAAAGCCATCAGTCAGCTTGAATCAACGATATTGTTTTTTATGGCAAATCATGATATCAGCAAGTTCAAGTATAAAAAAGCTTTTGCCTGTAACAAACGGCATCGTCCCTTTACAGTGGTCAATAATGAGGTCAGCAAGCGTTTTTTCAACAACTGTCGTTTTCATGTCGATGTTCAAGCGAGCATTATTGTGTTTAGGCCAAAACAGATTTCTGTTTGTGGTTGATGTGCGCTATGGATTGAGCACAATAAATCACTTTACAGAAGGATAATCATGCCTGATTTCAATATACTCGACAAGCTCAAACAACGGCTTGACTCCTACCGGCCGCTCCCACCGGAGATTGTCGCCAATCTTCATGAAGACTTGGTTCTGCGCTGGACGTACAACTCGAATGCCATCGAAGGCAATACCCTGACGCTCAAGGAGACGAAAGTTGCCCTTGAGGGAATAACGGTTGGTGGTAAAACCATTCGGGAGCATTTCGAGGCGATCAATCACCGGGAAGCCATCTATTATGTTGAAGCGCTGGTTCAACAGCATGAGCCTCTCACGGAATGGCAGATCAAGTCAATCCATCAGTTGATCCTGAAGAATATCGATGATGCTCATGCTGGCGTATACCGGAAAACCAATGTGATCATTGCCGGTGCCGATCATGTCCCGCCAGACGCCCTGCATGTTGAATGCGAAATGCAAGGGTTCATTAACTGGAACAAAGAACAAGCGCCTTCGTTTCATCCGGTTGAACGGGCGGCAAGAATTCATGCCGATTTTGTGAAAATTCATCCCTTCACTGATGGCAATGGCAGAACATCTCGCCTCCTGATGAACCTTGAGTTGATGAAGGACGGGTATCCGCCAGTGGTTCTTTCGGTAGAAAAGCGACTGGAGTACTACGAGGCTCTGGATGCCGCCCATACGAAACAGGATTACGAGCCATTTCTGGCTCTGATCGCCGAGGTTGTCGAGGCAGGATTCAAACCATACTGGCACGCTTTTGGAGTAAATCAATGACCAACTCCGACCTACTCATCTACCAGGCCCCGGACGGTAGAATAAAAATAGATGTACGGCTTGAAGATGAAACGGTCTGGCTGACGAAGGCGCATCTATGTGAACTCTTTCAGAAGTCAAAAGCGACCATCAGCGAGCATATCAAGCATATCTTTGAAGAGGGTGAGTTGAACGAAGAGTCAGTTGTTCGGAATTTCCGAACAACTGCGACCGATGAGAAAAACTATGATGTTCGATATTATAATCTCGACGTCATCATTTCTGTGGGCTCCCGTGTCAAATCGCAGCAGGGCACACGGTTCCGCATCTGGGCGACACAGCGGCTGAAGGAGTATATCGTCAAAGGTTTTGCGCTGAATGATGACCGGTTCAAGAGTGGCAGCTCAATGAACTATTTTACGGAATTGCAGGAACGCATTCGCGAGAGCCTGTTGTCGGAACGTTTCTTGTTTCAGAAGATCAAAGATATCTACACGACCAGTATTGATTATGACCCCAGAGCTGAAAGTACCATCAACTTTTTCAAGGTGGTGCAGAATAAGCTACTCTGGACAATCAGCGAACAGACGGCAGCGGAGCCGGTGTATCGCCGGGCTGATGCTTCACGGCCACTGATGGGAATGCAATTTTTTGGCAAAGCGGGCGTACCTCTCCGCAAGGGTGACGCAGGCATTGCAAAAAATTATCTCAATGAAGATGAAATCAAATTGCTTGGTCTGCTGGTGGAGCAATACCTTGCTTTTGCGGAGGTGATGGCGCAGCAGCGAATACCGATGTACATGAAGGACTGGATTCAGCGACTGGATTCGATTATTCAGCTCAATGGTCGCGAACTGCTTACCCATGCGGGTACAATCAGTCATCAGATAGCCCTGGAAAAGTCTGCACTGGAATACAGCAAATACAAAGATGCCCGGAAAAAGCCGCAGCAGGAAGAGAGTTTCAGGGAGCTTGAGCGGGATATTCAAATGATGAGGGATGAGTTATGAGTGATGAATTAAAGAAAGCTCAGGATGTATCGTCCAGTGTTCATAATTCGATTATTGATCGCAGTTTTCAGTTTGCCATACGCATTGTCCGATTGTGCCAGTACCTTGAGAAGCAAGAGAGAGTTTCAAGAACCTTGGCTAATCAGCTTTTGCGTTCCGGAACTTCTATCGGCGCAAATATAGAGGAAGCACAAGCCGGTTACAGCAAAGCCGACTTTACTGCCAAGATGTCGATTGCCAGAAAAGAGGCTCGGGAAACCCTTTATTGGTTAAGAATTCTAAAGGAATCCGAACTTGTTTCAGAAGTGCAATCTGCCGAAATCATCCAGGAAGCGGATGAAGTCGTTCGGATTTTAACCTCCATCGTCAAGACATCTCAGGCAGGAGGTAAAAATGCAAAATAACTCATCATTCAATAGTCATCATTCAGCACTTTTCTCAACCAATGAAATAATGACCTCTCAAATCCCGGCAGTGCAATTGCTGGTGGCGATGGGCTACGAATATATCTCCCCGGCTGAAGCGCTTCGTGAACGACAGGAGCGAACCTCCAATGTCTTGCTGGAAAATATTTTGCGGAGTCAACTGAAGGAGATCAACCGCATCCGCTACAAAGGAGGTGAGTACCTCTTCAGTGAGGAAAATATTCAGTCTGCCGTGCAGAAGCTGAAAAACATCAAGTATGACGGGCTCCTGAAAACCAATGAAGCGATTTATGATCTGCTCACGCTTGGGACAGCTATGGAGCAGACTATCGAGGGTGATTCCAAAAGCTTTAACCTCAACTATATCGACTGGCGGAATGGAGAGCGTAATCGGTTTCATGTAACAGTTGAGTATAGTGTTGAGCGATCCAGAAGCACCGAGTCTGCCCGTCCCGACATTGTTCTGTTTGTCAATGGCATTCCATTTTGTGTGATCGAATGCAAATCGCCACAACTTGAGATTGATCAGGCGGTTTCGCAGTCAATCAGAAACCAGAACGACGATCATATCCCGAAACTGTTCATTTATACGCAGATGGTGCTGGCATTGAACAAGAACAGTGCCAAGTATGCCACAACGGGGACAGCAGCAAAATTCTGGAGTGTCTGGAAAGAGTCTCAGCTCAATGCTGGAGGACGGGAGTTCGGGAAGCTCCAAGAGCTTGTCAACAAGCCGCTGCGCAAGGTTATCTATTCCAGCGTTGCTCACACCCTTGATGTCAAGCTCACAGAACTGAACGATGATCGACTTGTCACGGAGCAGGATAAAGCTCTTTATGCACTGTGCCGCCCGGAGCGCTTGCTGGAGCTGGCATGGAAGTTTACCGTGTTTGATGGCGGGCTGAAAAAGATTGCCCGTTATCAGCAATATTTTGTGGTTCAATCAACACTGAATCGTGTCAAGCATTTTGACGGAACCGGTTCACGAAAGGGCGGCATTATCTGGCACACACAAGGGTCAGGAAAGTCCCTGACCATGGTCATGCTGGCCCGAAACCTTGCTCTCGACCCGGAGATTCTCAACCCGAGGATTGTACTGGTTACCGATCGGGATGATCTGGATAAACAGCTTGGCAATACTTTTGCTGCCTGCGGTCTTGAGGCTGAACGGGCAACTTCGGGCCGCAATCTTCTGGAATTGGTTGCTGAAAAAAAGTCCGGAATTATCACCACACTCATCCACAAGTTCGACAAGGCCTTTGCCGTTAAGAAATATCAGGATGACTCTCTGGATATTTTTATTCTCATTGATGAAAGCCATCGTACCCAGTTCGGTTCATTTTCTGCACGTATGCGGCAGATGTTTCCCAATGCCTGTTATTTGGGGTTTACGGGTACTCCGTTGTTGAAAAAGGACAAAAACAATTTCAGCAGGTTTGGGGAGCTGGTTGAGCCTCATTACTCCATTTCACAGGCGGTAGAAGATGGCGCCGTTGTTCCGCTTTTGTATGAAGGGCGGCATGTTGAAATGAGCCAGAATCAGGCGGCTGTCGATGTGTGGTTCGAACGCCATACCCAGGGTCTTTCAAAACAACAGCAAGCGGACCTCAAACGTAAATATGCCAGGGCTGAGATGCTCAACAAGGCAGAGCAGGTGATTTACATGAGGGCTTTTGATATTACTGAACACTATCGTGCCAACTGGCAGGGAACCGGATTCAAGGCACAGCTTGTTGCTCCCGGTAAAGTGTCTGCTCTTCACTATCATTTCTGCCTGAATGAAATCGGTATCGTTACTTCAGATGTCATTATTTCTCCGCCTGATATGCGTGAAGGGTATGAAGAGACCGATGATGAGACGACCGATGAGGTTGTGAAATTCTGGCAGAAAATGATGAAGCGCTATGGCAGTGAAGAGGAGTATACCAAACAGCTCATCAACCAGTTTAAACATGGCAGCGAACCCGAAATATTGATTGTTGTCGACAAGTTGCTGACCGGGTTTGATGCACCAAGAAATGCAGTTCTCTATTTATGCCGGGTGTTGAGGGAGCATACGTTGCTTCAGGCCATTGCACGGGTTAACCGCCTCTATGAAGGCAAGGAGTTCGGTTTTATTGTTGATTATGCGAATGTTCTTGGTGAGCTGGATAAAGCCTTGACCATGTACAGTGCCTTTGATGGCTTTGATGAAGCCGACCTGGTTGGCACACTGAGCTCGATAAACAGTGAAATTGAAAAATTGCCGGGGCGGTACTCGGATTTATGGGATCTCTTTAAAACGGTAAAGCACTCTTATGATGAAGAGGCGTATGAGCTTTTACTTGCGGATGTTGCGCTGAGAGAGGAGTTTTACAGCCGTCTTGCAGAGTTTGCAAAAACACTGGCCATAGCGCTTTCATCGGAACAGTTTTTGACGGATACGGATGAAAAAACATTGTCGCGCTACAAGGTGGATTTGAGAAAATTTCAGGCGCTGAAGGTTTCTGTAAAGCTGAGGTATGCGGAGAGCATTGATTACCGGGATTATGAGCCAAAGATCAAGAAGCTTCTGGATACTCATATTCAGGCTAACGAGGTCATTCAGCTCAATGAACCGGTTAATATTTTTGATGACACGCTTTTCACTCAACTCAAAGAGGAGCAAGGGATCTATCAGACAAGTAGAACCACAGCATCAAAAGCGGACACGATTGCTCATGCAACCAGGAAAGTTATTACCGAAAAAATGGATGAGGATCCTGCCTGGTACGAGAAATTCTCCATACTTGTGCAGCAGGCCATTGATGCTTTCCGAGCCAAAAGAATATCCGATCTTGAGTACCTGCATTCCGTTGTTGCTATCAGGAATAAAGTCATTGGCAAGGTTCATGATGATGTGCCTGATATGCTTTCCGGCAATGAAGATGCCATGGCATATTACGGTGTGTTAAAGCCTTTTATTGAACTGCCAGGCAGAGGTGCACAGCCACCAAAGAGTGACGCTGTGCTTGAAATTATTACAGCAAATGCGGCTATTGCAATACACCGTATTCTTGAAAAGAACAGGAAAGTTCATTTCTGGTATGATGAAGATGCCCAGAAACAAACGGTCAACGAGATTGACGACTATCTATATGATGAGTTGAAAACAGAAAAAGGTATTGAGTTGTCACTGGATCAAATGGACGCACTCATCGAAAAGGTTTTGCAAGTGGCAAAACACAGGAGTTACAAGTGATTGGGGCAATAAGGCACGATAACCATTCGTTTCTCTATGGCAACAACGCCATTAATTACAGCCTTTTGTATTGTGAGAGAAAGAGTATGGAAGTTGCGGTTCATCCCGATTGCTCTGTTGTGGTAAAGGCGCCAACAGGCTCGGATATTGTATTGATCAAGAAAAAGATAAGCAAAAGAGCCCGATGGATTCTCCAGCAACAGAACTACTTCAGGCAGTTTACTCCGAAGACTCCTGCGCGATGTTATGTCAATGGTGAAACCCACCTCTACCTTGGGAAACATTATCGCCTGAAAATTGCTCAGGGAAATGAGAATAGTGTCAAGTTATCCAGAGGATTTTTCCATGTCACCCAGCGAGATGAGCCCAATCCGGAAACGGCAAAAAAACTTTTGAGCAAATGGTATTCAGAGAAAGCTTTTCATCAGTTCAATGACAGTCTGGAGCGTTGCTGGCCCAGGTTTACTCGCTTCGCATTTCCAAAACCAGCACTATCGATCAAGCTGATGCAGAAGCGATGGGGAAGCCTGTCTGACAAAGGTACGGTGACCCTTAATACCAATCTGGTCAAAGCGCCAAAGGAGTGTATTGATTACGTTGTAACCCATGAACTCTGCCACTTGAAGCACCCTGACCACAGTTCAGAGTTTTACAAACTCCTCGACACTGTAATTCCAGACTGGGAAAAAGTAAAACACAAACTCGAATTGGGTATGATTTGATTACGAGGAAGCCGATTGTCCGTGCTTCAAAGAAAAAAAGAGGGGGGCAGGTTATGCTGGTTTCTACCAACATGTTATCCCTACGGGATTTAAGAAAATGTTTTTTGTTTTCCAGCCCCCGCGGGGCGGCATATTGGTAGCAAAAAAAACCTCTCTCCTCTCTTTTTCTTGTGGTAACGGAGGTAGAAGTGGCCTGTCAAAAAGAGTTTCTTAGGAACAGGATTTAATGCTTTTCACAGGCGAGCTATATTATCGGTATTTGGGATTGTAGAGGAGAATGGCAATATTTATTGATTAAAAAACGCATTATCATCAATACCCTTGAACGCGAAGTGATTGGCGGAAAAGAGCAGACCCATGATGCGCCATGCAAAAAAAATTTCTAAAATGACCTTGTTTTGATATCAATTCAGTGTTTTTTTGATACCAAAACGAAATCAATAACTTCAGCTACGTTCATTCTTTACCATTCATGTCCTGTTGTTTTGTCGCCCTGTTTTCCTCTTGCTCTTACTCTTTTCTCTTTCTGCATTTTGGCCAGTGCCAATGGACTGATGCGTTGCTCTGCCACAAAAGCTGCCATCACCTGCAACTGATCCAATACCCTTAGTACCTGAATTAAGGTGGTCAGGGTAACCGTTTCACCCCTTTCCAGCAAACTCAGGGTTGATCGACTGATACTGGCTGCATGAGCAAGCGCATCCTGGGTTTTGTTTTGCTCCAGGCGATGGTGCCGCACAAAAGCACCAATATGCTCAGCCAGCGCCTTGTCACTCATGGAAGCCCAGTTAGCGAATGATTTTTCAGTCATAATGCCCTTATTTACCCGCTCATGCATGAATTCCCACTCAAATATACCTGTATCTAGTCAAGGATCAAATTTTTTGAATGCTTTATCATTCGCTATCCATAATTATTGCCTTTATTGCATGATTTATCGTTCATTAAAACACCAATAACCGTGAGACTATGCACGGCCCCAGCCATACCCCACAAATGATGTGCTCATAGACAGACTGGCCAAAAGGAATAAACGACAAAGCAGTGTTACGCCAGATACAAGCGCATTCGGCAGATTACACGCCGAACGTTCGGACGCAATCTGAATGAGGCAAGAAAATTCAAAAACATGAATGATGTCAACATAATAAGAGATTTGTATATTTCTACTTCATAACAATTCAATAACTGCGTTCTTTTCTGTAAAACACAAACCCTGAAGCATCTATCAATGAACTGGTATAGCTGCAAATATACCGTTACCGATTCTCCCTGTTTAAATGAAAGAAAAGAGGTGCCTGGTTATGCTTATTTCTACCAATATGCCATGTCTACGACATTGAAGAAAATGCTCATTGTTTTCAAGCCCCGGAGGGGCGGCATATTGGTAGCAAAGAACAAAGGCCTCCTTCCCTCTTGTTTTTGAAGTAACTGAGGCTTGAGTGGCATGTCAAAAGGAGTTCTTAACAAACGACCTTGAAAAACACCAAAGCAATGACGCCTAACCCTGCAGTGATCTCCGCCATCTCCAGGCTTGTCCTCGTGATCATTGGGCTGCTTGCTTTAGCGCTTGCAGCCGCAATTGGCTTAGGAGGTCCAAGCGCTCCCAAGCCAATGGAAAGCATCAATGATCCGTTCAATGCCGTTGACTTCTCGGGCTTGCCGCCGCTACTCCAATACAAGGCCCGAGACGGCGCTGCGCTTTCATATCGTCGCTACGCCCCGGCAAGTGGAATCCTCAGAGGAAGCGTAGTACTTGTTCATGGGTCGTCTGGGAGCAGCAACAGCATGCACGTTCTCGCCAAAGCCTTGGCCAACGCAGGTTACGCGGCTTACGCTTTGGACATCCGGGGTCATGGTGCCTCTGGCCCAAAAGGCACGATTGCCTATATCGGTCAACTCGAAGACGACCTGGAGTCGTTTGTCAACACGGTGTCACTTGCAAAGCCGGCCACACTCGCTGGCTTCTCCTCCGGCGGTGGCTTTGTGCTGCGCTTTGCAGGCAGCCAACGGCAAGACGATTTTCAGAACTACCTGCTCCTTTCGCCGTTCCTGAGCCCGCAAGCCCCGAACTTTCGGCCTGGCAGCGGAGGGTGGGTCAATGTCGGTATCCCGCGAATTATCGGCCTTACCTTCTTGAATCACCTCGGCGTTCGGGTATTCAACGGTCTTCCAGTCACAAGCTTTGCACTCAGCAAGGAAGCGAAGACTTTCTTAACTCCAACCTACTCATTCTCCCTGGCGGCCAACTTTGAGCCTCTGCATGACTACGAGGCAAATATCAGGGCAGTTCACCAGCCGGTGAAAGTTGTTGCTGGCGTAAACGACGAAGTATTTGTGACGGACAAGCTTGAGAGCATCATTCGCAAGCAAGGCAAATCCTGGTCGGTCACCCTGCTGCCTGGAATCGGCCATATAGCCCTCACGCTTGATCCTGTCGCTGTGAGCGCCATAGTCAAAACGGTAGAGGCAATGCCAAAGAGTGGGGTCTAATTCCAATTCTATAACTTGGAAAGGGGAGCGCCAGTCTCTCGACTACTATACGCTATGCAAGGTTTACTGAATGGCATCAGACCATAAATCATTTCTGTGGACCGGCAGATTTATCGAGGTCAATGACTTGCAACCGTTCGGCCTCGGTTTTGAGTGCGGTGAGCCCGTTAACCAGGTCATTTTTAAGAATGCCTTGTAAAATAAAGTCTGGAGCGATAAAAGAGGGCTTGAGTTCGGATTCATACGTCAGTAACGTGCCTTTGGATGAATACTGCTGAAGTATCCAGGATCCTCTGTAGATATCGAAATCACCGGAAATCTTTTCATAATCGATTCTTGAAGGAAATGTCTCATGCATGTTTACGGATACTCGAATGGTTTTTTTGAATAAAAATACTCGGAACTCACCGGTCAAGGCGACTACCTTCAAGTCGCCCTTGCTTTCAACAAGATCGCTTTCCACCATTCTCGGAATGTACCGCTTGATGTTATTGTAATCGGTCAGAACTTTCCAGACCGTTACCGGGGGAGCATTAATGTACAGAGAACTTTTTATGCCAGTCACACCGTCAGGCATCTTCGAAAGCGTTATCGCTGTGAGTTTTTTCCTGAGTTGTGCCACTTTTTGAAAATCTGCCGACCCGAAAAATTAAGTCATTTTTTTATTTGCGGTTAGCATTTTCTGATTTCCGAGTTTTCGCACTAATGGTATCTTGCGTCCATGCGCGGAGACTTGACAATCAGA
>CAIMPI010000044.1 GCA_903843305.1 uncultured Chlorobiaceae bacterium
CATTATTTAATACCAGTTGTCCCGTTGCCGGAGCAGGGGGTGCAGCTCCTATTCCACTATCAGCAGCTATCGAAATTGTGCCACCATTTATCGTCGTCACCCCACTGTACGTATTCTCACCCGACAGCGTCAGCTTGCCTGCGCCATCCTTTTCCAAAGTACTCAGCCCATCGACATCACCGAGTATGGCAGAGATGGACGTGTTAATACCTTTATCAATTGTGAAAGTGAAACTGTTGCTAGCCAGTGTTCCAGTGCCAGTGATTGAACCGTTGCCTTTAACAGTAACAGTTTTAACGGTATCATAGTAGGTTCCAATATCGAAAATACCACTATCATCGATATATAAATCGCTGGCAAAAGGAATAACATTAGAAGCACCAAGTATCAACGTACCAGAAGAAATAGTCGTCTTGCCAGTAAAATCATTTTTAGCCGTCAGCGTCAGTGTTCCTGTGCCTTCCTTGGTCAGCGTCCTTCCAGAACCACTAATTGTTCCATCATAAGTGCTATTAGCTCCGATATTGAATATGGTAGAACCAGCGCCAATAATAGAGCCTGAACCACTAACACTGCCAGGAGTAACAAACTCCAGATTTAATATAGCAAGATCAGTGCTACCGATTACAAAATTATTAAGCTGGATAGAGTTATAAGCATTTAACTTAAGAGTCGCATTAATCGGGCTGGTGCTTCCAAGTTTGATATCTGTTTGAACATCGATTATACCCAATTCACCACCAACACTAGCAAATCCACCTGTTTCTACCGTAACATTGGTGCCGCTCATCAACTTACCTAAAATTTGGCCGACATAAATATTTGAGCCAGATTCAGATGGTATCCAAACTTTAGGATCTACTATACTCCAATCGCCATGAGGGAAATCAGTAGATAAACTGGAAATAGTCACATCCCAAGGATCAAGCAGCCACAACCCTGCAGTACCTGCTTGGGCAGATGCTGAAACCGAAATACCTGCCACATCCAGCCAGTGCCCTGAAGTCTCAATCCTGCCACCGTTTCCGCCATTAGGCCCACCCTTCGCCTCAAAGGTTCCATAAGCCCTCGTAACAGAGAGTGGATTAGTCACGTCCGACCATGCCACAACGGTGCCGCCATTGCCAGTATCGGTGGCATTGGCTTCGAGCAGTGCGCCCGGTTCAACGATGGTTCCGGTCGCCTGGTGAATGGAGGTGTCCTTGCCCTGCCAGTTACCGCCAACCAGCACTTCCCCGCCGCCTGTTAATCCTGAAGCCGTCAGGTGTGCACCATCTTTCACCAGAACACGGTCTCCTGTTGCAACAACCTCTCCCCCCTTGCCATCCGTCGAGGAGGCATCAAGTGTACCGGATACCGTTGTCATTCCTCCAACAGCATCAAGCATGATACGCCCTTCTCTTTGCTCTAAACTGTTGGCACGAATTATACCACTGTTGTTTACGGCCGATTGTACCAGTGCATCGGCTGCTTTTGCAGTCATAACCACCAGCCCTCCATCAGCCTTGACAAGCCCTTTGTTTTCAACAAGTGCATCAACAGCGCCTTCATCAACGGCAAAGGTGATCAGCCCGTCTCCCGTAAAATCAAGCGAGACCTGGTTGCCTGCAGCAAAAGCAACGCTGCCGCCACTGGCGGTGATGGTACCTTCGTTGGTGACTTTTGGACCAATCAGGGCTACCACCCCGCCTGGCATAATGTTTATACTGCCCTGGTTAAGAATTTCTCCTGCATTACCGGAGTTATTGAACTTGTATCTGGAAGCAAGAAAATCGCTGTCGAGCATGTTCAGGGACGAAGCGACAAGACCTCCGACATCCACGCGGGCATTCTTGCCAAAAATAATACCCGCCTGATTGAGCAGGAAAACCTTGCCGTTGGCCGAAAGTGATCCAAGTATCTGTGTGGGGTTCTGATCAGCAATATGATTAAGTGCTGTTGCTGAAACGTTGGGCTGTTTAAATTGGACACTTGCATCTGTTCCAATATTGAAGCTGCTCCAGTTCGCAATCATCTGCTGACTCGACTGGTTCACTGTCATCTGGGCACCGCTGGTAACGATACTTCCACTACCTCCCGTTATCTGCCCTCCAGCAGGCAATGTACCGGAATCAATCGCCCAGGCTGGAGACCCAACCGCAAGTATGGAAAAGAGGGCAGCAAAACTCAGAAGCAAGGATTTTGGCACTCCACCGTTTGACTTGACTTTTTCGGAGACAACAATCCATTTCTCCTTGGTGATTGACCAGATAACGTTGAATATCCTGTTCATATTATTTCTCGCCAAACAGTTGTGAATGAATTTGTTTCGTCAATCCGAGTTTGCATCAGAATACTTTCAAATACTTTCAATATTATTAACATCAAGTATATTTGCGACTTCCTTCCCATGATTGGAGTTATCAGAAAATACAGGATATCTGCAAACAGTTGCAAAAATAAACGACAGGGCAGATTATATAATCGTTAGTGAAACAAGCCCGAATAAACCGCTCCGGCAATCCAGACAAACACTTCAGTTACTTCGCTTCCGGCTCCAAGCACGTCACCAGTAACGCCGCCGATTTTCCGGAAACTCAACATTCCGGTCACCATTCCTGCGGCAAGTGCGGCTGGTATCAACGCAACAAGTACAAACTTATTGGCATAAAAAAGCAGGAGAAGGAATAATAGTGTCAGCACGGAAGTAACCACGATATGGGAACGACCTGCCCCGTTCACAAAGGAGTGCGCCGTGCCGACTTCGCTGCGGGCATAAGGCAGAGCAGAGGCAAGCAGAACCTGCACCCACCGGGCAAGCACTACACCTGCAACAATAACCTCAAAAATTCCAAATTCGATAAGCTTCAGCACAGCAATCCATTTGAGAAGTATCATACCGGAAAGAGCAATGGCCCCAAAAGAACCAACATTCGGGTCCTTCATAATCCGCAGTGCCGACTCCTTCGTCCTTCCTCCCCAGAATCCATCAGCCATATCGGCCAAACCATCGGCATGCATTCCTCTGGTCAAGGTAATACCGCCAAGTATCACAAACACAGACGCCAGCTCATTCCAGGACAACAGATGAACTGAATAACCAAGTGCAGCCTGCAGGAAGCCAAGCAGTAGCCCAACGACAGGAAACCAGAAAAGAGATTTACTGAACGTTTCCGTATCCTTACCAGGAACAGGAAGCACTGTTAACGTTCTCAAAGCTGTGACGAAACCGCTCAGCATGCTTTACTCATCACTTTTTTCACTGACTTTTGCTGTACCGAATGTTGCCATTTCATTATAGATTTTCACCGAACCTTCTATAACCTGCATGGCAAGTGCAGCCCCCGTTCCTTCACCCAAACGAAGATCAAGATCAAGAATTGGCCGGGCGCCCAGCTTCTGCATGACAGCCCTGTGCCCCTGTTCGTTGGAAAGATGGCTGAAAAAGAGATAATCATCCACAGCCGGACAGAGTTTGAGCGCCGCCACTGCTCCGGAGGAGGAGATGAACCCGTCAACAACAACGGGAATCCGACAGGCGGCTGCACCAAGAATAAATCCGGTTATAGCGGCAATTTCATAGCCGCCAAGCGCGGCAAGCGTACCGAAGGTTGAGGTGCAGTGCGAAGCATTGACCTCGATAGCTCTTTTGATTATCGAAATTTTATGTTGCAGACGCTCATCATCAATACCCGTACCCCTGCCTGTAATGCCCTCAACCGACACATCAAGCAGCACCGAATAAAGTGCCGTTGCCGGGGTAGTATTGGCAATTCCCATCTCACCTGTTCCAAGCAAAGAATAGCCAGACTCATAAGCTTCGACAGCAAGTTCCGCTCCATACAACAACGCTCTCAAGGCATCCGCCTCAGTCATCGCAGGGCCAGCAGCCATATTGGCACTTCCGTGCTGCACCTTTCTTTTTACAAGACCGGGAAGTTCAGGAAAATCGTGGTTGACCCCCATATCAACAACATCAAGATCAGCACCTGCATGACGAGTCAGCACATTGATTGCGGCCCCTCCGCCAAGCATATTGTACACCATCTGAGGGGTAACCTCTGCCGGAAAAGCCGACACGCCTTCAGCAGCTACCCCATGGTCAGCAGCAAAACAGCAAATTTTCTTTTTGGACAGCACCGGATTCAGATTGCCGGTCGCGAGAACATATTTTAAGGCAATCTCTTCCAGTCGCCCGAGACTTCCCTGGGGTTTGGTAAGATTATCAAGGTGTGCCTGAGCTTCCGCAGTCAGCGAGCGGTCAGCAGGCTGAACACGATTCAGAAGTTGTTGCAGCTCTTCATACATAATTTATTACTCAATAAAAGATTATTAATTATTCAAAACTATTGCAACAAGCAAAAGCCTGATGATCAGAACAAGGAGTGTTCGCCAAGTTCCTGTCCCGCCAACCCCTCTTGCAATACTCTCCTGTAAAAATCACGCAAGGTATCACTGCCGTAGGATGGAGTGATATCGGCATCATATTTGCCTGTCTTCGGATTAAGCACCAGCATAGACTCCGAGCAGTAATATTTGCCGATACGGGCAAACTCAGCCTTGTCCTCCAGTTTGGGAAAAAGCTTTGCAAGCAAACTCAAGACAGGAATAATCACATCAAACATCTGTATTGGCATTTTTTTGAACTTCGGTGTTCGGCCAAGAAGCTCAAAAATTATCTCCCCTTGTTCGAGAGGTGTAATCGGCTTACCTGGTCCGCCGACAGGCAAAATCTTGTTCTGCATGGCACTATCTTCAAGGCAGTTGACGATATAACGTGCCAGATCCGACTCGCTTATCGGCTTGCAGGCGGTCAGTTTACCGTCGCCAAACATGACATAAGGCTTACCGTTTTTCACCGCCTCAACCTGACCGGCAATTGACTTGAAAAATGCAGTCGGGCGCACAATCGACCAAATCAGCCCCGACTCCTTCAACTCCTTTTCAAATTGCAGCTTTGCTCTCTGAAACTCCAGCAGAGGCTTCTGGACACAGATAGCCGAGAGCAGCACAAAATGGATCGCGCCTGCGGACTTTCCTGCGTCGAGTGCATTGCGCGTGGCCTGATAATCGATTTTCCACGAATCCTTCACTCCCCCATTACGGGAGGTCAAACAGGAAACAACCACGTCAAAATGGTCGCCCCTTATACCGTTTTTCATCAGGGAATCCATACTGCTCACGTCACCAAACCGCACTTCTGAACCTTTTAACTGAGTACGCACCTCATCAGCAGTGGTCGTCGAGCCAATACCTGAACGTTCACGGACAAAACTCACCACATCATAGCCCCTGGCAACCAGTTCACGAACAACAAACTTGCCGATATACCCGGTAGCTCCGACAACAAAAACATGTTTTTTCACTGACGAGATGGTTACAGATTTCAATGCTGATACTCTTCAACCTCTTTTACTATAAGGAGAATTCGGAACATGCAAAAAACGAATAGCGGAAAATAAGGGATATTGTGGCGGTTATCAAATTCCTTGCGAACAAGTTACAACATTGCAAGATTGCTTAAACGCTGACGCTGAATTCATTCGATCAATTGTTATATTTAATTGAGTGAATGAAAGAGTGAACGACCAACGTTTTTTCAGGCATCTCAGTTGGGTAATGCCCTAAACATTTTTTCAAGCACAATTTTTCTTATCACTTAAACACACATCCGGCTATGGCAAACGAAATCAACGGCGTCTTTTCCGACCTTTTTAATGCGGTCGGCACTCTGGCACAGAATCTGGCTGACACCTTGAGCAACGGCGTTACTTCAGCCACTTCGGTCGTACAGTCATGCATCAATCTCTGTGCAACCATTGTCTGCAATACGGCAAACACGGCTATTCAGCTCATCCAGGGGGTTACAACGGGCATATCATCAGCTATCACCCCGAAAAATTAAACAGCAACTCTCACACGGCACCTTGTCGCAACCAGCACAAGGTGCCGTGATGTTTTGCCGCCATTTTTACCGGTTTCTGCCGATTTTTTGATGGGCAATTACGACATCATTTATACAACGGTTCCGAAAAGCCTGCCAACACCCGCAGTCAGCCCCATTGCGAGTGCACCCCAGAAGGCGACACGCAATGCTCCCTTGAGAAGAGATGCTCCTCCTGCATACGCAGCAGTTCCTCCAAGAACAAGTAAAGCAACAAGTGCCGTCGCAGAGGTGACTTCGGCAACATAAGCTGAAGGCGCCAGCAACGCAGCAGCAATCGGAATAACCGCGCCAGCAAGAAAAGAGATTGCAGAAGAGAATGCTGCCTGGATTGGCCGTGCCCGCAAAGCCTCCGTAATGCCAAGTTCATCACGAGCATGTGCTCCAAGAGCATCTTTCGACATAAGACTTTCCGCGACAAGCCGTGCCAGAGGTTGATCAAGACCCCGACTTACATAAATAGAGGTCAGCTCTTCCAGCTCGTGTTCCGGATCCTCTTCTAATTCTCGTTTTTCTCGGGCTATATCTGCCTCCTCGGTGTCGGCCTGCGACTGAACCGATACATATTCCCCTGCCGCCATAGACATGGCGCCAGCGACAAGACCTGCCACACCTGTCAACAGAATACTTCCATGAGGTGCTCCTGCAGCGGCGACGCCAATGACAAGACTTGCTATAGAGATGGTTCCGTCATTCGCGCCAAGCACTGCCGCGCGAAGCCAGCCGATTCGATCGGATCTATGGGACTCTTTGTGCTTGAATGGCATCAGCAAAAATCTCCTTTTATTCAATTTGAAATCAAAATAATCAATACATCCCGGCCTGCTCCTGGATTTCTTTCCTTCGGATTTTATCTATTGCCCATTTCACCAACGCTATGCAGGATTTTTGATGCGAAGCATTTCATTGCCGCCTTTTTGCACCACCCCCACTTAAACAAGAACTATGCAACGATAACCACCCTCATCTTCTCGGAGATGGACACTAAAAAAACCAGCAATACTCTTTTAATGGAAGATATAGCTTCTTACACTGTCTATGAAAATATAGTAAGTCCACATTCCCCGATTCACTTGATTCTGGAACGACTATAGAGCATGATGACGGTGTCGTGACGGTTCCGCATAACTCCGAACAGCATCTTGGAATAAAGACGGATGCGTAAAATGCCCGAATTATTTTGATTTTAAGGGTCGCGACTGATATATTTAAAGTAATATCTACCAATTATTATGCGTTTCTGCATATACTCTGTCTACTTAATGAATGTTGCTGGAACAAAACCCAACTAATGAACAGTTCGAACGATAAGTATGACAGCCCGTGGAAAAGGGCCGTTGAGCATTATTTTCAAGAGTTTATGGAGTTCTACTTCCCGCTGGCCCATGGTGAAATAGATTGGTCAAAGGGTCATGTTTTTCTTGATCAGGAGCTGCAAGCCGTAGTTCAGGATGCCGAGTTGGGACGGCGTTTTGTTGACAAGCTGGTCAGGGTAAATGTGCTGAATGGTGATGAAAAGTGGATATACATTCATGTTGAAGTGCAGGGCACAAAGCAGGCTGAGTTTGCCAAACGCATGTTTGTCTACAACTACAGAATTTATGACCGATATGACCGGCCTGTTGCCAGTCTGGCAGTGCTGGCGGATAAACACAAGCGCTGGAAACCAACCTCTTTTGGCTTTACCATGCTGGGGTGCAAGCTCTCTCTTGAGTTTCCGGTTGCCAAGCTGACCGATTACGAAGAGCGTCTTGATGAACTGCTCGAATCAGATAACGCTTTTGGATGGATTACTGCGGCTCATATCCTGACCCAAAAAACCCGAAAGCAGCATCAGGAACGCTACGAGGCAAAACTCCGTTTAGTACGGATACTCTATCAGCGTCACTGGGATAAACAACGCATCATTGATTTATTTTATATTGTAGATTGGTTGATGAAACTGCCCGAATGGTTAAACAGCCAGGTCTGGCAAGAACTTGAAACAATTGAGGAGAAAGAAAACATGGAATACATTACAAGTGTAGAACGAATTGGCATAGCCAAGGGCCGTGTCGAGGGCGAATCCAGGTTACTGAAAAGGCTTCTCGAACGCCGCTTTGGCCTCTTACCCGAATGGGTTTCAGAGCAGTTAGGGTGCGCTAAAGAAGAGGATTTGGAAGCTTGGAGCGAAGCTGTTCTCACGGCCCCGACTCTGGAAGCTGTTTTCAGAAAATCGGATTTGTTGTAAAAAGAGCTGAAATTCACGATAGGCTCTGGCGGGCGCTGCTCTTTGCCCTGAACGTTACAGCCTCACGGAAGATTGTTCGCTTTCGCTGATTAAACAAGCACAACAAATGGCTCTTTTCGATAAATAAAATTGATCTCCATGTTATGCAAAACACCATTGAAATTAAGCATCTTTCCAGAGAAGAAAAACTGAGGGTCATGGAAGCTATACGGGAAGATCTTACGCATGAAGAGGAATCGTTAGAATCTCCTGACTGGCACAAGCAAGCTTTGCTGGAAAAAGAAGATCGAGTGGGCACAGGACAAGAACAGATTGTTGACTGGCAAGAGGCGAAAAACGAACTCAGAAAACGATTTGAATGAAAATCAGGCTACTCTCTTCCGCGGTGGATGATTTGACGAGCGGGCAGTTATTCTATGAGAAACCGGGTGAAGGATTGGGAGAGGGATGATGTTGTGGTGATTGGGTGAGTGGCTGCAGTGGTGTTTCAGGGTTTTACGATAATGATTGACAACAATGGCTCAGACATCGCTTTCTTGGTCGCTTAACGGACTGGCGCTCAACTCTCCGCCTTCATGCCAGAAGCAATCTAATGATGGCCCCACCCAGAAAGGCAGTACCAGCAACGAGCAGAACGGATGCGAGCATCAAAAAACGGTGACATCTGAGAAATAGAGCTGTCCGGTGCTTGAGCGCCTGCTGCAATTCCTGTTCACTTGACGAATCGTTGAGCACCAGAAGCTTGATAACTTGGATGTGATGAAATGCGGCCCCTCCTGCAAAAAAGCGATGAAGCAAAGCCAATCCGGCCGACGCCGCCAGAGCGACGAGGCTTCCGGACAGCAGGAACTTCAGAAGCTGGTCAGCGAATACAACACGCAGTTCATGATCCGGGAGTTTCGTGACAAGAAAGCCGACAACCGCGATGCCTGCAAGAGCGAGCCTGACCAGTTCAGCAGAGAAGTGCAATGATCGGTCGTGGAGATCTAAGTCGGCGCGATATCTGCCCTCGGGAAGATCAATCCGCCCGACACGCCGCTCAAGCGATTCACGTTCATGGGTTCTCTGCATAACAATCCTCCGATTAGATAAAACACCGCTGCCCGTATCGAGTCGGCCCAACGCTAACTATCAACGGAGTAAGCCTTTGGCGCGTCCGCTGGATGGTTTTGTTAGGCGCTTTTTCATTTGACTACTAATTTGCTTAAACGGATGTGGTTATATCTCTTTTCTTGAAAGACTTCACAACGCGATCATGCCATTCACTAATTATCTGCGTAGTAGGCACATTTTTATTAACGCATTTTTCAAGTGTACCTCTTGGTTGAGGCAAGGTTTTTTCTTCTAATTCCCAATCTAGCATGCGGATTGGTCTTCGATGTTCAATCCATCCAATCTCAGTTGTATCGTTGTCTACATGGTAGGCGCCACCAATAACTTGTACTAAAGCAATCAATTTGGCACCATTTTTTATGGCTACTACGTCGTTTACTTTCATTTCGTTTTGAAATGCAGCAATCACCGCCTGCCCCTCATCCCAATTACCTAATCCGATTATTTTTTTATGTTCAAGAATTGAATATACGTGCTCGTCAGCGAAAGACTTGTCGTCACGGTGCATTTGCATGTGCCAATAAGTCATCTCTTCTCTCCTTATTTGATATTAAAGCGAACGTCTGATTGTGCCTAACAAATAATTAGACGGATCCGCCTAATCAGCGGATTTTTGAATTATAACCCATATAAGACGCCTTGTACTGACAATTCAAAACGGTGCTAATTTCAAACATGGAAGATAGTTATCGTATTGAATCGATTTTATTTTTGCTTCTTAGACAGATTGGCATAACAAGATTGATTCCTGCCGCTGTTGCGGGGTGCGTGAAGAGTCAATGTACTCAGGAAATCGGAGTATTCCACTGTTGGCTGCGTATTTTTTTATTTGTTGGTGAACGGGTTGGACTTGGTGAGCGAAGACGGCGCGGAGGGCGTCATGGGTGCACAGGGGTCTTTGCTATAGATGATCCGGGATTCCCTGACAAGGCGGATTCCGTAACGGGGAATGGTGACGGTGGCGGCTTCGCTGGTGAAAAGCGGCAGGGTGTGTGAAGAGTGTTGCATGGCTGCGGGTGCTTGGTTGAGCAATATGGCTTTTAAGCCATTCCCCGGGGGGACAAGGGCTTCCCAATGCCAGGCAAACTGAACACAGCACTCCGTTTAGGCACTTCAGCTCCGGGTACTGAAACTATCAGTCAAAATAAACAGGCTGAATAAACTGAAGGCCAATGTGGTAAGGGAGCAGTTTTTTATGATGGAATCGTCCTATAATCATGGCAGGATGAGTACCAAATTTTTTTGCGAAATCGATGATATCTTCTGTTTTTAAAGAGCCATACTGTAGCACCTCCTGCTCTTCTTTCTCTGAAAAAGTCCACTTGACAGCAAAATCATCCGCCTCGCGCTCTTTTTCATCAACAACGGCTTCGAGTTGAGCATTTTCTATTGAGACATATTTTTTCCCATGAAGCAGAATATGACCAGCTTCATGAAAAAAGGTAAACCAGAAGCGATCATTCTGTTTATACCGAGCTGACAGTTGAATCAATGGTGTGCTATCGTTTATCCAGCGGGTTGAACCGTGAATCGGAGCTTTCGGCAGACATGGTGTATAGACAACCTTTACCCCTGCCTCTAAACATAACTGCTGAAGAAGCGGGAAAAAATCATCAGGATGCCCCGCCATGACTTTTTTGATGCTTTCAAGATTTGTTTTAAACGTTTTTGCACTAAACGAAGGGGCAACGAGCTTCGCGGCCTCCAACTCACCTTGACGAAGCCATGCGGAAATAGCATAAGGCTCACGAGAGTGGGCTAACGATATTCGAAAACTCACCTTCAGCTTGAGGCCACAATAAAAGTCATCCCAAGCCTGATGGCCGGAAATTCCGAAAAAATATAACAGCGCCTCAACTTTTTGCTCGTGGTCTTCTGTTTTTGGCAACCAACCCAGTTGAGTCATTTTCGCGCAGGGAAATGAACGAGCCCAATCTCTTCCTGAGACCAATACATCACGGCGCTTCACCCGTGCAACCGCCTCATCATAATTCTGCTGCCTCTTCAGCCAGAAATTCGCAGGGATTCCAAGTACTGATTCAAACTGCACCGACATATCGGGAGTAAGAGAGCTCTCTCCATTGATAACTTTAACAATGGTCTGCTCTGGTTTGCCGGTACGCACGGCAAACTCTTTCTGGCTCATGCCCAGTTCTTCCAGCTTTTCCCGTAATGTCAACCCAGGATGGCTAACCGTTTGCGGGATATATTCATTACGCTTCGTCATGTTCAGCCTTCTTTGTGATAGTTCGCGATTTCAACGATTTCTACACCCTTAATTTCAAGCCAAATATATTGTGCATGCTTGTTCGCAGGAATCGGATTCTCATGAGGCACAAAAATCAACCGATAAGGATGGTCCAGATTACACGACCATTGGCCTTTACGATCCTCAACAAGTTCATGGTAATGCCCCGGGAGGTGGCGGACATCTTCAAGAGTTTCTGCTGCTCTCAGATCATCGAGCCGTTGCTTGAATAACTCTGCCCTTCGCGACCCAAGCTTACGTACCGCCAAACGATCATCATTTGCGTATTTCCTCAGATCTTTACTCTCATAAGAAATGTCCATCAACAATTTAATAAAATTATGAACACTTACTATTCATTAAAATCTTATCAAGACAAGATAACTTTTTCAAGCTATTCGAAACATTACATAGAAACTCTTTTACATATTTCTGTCATAGCAGATAACACCACCCTTCAGAATTATTGAAAAGAAACATTTTTAAGCAGTGAGAGCGCTTCGGCTATTTCCCGACCTTTGGTTTCGATGATGTCGAGAAGATCTTCGGGGGTTCGATCATCGATGTCTGCTTTTTTGTTTGGATTAACGGCTTTGAGGTCGTAGACGGCGTCTTCGATCTCTTTGGCTTTGGCTGCGTGGGTTCTTGATTCGCGGGTGAGGGCGGCTATCATTGTTTCTGCCTCTTCGATGACCTCGCTCTTCCGGGGTGCGGTTTTCTTCAGCTCTTTGAGGCGTTCGGTGATCTGTGCTGCTTTCTGGCTGGCAACAGTAGATTTTTCCTTGAATGGGCGGGCTTCTTCTGCGGCTTTGTGTTTGCGCTCGTCCATGTTGATAGTCCAGGAGAGTTCGCTGTCGGCACGTTGCGGAAGAAGGCGGAAGAACTCTTCGAAGGTTTTGATGGTCAGGGGTGTTTTTTTGCCGACTTTGATGCTGCTGAGGTCGTAGTACCAGATTTTTCTGGTGGGCTGACCTTTGGTAAAAAAAAGGAGGTTAGTTTTGACACCTGCGCCAGCGGCAGTGAATACACCTCCCGGAAGGCTGACGATGCACCAGAGGTCGCAATCGTCGAGCAATTTGCGTTTGGTTCTGACAAAGGCGTCTTCGTTTGCGCGAAAGAGCAAGCCTTCGTCGAGCACGATGCCGCAACGTCCACCATTTCGGAGGGTTCGGATGACATGCTGGAGAAAAAGCACCTGTGTTGCTCCGGTCTTGTAGTCGAAGCTGGTTTGAGCATCCTTGCCTTCCTTGCCGCCAAAGGGGGGATTGGTGAGGATGACGTCGAATGTTTGCGGTGCGTTTTCAAAGAGACCGCCATAGGTTTCCTGGCCGGTGAGGGTGTTCCCATGCCAGAGGTTGGGCTTGTCGATACCGTGCAACACCAGATTGGCCAAGGCAATGGGATAGATTAGATTCTCTTTCTCCCTGCCCCAGAAAGAGCGCTGTTTGAGCGATTCGAGCTGTTCGGCGGTGGCATCGGTACGAAGAGCTTCTTCAATGTGTTCGAAGCTTTGAGCCAGAAAGCCACCTGTTCCACAACTGGGATCGTAGATGGTTTCATCAATGCGGGGATCGATCACCTGCACCATTGCTTTGATAACCTGACGCGGCGTGAAGAACTGACCACCATCATTGCCTTTTTCACCCATTTTCAGCAGCAGCCCTTCATAGACCTGCGAGAGGGTGAAGACATGTGTTTTGTCGATGGCTTCGGTTGCGAGCTGGTGCACCTTGTCGAGCACGTCGAGAAAGTTCTTTTCGGTATCAATACGAACCCGGTCAACACCGGTCATGATTTCACTGATCACCTTCTGACGGGCAGAGGCATCGGGACGGTTCTTGAGTTCCTTGAGATTGGGAAGCAGTTCACCGTTGATGAAGCTGAAAAAGGCGTTCTGCGGTGACTCCTGTAATTCATGGCGTTTGTTGGTCTCGCCTTCAGGCAGGGTATCAAGAGGTGCACCCCAGTCGCGCCAGCGATAGGGATAGTGCAACGAGGGGCGAAAGGCAACCCCTATTGTTTCGGCATTCTGCTCTTCCTGCAACTCCTTCTCATCGAGAATACGCAAGAAGAGAAGCCAGGTTAGTTCCGGCACATACTGCATGGCACCTGCACAATTACCCCGACGCATGATGTCGCAGATACTTTTTACCGCCTGATCTACCGATTGCTGGGTAGCGTGCTTTTTGCCGTTGCCATTACTTTGACTTATCCCATCACTGATTTTCTTCCGACCACGAGCCATATATCAAAGTTCTCCGTTGAATGCCCGACGCAGCAACGCTGCCGGCAGTGCGTTTATTGCTTTAAGTTCAGCTTCAGCCGCCTTGCGGGCTTTCTCCACTGCTACCATTTGTGCCTTGAGTTGCACTGCTATGCGTTGCTGATCCGGTAACGGAGGAAGGGGAATCAAACAATCTCTAAGTATCGTTGTATTCAATCCTGCCATTATCGCTCCAGAAGATTTTTTTTCTAATTGCCGTTTTAAATCTTCGAAGCCATTTATGGTATAACAAATAAAAGCTGGGACTGCTTCTGAAAGGTTTAACCTAAAACGAAATAGATGTGAATCAATAATAGCTGTTTCAATGCTATCAGGAACAACCGCACACCGGCCAATTGTTCCCATTGTAGTAACTAAAACATCACCTGGTTTGACAGTGTATTCTACTAATTGAGAGTATTTTACCGGCGAAAGATATCTTCTGAAAATAGATTCGAATCTATTTGGTAAAATATTTTCAATCCCTATTACAGGTATTCCTGATTCTGATAGTTCGTCTTTGCGTAGCGAACTGCCAAATGGTCCTATGCGAGAAGAACCTTTTGTCGGATCGCACAACTCCCCCAGCTTGACCCATCTCCAGCCATAGGGAATAGGTTGATCTATATCGGGAAATATCTGGCGAAGGAATGCTGCAGGAAGGGCTTTGATTGCTCTCAGGCGCTCTTGTGCTGCCGTTCGGGCTTTCTCCACTGCTCCCATCTGATCATTGAGGATTGCTGCAATGCGCTGTTGTTCGGATAGTGGAGGGAGAGGGATTTCAAGCTCTGCAAGATACCCCTCAGGTACCCGTTGTTGCCCAATTGCACCAGTAAAGTGCTTTATAGCATCAGCCAGAACGATGGGTTGCCGTACAAAAAACCAGATAAACTCTGAAATAATAGATTCACTTGGTCGAATGACGTGAAATTCAGTTGTACCAAACCCGATTCCATCAATAATACCTACCGCAATGGCATGTTTACCGTTTTGCATACAGGGAGTGATCTTGGCAAAAAGCACATCTGCTTCAGCAAAGAAGGTATAGCCATTCTTTACCTCTCCGTATGGTCTTTCACGAATACTGGAAACAACTCCCAATACCGCATCAACAGATTCCATTGGAATGAAAGAGGTCAGCTCCGAATCATGCCGATCAATAAATGGGCGACGAGGGTTCAACTCACACACTTCCCCCAGCCTGATCCATCGCCACCCTTCTGGAAGTTCTTTTCTCTCTGATCGTTGTTCAATATCCCTGGTAGTACTACTCATGCAGCAAACATCCTTGCTTTGGTTTCATTATAGAGCTCGCGGGGGTTGCCTGCTGTTTTCAGGGCTGCCACTCCGCCAGCGGCTTTTACTTCCGGCGTCTGGAAGATATGCGAATTTTCGAGACCATCAATTCCACCACGTTCAAACTGGCTCGCAAGGGCACGAAGTGTTGCGGCCGCGGGCTTTGGCATGGCGTTGAGCCACTCTTCGTTTTTATAGGTGAAGGCGAGCGTGCGGTCGTGACGGGTGCGGGGGTTGAGGCCCCAGCCAAGTTCAGCAAGCACGTCGTAGAGGTCGTATTCTCCTTTACCGTCAACCATCCGGACTACATTGGGATTGTATCCGCCGGTTACGAGTGCATCAAGCAGTTCGCGGCGCGTAGGGGGCGCTATCCAGCGGTTACGGAAATCTTCGATGGTGTTTACCTCCTGCACCAGACGGGCGGCGAGGCTGGCTTTGTATTCTTCGAGCGGGACAGGCATTGCCCGGCCATCAACATCGACCACAATAAAACGCCCGGCATCGGTGATATGCACGTCAAAGCCTTCGACAACAATGGTCGG
>CAIMPI010000045.1 GCA_903843305.1 uncultured Chlorobiaceae bacterium
AACCTGTTCGAGTATGGCTGGATAACGAATCTTGCTTTGCAGCAGGTATCGTTTGGTGCTTTGTTCTTTTCGAAAAAGCTGCTCGGCATCAACCAGCTTGCCAAGCAGCGTGTCCGCTGCCGGTTGTTCGTGAACTGGGAGCATGATAGCTGCTTCATAGGCATGTGCCATGCCGTAAAGGTTCATGGAGCGAAGCTGGTCAAGAGTAAGCTGTGTGTTCATGGTTATGGTGGTGGATGAGGTTAATTGTAGACTTCTTTGCCGCGAATATTGTCATGAAACGGCAGCATGGGCGCATGGTATTCTGCTGCTACCGAGGCCTTATCCCGGTTATTTTCGAGAATATTATGGACCAGTCGGTAGCTGACGCTGGGAACTTGCAAAGCAATACCACAAGCGGCTTCGAGCCTGCTGGTTCCATACTTTTTCTGAAGCCGGATGATGCCAAGGCAAGCATCAAAGCTTTGCTGTACAAAGGCTTTTGAGCTCAGTATCCGAAGGACAGCTTTTTCGGTACATGGCCCAACAGCCGCCGCTTTGCTGGTAAAGTCCTCCTCAGTCCATCCTTGTTGCTGATGGTACCGGCGATGGGATTCCGGCATGTGTTCCTCAACGGTTCTGTAAACACCCCGCCGTCCTACAATACGCTGATGCAGGGCAATGCGCTGGAAATCCAGAAAGACCTCGACTACCGATTCGTCGTAGATCAGCTTGACGATCTTGCCGATATACTCATGAGGAACACTGTACTGGCAACGGTCTTCACCCAGAATGACATGATAATTTTTCTTGACTGTGGCCGTCGTTTCACGCTTGTAGGTAAAATCGGTCAGCGGCAGTGGATGTAACAGCTCTTGCTCAAGCTCTATAAACCGCTCTCTGCGACTCTTGCCATAATCGGTCATCAGCCGATCATTGGCGTTATCCAGCAACTGCAGAACCCGATACTTCAAGGCATTGAGACTGGTAAATTCCTCATTGCGCAAACGAGCATAAATCTGCTGGTAGGCATGGTGCACCGAGCCTTCCACCGATGGCTTATCCTTGGGTCTGACGATCCTGGTCGCCTGCATGTTGGTCTGGTAGTGCAAGGCCCACTGCTCCATCAGCTCATTGAAAATTGGCTCATAGCGTGACGCTTTTGTTACCACCTGCTTCATGTTGTCGCTCAGGATGTTCTTTGGAACACCGCCAAGATAGGTAAGCGCCCTGTTGAGTGCCGGAATCAGATGCTCCTGCCTGGCTGATGAAAGCGGTTCAACGTAAAAAAAGCTGCTGCAAGGCAGGGTGCAGACCAGAACGGGACATGCGATACGCTCTCTGGTAAGCGGTTCGATAATCCAGAGTGGATCACCGGCAAAGTCAATCTGGAGCCGATACCCTGGCTGGTGCTGTTGCGGCATGGTGGCATCATGCTGCTGCATGTATTGCTCAACGTGATAGCAAAACTGGGAATACTGATACCCGGTAGGGCGATCCTGCAGATACTCTTCCCATAGCACTTGCTTGGTGAGATGGGAGTGCTTCTTGCCAAGTTCTTCAGAAAGGCGTTGAAGCTGGGGATAGAGATCCGCATACCGCTCGTCAGTGGTCTTGTTGGAACGCGGTGGATGAACCAGAAGCGACGGTCGTAATCAGAGAGCTCAAACAGCTCTGAAAACGTCTTCCCGCTGCTCTTGAACCGATGTAGATAGTTTTTGATGGTGACGCGGTGAATACCCGTACTGCGATGGATTTCCCGTTGGGAAGACTCCTCCATAAAGAGTTTAAGAATACGTCGAACTTGTAACATAGTCAAGGCTTGCCATTGTATACCTCCAGTTTATGAGACCGAAGGTACTGTTTATGATGTTACAAATCCGGCCTGATGGGGTGGCACACTTTGCTCCGGTACGGGTGGTACATATTGTTCCGGAATAACTGGTACACTATGCTCCGGTAGAGGTGGTACACTTTACTCCGGTGTGCTCAACTATCCAACAAATCATAAATTTGTTTTAGTTGGTACTCAAAATTGTAAACTGTGGACGCTACAAATACTCTAATATGATTTCTTTTTGCTATCATAATTTAGCTTTAACTTTAATTTCTTTTTTCACATGCTTATTTTTTATCGGTCTTTTTACAATGAGGCATAACGGTTTTACAGCTACAAGAAGTTGGCGATTTCGAAGCACTAAACTGTCTGCCAGCACTGAACTTGATACGAAGCACAGAGCTTCATTTAACCACTGAACTGCCAATTTCTTGTAGGTGCTGTTAGCGGTTCGCTCTTCTTTCCTGTCGTCCATTTTATTGCTTGTCGTCAAGGTTCATATGTGCTACAATTATGGTCAAGTTGTTTTCAAATTCTTGTCCGTCTATGTTGGTGATTATAAAATCAGAAAGTCCTGCCTCACGCAGTAAAATTCTATTGAATGTTGAAAGGTCTTTGTCCGCAATGTTACCATAGGCACTAACAACCTCACCGATATTGAATAGCGACCAATTTCGTATAAACTCATAAATGTTGAGTGAAGCAATACTGTTGTTGAGAAACGGTAAATTCAAAAATGGCAAAGCATAATTAGGGAAATGTTTAAAATATCTGTAAAGCATTTCGTCCCAAAATGGATGGTCAATTAATTGAAACTGGAAGCTATTATTGCTTTGGAAACTGTTGTGTGTAAATTTTCTAATGTCGGAAAGTGAGATTTTTTCGCCTTGTTGCAGTTTGTAAACGGTCAAAGCGTTTACTAAAATCATTTCCCCTGGGTTTTTGAACAGTCCATAGTTTCCTAATGTTTCTGAGTGATTTTGAAAAACCACTTCGTCACTAAAGTTCCTTTTAAAAATCCCTTTCTTTCCTTTGAATGTCGGAAAGTTATGAAGTAGGTAAAGTTGGTCTTGGTCAATTTTCCAAACGCCATCTGTGTCTTCCTTTTTGTTTTGAATAAATGCCGTTTTCTCATAAATAATTTCTCTGTCCTTTGTTGCAACTGAGATTATTACCATATCCGCCAACTCTTTTGTTGTCGGTTTGTCTTGATTATGAAACTCAACAAATGACCTTGTGCCATGAATTTTTTTTGTGTAAAACTTTAGTTTTTCAAATGTCTTGCCGTCAATGGTGCTGCACATATCAGTTACCATTTTGACTTCACCGTCAGAATTAGAATATGATGTTCCAAGAGATTCGTAAACTTCTCTGGCTAAAGAGTTTTGAAATTTTCTAAAGTCAGGTCGGTTATAGTAGTCCGAAAATGTTCTGATTAAGTTGTCCATTTGTTATCTGATTATTGTTCATTCGTCCGTTATATTGAATTTACTTTCATCATCATGTTGTAATGCTCAATCTGACTTTCTACCTCAAATATTCGCTTGAATACTCGTAAATATTTATCAACTGTTTCATCGTCAGTTGTAATAAATATGTCGTCATTGATTGAGTGTGAGCCGTCATTTATCCATGATAGTAAGGAATTGCTTATAACCTTGTCTTCGCCTTCAAATTTTGCAAGCAATTCGTCATCTTTAATTTTGCCTAAAATCTTAAAATAGTATTCAAGGATTCTTCTTAGTGTATTGAAAACTGTCAGTTTATTTATTTTTGGACTTTCTCTTATTTCTTGCCAAAGTAAATCGTATGAGGTTTGAACAGGGTTGTCAGGGTAGTTCTCAATCGCACTGATGTTTCCTGCTCTTCTGATTATCCAAAAAGATTCCCCTTTTGTCTTTTCTGATTGTTTTTTGAATGTTACTTCTTTGTGAAAGTATACATTGTGAGTAAGTATGAACACTTGCTTTATGTTGCTTTTGCTCTCCCTACAGTCAGTGATTAGTTTCCTTACAAGGTTAGAAACTATGAACAAAACAGAACTATCCAAACTTGAAATTGGGTCGTCAATCACAAGAACTTTCGTTGTTGTGATTTTATCAGTTTCAAAACTTCCGTTTGTCAAGTGATAGAAGTAAAGAAAAGTGATAAATGTTTTTTCACCTTCGCTCAGTGTGTTTTTGGCATCAAGTCCGTTTTCCCGAACTACTTTGTAACTACCTGGAGTTTTAGCTTCGGCTAAAGAGAAGTTTGTAAATCCAAACCCAGAGAGAGTTTTGTTTATTGCGTCAATGGTGGGTTTAACGCTTGTAATTTTACTTTCAGAAAGCTGAATTTCTGCTTTGAGTGTTCTAATTTCTCCTTCAGTAGCCGTAAGTTTAGCCGTTACACTTTTTGTAGCTTTATCAATCGCATCTTTTTCGGCTGAGTAGGTGGTGTTGTCCGCTTTGAGTTCGTTGATGATAAAAGCCCAAATTTTTGAAATCAATAATTTTCTCTCAGCATCAATATTGTCAATTAATTTATTGTGTTCTTTGGTTTTAATGATGGCTTGGTCAATTATCTCTTTGAGTTTGTTGATGTGTTCTGTAATGCTGTCCAACTCAATTTTAGAAGTTGGTTCTTTTATTTTCTTCTCAAGTGTCAGAAGGTTTTTTTGATGTTTTGTAGAAATTACATCTTTCAAACCTGTCAAAGCGTATAAGTCAAGCAATTGGTTGTTGATTGCAATGTAATTTGAAATACAATTCAAAATGCTTTCGCATTCTAAATTGTATTTATCGTTTGCCGTTTTGAGAGTTTGAATTTGTTGAGTGTAACTCTCATCAAAATATTCATCTAATTGCTGTCTGAAACTCTCTGTGGTTGTCTGCTGGCAAAAAGGACAATGTTCATCGTTCGCCTTATAAAATCCAATACCCTGTCTAACCCAATCACTGTTGTTCAATTTCAAAATCATTTTGGCAATGTCAACATCGTCCTTGCCAATTATTCTTGTTTGAAAAACCTGACTTTCCTCTAAAGTTTTTATTTCTGGTAAAATAAATTCTCTTACATCAGGAGCTTTTGTTGCAGCAGAATTTAAAATTTGATTTGCTTTGGCTTCCAATTCTATTAAAGCAACAAGTGGCTGTTTGTTCGATGTAAGCTCAGCAATTACTTTTTCTTTAAATTTTTGCTTAGCGTTTCTGTTTCCTTCAAATGCCTTGATAAATGTCTCCTCATACTTTTTGAGAATAGCCCAACACTTATCGGCAAAATTATTTTCTGTAGTTAGAAGTTTTTGTTTTTGAATTTCAATAGTTCCTTTAAAGTCAAGAACAGATTTTTCCTTCTTCTCTATTTCTGCCTGATTGACTTTTATTTTTTCAACTTCATCCTTGCTTTCTTTGCCTAATGTAAAAATCCCTTTCAATTCAGAAGATTGTTCAAAGTTGTTTTCAATGAAGGTTCGGTTGTAGACCAGCGTCTGAAGTGGTGCGGCAAGACCCCAGTCAAGGTTGCATGTTGGAAAAGATGAACAGTTTGCAATTACATTGGAAATTGTTGTCTTACCGCTACCGTTTGAGCCATAGATAAAGTTCACAAGTGTCGGAGAGAAGCTTACTCCAGTCACTTTATCAAAACTTGCTGTGTCTTTTATGGTGACGCTTTTTATCATTTTTGTCTGTCTGTTTTATGGTTGCAAGGTTGTCAATAGAATGATCGCTAACTCCTTTATCTATGCACCATATCCCACCTCAAAGGTGTATAAAGCCAGCTATTCTGGCATGCTTTATACACCTTTGAGGTGCATAATATTTTTTACAAATTATCAAAGGGACTGGAAATTTTTAGTAAACTCTGTTCGCATACCTGGGTATAGATTTCCGTCGTCTTACTGCTCTTATGCCCAAAGAGCTCTTGTATGTAACGTAGATCCGTTCCCGCTTCCAGTAAATGAGTTGCATAAGAGTGCCGCAACCAATGAAGCGTTACTGTTATTTGATTTTTGCATGATCGATCCTTTTTGCAAACTGGTGATCACTGTTCAAATTGTAAAATACAGATATATTTCTAAACTATTTATCTCAATCTCCTGCTTGTGCAGGCTCAGGTGAGCACCGCCTCCCCATATTTCAGCTCTTCACGCCCCCGCCTTCACCGGCAACACCAGCCGAAAACCCCGAAAATCGTTAACCGCTTTGGAAACAACAAAGGAGCGCTGCGCACAGCGGAAGGCGAACTTGTCCGGATAACGCCAGCAGCCGCCCCGTTCCTGTCGGAGAGACTCTTCACCGGATGAAGCGTTTCCCGAATCCGTTTCGTCGTGCCAGACGGAACACCACTCCATAACATTGCCGCTCTGGTTCCATGTGCCATAGCCCGAAACCCCTTCGGGATAAGCGTAAACCGGAGCGACCGAGTCCGCGCCACGGTTGTTCCGGTGCCGGCAATTGTTTTCATCCCACCGGTCTCCCCACGGATAGACATATCCTTCCGGCCCTCGTGCCGCCTTTTCCCACTCAGCTTCCGTGGGCAAACGGCATCCTGCCCAGTGGGCGTAGGCTTCCGCGTCATCCCAATTGATGAGCACGACCGGGTAATCGTCGAACTCTGCGGGACAGCCATCTTCGTGCCAGACCGAAAGCGAGTCTATCCTTGCGCCGATGTTGGGAGGCCGATGGCCCGTAACCTCCACGAACGCCCTGTACTGGCGATTGGTGACGGCGTAGACCGAAATGTAGAACGCTTCGAGAGTGATGCTACGCTGCGGGCTCTCCTTGTCGAGGTCGTCTCCCATGGTGAAACTGCCTGCGGGAACAAGCACCATCGGGGAGCTGTCCTGTTCGTTAACGACAACCGGAGGCAACTCGCCGCCGGAAGGACGGAGTGCAAGTGTTCGTAGTTCGGTAAGGATTTCGTTATATGTTGGCGTATTCATAGTGCCCTTTAATCTCCGGTTTTATATGACGCGGCCAAAGCATTCCTGTCGTCGGAGGCGTTGCGCGCCTGTCCGTTTCCGACCATCGTCCTCAACTGTTCGATATGCTCCTGATGCGATGCTGAAAGAGGAACCATCTCTGCGGCTGCGTTGAGCAGATCCTCCGTCTCCAGTTCCCGTCGGTTGTCGCGGAATGCGGGAAACATGGCATCGTTGACCAGCGCCTGCAGCTCCGCGCCGACGAACCCCTCGGTTGCCGATGCGACGGCGGCAAGGTTGAATCGCTGCGAGAGCATGGTATAGCCGCGCTCTCTGAGATGGACTTCGAGTATTTTTATCCGCTCCCCGTGGGTGGGAAGATCAAGGAAAAAGACTTCGTCAAACCGGCCTTTGCGCAGGAGTTCGGGAGGAAGACGCCGAACGTTGTTGGCGGTGGCGAAAACGAATACCGGAGCGGTTTTTTCCTGCATCCAGGTGAGAAAGGTGGCAAAGACCCGACTCGCTGTGCCGCTGTCGCCCATGGAGCCGGCAAAGGCTTTTTCTATCTCGTCAACCCAGAGCACGCAGGGCGCGATGACCTCGGCGATGCGGATAGCTTCGCGAATATTCTGTTCACTCGAACCAAGCAGACCGCTGAAGATTGCGCCGACATCCATTCTCAGCAGCGTCATCCCCCAGTGGCCTGCGGTTACTTTTGCACAAAGGCTTTTTCCTGTTCCGGGAATCCCGATGAGAGCCACCCCCTTAGGCATACTGAGGCCATACTCACGGGCATCCTGGCTGAACGCCTCCTGACGCTCGTCGAGCCACCCCTTCAGGGCGCCAAGTCCGCCGACGTTGTTCATGGAGCCGGTATAGGGGTAGAGTTCGAGAGCGCCGCTTTCACGGATGATATGCCGTTTTTCGTTCAGCACCTGCCGGACGCTCCGTTCGTCAAGCCCATGGCCTCCGGCAACCACAATGGCTTTGCGAAACGCCCTTCCCGCTTCGACGATGGAAAGACCGAGTGCGCTTTCGACCAGACGTTCGCGCAAGCCGTGCGTGGCGTTGTCGAGCGCCCGGGTCGAGCGGGTTTCCCTATCGAGCAGTTCCTGCATCTGTTTGCCGTCGGGCTTTCCGACATCGATGGTTGGAATGTCGTGACGAAGTTCGATGGGGAGCGTGAGCTGGGGGCTTGTGATGATAATGTTCACCGTTTCGCTGCGGAAAGGAAGACGCGAGGCGAGGTTCCGCAACATGCGCGAAACCTTGCGGTTATGTTCCCAGAAATGGTGAAAGTCTTTGAGCACGAATGTTGCGGAGCCCTTGTAGTCGTCGATGATATCAAGCACCGTTTCCGGGGTTGCCGCCAATTTGCTGAAGGTTGCTGCTGGCTCCCGCAGGTGGCGGAACTGGTCGCCGATATCCCAGGTGATGAGCCCCATTCCTTCCGGCCACCGGCTTGATTGCGACCAGCCGGAAAGCGTGCGCATGGCCTCCTCTTCGTCGATGGTTGCGAGGTGTATGACGGCTACCCGCGCGTCAACATTGAGTTTGAGTTCGTCGAGCCAGGCCATGCTGCGTTAAGTTATTGGGTTGTAACGTTACAGTTTCACTACCGGCAGATCGTTTACCGGCAACGGAAGTCGCGAGCCGTCCCGCAACAGGATATAGGAACGATTGTTCTCCTCCGTATCCCGCAACCAGAGCGTGAGGCGGCGGTTACTGTCAACCCCGAATCCTGCGATAAAGCGCCGCTCTCCCGAATGGCAGGGCGGCACCGCATGGATGAACTCGCTGTCTTCGGGATTGAGGGGCTTTTGCCGACACTCCTGGCGCACCCCTTCCCGTACCGGACGAAGCCCGTCGGCCCCGTTGACATAGGTGATCATCGGGCGACTCATTGACGAACGCTCATAAATGACCAGTCCGAGCGTCTCCTGGTTGTCCGAAGCTGCCTTGATATACTTGCTGCATACCGGTTTCCCGGTCGGGTAAGGGGTGCCACGGGGAACAACGGGAACCAGTTCGAAATCCCGAAGTTCCCGGTTCCAGCTTCGCAGACAGTAATCGTGAGTCAGCGTCTGGTCGAAGATGCCACCGGAGTAGCGGCACGCCCCTCTGGCGATGGCTTCGAACGGATTACCGGCATGAACGTCGCTGAGGGGAAAGAACTCACGGATTTTCTCCTCAATGCCCGGCAACAGGCTGCTTCCCCCGACAAGAAAAATCCCCTTGAGTTCCTCCTTGCGGATGCCGGCCCTGTCGCGTGCCTGATCGAGAGCGCGGTCGAGCGTGCGGATGATGTGCTGGTAGAGGTTGTTCCTGCCCGGTTCCCGTTTTTTTTCAAGCGCCTCCTTCAGGGTGGCGGAAGTGAGCGTGACCTCGATGAGTCGGCCGGTAACATCGTTATACCGGGTGAAGGATGCTTGCTCACTGCCGTTCGAGATGGCAATTTTCGCCCCCTCAATCGCTTCGAGCAGTGATGGGCCAATCGAGGCAATATCGTCATCTGTGAGCCCCTCCTCTTCCTGAATATGTTCCAGCAGCCAGTTATCGATCATAATCCCGCCGATCTCCTCGCCAGCCCGGCCGAGTATTCTGCATTTCACATGTCCGGCACGCAGCAGATCGGTACGAACTACCGAAACATCGAGAGTGCCTCCGCCGAAATCCACGATGCAGTAGGGTTCGCGGTCGAGAACCATATCGATGTAACCGAGCATACAGGCGGTTGCTTCGTCGATGAAGGTGATCCCGCCAGGAAAGCGTTTTATCGCCGCTTCGCGAAGCCAGTCGATATAGTGATCGAAGGCTTCCACGGGGACAGTCAGCACAATCTCCTCGTCGATGTCGCCGAAATAGCCGCGCACAAACATCAGGATGCGATCAACGAGTTCGTCTGCTGCATGGCGGGGGTAAATAACCCTGCCATTGACGCGCCGCCCACGATTGGCTCCACCGTTGCGAAGCATATCCATTTTCAGCCATCTGAACGTTCCCGGATGATTGACGACTCCCGCTGCGTCAACCTGGCTGCCGACAAGGAGAGCGCTCTCCACGGCAAAATGAATGACGGAGGGAATGACCCTCGCAGGCTCCGATCCCGGTTGCGGATAGAAGATTCCGAGGTTGGGCAGGTCGGGAGTCTCTATGTCGTTCAGGGCTTCGTTCCAGCGTGCGACCACGCTGTTGCAAGTCCCGAAATCAAAAGCGAGAGCCATTTCTCAAACGGTTATCATGGTTTACCACTCCACATCCATCAGCTCTTCGGTCTCCACGGCATTTTTTTCTGTTGCGTCGTCATTACTGTCAACGGTGATCAGACCGCGAAGAAAATAGCCCTGCAGGAGTCTGAGCAAGTGCAGGAGTTTACGCTGGAGCTGTGCCGACTGATCAGCCGCTCCGGCAGCAGCATGAACTCTCTCGTCCAACAGACTGCTCTCTTCAAGTGAACCGGGCAAACGTGTCGTCAGTATGGCGGCCACAATATTCTCCTGTGGCTGGAGCCAGCAGACGTGCTCCTGCCGGGAACTTGAGTCCGGCACAGTAAACAGGTACTGCAGCGCGAGTTTTTCAGGCCACGTACCGTTCAGGGAGATCTCCTGCATCCTGTTGCGGGGAACCAGCCCCCGCTGCGCCGCTGAAAACAGTGCGCCGGCCCGTCTGAAAGGGTCCGGGCTTGAGAGATCCTGCTGCAGCAGTTCGTCAGATCGATGCCGCTGCGTCCAGAAAGAGAAAATATCTCTGGTGCCGGGCAGTCGGGGCGGTCGGGGCTGCGAAAGAAGTTCGGCCAGTTCACGATAGAGAGCGACAGCAGCCTCGACAACGGCTTTTTTTGTGATATTTTTTGGCCTTCCGCCTCCCTCTTCCCAGAAAGCGATAACCTCGAGCGCACAGGTGAAGGGCAAACCATGCAGTCGGTCGAGCAGTGCATCGTGATCTCCGCAGAGTTTAAGCGCCTCGATGACCAGTTGCGGGTCATGCCCCTCCTTGACGGCATGATCGTAAGCCGCGACAAGCCGGGGATCCTGACTTTTGAGAACTGTTGTGCTGATCCGCTGCCTCTGGGCACCGGACGCGGCTAGCCACGCTTTTTCAAAGATGGAGTAATCGGGATCTTCAAGATCGAGGTAGCGCCCCGGATTGCCTCGCACAAGCCCGAAAAGGGCATCCATTTCAAGAGCAGGCGCATGGCGACCTTTCGCGTCAATCTTTTCGGCGATGTCGTCCCGGTCAAGGAGACTCCAGAGCATGAAGAGCAGGCCGTTGCCCCAGTCGTTTTCCGGCATGGCCTCAAGCGCCTGCAGAAGAACGGGCTGAAGCGTTGCAGAGGCGCGCATCCTCTTCAGCAGCTCTTCGAAGCGGGATGCTTTCCAGTAGTTCCATACTGCGCTGTGCATAACAGGCTGGCTGCTGTGCTGCAGAAGCAGAAGACGGCGGAATATCTCATCCGCTTCTGGATGCCCTTCTTCTACCGCGCCAGCCAGTGCAACCGCGCCAGCTATGCTCCTGGCGGAAAAAAGGCGTTCCACCGCCCTCTTCCTGAGGATGCTGCCGAGGAGGGGGGTTGTGGCGAAAAGGTGTTTTTCAGCTTGCATCAGGATCCGGCATCAATGAATGATCGATTCACAGGAGTATACATATATCACTGTTAATTAAGCAAATCAGAAGAGGCTGTAGTCCGGGAGGTACAGGTTATTGCCATCCGCCTCCGAGGACTTTGTACAGGTCGATCAGGTTGGCAAGAGTCTGTTGATGGATCAGAATTTCGTTCTGCTGAGCCTCGAAGAGGGATCGTTGGGCGTCAAGCAGGGCGAAATGGCTGTCGACGCCATGGTCGTAACGCGCTTTCGTGATGTTCCAGGCTTGATCGCTCTCTTTGACCAGAGCTCGCTGTGCATGCAATTGCTCGGTGTAGGTCGCACGGGCGACCAGTGCATCGGCGACCTCCCGGAACGCAGTCTGGACAGCTTTTTCGTATCGGGTGACGGCAATATCCCGGTTGCTTTCAGCCAGTTTGAGGTTGGAACGCAACCGGCCTCCCTGGAAGATCGGGAGTTTTACCTGTGGGGCGAAGCTCCAGACACCGCTCGACCCGGTCACGAACAGATCCGACAAGCTGGCGCTGGCGAACCCGGCGGAACCGGTAAGTCCTATGCTGGGGAAAAATGAAGCCCGTGCTGCTCCAATATTGGCGTTTGCTGGCTGGCAGCACGTTCTTCGCAGGAAAGGCCGTTCCATTCAATACCAGAAGACAAAATGGTAAAAGGCTGAAAAACGCCCTTGACTATGGTTTTTTTGTTATAACTTATGGTATAACAAAAAAAGCGGAGGTACTGTTATGCGTGCTACAGTAACAAAGATTGGTAATTCAACAGGTGTTATCCTGCCTAAGGCAGCGGCCGATCGCCTTAAGGTAAAGCAAGGGGACATCGTATTTTTAACGGAAACTCCAACGGGGTACACGGTAACCCCGTACAATCCGGAATTTGCAGAGCAAATGGAGGCTGCCCGTTGCGGCATGACAGAATACCGGAACGCACTCCATGAGCTTGCCAAATGAGTTGGCGCTGGCTTCTTGATGAGGTAGTCATTGCCATACATGACGAACAAATTGCTGTGCACGGTGGAAGCCCCGGCATTCGCGATTCAGGGCTTTTGTTCTCAGCCCTTGCTCGCCCGAAACACAAGGCGAATTACGGTGATCCGTCCGTCTTTGATTTGGCCGCTGCCTATGCCTATGGCATTATTCGTAACCATCCTTTTGTTGATGGAAATAAACGTACAGGGTTTCTTGTTGCCTATGTGTTTCTGCATAGTAACGGATGGGAACTGAGGTCTAGAGAAGTCGAAGCTGTTAACGCTGTTCTGGATTTGGCGGCAGGTGAAATGGATGAACCCTTTTTTTCTGAATGGCTTAAAAACAAGTCAGTTATTCGGACAGCACGGAAATAAAAAGTGTTTGTGCTCGCAGTCATGAGCGTCCCACTATCTTCTTGGGCCGTCTAAAACTGACAGCGTCGCTCATTGCCACCCGCCTCCGAGGGCTTTGTACAGGTCGATCAGGTTGGCAAGAGTCTGTTGATGGATCAGAATTTCGTTCTGCTGAGCCTCGAAGAGGGATCGTTGGGCGTCAAGCAGGGCGAAATGGCTGTCGACGCCATGGTCGTAACGCGCTTTCGTGATGCTCCAGGCTTGATCGCTCTCTTTGACCAGAGCTCGCTGGGCATGCAATTGCTCGGTATAGGTCGCACGGGCGACCAGTGCATCGGCGACCTCCCGGAACGCAGTCTGGACAGCTTTTTCGTATCGGGTGACGGCAATATCCCGGT
>CAIMPI010000046.1 GCA_903843305.1 uncultured Chlorobiaceae bacterium
GCAGGTTCATGAAGCTCATATTCGTAATGAACAAACCGGCGAGGTGCTCGTGATGCAGATGGATGCCAGTGAATTTGCGGGCAGCGTGCTCGGTAGTCTCTTGGATTCAGAACTTTCGCACTAAGTGGCGCAACTCAGGAGCGATAGTCTCTGCAGGCTAAATCAAAAAAAGGGAGATTCACATCTCCCTTTTTTTTTATTACTTTTTTTCAAACCGGAACGTTTCCAGAAAACCGGTATCAAACTCTCCACTCTGAAAAACCGGAGAGTGCATAACTTGTTTGTGAAAAGGAATGGTCGTTTTTACCCCGACTACAATAAATTCGTCCAGGGCTCGTGACATCCTTGATATAGCTTCCTCTCTGTTGTGGCCGGTGACGATAAGCTTTGCAATCATGGAATCGTAGTTTGATGGCACTACATAGCTTGCATAAGCATGTGAATCGACTCTTACACCGTGACCTCCAGGAGTGTGGAACACCTGAAGCTGCCCTGGTGAGGGACGGAACATGTGTTCCGGATCCTCTGCATTAATGCGGCATTCAATCGAGTGGCCATGTGGAGTAAAGGTTCGATTTCCGATCGACTCTCCACTCGCAATGAGAATCTGCTCCTTGACGATATCGACATTATAACGCTCTTCCGTGACAGGATGTTCCACCTGAATACGGGTATTCATCTCCATGAAGTAGAAATCGCGGTGTATGTCGAGAAGGAACTCAATAGTGCCAGCACCTTCATAGTTAATTGCACGTGCAGCGGCGACAGCAGCATCACCCATTTTTTTCCTCAATGCCTCATCAACAACGGGAGAAGGGGTTTCTTCAATCAGCTTCTGGTGACGTCTCTGGACGGTACAGTCGCGTTCGCCAAGATGGAAGGTGTTGCCGTGCTGGTCAGAAAGGATCTGAATTTCAACATGGCGTGGATGTTCGAGATACTTTTCAATATAGACACCGCTGTTGCCAAAAGCCTGCTCAGCTTCACTGCGTGCAGTGTTCAGCGCTTTTTCAAGCTGGCTCTCCTCTGTAACAACACGCATACCCTTTCCACCACCACCTGCGGTTGGTTTAATGATAATCGGATAACCAGTTTTTTTTGCAGTTTCAATACCCTGCTTCAGATCAGTAACCAAACCCGGGCTTCCGGGAACAACAGGGACACCGGCCGCAATCATGGTTGCCTTAGCTGTGTTTTTGTCGCCCATCTGGTTGATCATTTTTGCTGTAGGGCCGATAAACTTGATGTTAGCTGAGTCGCATACATCAGCGAAATCAGCATTCTCAGCCAGAAATCCGTATCCCGGATGGATAGCATCGGCATTGGTTACCTGTGCTGCAGCAATGATACGTGGAATATTAAGATAACTTTCTCTGGACAAAGCTGGTCCTATGCATACAGCTTCATCGGCGTATTTGACATGGATAGACTCAGCGTCAACTGTAGAATAAACAGCTACAGTACTGATCCCCATTTCACGGCAGGTCTGCATAATACGCAAAGCAATTTCGCCGCGATTTGCAACAAGTATTTTCTTGAACAAGGTTTTTTGTGATGAATGATTATGGTTTAATCCGGAACAGAGGTTGATCGTACTCGACCGCCTGTCCGTTTTCAACAAGAATTTCAACAATAGTACCAGAGACCTCAGCTTCAATTTCGTTCATCAGTTTCATGGCTTCGATAATGCAAAGCACATCACCTTTCTTTACAATGTCATTGACCGCAACAAATGGTGGTGAATCCGGTGATGATGCATGATAGAATGTTCCAACAATAGGCGACCGGGACTCAATAAGATCTGATACCGGTTCAGGCGTGGCCTGCGATGCTGCATCATTTGAAACTTGGGGAGCTGCCTGTAAGGTGGTTGTTGCCTGTACAGGAATTACCTGAGGAATTGCTGTGGCAGAAGAACGCCTCAGAATAATTTTAAAGTTACCCTCCTCAATGATGGTTTCCTGAAGATCGGAGCTATTGACAATGTCAATAAGCTGTTTGATTTCGCTAAGGTTCATGATATTTTGTTACTTAAGTTATAAACACCCTTCCTGAAACATCTTTTAAAGGCCGTTACTTTTTTACTCTTTCAATATAGTCCCCCGTTCTGGTGTCGACACGAATAATGCTTCCAGTCTGGATAAACATAGGGACGTTGATTTCTGCTCCGGTTTCTACAATTGCTGGTTTTGTTCCGCTGGTTGCCCTGTCGTCTTTCAATGCAGGGCTGGTTTCTGTTACTTCAACTTCAACGAATGTAGGGAGTTCGACTTCAAGAATAGAACCATCATCAGAAAAAACAATGGTTACGGTGATGCCGTCCTTAATAAAGCGGGCTGAAGAACCAACTAAAGGTTCCGGAACATTTATCTGATCAAAGGTATCGTTGTCCATCATCACAAAATCACTTCCATCCCGATAAAGATACTGATACTGTTTCCGCTCAGTTACGATCACATCAACAGATTCAGTGGCGCTGAAACGGTATTCGACATTTCTACCAGATTTCAGATTTCTCATGTTTGCCTGGTAAAACGCACGCAAGTTCCCTGGGGTACGGTGCATTAGACTCTCGATACTGTGGGGCTCCCCTTTGAAACGGATAATTGAACCTTTCGAAATATTGCTGATTGAGGCCATAAGCTGGATAAAAAATTACCTTCTGCAAGTTAGGGATTTTTTAATAAAATCAGTTTGAATATAACACTGCGCATGACTAATACCAATTACCGTTACATTCAATTTTGGATAATGGTAAAAAGCCATTGCATGTTTGTCTCTTACTGTTTAAATTCGGGAAAAGAGGGCGTGTAATGGATAGACGTTAATTTTACTTTAACATTAACAACAAATATTTCATATGTCAAAAGCTGAATTAGTAGAGAAAATCGCCCAGCAAGCTAAGCTGACGAAAGTTGACGCCGAGCGCGCTCTCAATGCTTTTCTTAATGTTGTCACCGAATCATTAAAGGAAGGGGAAGATGTTGCTCTGGTTGGTTTTGGGACGTTTACTATTGGCGACAGAGCTGAAAGACAAGGACGCAATCCCCAGACAGGGGAGGTTATTACCATTTCCGCCAAAAAAGTTGTTAAGTTCAAACCAGGAAAAGCGTTGAAGGATGAGGTCGGTGGATAGGCCCGATTCTTATATTCCTTCTTTCCTTTTAAAGCCCATCATAAGCTTTTGCTTGATGGGCTTTTTTTATCATTAATATTGCACACCACTATGGTCACGAAAGTTGTCCTTGATTTTGAAAAGCCACTGTTTGAGCTTGAAGCCAAGCTGAACGAGATGCGCCAATGCCTCAGGAGCAGCACGAGGGAGCAGGCTCAGTCAGAAACCGAGTTGCTCTATAATGACATAGAGAACCTTGAGCTGAAAGTGGATGCACTCCGTCGTTCAATCTATAAAAACCTTACTCGATGGCAGAAAGTGCAACTGGCCCGCCATCCGGCAAGACCCTATACTCTTGATTACATTTATATGATGACCACAGGCTTTGTCGAGCTGGCAGGTGACCGGCATTTCAGTGATGACAAAGCTATTGTTGGAGGCTTTGCCCGCATTGAAGAAAGTTCTTCAAAGTTTTCACAGTCAGTCATGGTTATTGGCCATCAGAAAGGTCGTGATACTAAATCCAATCTTTACAGAAATTTTGGGATGGCACAGCCAGAAGGCTACCGCAAGGCGCTTCGTTTGATGAAACTTGCCGAAAAATTCCGTAAACCGGTCATTACATTAATTGATACACCGGGAGCATTTCCTGGCATCGAAGCTGAAGAACGGGGGCAGGCAGAGGCCATTGCCCGAAATCTGTTCGAAATGGCAAAGCTGACTGTTCCGGTAATCTGCGTGATTATTGGCGAAGGTGCGAGTGGAGGAGCTATTGGTATCGGAGTTGGAGATCGCATTCTTATGGCTGAAAATAGCTGGTATTCAGTGATTTCACCCGAAAGTTGTTCTTCCATTCTCTGGAGAAGCTGGAACTATAAAGAGCAGGCCGCTGAAGCTTTGCAGCTCACCGCAGAAGATCTTCTGGGGCAGGGTATCATCGACAGAATTATTCCTGAACCTGTTGGAGGGGCTCATACAGACCCTGATGCCATGGCGGGAACATTGAAAAGTATACTGATAGAAGAGCTGAAGACGCTTCTTTCTAAGGATCCTGGTGATCTTGTTCATGACCGTATAGAAAAGTTTTCAGCTATGGGTGTCTGGAAAGAAGAGGCATAGCCACACGAAACAAAAAAAGCCAGCTTGAACACTGGCTTTTTGGTTCAATTCCTTTGTTTACTTTATTACATAAGACTGGTCACCTTTAAGCAGTTCTTCAAAGGTTCCTATGCCGTTTTTCTGGGCATCATCGATCTGTGCAGTCAGAGCATCTTCATAAGTGATTCGCTCTTTTGCATAAAAAACACCGAAAGGTCTTGGAAGAGACTCTTCCGAGTCAGCATGATCATCAGCAAAATGAGCAAGAATTGATGCTTTGTTGATATCTGTTTCATCATGAATCCAGAGGTCACTGCTGGAAATGCCCTCTTTGTCCAGATCAACAACGATAGGTTGGAATCCGTCAAGCCAAATACCCCGTTTTCCTTTTGCGAAAACAAGAGGTTTCGACTGTTCCAGATAGACTGTATTATTGGCTTTATTGTCGGCAGTGGCAAAAGCTTCAAAAGCGCCGTTGTTGAAAATAGGGCAGTTCTGATATATTTCTACCAGTGAGGTTCCCTTATGAAGGGCGGCGCGTTTCAATATCGAACGAAGGAATTTGCCGTCGCGGTCAAAAGCCCTTGCAAAAAATGATCCCCCGGAGCCAATCGTGAGGGCCGCTGTATTAAATGGCTGGTCAATAACTCCAGATGGAGAGGTAACAGTTCTCAAGCCGATTTTCGAGGTTGGAGAATATTGACCTTTCGTCAGACCGTAAATTTCATTGTTGAAGAGCACCACATTAAGGTCTGGATTTCTTCTCAGAGTATGAATAAAGTGGTTTCCACCAATTGAGAGTGCGTCACCATCTCCGGTTCCAACCCATACACTCAGATCCGGTCGTGAAACTTTCAAACCGGTTGCCATCGGGAGCGCTCTGCCGTGAATACCGTGAACACCATAGGTCGCAAGATAATAAGGGAGGCGGGACGAGCAGCCTATACCGGAAACAAACACAATGTTTTCAGGTGCAATACCAAGTTCAGGTAAAACATTTTTTATTTGCTGCAGCACGGCATGATCACCACAGCCGGGACACCATTTTGGCTCTTGATCCGAAGCGAAATCCTTTGCAATCAGTACTGGCAAAACAGGTATGGTTGTATTCTCGGTCATGATTGAAGCTCCTTTATGATGTCAGTGATTTTAATCAGTATTTCCATTTCATTGAATGGAACTCCCTGTATCTTGGTGAATCCTTCCGGTGCAATCAGGAAGGTGTCACGAATAATATGGATAAGCTGTCCGTTATTGAGCTCGGGAATAAGTATTTTTTTGTAGTTGCTGAGAATTTCCCCAAGATTTTTCGGAAATGGGTGGATATAGCGCAAGTGAGCATGAGCGACGCTATAACCCTTTTCGATGGCTTGCTCAACAGCGGTTTTTATGGCTCCATAAGAAGAGCCCCATCCGAGGACAAGTAAATCTCCTTTTGTCGGTCCATTGTCAATGGTCTGAAGCGGAAGAGTATCAGCAATCTGATTAATTTTCTGTGCTCGAAGTTTTGTCATCAGCTCATGATTTTCCGGATCATGGGAGACATTGCCGGTTTCATTCTGCTTTTCGAGTCCGCCAATACGATGTTCAAGCCCTTTCGTTCCAGGGATTGCCCATGCCCGAACCTGGCGATCGTCGCGTTTATAGGGGAGGTATGGCGGATCTTCAGGTTGCCTTGGAGCGTGGAAATGTGGGGTAATGTCAGGAAGGTTATCCGGACTTTCGACTTTCCATGGTTCTGAGCTGAGTGCAAGATAGCCGTCAGTTAAACAGATAACAGGAGTCATGTGCTCTACGGCAATTCTTGCGGCTTCATAAGTGCAATAGAAGCAATCAACAGGAGAGCAGGCAGCAATAACCGGAAGCGGAGCCTCTCCATGCCGGCCATACATTGCCATGAAAAGATCAGACTGCTCCGGTTTTGTTGGAAGGCCGGTTGATGGGCCGCCGCGCTGAACATTGATCACCACCAGCGGCAGTTCAAGAATCACCGCCAGACCAAGAGCTTCGGTTTTCAGTGCAAGACCCGGGCCAGAGGTGTTTGTTGCAGCAAGTGCCCCCCCGTAAGCTGCGCCGATGCTGCTAACTATGCCAGCAATTTCATCTTCAGCCTGAAAAGTTTTGACACCATATTTTTTCTTTTTGGCAAGAGTCTGAAGGATCTCCGTTGCAGGCGTGATGGGGTATGAGCCAAGGAACAATTTCAGACCAGCCTTTTTCGATGCTGCGGTCAGAGCTATGGCACAAGCTTCATTTCCAGTGACCCTGCGATAGGTGCCATGCTGTTTTTGCGGCGCAATATCGAAACGGCCAAGGTTTGCAAAGAGCTCAGTTTCATCGCCAAAGAAATAGCCAGCCTTTACAGCCCTGATGTTCGCTTCTGCCATGTGCACATTTTTCTGGAATTTGGCACGCAGTGTTTCAAAAGTTCCTTCTAACGGAAGTGTGTAGAGCCAGTAGAGCAGGCCTAACACAAACATATTTTTGCAGCGGTCAATCTCCTTGCTGCTGAGACCGCTCTCTTTCAGTGCTTCCCGGGTAAGCTGCAGAATCGGGACAGGAAAAAGAATATAGTTGCTCAGAGAACCGTCTTCGAGTGGATTCACTCCTGGGGGATATCCGGCAAGCTTGAGGTTCTTTTCATCAAATCCTTCAGTACCGGCAATGATGATACCACCACGATGCAGGTCTTTGAGATTTGCTTTCAATGCCGCTGAGTTCATGGCGACCATGACGTCAAAGCGAGCGCCAGGGGTATAAACAGGCTTACTGCTGAACTGGAGCTGAAATCCGGAAACACCGGCAATAGTGCCGGCAGGGGCTCTAATTTCTGAAGGAAAATTCGGGAATGTATTGAGTTCTGTTCCGTGAGTCGCCACTGTATTGGCGAATTGAGTGCCGGTCAATTGCATACCGTCTCCGGAATCTCCTGCAAAAAGCACGGAGACACTGGTTTTCGACGTTACATTGACCTGTTTGGTAGTAAGTTTTGTATCAGTCATTGTCCCTGTTAATTACTTTTCATGGTTAATAAACCGCAAGAAGATCCCCGTGTCAATGAAACATTGTGCCACGGAGGCCAATGGAGTTGTTATCTGGTAAAATGAAATTATTGGCGGGTAAAGAGAAGACAAAGCCCTACCCCTACAGTCCTCTGCAATAAAAAATAGTATAAGAGTTCTTCAGGATTAAAACAAGAGTTCAACCCTTATAGCCAATATTATTTCTCAATGACAATGTTGTTTTTTTTGAGGTAATCCTGCCACTCCAGCTCTTCTCTGGTTGGACAATCTGGAGAGAGATCACAGAAATCACAGCGCTGGATAAGGTATATCTGCTCCATCCAGCAGTCGTTGTTGCTCTTGGCTACCTCATTGACGTGATTCGGGTTTTCCTGCATGATTTTGGATGCAATATCCATCAACTCCCGAATATCTTTTCTTTTTTGCTCACTTCCCACTCCCCAACTCATAACAGTACTCCTGTTTATTTAGCGGAAAAATAGACGCCAAAAGCTCCCCAAAACCTTACAATTGAATATAATTTTTTTTGTTTAAAAAAGAGTGACAGGCATTGACCTCTTACTGAAGCTCTCTTGTTTGAAAATGTTAGAGGTTGCAAGAGCAGTGGTAAAATTAAGTTGGCAACAAGCCTCAAAAAAGAGTAAATTCAGGCCCAAGAAGAGTTGCCGCATCGTGAGTGCTGCCTAAGGAAATGTGTTGTAACAAGATCATATTTTTTATGAAATCCCGAGAAATCAGACAATCCTTTCTGGATTATTTTGCTCAAAAAGGTCATACAATAGTTCGTTCTGCTCCCGTTATTCCTGCTGATGATCCCACCTTGCTGTTTACCAATGCTGGCATGAACCAGTTCAAGGATGTCTTCCTTGGCAAGGGAACAAGGCCATATCTGCGGGCTGCTGATACACAGAAATGTATCAGGGCGTCTGGCAAGCATAATGATCTGGAAGATGTTGGTCGGGATACCTATCATCACACCTTTTTTGAGATGCTCGGCAACTGGTCGTTTGGTGACTATTATAAAAAGGAGGCGATTACCTGGGCATGGGAATTGCTGACCGATGTCTGGACGTTGCCAAAAGAGCGCCTTTACGCAACTGTTTATCAGGATGACGACGAGAGTTTTGAGATCTGGAAGAGCCTGACTGACATCAAGCCAGAGCATATTCTCCGGTTTGGTGACAAGGATAATTTCTGGGAGATGGGGGAGAGCGGCCCCTGCGGCCCTTGTTCCGAAATTCATATTGATTTAACGCCAGATGGTTCCGGCAAGGAGCTTGTCAATGTCGGCGATTATCGGGTTATCGAACTGTGGAATCTTGTTTTTATTCAGTATAACCGAAAGAGTGATGGATCTCTTGAGCCTCTGCCCATGAAACATGTCGATACCGGCATGGGATTTGAACGCGTTGTGGCGGTTATGCAGGGGAAAGGATCCAATTATGACAGTGACGTCTTTCAGCCGCTGTTCGATCGTCTTACTGAAATTACCGGTGTCCGCTACGGCGCGTCGATGGATGATCCCCTCGATATAGCAATGAGGGTTATTGCCGACCATGCCCGTACGCTCACCTTTGCCCTCTCCGATGGCGCCATGCCTTCAAACGAGGGGCGCGGTTACGTGCTTCGTCGTATTCTTCGCCGAGCCTTGCGCTATTCCAAAAATCTTGGCTATAACGAACCGATTCTGCATCAGCTTGTTGGAACACTTGCCACGTCGATGGGCGATGTTTTTCCTGAACTCCAAAAACAGCAGCAGACGGTCACCAACATTATCAAGGCAGAAGAGGAGAGTTTTATTGTCACCCTTGATCGTGGCATGGAGATTTTCAATGATGTTGTCGATAAAGTCCGTGGTTCAAAAGGGAACACTATTGATGGGCATGATGCCTTCAAGCTCTATGATACCTACGGCTTTCCTTTTGATTTGACCAGCCTGATGGCTGCTGAGGTTGGTCTTCAGGTTGATGGTGAGGGCTTTGAGCGCTCTATGCTCGAACAGAAGACTCGCGCAAGAACCGACCGCAAGGAGAAGCAGCAGGTTGGTGATGATGGCACCACGTGGCAATGGTTCAGCGATGTTCACGCTTCCGTGTTTGCCGGTTACGACCAGCTTGAGATGCCTGTTGTTATTACCGGCATCAAACATGCAAAGGAAAAGTTGCTGCTCGCGCTTGACCAGACGCCGTTCTATGCCGAAAGCGGTGGTCAGACTGGTGACAAAGGAGTGATAGAGACGACTCGTTATCGTTTTCAGGTTGCCGATACCATCAAGGATGGGGATTCAATTATTCATGTTATTTCGTATGCCTTCGACAAGATGCTCGATACTTCCGTTATTCTCGATGATCTCTTGCTGGATGAGCATGAGCTGTCAGCGGAAGCTGCCGTCGATCGCTGTCTGCGTCAGGATGCTGAGCGCAATCATACAGCAACTCACCTTATGCACGCGTCGCTCCGCAGGATTCTTGGGCAACATGTGCAGCAGAAGGGTTCATTCGTGAGTGCCGAACGTCTCCGTTTCGACTTCAGCCACTTTTCAAAGCTCTCTGATGCAGAGATTGAAGCGGTCGAAGCCGAAGTAAACGAACAGATAAGAAGAGCTGAGCAGGTGGTCAAGCACGCCGATGTCCCTTACGATGAGGCGATTGCCAAAGGTGCCCTCGCCTTTTTTGGCGACAAGTATGCCGACCTTGTCAGGGTGGTCGAGGTGCCGGGCATCTCGGTTGAACTGTGTGGCGGCACCCACGTTGATAATATTGGCAGGATCGGTCTGGTCAAAATCGTCAGTGAATCGTCGGTAGCGTCTGGGGTGCGTCGTATTGAGGCGGTGACCGGCAGCGCAGCCGAAAAGCTTTTATGGAACGAGTATCGGGAGCTTCAGCAGGTGCGCCATCTGCTGAAAGCCAAAGGAGATGAAACGGTATCGGAGAAAGTATCTGAACTGATGGAGGCTAAAAAAGAGCTTGAAAAGCAGCTTCTTGGGGGCAAGATTACCGTTCTTCTCAACACGTTGACCGGTGAACTTGATGCTTCTCCCGACATCAATGGTTGCCGTGTGATAACAAAGGTTGTTGAAGGGGTGGATGCTGATACGTTGCGCCAGGCGGCTCTTGCCTTGCGTGAGAAGGTGCCTTGTGCGGCAGGTCTGCTCTGCACTGTTGATGACGGAAAAGTCTCGCTGGTGAGTTTTGCTTCCGATAAAGCTGTTCGCGCATGCGGCATTGATGCAGGGAAACTGATTCGTGAAGCCGCAAAGCAGGTGCAGGGCGGTGGGGGCGGCAAACCTGAGTTCGCAACGGCGGGTGGCAAGAATATCGACGGCATAGCCAAAGCGCTTGAAACCTATGCAGCATCGCTCAAAACTTTGCTTGTGCAGGGATCAATGAACAACAAATGAATGGTTATGCTGGTTCTTGACTGCTTTTTCGGGCGATGCTCAAAGCCCTCATGCGACGGTTGTGCCTTGGGGCTTGTTCGTGTACTGCGCCTCACCCTCAAGTCACGTGTGATGCAGAGGAAAGAAGAGTCCTCTGTCGTTCCGGTCGGCTCGTGGGAGAAACCGGAGGCGGTGGCGCCGCATGCCAAGACAACGCACCCAAAACAGGATACAGCGAAAAAACGGAAGCGGCTGCTTGCTCCGAGGGAGGAGATTGCCTGGTATCCTGTCATCAAACCGGAGCTTTGCAACGGCTGCGGCGACTGCAAGGTTCTCTGCAAACCCGGTGTCTTCGAGTTAGGCGAGCCAGATCCCACAGGTATCCACCGCCCGAAACTGATTGTTGCGCATCCCTACAAGTGCCTCGTGCTCTGCACCAGATGTGTGCCGATTTGTACCTCCGGTGCAATCATCCTGCCACGTCAAGAGGATTTTGAGCAGTTTGTTGAATATGTTGATTGACCGAAAGGTCGTCGCGATCCCTGAATCCCATCAGATAGAGAATTGCATCCAGACCAAGGGTTGAGATAGCCTGCTTGGCGCTCTCCCTGACAATGGGTTTTGCCCTGAAAGCAATACCGAGTCCCGCTTTTCCAAGCATAGGGAGGTCATTGGCGCCATCACCAACGGCAATAGTCTGTTCCAGCCGGATGTTCTCCTTTTTCGCAATATGCTCCAGCAGTTCAGCCTTTCTTTTTCCATCAACAATCTGACCGACCACTTTGCCGGTTAACCGGTGATTGTCAATTTCAAGAGTGTTGGCATAAACGTAATCGATATTCAGCTTTTTCTGGAGATAGTGACCGAAATAGGTGAAGCCGCCGGAGAGAATAGCAGTCTTGAATCCAAGGTTGTGCAGGTTATGAAAAAGCGTTTCAGCGCCCTCAGTCAGTTGAAGACGTTGAGCAATTTTTTCCAGAACATGTTCATCCAGCCCTTTCAGCAGAGAAACTCTTCGTTGAAGGCTGCCGGTAAAGTCGATCTCTCCACGCATCGCCTGCTCAGTTATTGCCGCCACCTCAGCGCCGACTCCAGCCTCAATGGCAAGCTCATCAATCACTTCAGAAGTAATCACGGTCGAATCCATATCAAACACCACCAAACGACGATTGCGCCGGAAAATGTTGTCCTCCTGAAATGCGATATCGACGCCAAGGCTGTCCGTAATGGCAAGCATCTGTTCGCGGAACCTGTTTTCACTCTGCAGCGTGCCCCGTATTGAAAACTCCACGCAGGCCTTGGTGTGTCCACCGTTCTCGTTTTCAAGAGGAATACGACCCGAGAGGCGGTTGATCGTCTCAATATTGAGGTTATGCCCGGTGATGATCGACGACACCCGCTCAAGCTGCTCAGCGGTAATCTTTCGCGCAAGCAGTGAGAGGAGATAACGGTGCTTGCCCTGCTCATGCACCCAGTCGTTGTATTCGGTATCGGTAACCGGCGTAAAGGTTATCTGAATACCGAGTGTATGAGCGCAGAAGAGCAGATCCTTCAGAACCGGCGAAGAGGCCGATTCTTTCGGCACCTCCAGCAGCATCCCCAGCGACAGATGATTGTGGATAACCGCCTGGCCAATATCAAGCACCGGCACTTTATAGCCAGCAAGGATTGAGGTGATTTTCGATGTCAGGCCAGGTTTGTCGGGGCCTGTAATGTTGATCAGGAGAAGCTCGCTCATAGTGGCATGGTAAGGATTTGTTATGCTGCGCAAGATATTACTAAAGTTGAAATTTTATCTGCTTTTTTGAGAATCGGGCGCATCAATTTCCATTATGGGCGCAATTCAGAGCGCTCTGTGCTGTGGTTTTCTTGTGGTTGTGGGTCTTTAATCCTTTCAAGGTTTATATTTGACATTCTGTATGTTGTGATTGTTTCTTTCCGCTGTTTTTTTGATGGTCTTGAAGTATTTTGCTATATCTTATGAGATTATGATTTGTGATAGCAGTGGGGTTTGCCTCAGGAGTACCGATGGGTAAATACGAAAACCGGTGAAGAAGGAATGCACCATACGGAAGAGTCACTGATTCAAAAGGCTGTTAAAAGGGCGGTTCTTCATGCAAAAGTGATAAAACGAGCTACTTGCCATACATTCCGTCACTCTTCTGCTACTCACTTGTGGGAAGGCGGATATGATATTCGAACCGTTCAGGAACTTCTTGGGCATAATGATGTACGAACACCCATGATTTACACCCATGTTTTAAATCGTGGGTCGCGTCTGAGGGAGTTCGCAGTTCTGTTGACGGCTTGTAAGCAATGTTTTTATGTTGATCCCTACAAGATGCTGAAATAAAAAGCAATATATGGTCTAATGGTTTCATATGTATCCGATTAACTATATTTAATGTGTTTCTTATTTGCGTCTTATATGGGTTGAATTCAAAAATTCGCAGTTTAGGCGTATCCATCTAATTATCGTTAGCGGGCTTTATGGCTGAGCGTATTACGAACATTTCCAAGCACACTGTGCGGTCACGAACTATCCTTGATCAGTTGACGGGATGGGGCTTTCCTTCAGAAGTGCAGCAACGAATGGGGGCTCTTGGCATTGTTTGGGGAGTCTTCGAGACCAATCTCGAAAGTACTTTGTGGGCGTTTCACGATGAAGATGTTGCAGGTGTCCGTCCCTCGACTGACAAATCGACAGTCAGCGACTGGATTAAGGCTTTCGGTGAGGGTTCCAAGAAGTTTGATCAGGACGTTCAAGATCTGTTGCGGATTGCCTCGCTCACAGCCAACGATCTAATGGAGTACCGCCATTCCCTGGTTCACGGATGGCTCATCCCCTTTCCATCAGGCCCGTCGTTTATTCGCAATCCCCGCTGGAATGGCGAGCAGAGAAAACGAGAGAGCAACGACGCTTATGTCGATGATAACCTTCTCGATATGGCAATTGATACGGCGTGGGTCTTGTGTAACGTCGTTTTCTCCGCACGAACGGTGTGCAAGGACTCCTCGAAGGTGCAGCGATTGCTTGCCGTGAAAACCGATCTGGCTCGTGCCCGTAGTCAGGCGTCAGAGTTGCGCCACCTTACTGCGCTTATGAATCATGAGAAATACTAAACAACCCGCTAACCCATCGGTCAACCGGACGCCCTGCAAGCTGCGCTTGACGGTTCTCTTCAGCCTTCGGTCGTCGGTTACCTTGAGCGTTAGATGCATAGGAGATAAATCATGCGGCTTTTTACGCTTGCTTTTTTGTTAGGGTCAATTGTTATGCTTTGCGGTTGTGATTTGCTTCCGGAGCAGAAGTATACGGCGAACAATGTTGTCGCGAGACCTTCCGCAACAGAATCAGGAATGATGTGGGGTGGAGACCAAGCGAAAATAGTAGCGAACATTGATTCTGTCGTAATCGAATGCATACCAATAGAAAAAGTGAAGAATGAATCTTCTACGTCAAAAAGCAGGGGTAACACAGAGTATGAGATAGCTGCTTCTGCCAGCGTGACTTATTCAATCATCGACCAGAAATTCTTTAAGGATATTACCCTATTCAAAAGCCTGGAACCAGCAGTGATTTTTGAAGCTATGACTGCCTCCGGTGTCGTAATAGGTCAATCCAGAGGCACAGTGCGAGTTATAGAGAACGGCAGCGTGGGTAAGGTGTCAGCGAAAATAATGGGCCTAACACGTGAAGAAATCAAAAGGATAAAAAGAGTTGAAGCAAGATGGGAATACGGAAGATGATGAAAAAGGAAAGCATCTAACGATTAGGTGCACCTGACGTGGAAGAATATCGGGCTGAATTCGTTGAGGCTTTCGAGTATCCCACGCCCCGTCCGCCGCGCAGGTGACAATCGTGTTGGCCCTTTTCTTTCATAACATAATGTAGGCATTATGGCTAAAAATCAGAGAATGTGGGTTTATAGACCACCTAAACCACCTGCTCCAAAAGTGTCAACGAGTACAAAAGTAATTGTCAAGCAAAAGGCGGACGAACTTGTGGAAAAGGTTTTGAAACCAAAAAACATTTAACCTCCGCCCGCTCCTGATGAATTTCAGCGCAATTACATTGCTGATATTTATACAAAATGGTATCGACACTATTTTTACTTTTGTGCAAAATATAATGTTCCTGGCCCCAACGCTCTTACACCTTTCTTTGAAGCCAGGTTTGCCCGGCTGAAATATATCCAGGACAATCAGTTCAATATGGCGTTCATGCGCTATACTGGTGAGTGGGTAGAAGTTTATCAAGACTTATCGCTTGAACAATGTTTGGCAGCAGTTGAAAGCGATCCATTTTTTCATCCGTAATCTTTATAGCAGTTAAATATGGCAAAAACTGTTACAACAAAATATGAAGTATCCGAGCATCTTCGTACTCCTGAAGAAATGGCCGCTTATCTGGAGATGTGCATCGAAGAAGCAAATGGAGATACTGCGTTTATTACCAAGGCATTGGGAGACATCGCAAGGGCAAAAGGTATGACACAGGTGGCAAGGGACGCTGCTTTGTCTCGTGAAAGTCTGTATAAGGCTTTCTCCGGGGAAAGAAGTCCAGGGTTCGATACCATTCTTAAAGTAATAAGCATCCTTGGTTTGAAATTGCACGCAGAAGCAGCTCATACCACGAAATTAACAGCCTGAGAAAAGCAAGCCAGCCGCTCTGGCTGATTTCTTCATTTTGCATACATTCCGGAAACAAGCACGTAGGCGCGTTGTACAGTTACTCACTGTCGTCCAGAATCTTGCCGACTGAGAACCACTGGATTCAGTGTATCTTGATCATCCCCTGAAAGGTCAATATCGTGGAAAACGTGATTGTCATCTTGAGCCAGATTGGATTTTGATTTATGCCATTGAGTGGGAGTAACACACACGTCAGTATTCAGTAGCGGGTTCTGGCCAACTGTTCAAAACAGACAACAATCACCAGAATATCGAAGCGATGTGGTAATAAATATTTCCAGTTACTATATTATCCGGAAAGAAATATATCTGGATGAAAAAGCATGACTGAACTATTGAAAGAGATAATCCTTGATTTTCAGGAGGTTGATTTACCTACAGGCGTACCCCGAAGAGTAGATGTTACGCCTGTAGCGGGTAAAGCGACAGTTTGCATAGGTGTTCGTCGGAGTGGCAAATCGGTCTTTATGTTCCAACTTATCCAGCGACTTCTGGATATAGGAATACCACTGCAGAACATCTTCTATCTGAACTTTTTCGATGATCGTTTGTACAGCCTTCTGCAGCACGACAATCCTGGAGTTATTCTTGAAGCATACTTCTCGCTTTATCCGGAAAAAAAGAGTGTGGAAATGGTCTACTGCTTTTTTGATGAAATACAGGTCGTTTCTGGCTGGGAGCCGTTTATAGACCGCCTGATGCGCACAGAAAAGTGCGAGGTCATTCTTACTGGCTCTTCTGCACAGATGCTTTCAAAGGAGATCGCAACCCAGATGCGTGGACGCGCTCTTTCCTGGGAAATCTTCCCTTTTTCTTTTCGGGAGTTTCTCGATTTCAAGGGAATCACCAGTGACGGCCCCCTGTCGACAAAAAAACGTCTTACCATACAGAAAGCGTTTGAAGAATATTGGGAAACCGGAGGCTTTCCCGAAGTGGCCGGGCTCGACAGGATGCTGCGGATAAAGATTCACCAGGAATATTTCAACGCAATGTTGTTCCGCGATCTTGTTGAGCGTCACGACATCGCTCACCCTAAAGCGGTCAAGGATCTTGCCCATTGGCTGGTGGACAACACTGCGGCATTGTATTCGATCAACAATCTTACTGGCTACCTGAAATCACTGGGGCACAACGCGCCGAAATCGGCGATTGCTGATTATCTGGAATGGTTCGAGGACGCTTATGTTTTTTTCACTGTACGCATTTTCGACGCATCACTGGCACGCACCAATACTAATCCGAAAAAAATATATTGCATCGATCATGCTCTTGTGACCTCGGTCAGCTCAGGCATTCTTGTTAATTCTGGTCATTTGCTGGAAAATCTTGTTTTCATCGCACTTCGCCAGCTCACGCCAGATATCTTCTACTACAAAAACAAGTCCGGTCGGGAAGTTGATTTCATCGCCCAGCGGCAGGATCGCTCCCATACGCTGGTACAGGTCTGCGAGTCGATGGCTGACCCGCAAACCCGCAAACGGGAAATCGCAGCGCTTTCTGAAGCGATGACTGAGCTGAGTTTGACAGAAGGAACCATCGTAACCCGTAATGATGATGAGCAGCTTCACGTCGAATCAGGAATAATACATGTGGTGCCAGTGTGGCGTTTTCTTCTGAACGAGAAGTGATGCCCGTCATGCCGGACTTCTATTCAGATTGTGCACGTCAGCAAAAAAGAATATGAAAAGATGAATGTCGACAACTTCAGCCTTTCGGCATATTTTTTCAGAACAGGCTTTCAGGGTGCCGCTTCTGCAGATTTTGCCACACTGCAACGCATGATGCGTTGCCAGCTCTTTTCGGTGCCGTTCGAAAACCTCGATGTTCAGCAGGGGAAAGTGGTCTCGCTTGTCCCGGAGGAGATTTATCGGAAAATTGTTGATCGAAATCGAGGGGGTTACTGCTACGAGGTCAACGGTCTGTTTGCCATGGCTCTTGGAGCGTTGGGAATTCCTTATCAATTTGTCGCTGCCCGCCCGATGACCTACCCCGTTCGTCGTCCGAAGACGCACATGGCGATTGTGGTTACGATAGAGGGCGAACAATGGCTTTTCGACTTGGGTTTTGGCAGTTACGGCATACGGGAGCCGGTCAACCTGAACTGGATCAACCGGGAAATCAGGCAGCATTATGAGACGTTCAGACTGACCTTAAGCAAGGAGGGGGATTATCTTTTGCAGTCATTGACTGATGATATCTGGAAAAATCTCTACGAGTTCAATCTCTCACCTCAGGAGTGGGTGGATTTCGAACCGGCGAACTATCTGAATTCGACGCATCAGGACTCGATTTTCGTTCGCGGACTGATGGTGGTCATGCAGAACCCCTCGGGCAAGGATGTGCTTATCGGCGACCGCTTCATGTCCGTTTCAGAAGGCAGGACAACGGGGTGGACAGTCAGGCGCGAAGAGATTCCGGAGTTATTGCAACAGAAGTTTTCTCTCCAGTATCATCAATGAGCTGATTTGCCCTTCAATACTCGATAAACTGGTCGGAATGGCGAAATACTGCGTTTTAAATACCGCCTCATCGTTTTGGTAAATTCCTTACTGCGGCTCATAACAGGATGTCCAATAGGAATCGCAATACCTTCACGTGCTAAAAGTGGTAAGTTATACCGCAACCATTTGCCTCTCTCTAATCCATTAGTACGTTGAAATACGTTGCTCCGAGTAGCATAGAATCCGTTAAATTGATCAGACCTACGACTACCTGCTGATTCCATTTCCCAAGGCGATTCGCCTGTTTTTAAGAGGTTAAGTAACATTTCTCGGCTCCAGAAAGCATTATCTAATGACGTACGATATTCAACACCAGGAAGTAACTCAAGTAACTTATCATCAATAATACGCTTCAACTGATCACTTCCTCCATCAGGTGACATCCTCAGGTAATTGGCCTGAAGTTTCAGAAATCGCTCATAAAGATTGGTAACTTTAGAAGTTGACACTGTATCCCAGAGAAGGTAGTCATCCAGAAACCATAGAATATTTGTTGCTGGTAACATAGCAACCATTGCCTGAGTTGAATCAGCCCAACTTTTATCTGGCCCGACACAAAGAGTTGTTACCCTTGGATCATTATAGGTCTTTTCGTTACTTCCTAAAAATACTGGGAAGGGACAATCAGGCCAATATTTGAAAAATAATTGAAAAAAAACGGGCCAAATATCGGAATACTTGTCACAACTGTTTACCAAAACAGCGACATTCCCGTCTATGTTGTTTAACACCTATACTCCTAACAAGAATTAGAAAAAAGTTTGAATCTGATATCACTCCCACTCAATCGTCGCAGGTGGCTTCGATGAAATATCATAAGCCACCCTGTTAATCCCGCGTACCTCGTTGATGATACGGTTTGAGACTCGGGCAAGAAAATCGTGTGGTAAAGGTGCCCAGTCCGCAGTCATGCCATCGGTTGACTCAACTGCCCGCAGTGCCAGAACATTCTCATAGGTGCGTTTGTCGCCCATGACGCCAACCGACTGGACTGGAAGAAGCACTGCAAATGCTTGCCACACCCGCTGGTAGAGGCCGCTGGATTTCAGCTCTTCGATGTAGATCTGGTCAGCTTCCCGCAACACCTCAAGCCTCTCTTTGTTGACTGACCCAAGCACTCGGACGGCAAGGCCGGGGCCTGGGAAAGGGTGGCGCATCAGAATATCCTCGGCAATGCCGAGCTCGCGGCCTACGGCACGAACTTCATCCTTGAAGAGTTCACGAAGCGGCTCAATCAGCTTGAGCTTCATCCGTTTTGGAAGACCGCCTACATTATGGTGCGACTTGATGGTTTCCGATGGGCCTTTGACGCTTACACTCTCAATAACATCAGGGTAGAGAGTGCCCTGCACCAGAAACTTTTCATGAGCCATCTGTTCTTCAAAAACCTGTATAAAGGTTTTTCCTATGATTTTGCGCTTCTTTTCAGGTGATGCAACATTCTTCAGCCGTTTCAGGAAAAGATCGGAGGCATCGACGAGAGATACTCGCAGACCAAGTGTCGAGAGAAAGCTCATCACTTTTTCGGCCTCGTTTTTTCGCAGCAGGCCATTATCGACAAAGACGCAGTGCAGTTGTTTGCCTATCGCCTTACCAACCAGCACAGCAGCAACGGTTGAGTCAACTCCGCCGCTTATGCCGCAGATAACCGTTTCTTTACCTGCTTTGCGCCGAATCTCTTCAATCTGGTGGTCGATAAAGCATTTTGATGACCAGTCTGGCGTGATGCCAGCAATATCGAGAAGAAAGTTTGAGAAAAGTTGTTTGCCGTACAGGGTATGCTGCACTTCGGGATGAAATTGCAGGCCATAAACTTTCAGTGCCGCTTTGCTGCCGCAGCTTTCAAAGGCACATATTTCAGAGTTGTCGCTGCTGGCCGTTGCTCTGAACCCTTCAGGAAGCCGTACTACCTTGTCGCCATGGCTCATCCAGACATCCGAATCTGGAATATTATGAAAAAGCATACTGTCACTTTCACCATTGCGATCAACCATTATTTTTGAGCGCCCGAACTCATGCTTTGATGAACAGGCAACCTCACCCCCAAAATGGTTGGCGATTGCCTGCAAACCATAGCAGATGCCCAGTATCGGAATACCAAGCGAAAAAATGCCTTCATTGGGAAGAATGGCCGACTCTTCATACACGCTGGTCGGGCCGCCCGAGAGGATAATTGCCTTGGGATGGTGTTTCCTGATTATTTCAGGTGTGGTGTTATAGGGGAGAATCTCAGAATAGATACCCAGCTCGCGGATACGACGGGCAATCAACTGGGTATATTGCGAACCAAAATCAAGGACGACTACCGATTGCATAAAAAAATGTTCTTAGAGTTAACTGTGTTCAGGAGCTCAAAGGGCTTGCACTGGTTTTGGCTTCGGTTTTGGCGCAGGTACCGGAACCGGAGTTGGTGGTTTTGGAGAGCCATTGCCGTTTTTTGCGCTGCTGCTATCACTCTCTGTAGCGGTACCGATTCCATCGGATGGCTGTACGGGATGGGACTGATAGTATTGAAAGCCTTTTGGTGTGTAATATTCGATATAGACATCACTGCCGAGAAGGTCGGACGGTGTATTGGTCTGCCCGGAAATAGGTACCGCTATAACGGTTTCAGGAATATGGAAATACTTGTTTTGAAGTTTCAGCGACGGATCATTGTAGCAACGTTTCATAAACCCTGCCCATACAGGAAGGGCTGCCCGTGCGCCCTGACCATATTCCATCGAGGTGAATTTAATGCGTTCATCATCAAACCCGGTCCATACAACAGCAACAAGTTGAGGTGTGAAGCCAGCAAACCATGCATCTCTCATGCTTTGGGTTGTCCCGGTTTTTCCTGCAGCCTCAGCAGTAAAGCCGTAACGGCCACGGACTGAGGCCCCGGTACCTTTATTGATCACATCCTTGAGCATCGAAACCATTACAAAGTTGGTGGTTGAGTCAATGGCAAAACGACGGTTTGGAGAGTATTCCGATATGGTACGGTTATGTTTGTCCTCAACCTTCAGGATTGAGACCGGCTCGTTCCAGATGCCGTTGTTGGCAAATGTTGAAAAGGCTCCGGCAAGTTCAAGCGGGCTTACTTCCGACGTTCCAAGGGCGATAGAGAGGTTCGATGCCATGGGTGAAGTGATACCCATTCTTCTTGCGTAACTGATAATTTCTGAAGTTGAAAGGTGCTCATAAGCAAGCCTTACTGTTACCTGGTTCAATGATCGACTTAATGCCGTGCGAAGTGTCGTCATCCCTCCTGACGAACCGTCGGAGTTTCTTGGTGACCAGATCCCGTTACCGCTATTGAGTTCAAGGGGCTGGTCCAAGACCTGGAAGTTTGCTGGTAATCCTTTATCGATGGCAGCAGTATAAACAAATGGTTTAAAGGTTGAACCTGGCTGCCGTTTTGCTTGCCACACATGGTCAAACTGGTATTTGTATTCATCAGGTGAGAATCTGTTGCCTCCAACCCAGGCTTTGACATGACCATTGGCAGGATCAATAGCCACTAAGGCCACCTGTATTCGGGTTTTTTCCTGTAACAGTTCATTCAGCCATACTTTGTCGGCCTTGAGCTTTGCCATGGCCTGCTGATCCGAAAACCCGTTATCTTTAAGCTCCTTGAATCGGTCACTTTCCGTGATAATCTGATTTTTCAATGATTCAGGCCATCTCCATGAACGGTCGAATGCTGCCTGCAGTTCGGCAAGATGTTCAGCGGCAGCCTGCTGGGCATAGTTCTGCATGCGGCTGTCGAGTGTTGTCTGGATCGTTAGTCCGTCACGGTAAAGGTCGAGATTGCCAAGCATAGTCGATGGCTTGACGGTCTGTCGAACATATTCCGTAAAGTAAGGGGCCAGGCCTTGATGGTTGACGGGTGTATATTTTAGCACCAAAGGGCTCTTTTTTGCAGTTGCAGCCTGCTTTGGGGTAATGAATTTTACCTTTTCCATCAGTGAGAGGATAAGGTTTCTTCTTCCGATTGCACCAGCGGGGTTTTTTGCGGGATTGTAAGCTGTGGGGTTTTTCAACGTCGCGATAAGCGTTGCGCTTTCCGGCAGGGTAAGGAGGTATGCTGACTTGCCGAAATAGGTATAGGCTGCAGCTTCAATGCCATAAGCTCCAGAGCCGAAATAAACAGTATTGAGATAGAGCGCCAGAATTTCATCTTTCGTATAGGTTTTTTCCAGCTCAATTGCTGTAATCAACTCCTTGAATTTTCGGGTGACAGTGCGCTCCTGAGTGAGGTAAAGGTTTTTTGCAAGCTGCTGGGTAATGGTACTTGCTCCCTGCCAGCGGCTTGGTCCTCTGAATATATTTTCACCCATCGCAATTACAAGCCGTCGCAGATCTACACCCCAGTGGCTGTAAAAGGCTACATCTTCAGTAGCAATCAATGCGTAGCGAGTTGACAGGGGAATAGATTTGAGCGGAATGAAAGTTCTGTTTTTTAGAAAAAATTTATGTAGAAGCACACCGTCCTCCGAATAAACTAAAGAGGCGAGTTCCGGGTTAGGATTTTCAAGTTCCTCAAGGCTTGGCAGACCCATAAAAGACTTCATTGCGTAGGCCGCAGCGGTCGTCAGTGTTATGGCGATAAGTGATGCAAAAAGAAATAACAGGCTTTTGGAAAAAATTTTATTACTCACAGTAGAGATTAAGGTTTAGACTTGTAAAATTGCTCCGCAAATTCAAAATGCTTTGTAAGCTCATTCGCAAATTCAGCAGTCTCTTCCAGCATTGGCAGATGACCAACCTCCATGAACTTTGCAAGGTGTGTCGGTGCCTCTGACTCTGCTTTGCGTTTGTTATAAAGCGAAATGGTACCTTCAGGTGGAATAGTGTGATCGGCCATTCCGACACAGCACAACAAGGGAGAAGCGATATAAAGAACGTGACGGGTATAAGCCCTCAGCGAATCACGATCGATTGAAAACTTTCCTACAGCAATAGTTGCATCCTTATCGGATTGAGTGAAGTCCTCAATAAGGATATCATGATATTCAGGGCTGATCTCTTTTGAAGCAGCACGTTTGATAAACATGCTTTTTAATGGTTCAGTCTGAAAAATATTCCGGAAATTCAGAGAAACATCAATCAGTCCACCAAGAAAAAAGAGGCCCAGAAATGTATAGGGGGTCTCTTCAAAAATGCCGCAGGCAATGATGGTAGCTGATAAAAGAGCTTCACGGTAGCGAAGACAGAGTTCGGTAGCAACCATGCCACCCATCGAATGGCCTACAATATGCAGTTTTCTTGGCTTCTGGAGTCCTAGATGCTCAATGAGTTCACCAGCTTCATCAGTAAAGCCCTGAATGGTAAAGGTTGGTTGATAGCCCTTGATGATCGTTTTTCCAGTGCCGCTCTGATCATAAGTAATGCACCGGTAGTTTGCTGAAAGCATACCGACCAATGGTTTCCAGTATCGGGATGAGACTGCCCAGCCGTTCACAAACAGTATTGCGGGTTTGTCCCGTCCTGATGGGTCAGACTCCGCAGTGTCTTCATAGTAAAGCTTGCAGCGGGTTGATGCGAAATAACTCATTGGAGTTGCATTGTTATTCTTGCTTAAAAAGACGAAAACAAATATAAACAATAATAACTTTTCTTTAGTCTTCCCTCCATTAAGCTCTTGACGGGTTTTGTGACTCTTGGGCTCAATAACTACATTGCATCGGCGAAGGGCAAAGATTTTTCATTTTTAAGAGCATAAATTTTATGGACTATTCCCTAACCTCTCTGGTCACCTCTCTCGCCGATTTTGTTATCAATATTGATACACATCTTCAGCTTCTTGGTGCACAGTATGGTTTCTGGCTTTATGCCATTCTTTTTATTATCATTTTCTGCGAGACAGGACTCGTTGTTACACCGTTTCTTCCAGGCGACTCTCTGCTCTTTGCTGCTGGTTCGCTTGCATCAATGCCGGGTTCATCACTAAACCCTCACCTGCTCTTTTTACTCTTTTTTATTGCCGCTCTGCTTGGCGATAACCTTAACTACCTGATTGGTCGCAAGCTCGGACCAAAAGTATTTAATTATCAAAAATCCCGCTTCTTTAATCCGGAACATCTTGTCAATACCAATGTTTTTTTTGAAAAACACGGGGGGAAGACTATCATTATTGCTCGTTTCATTCCCATTATCAGGACTTTTGCTCCTTTCGTTGCCGGAATCGGCGCTATGTCCTATAGTCGCTTTCTTCTTTTCAGTATTGTCGGGGCGTTGTTTTGGGTGGGATTGTTTTGTTATGGTGGTTATTTAATCGGCCACCTTCACTTTGTGCAGCAGAACAGAAAGCTGATATTCCTTGCTATTATTGCGGGTTCCATTTTGCCGCCTTTTACAGGGTATTTGAAGCACAGGTTAGGCCGGAAGAAGGGTGTATGAAAATGTTTGAGGATTGTTGATAACTTGTTGATTTGTAATTCGATGCTTCATGTTTCGGTATTGTCCGGCGCCACAGCTTTATTATTAACTTGCTATAAATAAGTACTTTAATGTTTTGTTAGCAAATCCCAGTCATGTTTTCCGGTTAAATGATCGAGATCAGCCGTTTGTCGCTTATTAACAGGGGAAATGTTGATAACTTCTACCATAAGAATGGGATGTGTTTGAAGATGCTTTCAGGAAGGAGCGTGAAAAGTCGAAACTTTCAAAAAAACATTATATTAATTCATGAATTTTTTTATAATTACTACCTCTTCAGACACATCGGCGTATAGCGCAGCCTGGTAGCGCACTTCCTTGGGGTGGAAGGGGTCGTGGGTTCGAATCCCGCTACGCCGACTCTCTCGCTACTGTTTTTTCCTTTCCGTTCCGTATATTTCCTGCATGGATACCTTGGCAAAATTACAGATTCTTTCTGGTGCTGCTCGTTACGATGCTTCGTGTGCCTCAAGTGGAAGCAAGCGTGAAGTACCTTCATGCGGGACAGGCAATACCTCGCAGAGTGGTATCTGTCATTCCTGGTCGGATGATGGTCGGTGTATCTCACTTCTGAAAATCCTGCTCTCCAACGATTGCCGTTACGACTGTGCCTACTGTGTGAACCGCTCAACCAATTCTGTTGAGCGAGCATCTTTCACCGCTCGAGAAGTGGTCGATCTTACCCTTGATTTCTATCGTCGGAACTATATTGAAGGCCTTTTTTTAAGTTCAGCCGTCATGCAGAGTCCCGATGTTACTATGGAACGGATGGTCAGGGTTGTTGAAACGCTGCGTACCGAAGAGCATTTTGGCGGCTATATTCATCTGAAAATCATTCCCGGTTGCAGCAGTGAACTGGTGCGTAAAGCCGGGCTGTATGCCGACCGTATCAGTGTTAATATTGAGCTGCCTTCACAGGTTTCGCTTCAGCGGCTTGCGCCCCAGAAGCATAAAGATTCCATTCTGGAGCCCATGGCGCTTATCGGTCGGGAGATAAACTCCAGTCTTGTTGAGCGCCAAGCTGACCGCAGGGCGCCTCGGTTTGCCCCGGCAGGGCAAAGTACCCAGATGATTATCGGTGCAAGCCCTGAAAACGACTTTCAGATTTTACGTCTCTCTCAAGGGCTGTACAAAAAAATGAATCTCAAGCGCGTTTACTACTCCGCTTACGTACCAGTCAGTGCCGATAACCGTCTTCCGGTGCTCGCTGCACCTCCTTTGCTGCGTGAACACCGTCTCTACCAGGCCGACTGGCTTCTGCGTTTTTATGGCTTTTCCGCTGAAGAGATTTTGTCGGATGATTTGCCCAATCTTGACGAAACGTTCGATCCAAAAACTGCATGGGCTTTGCGCCATCCTGAATTCTTCCCGGTCGAGATCAACCGTGCCGACTACGCCACGCTGCTGCGCGTACCGGGTATTGGCGTCACTTCAGCCAAACGCATTATTGCTGCAAGGCGTTTTTCAGCCATTACTCCCGAAGGGATGAAAAAAATTGGGGTAGTCATAAAACGGGCAAAATATTTTATCACCAGTTCAGGCAGGAGTTTCGAAAAACCAGATCAGACGCCTGCTCTAATCCGCCAGCAATTGCTCCTTGGCGAAGGATACGGAGCGCCACCTCCCCGACAGCTTGTTTTTCCCGGTCTCTTTGCATAATGCTTATGAACCGATACCTCTACGACGGCACAGCCGACGGCCTTCTGTCAGCCATTGCATGGATTCTTGAAGAGGAGCCCGACCCGCAACAGGTAGCTCTTGTGGAGCGTGAGAACACTCTCTTTGAAGAGGGCTTCTTTATCGGGACCGATGTAATCCTTGCTGAATCGCTTTTTTTCCGCCTTCGCAAGCAGACGCCTGATGCTGCACACACCCTCTACTCCTTTATGCTTGCCGAAAAGGAGGGAATGGAAACCAGCCTTCTTCACTACATTTCACTTGCCTTCAGGTATGGCGACAAGGTCAACGGTTACCTTACCCATTCGGCTGTACAAGAAATTGTCGCCATTGCCAAAAAAGCAGGAAGGGAGTTGCACCGCATGAAAGGGCTCCTGCGGTTCGAAAAACTCAGGGATGGAGCCTATCTTGCCAAAATGGAGCCGGATCACAACATTATCCATCCTCTTGCATACCACTTCCGGACCAGGCTCAGAGCGCAGCACTGGTTTCTTTACGATGTTAAACGCCGTACCGCCGCCCGCTGGAGCAACGGCACACTTCAGTTCGGTACCATCGAACAGTTTACCACCCCTCCCCTCTCAGATGATGAAAAAAAGGTTCAGGCAATGTGGCAGACTTTTTTTAAAACAATTGCTATTCCCGATCGTAAAAACGCCCGTCTCCAGAAATCCAATATGCCGATGAAGTACTGGAAGTATCTCACGGAGAAGCAGGGGTAGTGATTGAAAAAATTCATAAATCTTTAATCATGACAACATCTATCGAACATACTATCGGCAGCGGTAAAACGGTAACCTGCCCGATCTGCAAGGAGTTATTTATCTGTGGTCTCTCCTCAACATGCTGGTGTGCTACCAGGAAGGTTCCTGCCGAAGTGAAAGAGTATCTTGCCGAACGTTACGAAACCTGCATTTGCAGCACTTGTCTTGACCGATTGATTGAGCAAGCCGGTACGGGTGAAAGCGCATGAGTATTTCCGTGTTTTGTTTCGGAAGGTGTTCGGCAAGCAACACTTCAGGCTCATGAGAGGCCCGAGAATATAACTTTGATAATTTTTGATAGTAAATCAAGGAGGTATGTCATGAAAAATGTATTGTGTTATCTGCTTTTCGTCATGCTGATCGTTTCGATGCATACCGGAGGGGCTTTTGCCGCTGAAAAGCCTTCATTGGAAAAGGGGCGTCTGCTTTTTAACTCTCAATTACTTGCCGGTGCAAACTCCGGAAAAAGTTGTGCGGGATGTCATCCCGCAGGTGCCGGGTTGGAAAACGCCTGGAAGAATCAGAATCTTGCGGGACAGGTCAATACCTGTATTGCTGGTCCTTTGAAAGGCTTGAAACTCAATGAAAATTCAATTGAAATGCAGTCGCTGATCATGTACATTAGGTCATTGAAACAGCAACACTAAAACCAGTACCATGCAGAAAGAGACCATTACTATACTCGGGTGCGGCTGGCTCGGGTTGCCACTTGCTCAGACTCTTGTCAAAGAGGGCTATTCAGTCAAAGGATCGACCACGACGGAGGATAAGCTTGAGGTTTTGCAGGATGCCGGTGTCGAGCCGTATCTGGTTCGCCTTGACCCGGAAGTAACCGGCGACGATATAGTCGCATTTCTCCAAAGCGATATTCTTGTTGTCAATATTCCGCCGACTCGTCGCGATGACATTCTTGAGTACCATATCGAGCAGTTTTCTTCTCTGATTGACGCACTTGGTCAGTCACCGGTGCGCTCCGTGCTGATGGTCAGCTCCACGTCAGTCTATCCGTCGCTCAACAGGGAGGTTACTGAAGAGGATGCTGTTGATCCTGAATTCCCGTCCGGGCAGGCACTGCTTCTCGTCGAGGAGATGCTGATGCAGGAGGGCGGCTTTCAGACCACGGTGCTGCGTTTTGGCGGACTTGTTGGTTATGACCGTAACCCTGAAAAATATATTGCAGCGTTGAAAGAGGTGACGAATCCCGATCAGCCGATGAACCTTATCCATCGTGATGATTGCATCAAGATCATTTCGGAGATCATCCGCTTGCAGCAGTGGGGCGAAGTGTTTAACGCCTGTTCACCGCATCATATCCTGCGGCGCGACTATTACGGCAGAGCCGCCGATGCTGCAGGAGTTCCCCAACTCCCTCTGGCGCCATCTGACGCACCAGCTCCGTTTAAAGTGGTGAACAGCGACAAACTGGTGAGCGCCTTGCATTACAGCTTTCTTCATCCCGATCCGGTTGCGCAACAGGGATAGGAGATGGGAGGACAACATGCTGCCTTTATGCTGGCCGCCCCATCAAGTGGTTCCGGAAAAACAACCATAACTCTCGCACTCTTGAGGATGTTTGCCCAGCGGGGGCTGGCGGTTCAGCCGTTCAAGTGCGGGCCGGATTATCTCGATACTCGCTTGCACACCATGGCGGCCTCGTTTGGCGGGCGCGAGGGGGTCGGGATCAATCTTGATACTTTTATGGCCTCAAAGGAGCATGTTCAGGGGCTGTTCAGCCGCTACTCATCGGGTGCTGATGTCGCTGTGGTTGAGGGTGTTATGGGGCTTTTTGACGGGGCTGAAAAATCGCAAGGGAGCAGCGCTGAAATTGCCATGCTGCTTGGTATTCCCGTTATCATGGTCATCAACGCTCAAAGCATGGCCTATTCGGCGGCGCCGATGCTCTATGGTTTTCGGACGTTTGATCCCGCGCTGAACCTTACAGGGGTGATTTTCAACCAGGTCAATACCTCTTCTCATTACAGCTACCTTGAAGCTGCAGCTCGTGATTCCGGAGTTGAACCGCTGGGCTATGTTCCCCGCAGTGAAGCGGTGGCGATCAGTGAGCGTCATCTTGGTCTTGACACCTCTGCCGCGTATGACCGGGAGGGAGTAATTGCCGCCATGGCAGAGCATGTTGGTAAAACTGTGAATGTTGACCGATTGCTGGAGATTGCGCAGGTGGAGAGATCTTGCACTCCTGTTCTTCCGCCGTCAATGGTAAAGGGTAATAAAGTCATTGCCGTGGCCCGTGACGAGGCGTTCAACTTTGTCTATCGCGAAAATATTGATGTGCTGGGCGAATATGGTCGCTTGTTGTTTTTCAGTCCACTGCATGATGAACGTTTGCCTGAAGCAGACATGCTTTACCTTGCGGGAGGCTACCCTGAACTCTATGCGGAACAGCTCTCTGCCAACAGCTTCATGCGTGAGCAGATCGCAGCTTATAGCCGCAATGGCGGGCGTGTCTATGCCGAGTGTGGCGGCATGATGTACCTTGGGAAAACAATAACGCTCAAGGATGGTTCGGTGTATCCCATGTGCGGTGCGCTTGATCTGGAGACAACCATGCAGGAGTCCAGACTGATTCTCGGTTACAGGAAAGTTGTTTTGAATGGTTCTTCACAAGAGCTTCGAGGCCATGAATTTCACTATTCACGCGTCAGCTATCAGGGAGAATTGCTGAACATTGCAGCGGTAAAAAACGCCCGAGGCGAAAATATGACAACACCCCTTTTAAAAATAAACAACACGACAGCCTCATACATTCATCTTTACTGGGGCGAAATGCGTCAGGTACCCGCAATGCTTTTTTCGCTTGAGAACTGCATAACGCACTGATGACTTTTGTTGTAGCTTTCGGAGTGTCACATCGATATGCGTAGGTCGCCGAGGAGCACCTCGATACGGGCTTCGCCCTACTCGGTGTCCAGCAGTGGCGTATCTTGCGGTTGAACCATTTGGCAGAGTATACTGATCGGTCGCCGAGTAGCACGAAGTGCGTATCGAGGCACTACTCACAACATAAACTCCAAATCATACCCCTCAGTTACCGACTCTTCGACAAACACACCGAGTTTCGCAAGAAAAACAAGAAACCTTGCCGGATCAATGTCACGAAAGTATGCTACCCCAATCGGCTGATCCTGCCAGCCGAGCAGAATGGTTTCATGATGTTCTGGATCAATGGATGCCATGCGTTCAACAATAATCTTTTTCATGCGTCCAAGGTTGCTGTTATGTAGAAAAGCTTCATCCCAACTGTCAAGTCCGTTGTTGCTTTCCGAGATGAATGGCAGGTTGTTCAAGAGCTCAGGTATGCCGTAATGAAAAAACGCAGCATAATTGTGGGCATCGATCTCCAGAGAGCTGTACGGTTTGTACGATGTATCCTGAAGTCGTACCCGATATATGGTGCCTGTACGGTATATTGAAAGCTCGCGGTGTACGGGGCTGGTGTCATCAATAAGGATGTGTTGAACATTCATGGCTGAGTCAGAGAAAAAGAGAACCTTTAATCGATAGAGAGAGTTGTATGTTTTTATGGAATTGCTTTTAACATAGCTATCTTTAAGAAATTATTTTTTGAGTTCATTTTTGCTTGGACATATCGGTATATGATCAAACTGGGCACTCAATACAATATTCACAACAATTTTATCGACAAATAAAAGAATGGAAGGAAATTTTTCAGATAGAGTACAGGATGTTATTCGTCTCAGTCGCGAGGAAGCGTTGCGGTTGGGTCATGATTACATCGGTACGGAGCACCTTCTTCTTGGTCTTATCAGGGAAGGGGAGGGGGTCGGTGCCAGAATATTAAAGAATCTCAATATAGATTTGTTTGGTCTCAAGATGAAAATTGAGGAGAGTACGCACCCAAGGGTTGCTGAAACCCAGATGGGTAATGTTCCCCTGACCAAGCAGGCGGAAAAGGTGCTGAAAATTACCTATCTCGAAGCAAAAATATGCAAGTCAAATGTTATTGGAACTGAGCACCTGCTGTTGTCGATCATGAAAGGGGATGACAATATTGCTGCCCAGATTCTCGAACAGTTTGGCGTGACGTATGATCTTGTAAGGGATGAGCTGATGGGTATTTCGAGCAGCAAGAGCGAAGCGGATGAGCCTTCTATGGAAGGTTCATATTCGTCGGGAGGATCTGAACGGCAGCAAAAAAAGGCGGATCCGAGAAAAGGTGAGAAAACAAAAACACCTGTGCTTGATAATTTTGGACGTGATCTGACTCGTTTAGCCCTTGATGATAAACTCGATCCTATTATCGGACGTGAAAAGGAGATAGAGCGAGTTGCCCAGGTGTTAAGCCGTCGTAAAAAAAATAATCCAGTGTTGATTGGTGAGCCTGGTGTTGGCAAGACTGCCATTGCTGAAGGTCTTGCTCTCAAGATTGTGCAGCGCAAAGTTTCCAGGGTTCTCTATGACAAACGGGTGGTAGCCCTTGATCTTGCAGCGCTTGTTGCTGGTACCAAATACAGGGGGCAGTTTGAGGAAAGAATGAAAGCTCTCATGAATGAGTTGGAGCGGTCACGTGATGTGATTCTTTTCATTGATGAATTACATACTATCGTCGGAGCTGGCGGCGCATCTGGTTCTCTTGATGCCAGCAATATCTTTAAGCCCGCACTTGCCCGAGGCGAACTACAGTGTATTGGTGCTACAACGCTTGACGAGTACCGTCAGTTTATTGAAAAGGATGGTGCTCTTGATCGTCGGTTCCAGAAAATCATGGTAGAACCAACTTCGGTTGATGAGACTATACAGATTCTGAACAACATCAAGTCGAAGTATGAGTCTCACCATCATGTCAACTATTCTGAAAATTCAATCGAGAAGGCTGTAAAGCTATCCGAGCGTTATATCACTGACCGTTTTTTGCCTGATAAAGCCATTGATGTTATGGATGAAGCCGGGGCGCGTGTTCACCTGAGCAATATTCATGTCCCACAGGAGATTCTTGAGCTTGAAAAATCGATAGAGGAGGTTAAAAGCGAGAAGAATCAAGTGGTGAAAATGCAGAATTTTGAGGAGGCAGCAAGGCTTCGTGACAGGGAGAAAAGTATGCTTGATGCACTTGACCAGGCAAAGCAGGATTGGGAGGACAGGGCATCTGAAAGTGTCTATGATGTCACCGAGGCTGATATCACATCGGTCATTGCCATGATGACTGGTATTCCTGTTGCGCGGGTTGCCCAATCGGAATCTAAAAAATTGCTCACGATGGAAGCTGATCTCACCAAAGAGGTGATTGGTCAGGATGAAGCGATCAAAAAAATTACAAAGGCGATACAACGGACTCGTGCCGGGCTGAAAGATCCCTCGCGTCCGATCGGCTCCTTTATTTTTCTTGGTCCGACTGGTGTTGGCAAGACCGAACTTGCCAAAGCACTCACTCGCTATCTTTTTGACAGCGAAGATGCACTCATCAGGGCTGATATGAGTGAGTATATGGAGAAGTTCTCAGTCAGTCGTCTTGTTGGAGCTCCTCCCGGATATGTCGGCTACGAAGAGGGTGGCCAGTTAACTGAAAAGGTGCGTCGCAAGCCTTATGCTGTGGTGCTTATTGATGAGATTGAGAAGGCGCATCCAGATGTTTTCAATATTTTGCTTCAAGTACTTGATGAAGGTATTCTGACGGATGGTATGGGTAGAAAAGTTGATTTTCGTAACACCGTTATTATCATGACGTCGAATATCGGCGCTAAGGACATCAAAAGTTTTGGAGCAGGATCGGGCATGGGTTTTACTCCTCCTGATGACTCGACCGGAAATTACAAGGCGATGAAGTCAACCATTGAGGATGCTCTTAAACGTGTGTTCAATCCTGAATTCCTTAATCGAATTGATGATATTATCGTTTTTCATCCGCTTGAGAAGCAGCATATTTTTAAGATTATTGATATTACTGCTGGTAAGCTCTTCAAAAGACTCCACGATATGGGTATTGAGGTACAAATCGATGAAAATGCCAAGGAGTTTCTTGTTGACAAGGGTTATGACCAGAAATATGGTGCACGTCCTCTCAAAAGGGCTTTGCAGAAGTATGTAGAAGATCCCCTTGCCGAAGAGATGCTGAAAGGGCGGTTTTCGGAGGGCAGTATTATCAGGATATCCTTTGATGAAAAGGAGAAGGAACTGCGTTTTCTTGATGGCGAGGGTTCCTCCACAAATGGCAAATGAGAACATGAAAAAACCCCGGAAACCGGGGTTTTTTCATGTTCTATTATTGTGGAGGTATCGGATGATCTTTGACTGCTGCAAGTGACCGTTGCAGGAACTCTTCTGGCAGTCGGTAGTCACTGATTTTTCCTGATAAGAAAGCATCATAACCCTGCAGATCCATCAGTCCATGTCCCGACCAATTCATAAGAATCACCTTTTCTTTGCTCTCCTCTTTTGCTTTTTTCGCTTCACGGATGGTCTGTGCGATGGCATGAGAGGTTTCAGGCGCCGGTATGAACCCTTCGGTATGGGCAAACAGCAAAGCTGCTTCGTAGCACTCTGTCTGAGGAATAGAGGTTGCGTCAATCAGTCCAAGCTGTTTGACATGGCTCACCAGTGGCGCCATTCCATGGTAGCGCAACCCCCCGGCATGAATTGCAGGAGGAATAAAGCCGTGACCAAGGCTGTGCATTGGTAGCAGCGGCGTCATTTTTGCAACATCACCGTTATCGTAAATGTATGGGCCTCTGGTAAGGGTTGGGCAAGCTTCAGGCTCTGTTGCAATAATCTGAATATCTCTACCGTGGATTTTGTCGCAGATAAAGGGGAAGCTGATGCCGGCAAAGTTCGATCCTCCACCAGCGCAGCCGATAACAATATCAGGATAAAGGCTGACCTTTTCAAGCTGTTTGCGGGCTTCAAGGCCGATAATGGTCTGGTGCAGCATCACATGGTTCAGGACGCTGCCGAGCGCATAGCGTGTATCATCGCGCTGTACTGCCAGCTCAATGGCTTCACTGATGGCGATGGCGAGGCTGCCAGGAGTGTCGGGTGTCTCCGCCAGAATTCGTCGTCCTGTCTCGGTTTGCATGCTTGGGCTGGCAATGCACTCTGCCCCCCAGGTGTTCATCATGATTTTGCGGAAAGGTTTCTGGTCGAAACTGATTCTGACCATAAAGACTTTACAGTCGATACCGACCAGTTTGCAGCTCATGGCAAGGGCGCTGCCCCATTGGCCCGCGCCAGTTTCAGTAATGAGATGCTTTATGCCAAATTGCTTGTTGTACCATGCCTGGGCAACAGCGGAATTGGGTTTGTGGCTTCCGGCAGGCGAAACACCTTCATTTTTATAAAAGATTTTTGCCGGAGTTTTTAAGGCAGCTTCAAGTCGGTGGGCACGGTAGAGGGGGGATGGACGCCAGAGTTTCAGAATCGCCTGCACCTCCTGTGGAATTTCAATCCATCGTTCAGTGCTCATCTCCTGCTCAATAAGGTTCATCGGAAAAACCTTCGCAAGGGCATCGGGTCCTACCGGTTTGCCATCGGGCCCTAATGGCGGAGGCATCGGTGAGGGGAGATCAGCTTGTATATTATACCACTGGCGTGGCATTTCCTCTTCGTTCAGCAGGATCTTTGTAAGTTCCGAACTCATGATAGCTGTGAATTAAAAATGAAGGAGTACTGCAAGAGAATAAAATAGCCTTCTATGGTGCCGAAGACGGGAATCGAACCCGTACGTCCATTGCTGAACACGGGATTTTAAGTCCCGGGCGTCTACCAATTCCGCCACTTCGGCCTTTTGTTCTGCGTTACAGGGCAGGCAATTTACCATCTTTGTACTGTTTCCCCAAAAAATAAATGGTTCTTGCTCTGCCCTCTTTATTCCGAAAGCACTGGATGTTACGAACTGAAATGGTCGAAACCGCTGATCGATGCAAGGTCAATATTCATGCCATACCTATCGCAAAGATTTACACCCGAATCCGGGTCGGTTATCTCTCCAATGATCGATATTTCCCTGGTATCCGCAATGATCTGGTATTTCTCTCTCGGAATGGTAAAGAGTAACTGGTAATCTTCGCCACCGGTGAGCGCCCAGGTGAGGGCGTCATCCTGCAGTTCATCAGCAATCCGGCGTGTACTTGAGTGGATCGGAAGATGATTTTCATGAATCAGGGCGCCAGTGTTTGATTTGTGACAGATATGCTTGAGGTCAGAGCTGAGTCCATCGGAGATGTCGATCATCGAAGATGGATGAATATTTTTCGAATGGAAGTATCTTATTATATCAATTCGTGCAAGGGGAAGCAATTGTTGTTGTATGGCTTCGCTGTACTCTTTCAAGTCAGCCATAACGTTTTTTGTATAGGGCTCGTTGTTTTCGATATGGTTCAGCATGATCTCTTTTTCGCGCATGAGGAGTTTCAGACCAGCCGCAGCACCGCCAAGAGAGCCAGTAACACAAAGTAGTTCTCCAGGTTTTGCGCCGCTTCTGTGGGTAAGCTGCTCAGGTGAAACCTCTCCAACTATGGTAATAGAAATGACCAGCCCAGATCGTGAGGCGGATGTATCACCACCAGCGATGGCAAGGCCATACTCTTTTGCGGCATGACTCATGCCGATGTAGAGTTCCTCAATCATTGCGATCGGGAATGATTGAGGGACTGCAAGTGAAATCAATGCGTACCGGGGAAGTGCATTCATGGCACAGATATCGGATACATTGACACTTATGGCTTTACTGCCGAGATGTTTCAAGGGTGTTGTCATCAGGTCGAAGTGCACCAGCTCGGCAAGAATATCGGTTGTCGATACCTGTAGAAGTTCTGCGGAAGGTTGAAAGACCGCGCAGTCGTCACCGATTCCTGTCAGCAGTTCCGGGACAGCCGCCAAAGTGGGGGCAGCAAGAGCAGCGATTTTGTTAATCAGGCCAAATTCCCCGATTTCCGGGATAGCTTTAAATGGCATATTTTTGAGTAAATTAAGTTTCGTATAGTAATTATTAATGCCGAGCCCTTGTCTCATCCTATATTACTGAGGTCCAACTTTTATTAATAACAGGGATAATATCTGCTTTTTATGGGTTTTTTTGACAAGTTCAAACTATCAAGGCTTAAGGAAGGGCTCGAAAAAACCAGGGATACCTTTCGCGAGAAGCTTGCTGTTATAACAAAAGGAAAAACAGAGATCGATGACGAGTTTCTTGAGGAACTTGAAACGATTCTTGTTGCTGCCGATGTCGGGGTTGAGACCACGCTCGGGATTGTTGATGCGATTACAGAGAGGGCAAAAAAAGAAACTTATCACTCTGAAGCGGAGCTGAACAAAATGCTTATGGAGGAGATTCAGCAAATGCTTGAAGAGACGGGAGAGGAGCATCCGCTTGATTTTGATGCATTGCTTCCAGCGAAGCCATACGTCATTTTGATTGTCGGAGTGAACGGTGCAGGCAAGACCACCAGTGTTGCCAAACTGGCCCACAATTATGATAAAGCAGGGAAAAAAGTCATCATTGCCGCGGCTGATACTTTCAGGGCTGCGGCTTATGAACAGCTCCAGATATGGGCTGACAGGGCAGGCGTTCCAATGATCGGCCAAGGACAGGGTTCCGATCCAGCCTCGGTGGTTTATGATGCCGTCAGCGCAGCGGTTTCCCGAAATGCCGATGTAGTGCTTGTTGATACCGCAGGGCGCCTGCACAACAAAAGTCACTTAATGGAGGAGCTTGCCAAGATAATGCGGGTCGCTAAAAAGCGAATTCCCGCAGCTCCTCATGAGGTGCTGCTTGTACTTGATGGTACCACCGGGCAGAATGCCGTGCAGCAGGCAAGGGAGTTTACACGTTTTGTCAACGTTACTGGTCTTGTGGTTACCAAGCTCGATGGGACGGCAAAGGGCGGAATTGTGCTTTCGATTTCACGAGAGCTGAAGCTTCCAGTCAAATATATCGGCGTTGGCGAGAAAATTGACGATCTTCAGTTGTTTGACCGTGCAGAGTTTGTTGCTGCGATTCTAGGACGTTAGCTCGATGGCACTTTCTCTGTGATACTCTGAGCAGTATTTTTTATCTAAAAATCGTAAACTGTGCTCTGGACATTGTTTTTTGTTGTTTTTGATGCAATATTAGCCACTTCAGTTAAAGAAGTATCAATATCTGTTGGTGGTTGAGAAAGGTAAGCACAAAATGATTATTTCTGATGAAAGAATCGGAAAAACTTCATACTCTAAGACGAAGGGAGATGGTTGAAACGCTGAAAAAGTATGGGATTGCTGATCAGCGTGTGCTTGATGTTTTTCAGAGGGTTCAACGACACCTTTTTTTTGATGTTGATGCCACTGATTTAGCCTATAATGACGGAGCTTATCCTATTGGATTCGGCCAGACTATTTCTCAACCGTATACGGTTGCTTTTATGACGGCTTTGCTCGTTGAGCGATCTCCTTTTGGAAAAGTGCTTGAAATTGGCACCGGCTCAGGTTATCAGGCGGCAATTCTTGAGGCCCTCGGTTATTGTGTTTATACCATCGAAAGGATTTTCGAGTTGTATGAAAGAGCTGAAAAACTTTTTTCCCGTCTTTGCCTGAATATAATCTGTCGTGGTGGAGATGGAACGCTGGGATGGGTTGATGAGGCCCCTTTTGATGGTATTATGGTCACTGCGGGAGCACCTGCGGAACCGGAGTTGCTGATGCACCAGCTTGCAGAACACGGTAGTATGGTTATTCCAGTAGGTAATGCTGATTCTCAGCAGATGATGGTTATTACAAGGGATGGTGATACGTTCAGGAGAGAGGTATTTCAGCAGTTTACTTTTGTGCCCCTGGTTGGCAGGGAAGGTTGGAACGATACTGTTTTTTAACAACATCTTAATGAAGGAATGAACTATGGCTGTAATGTCCAGCTTGCGGGATAAAACACATATTATACTTTACACTCTTTTGGCTGCGTTTCTTGCTCTGATTGTTTTCGAATGGGGAATGAATTTTGCCGGATTTAGTGGTAAAAAAGAAAATCTTGCAGGAAAGGTCAATGGGAAGCCTCTTGCTTATAGCCAGTATGATGATGCGTACAAGGCAATTACTGAAAATTTCAGAAGAAGCAACCCTGCAGTTGAAGTTACGCCTGAAATCGAGCTCGGTTTGCAGGAGAAGGCTTGGAGTAGTGTGGTTGACCAGACCTTGCTTGATCAGCAGTTTGAGAAATTCGGCATCACCCTTCAGGATCAGGAGGTATTAGAGGCTCTTAACAGCCCGACACCTCCCATGGTGATTCGCCAGTACTTTACTGATCCTGCAACAGGCTTGTTTGATCGAAAAAAACTGGAGAGTGCCCGCCTTGATTCTCGCTATAAGGATTTATGGCTTCAAGTTGAAAAGTATGTTCGCCTGGAACTAAAGGAGAATAAACTTGTCAGAGCTCTTCAAACTCTTGATCGTGTTACGGAGAGAGAACTTGGTGATATTGTCAGCAGAAAATTTTCTAGTTTTTCAGCTTCTTTTATTCCTGTTCCTTTAAGTTTTGCCGGTGTTGACAGTAACTTTCCTGTAACGGAGTCAGAGATCAAGCAGTATTATGATGCTCATAAAGAGCTTTTCAAACAGGAAAATCCCTCAAGGAAAGCTGATTATGTCTTTTTCCCTTTGATTCCATCATCAAAAGACAGTCTTGCTGTTCGATCTGAACTTGAAGCTGTTCGTACTGATTTTTCCAAATCGGTCAACGACAGCGACTATGTTAAAGTGCAGAGCGATCGTCCAACAGGTATCAACGTAGCTTATAGCCGTGCGGATTTTTCGCCAGCGGCCGGATCTGTTGTGTTCATTTCTTCGAATCTCAAGGCAGGAACTGTTGTTGGTCCTGTAGCCGATCAGGGTGAATACCGCTTGATCAAGATCAAGCAGGTAACATCGTCTACACAACCTGTTGCCAGGGCATCACATATTCTCTTGCGTTTCAATCCGGCAAATAATGATGAGGTTCAGCAAGTACGCGAACTTACAATGCTTATTTATAAAGAGCTTCAGGCAGGTGTTCCTTTTGAGATACTGGCAAGAAAATATTCTGCTGATCCAGGAAGTGCGGCCAATGGTGGAGATATTGGCTGGTTCAGTAAAGGGCGTATGCTCCCTGAATTTTCTGCAGCGGTTTTTAACGCTTCGCCTGGCTCCATTCTCAGACCGCTGCAGACACAGTTTGGTCTGCATATCATCAAAGTGACCGGTTTTGATCGAGCATCCCTCGTTTGTTCTGAGATTGTAAGGAATATTCGTCCATCAACGGAGACTGTGGACAGTGAACGTCGTCGCGCCATGGCGTTTCAGCAAAGTGCCAAAGAGAAAGGTTTTGAAAAGAGTGCCGCAAGTGAAAAGCTGCAGATCGAAAAGACTGGAGAATTCATCAAGCGTATGTTGATTCCCAAGATTGGCTATAGTGAGAAGGTGACGGCTTATGCATTCAAGGCTGGAGAAGGTGATCTTTCGGACGTTCTCGAAACGGAAAAAGGGTTTTATGTTATGCGTCTGACCAGCAAGAATGATACTGGATATCGTATGCTTGACAAGGAGCTGAAAGCGACGATTACAGCAGAACTGGTGAGGGAGAAAAAAGGTGCAGCTCTTGAAAAAAAACTTGCAGTCATGTCAAAAGCGTCTGGATTTTCTCTTGAAAAGATTGCGGCAGGGAATGCTGGTTTGCATATTGTTACCGCCGATAGTATACGGTGGAGTGACGGCTATATTCCCGGTTACGGCGTTGATCGTTCTCTTGTTGAGGCCATGTCGGGTCTTGTTTCGGGAAAGCTCTCCAGACCGGTTAAAACAAGCGGTGGTTATGCTGTAGTGCTTGTTAGCAAAAAAAATATGCCTTCTGAGGTTGATGTCAAGGCGGCAAAAACCAGTGTGGCTCCGCAACTGGTTCGGGCAAAACAGCAACAACTGATTGGCGAATATCTTCATTCATTGCGTAAAGTTGAAGACTTGCGTCCTTGAAACTTTTACTTCTTCCGTTCAATGTTTTGCCTGGAAGTCTTCCAGGCAGGCTTTGATAGAGGCGGGCTTATCAAGTGTAAGGCATTCAAGTGCAAGCTCTTCGGTTTCGGCAAGTGAATAGCGGGATACCAGTGATTTGAGTTTCGGAATATCTGAAACGACAACACTGAATGTTCTGAGTCCGCACCCTAACAAGAAGGGAAGAGCGAGGGGATCCGAACCCATATCGCCGCAAATCATCGCTTTACAGTGATTGTTATTAGCAGCCGCAATTATCCGGTGCAGTTGCCTGATAAGTGCCGGGTGGAATTTTTCAAAAAGATCCTGTACAATAACGTTGTTTCTATCCACAGCAAGGGTGTACTGTGTGAGGTCGTTAGTGCCTATGCTGATAAAATCGACACATCTTGTTATTTCTTCAATGAGTTCTACAGCCGCAGGAAGCTCAATCATTGCACCTACTGCCGGTTTTTCAACCTGTACTCCGGCTTCCAGTATCATTTCTGCATAGTGCTTGTTAACGGTGTTACGGACATTTTGTATCTCTTCGAGAGACATGATCATTGGAATCAGAATATCAATGTTGCCAAGTTTGTTTGCCTTAATGATCGCCCTGACCTGGGCATCAAGTATTTCTGGCAGATCAATCAGGATTCTGATTCCCCTCCATCCGAGGTTTGGATTTGGTTCTTTGACAGGAGAGTAAATCAGCTTGTCTCCGCCAATATCAAACAATCGGATATCGAGAGGCATCGGAGCAATTGCTTCCGCCATTTCCCAGTAACAGGCGTACTGCTCTGACTCCCTGGGCACTTTTGTGCCTTCGGTGAAAAGGTTTTCGCTTCTGAAGAGTCCCACTCCTTCTGCGCCAGCAGCGGTTAGGGAGCGTACTTCTTCTTTGAAGTCTATGTTGGCATAAAAGGTAACCCTGACTCCGCATTTTGTTGTCGCTGGAAGCTCAGCCGTCAAGGATGTATCGTCTTCCTTTTTTTTCTCAGTCTCTTTTTTTCTGAGGTATCGCGAGATAGTTTTTTTTTCCGGATTTGTAATCACGGTTCCGGTACTTCCGTCGATGATCATCTGCATGCCGGTTGATACCTTTTGGGAGAGGTTCCCCAGCCCGACAACGATCGGAATGTTGAGAGACTTGCAGATCAGGGAGATATGTGAGGTTTTTCCTCCTGAATCGGTAACAAATCCCTTGACATTGCTGCGACTCAAAAGAATGATATCAGCAGGAGAGAGATTGTCGGATGACACAATTACCCCTTCTGGTATCCATGAATGTAGTTTCCTGATGTGCAGGTTTCTTATAATCCGGTTTTTTATATCGTGCAGATCATCAGCCCTATCTTGGAAAATAAGTTCTTCGGAATTTATAAAGCGCTGAAGATAGTGGTCAAACTCGTCTTCAATAATGATATGTGCTCCCTTCCGTTCCGAGCGGATACGATTGGTGATGGTATCAATCAGTACCGGATCGTGAAGCATCATGATCTGTGCCTGAAACAGATTGGAGTAGCTTTTTCCAAGTTTTTTGATGGTGACATGTTCAATTTTTGTTAATTCATGTTCAGATCGTTCCAAGGCGGAAAGAAATCTTTCGATTTCTTCACTGATGTTTTTGTCATTCAGTTCTCTGATTTCATGTTTACTCTCCTCCTTGATGAATGCATAGCACTCTCCGATAGCAATGCCTCTTGAGCCGCCGATTCCTGCGTAGGTGGCTTCCGGCTCATTGAGAATAAGTACTGGTCTTTCTGTCCTGCTTCCAGAGTTCATTGGTTGTTGATTGTCTTGCATAATAATGGCTTAAAAAGGTGCATCGTCTTGAGCGATAAATGCGTCAGCATTCGATTTTTCCTGTTCCGGTAAAGAGGGCAGATAATGCTCCTGTTTCTGAAAAGCTCCTTTTCCCTCACCCGCAGTAACATAGGTGTTGGCTGTTGACTGAAAACGTCCATAATTTTTCAGGAACAAAAGTCGTATATCTCCGATCGGGCCGTTTCTCTGCTTACCGATGACAATTTCAACAATATCTTTTGTGGATGAGCCATCTTCAAAGGTTGTTTTGCCGTACATTTCAGGTCTGGACAGGAACATGACGACATCAGCATCTTGTTCTATAGAACCGGATTCTCTGAGATCGCTGAGTTGGGGTCTTCTGTCGCCTGAGCGCTGTTCGACCGAACGGTTAAGCTGTGCAAGGGCGATTACAGGGATATTCAGCTCTTTGGCAAGAGCTTTCAGTGACCGGGATATCTGCGCGATCTCCTGCTCCCTGTTTGTTCTGCCATCCCTGACCGGAGTGACCAACTGAAGGTAATCGACCACTATCATGCCGATATTGTGTTCCTGCTTCATACGGCGGGTTTTGGCGGCAAGTTCCATAATGGAGATTCCTGGAGTATCGTCAATAAATAACTTTGCTTCATTAAGCTTGTCCATACTATTAATGATCCTCCCCATCATTTCGGGAGTTATACGACCAGTTCTGACAAGCTGTGATTCAACGTAGGCTTCAGCGCACATGAGCCTTATTGCTAATTGTACCTCTGCCATTTCAAGACTAAAAAAAAGAACCGGGGTATCGAAATCAACGGCCGCATTACGGGCAACGGCCAGTGCTAATGCTGTTTTCCCTGCTGAAGGCCTTGCCGCAATAATGATCATGTCTGATGGCTGGAATCCGGCAGTGAGCTGATCGAGTTCGGAGAATCCCGATCCTATACCGGTGACGGATGATTGTGAAGCCCTCAGGCTTTCAAGCATTCGGATGCCGTTTTTAACCAACTCTTTTATTAATGAAGCTTTCTTTTTTATACCCGCTTGGGAGATATTGAAAAATTGCTGGGATGCATGTTCAACAAGATCAAAAATGTCCATGGATGAGCTGTAGGCGACACCAGAGATTTTTGCCGAAATAGAGATCATTCTCCGGTAAAGGTATTTTTCTTTTGCCAGACGTGCATAGTACTCAATATTGGCTGCGCTGATAACTTTACCCGAAAGCTCGGCAAGGTAGTGTCTGCCTCCAACAGGTTCAAGTTCGCTCATTTTCAGCAGCTCTTCACTGACAGTGATAATATCGATAGCCTGCCGTTTATGGTAGAGTTGCATCATGGCCTTGAAAATGGTCTGATGCCGCCTTTCGTAAAAAACCTCCTCACCGTTGTCGCCGAAAATCTGGATGACCTGTTCAATAGGGTCATCTTCAAGTAGAATACAGGCAAGAACCTCCTGTTCAATTTCAGTTGAATAGGGAGGGATGCGGCTCTCCTGAGTAAAATCAATATCCTTGCTGAAATCTATGGCAACAGGTACTTTTTTAATCATTGGTTCTCTCTTTTTTCAGTGTACAGCTCTCTTCCGCTGATGGTAGCGTAGTGACGCATCATTACCTGAATATCTTCCCAGCATCCCCTTTTCCAGTTGGGATTACGCAAAAGAGCTGCGGGATGATAGGTAATAAAACAGTCATATCCTTTCCATTTTATCAGTTTTCCTCTCATGGATCCCAGCGAAAGAGTATTATTCAGAATGGTGTTAGCTGCAACTTTTCCCATCATCAGGATAACTTTTGGTTGGATAATTTCCAGTTGACCGAGTAACCAGGGCATGCAGCTCTTGATTTCATTATCAAGCGGATTTCTGTTACCGGGTGGACGGCATTTCAGGATATTGCATATATAGACTTCCTCTCGTCTGAATCCAGCAGCCAGAAGAATTTTATCAAGGAGCTGACCAGATCTTCCGACAAAAGGTCGTCCTGACGCATCTTCTTCCGCACCAGGGGCTTCTCCTATAACGACAAGGCTTGCTGTAGGGTTTCCTTCACCAAAAACAAAATTTTGCCGGGTTTCAGCAAGTGTGCATTTATGGCACACCTTTGCTGTGTCGAACAATAGACGCAGATCTGTTGATGTCGAAGCAGAATGTTTTCCTGCAGGTAAACTCTGTTCATGTTCGTCGAATAAAAAACCTTGCATGAAAATTTTTATGTTTTCAGGGTTTAGTGCTGGTTTTCGGGCAAGAGTTTTTCTATAGCATCAAGAAGCTTGCCTGCGGCCTCATCCTTGCTCAATTGCGGGAGCTCTGTTGTTTTTCCATTACTCTCTATCAGGGTAAGAATATTTGTGTTAACATCAAAACCAGAGGTCTTGCGGTCAAAAAAATTAAAAGCAATCAGGTCAAGATTTTTGGAAGCAAGTTTTTTTCGGGCATTCTCCAAACCGGATTGGGTTTCAAGCGCAAACCCTACAGCAAGCTGAGCGGAAGTTTTCTGCATACCGAATTCAGCCAGGATATCAGGATTTTTTTTAAGAGTAAGCTCAATCTGGTCATCATCTTTTTTCATTTTTCCCTCGTAAGGTGCCACAGGGCGGTAATCGGAAACTGCCGCAGCAGCGATAAAAATGTTACAATTTTTGAAAAAGGGCTGGGCGGCGGCCTGCATTTCTGTTGCGCTTTCAATATCAAGGCGATCTACCCCGAAAGGCGTTTCAAGATAAACCGGTCCAGTAATAAGCGTGACTATTGCGCCCCGTTTTGCTGCAGTGCGTGCTATGGCAAATCCCATCTTTCCAGAAGAGTAGTTGGAGATAAAACGGACGCCATCAATTTTTTCTCGTGTCGGGCCGGCGGTAACAACCACTGATTTTCCATAAAGCGGAGAGTGTCGGGTGGAAGAACAGAGTTCATCTTCCAGATATTTAAGAATGGACTCAGGTTCTGGCATGCGACCGCAGCCAACCTGGCCTGAAGCTAACTCACCACTTTCTGGACTAATCATGCGACAGCCTTGGGTGAAAAGGGTTTGTATATTTCTCTGTACAGAAGGCGACAGGAACATCTGACCGTCCATTGCCGGAAATATCAGCACTGGTTTGCCGGGTCGCAGGGTGATAAAACAAGCAGTAAGCATATCGTCGCAGAGACCAATGGCAAGTTTTGCCAGTGTATTTGCCGTGGCAGGGGCAATGATGAGGGCGTCAGCCCATTCACCAAGGGATATATGCCCTGTATAATCAGTTCCTTCAGTATTTGCCATGGGAAAGAGAGAGCGGTATACGGGTTCCTCAGCAACTGTGGCCAGTGCAAGTTCACTGACAAAGCGTACTCCTCCTTCCGTTATAGCCACTCTGACATTTGCTCCTCTTTTTTTTAAAAGCCTAACAAGCAGGGGCGTTTTATAGGCAGCAATGCCACCACAGATGCCGATGATGATGTTTTTTCCTCTTAACACGTTAACCTTAAGTTTGTTGCAGAATGCTGGTTTTAGCAATTTACAAAAATGGTAAGGATTTATTCCTTTTTGCGGGATGATGGAATCAGATGTTTCCAGAACTCATCCCAGGTCTGAAAACGTTCTTTATAGGAAAGGCTTACACCCCAGGTTTCTGCAGGTTTTTGCAGGTTGGAGCTGGATGATGTATTTCCGACTTGCCCAAAAGAGCGGGATGCTTCAACGTAGACTTTCGGAGTAACGCGATATTCAATTTTTTGTGCTGTGCCGTAATAATCGTTTATAGCGGCTCCTCCGATGTTGGTAGAACCACCTGTACCGATAAAACGGACTTTTCCACTGGTGCCAGGTACATTGAGGGCAAAGTAAAGGTCAAGTCCGCTCAGAGCCCCTCGTTTATCCATTCCAACATTGACATTGAAGCTTTCAAGGCCTCCGATATCCTGAATGACTTTCGAAATTCGGGAAGAAACAATTCCTGTGCCAGCAGAGAGTCCTACACTTGAAACTGCAATATTTCCATTCAGTCCTCCGCTTCCAGGCTTGATATACCATTGTTTAGAAAGCAGCATGGAGATGACGTTCAGTTCTGCATTAGGGTCAATCAGGCTTGACCGTCCTCCGATCATGTTGACCGAAGCATAAGGTTGCGTCTGTTCATTCAGGTAATACCCCATGGCAACCTGGGGGTCATTCAAGGAACCGGTTATGGCAAGGAGCAGGCTGACATTATCGCGTTCACCGGTCTGCTGGTTTGAAGCATTCACATACTTGTAACCGTAGAGATTATCCATAACGCCACTTCGGATATCAACATTGTTCCACGTGATTTTCCCTCCATTCTGGAGGTCGAAGTTTGAGTTTGAAAATTTGTATTTGCCGCCAATGACGTTTACCGATCCAAACAACCGGTATAGCTGATTGTTTTTGTTGACAAACAGGGATAGATTATTGATTGATGTTTCAAGTTGTTCTCCTCTGATGCGGTCAAAAATTATCGTATACTTGAGTGGTTCAATGCTGTTAATGCGCAAGTTATTTATCTGTAGTATATCGATCAGCGAATGATAAAACTCTGTTTGTTTGGCTGTTACTCTTTTCTTTTCAATACCTTTAGGACTCAGAGATGGAAAACGAGGCACAAATTCAATAAATTTGTCAACACCTACATACTTTGCGCTTTCATTGGATCCTGATCGGTAGAGCGAGAAATCAGCAGCATCAATCCTTAATTCTCCTTCAACAATCGGTGACGAGAGGTTTCCATGCAAAAGAATATTATTGGTCGTACCAGTAATGCTCCCGAACGAGGTTTCATCTTGTCTGTCTTCCTTGTTAAACAAGAGAAGTTTGTTAAATCTGCCTGCGAGTTGCAGTTCTCTGGGTTCTAGCTTTTCAAGCATCACTACGCCATCAATTTCTCCGTGTCCATGGAGGTTATCACTGATAGTTATATTCCGAAGTTGAATGGCTTTTGGAGTGACATTTACATTGCCATTGAGCAGATAGGAGACTTGAGTTGGTTCGATTTTAATTTTTGTATTACGTAGATGAGTGGTCAGATAAATATCAGGTTTTGGTGTTTTTCCCTCAATGTTGAGCGTTGTCGGGATAATGCCTTCAGCCGAGGAAAAGAAAGGGAGGAGGTATTCAAGAAACTGGGCAGAAAGATTATCTGATCGAAACGATGCGCTGATATTTTGTTGTTCAACAGTATGCAACTGCAGGGGATAGTAGTTGATAACCAGAGGAATAGTTCCACTTCCGCTAATAGTGTTCACTGATGGTGAAGTTCGGTCCGAGATTTTTTCCGATATAGAAGCGTTGCTGTGCACTTCAAAACGGAGTTGATTGCCTCGGTGAATGGCATTACCTTGCAGGATACCTATCGTGAACTTATCATAACGGATTTCAGCTCCCCTTATGCTAAGTGAACTTGTTTTAGCGCCAGGGTTTCCGCTGACCGTCAGGGATGCATTGATTGTGCCCGCAAACTTCTCAAGGGCAGGGTCCAGCGCAAACCGTTGTAGCTCGTTGAGTTCAATATTTGACAAAGTACATTGAAAGCTGCCTGGTTGCGAGTTGCTGAGTTCTCCATCAAACACAGCCCGTTGTGTACCTTTTCCAAGAGTAAAATTGTGAAATTTTGCAGATGTTCTGCCTAGCATGATATGAGAGTTTTCTTCTGTCTGCCAAACCCCGGTAGTATCTTTTATTGACAAGTGGTTGAAAAGCAGGTCATAGCCGCTATTGCTTTTTGATCCGGTAAATTTCACCGACATACTTTGTGCAGGATCGGGTATGGCAATGTCGAGGGATGCTTCGAGGTGTGACGGAGAATAGTGGCTTGAAAACATTGCATTGCTAGCTTTTTTGCCAGCGGCGGTTATTGAGGAAGCTTTGCCGCTTATCGAGGCATTCGAAGCTCCGCTGCCGTTGCATTCCACTCCGGCATCCATGGAGAGATTTTCAAGAAACAAGTTGTCGTGATAGTGCAGGCTGGCAAGGTTGATTGAAGAGCTGATTGAACATTGCCCGTTACGGTATACTGCACGCCCTTGAGCCCGCCCCTGTAAGGCAAGGTTCTGTACTGGTAAAAACAGTGCCAGAGGGGAGATATCTTTGACCGTGATGTGGTAGTTGACTGTGAATGGCTTCTTGAGTGTATTCCCTGCACCAACAGGAGCGGGAAGTGTTGCCTGCCAAATATTCTGGCCAGTTATTTCCCTTGAAATACCAGAACCTGCAAGTTTCCCAAGGTTAATCAGTTCTTCAAACGAATAATCCCCTTCAGCAAGAATGTCAAGAAAATCGCTCTTTATGCTTGTCAGAGAGGAGGCTGTGTTCTGAACAATTTCGATGGAAGCTTTCGAATGTTCCTTAAGCTCGAACCCGTTGATTGTCGAGGGAGCAAACTGCATAATCGCAACGACGTTAAGCATTCCGGGATCAAATCCTGAGCCTTGTATGGCGAAGACTCCGTTCAGATCAGTTGTGAACTTTTTTGAATCGAGTAGTTTTGAAATATCGAACTTTGTTGTTTTCCCTGACGCACGGTAACGGGGCACTTTATCGTTCCAGTCGATTCCGGCTTCAAGAGTGAAACTTGTCAGGTCGTTTTTCAGGAACAGGGAAGTATTCAGTAGACTACTACTGTAATTCATTGATATTGAGCCCTCTTTCACAGCCTGATTTTGCCAGAAGGAATCAGCAACCTTCATGTCAAGTGTTAGTTGGCGAATCTGCTTGTTGTCCGCTTTTCCTTCAAAACTGCCTGAAGCATTGAGCAGGCTTTTTCCGAGCCATAAAGGTATGAATATGTGCGGCTTGAAGCTTTTCAGTGCAAACGTGCCTTTACAGGAAAGTTGCTCTGATTCTTTTCTTGATACCTCTGCAGTCACTGATGCTTTTCCGATCGCAGAAAGAGTCGTAATATCGGTTTTAACTGTATTCAGGTTACCCTTAGCAGTTCCTGAAAAAGTAATGTCGCCAGTTTTGCTGGCAATTTCCTTTTGCCAACTCTCTTTCATGAGTGAGTCAACAAAGAGCTCTGAGATTTTGGAACTGTCGCATTTCAATTCATAAGCAAAGGCATTCCTGTTAAGCAGGTTAAGCAGCTCTCCCTTTACAGCAATTCTGCTTTTGAGGTGAGTCAAAAGCGCATCAATGATTTTAACATTGTCTTTTTTCCCTCTGGCGCTCCCTTTAAGAGTGTAGAGACCTGAAGGGATAACAAGTTCCGGGCGCAGGAGTTTCAGGTCGTCGCTATGGATAGCCAGTTCCTGAATATTCAGGAATGAGGTGCTGAGAGCGAGTTGTTGTTGCAACTGATGGGAGAAAATATTGAAATGATCAATAGTGGCCGAAAGCTCAGCATGGCTTTTACTGCTCGCCGCTTTCAGGGCAAGAACCTCAGAACGGGTTTCAGAAAAAAGAAATGTTCCTGCGGCTTGCTGCAAGAAGAATCGACTCTGGGGAATGTTGAACTTCAGGTGGTCGAGTGTTCCCTTCAGAAGTTTTTTCTTGACCGTAAATTCTGAAAGCTCCAGATTGATCTCTTTTGCGCTTAAATTTACGTTGTCTCCACGGGTGATATTCCCGGAGTAAGAGAGATTACTATTGTTAATCCGCAGGTTTTTACAGAAAAAATGTTCCAATGGTGCTTTCGTCGAGTCAGGGTCGCGGGAGGTAAAAATAGTTTGAAGATTAAGCTTGCCGTTTTTTTCTTCAATAACCCTTGCGCTGAGCGAGTCGGCCGTAAGGCGACGTACGTACAATGTTTTGATATCAGGCTGAAGGAGTGTGAGAAAGTTGAATTTCAGTGAAAGTGTTCGGGCTTCAAGTGCCGGTGTTTTTTCTCCCGGCCCATAAATCCGGGGATTGATGAGGGTGACATTGTTCGGAAACTTAAGATGCAGCTCTTGTAGTTCCAATCTTCCTAAAAGCTTCTCGTTAAACAGGCTGATCGCCAGATGTTTGGCAAATCGGTCAAGTACTCCGCTGTTCAGCACAATCAGGGAAACTAACGACAGCACAAGCATGAATGCAAGAAAGGCTGCAAGCAGTTTAAGGCTATAGTGTTTAAGGCGTTCCACTATCTGTCAATGATTGTGAATAAATTCGAATGATTTTTTCGATGATGCCGCTTGTTGAACGGCCTTCAAGCAAGGGAATGGTCAGCACAGCGCCGCCATGTTCCAGTACCGCACCTGCTCCGGCAATACGCTCGATTTCCCAGTCTGATCCCTTGACCAGAATGTCCGGCAATAAGGTGGCAATAAGTTCTTCAGGCGTATCTTCATCAAAAAGGGTGACAGCATCGACAACCTGGAGAGCAGAGAGCACCGCAGCGCGGTCCATTTCGCAACAGACAGGACGATTTGGACCTTTGAGGCGACGGACTGAAGCATCGCTGTTCAGGCCGATCAGCAGCATATCGCCAAGTTGTTTGGCTGCCGTCAGATACTCAACATGTCCTGCATGAAGGATATCGAAACAGCCGTTTGAAAAGACAACTTTTTTCCCCGAAGCCTGCCATGCCCGAATTTTTTCACCAACTTCGCATCGGGTTATAAGCTTGTTGGAAGCAGTCATAGTGATCAATAATAGATTAAGTTCTAAATATGTTGTTTCAATTTAGCGTATACTCTCCGATTGTCCGCATTAGTAATAAATGAAGGCTTTTTCTTATGAGACGTTGTTGGGAAAATGATGAAAAGCTGATCCAAATATGTTATTGATCAAATGACATTGTTGATGTTACAGAGTAATTCAAAAGAAAACGTGTGTCTATGAAGGAATTTGATATACCGCACTATATGTTTACATTATAAGTACTTTGTCTTCTGCTAGGAAAATATAGGGATACTGTACGTAATTTGTTTTAACCGTTCACGACTTTTTTTGTATGAAAGCCGTAATTCTTGCTGGTGGGCTCGGTACAAGAATTTCTGAAGAGACACATCTTAAACCAAAACCGATGATTGAAATCGGCGGTATGCCGATACTTTGGCACATTTTGAAAATCTATTCGGCCTACGATGTTCACGATTTCATTATCTGCTGTGGCTATAAAGGCTACTTGATAAAAGAGTATTTTGCAAACTACTTTCTGCACATGTCGGATGTGACGTTCGATATGGAGCATAACGAAATGCAGGTTCATCAACACAAGGCTGAACCATGGCGAGTTACGCTGGTCGATACGGGCGAAGAGACTATGACCGGTGGAAGGCTCAAAAGAGTGAAGGAATATGTCAAGGACGAACAGGAGATCTTTTTCACCTATGGTGACGGGATAAGCGATGTAAATATCAGTGAGTTGTTGGCGTTCCACCGATCACAGCATGTAAAGGCAACGCTGACGGCGACCATGCCGGCCGGCCGGTTCGGTGTGCTTGATATCGGGGAGCACAAGGTAAGGACTTTCAAGGAGAAACCGAAAGGGGATGGGGCGATGATTAACGGAGGTTTTTTTGTGCTTTCGCCGGAGGTCATCGATTATATTGCTGGTGATGGCACCTCATGGGAGAGGGAGCCGCTCGAACGGCTTGCTCATGAAGGGAATCTTGCCGCGTACGCTCATCACGGTTTTTGGCAACCTATGGATACTCTTAGGGATAAAAATTATCTTGAAGAACTTTGGAAATCTGGTGAAGCCCCTTGGAAGGTCTGGTAAAAGGAGTAAAAAAAATCATGTTGAATAAAGAGTTCTGGGCGGGTAAGAAAGTGCTTGTTACCGGTCATACCGGTTTTAAGGGTTCGTGGCTTTCGATATGGTTGAATATTCTTGGTGCGAAGGTTATCGGCTATGCCCTCGAACCGTTGACCCCCGACGATAATTTTGTACTCTCCAATATTGCTGCTTGTATGAGGCATGAGACTGGGGATGTCAGGAATTTCGATAACTTGCGGCGCATTTTCGAGGAAACGAAGCCGGAGATTGTGTTTCATCTTGCTGCTCAGCCCCTCGTCAGGGAATCATATAACAGCCCGAAGGCGGCCTATGATATTAATGTGGGCGGTACGGTCAATGTGCTCGAATGTTGCCGCATAAGCGATTCGGTGCAGGTGATTGTTAATATTACGACAGATAAGTGCTACGAAAACAAGGAGTGGGTCTGGGGCTATCGTGAAAACGACCGGCTGGGCGGATACGATCCATACAGTTCAAGCAAGGCTTGCAGTGAATTGGTAACTGAGGCCTACCGTAAGTCGTTTTTCAATCCAGATGATTTTGCCCGGCATGGAAAAAGCCTTGCATCTGTCAGGGCGGGCAATGTATTAGGTGGCGGGGATTGGCAGGTTGACCGGATCGTGCCGGACTGCATCAGGCACCTCGAACGAGGCGAGCCGATCGTTGTCAGGAACCCTCATGCCATTCGTCCTTGGCAGCATGTGCTCGAGCCGCTTTCTGGCTATCTTCTACTGGCTGAAAAGATGCACGACAAGCCGACGAGCTATTTTGGGGCATGGAATTTCGGTCCTGAAGATTCAAGTTTCTTTACCGTCGGCACGCTGGTAGATACCATAGTGAAGGTTTGGGGCAAAGGATCATGGGAAGACAGGTCGATGCCTGGTGCGGTTCATGAAGCTCACTTGCTCAAGCTCGATATTTCCAAGGCCAAGTCGCTGCTTGGATGGAGTCCAGTGTGGGGTATCGAAAAAGCTGTTGGTGCAACCGTTGATTGGTACAAGACGTATGGGAATAGTCAGGTGTATGATCTTTGTCTGAGGCAGATAAGGGACTACATGAATGATTGATAAACCGGACAAGCAGCAGTTGACTGTGTTTTTTCTTGCCACGAATTACTGGTATGATACTCCATTAGGAAATACTACTCGCACACCGATCGAAACCGCACGTTTGTTTAGTATGTTTGAGTCCGGCAGAGGTGTACACAAGGTCTGTCGTTATATTATAGCATACAAGCCGGTGAATCTCTTACTGAGCTATTTGTACTTTGATCACATCATCTTCCTGCCTCTGTTCAACAAGTTCCGCATAATTTCAAGTTTCATTTTTCATTATTACAAAAGTGATGCCGGACATCATTGCTTCACTTTTTATAGTTGTTAAAATTTCAAATGAGCTGGTACAAAGCAATTAGTTTTTGATTATTTTAACGTGTTCAGGCACCCCACAACCCGGAACGCAGTATAGCCTTGATAAAGAATCCCGTTGTTATTGTAATGCCTATAGAAATTAAGTTATGGATGAAAAAATAAAAAAAGATATTGCAATTAGCCAATTAGTTCTTCCTTGCATTGCAATTGCTATGTTTTTGTTTTTATCCTATTTTAAATATGATTTAATCGATCATTTTGGCGGAATAAGGCATCGTAGCGTATTAATATATCATGCCATTAGACTTATTTTCTTTGGTATATATATTGTTACTCTTTTTCAGACAACTATTTTATTAAAAATACCTGTAATAAAAGAAAGTGATACTTATGAAGAGTTGAGGAAAAAATATGACCCGTTGCTTGGTTTGAGAGCGGCAGCTTTTTTAATGGTTTTTCTCGGCCATTGGTTTATGGTTGTATTTTCACCTTACGATATGCTGAGACCCGATGGTGATTTAATACTACGATTTCTTATGTCAGCATCTCCTTGGGGTGGAGTTTGGTTTTTTTTTACGTTAAGCGGTTACTTGATGGGTAAAAGTTTTATTATTGGACGCTATGCGCCCAATAATATAGGAATAAAACTTTTTTATCGAAATCGCGCATTAAGAATCATTCCATTATATTTAATATCTGTATTTCTTGTTGCATTGCTTCAAAAACCAGAATTTTTTGGTTTTGCAAATTCCATGCAGCTTGATTCCTTTTTATCAGAATTGCTTTTCGATTCACATGGTCATGGTGCAATTGGCGCCCTATGGTCAGTATCTACAGAAGTTCAGTTTTATATTGCTATACCCTTTATTTATATACTTACTTCACGCTATTTGATTTCTTTGAAAAGAGTATTAATAGTTTCAGGAATCATATTTCCGATAATAATTGCAATTAAAACTTATTTGGTAGTTGGTTGGCCTTCTTATTGGCATACACACATATACTTTCCATTTATAGCAAATATTGATTGTTTTTTTGCTGGATATGTATCGGCTGTTATTGTGAGCCATTTACGTAAACGCCAATTTTATATGAGTTTAGGTATAAGAGTTGGCGTAATAATTGCCTTTATCTATTATATAATATTGTCTTATGCATCTTATGTTTTTATGGCTCAGGAATATACTCCCCATCGATTGATATATTTAGGTCTATTTCCGGGACTCACTGCTATTGTGACATCAATAATTATTATTTTATTTGAATCATCAGAGCGAATACCTCCGAGTAATAGGTTTATCAGTCAAAAAGGATGGCTTATTCAATCCTCTCTTGGAGCACTTACTTATTCGCTTTATGTATGGCATGAGCCTGTTATTTTGAGCATTAGAAAAATATTTAAGACAACAATCACTTTTGGTGATGCGTTAACATATTTACCCATTGGGTTTTTTTTATGCGTATGTACTGCTTTCATTTTTTATGAATTTTTCGAAAAGAAATTTGATACAATGCGTTCATTAGCGTTAAAGAAATGATTGTAAATCAACCCAGGTATATTTTTTATCAGATGGTATTCCTGTTAAATTATGATAGATAAATCTCGGATATTGTTGACAGGTGCCTCTGGTTTTATAGGTAAAAATATAGTAGAATCGTATCTTAGTAAAAGATATTGTATTCTTGCTCCAAGCCATAAAGAACTTGATTTGACAGTTTGCAAAGATGTCGATAAGTTTTTTTTGAATCATGATGTTGATTATGTTATTCATTCTGCTGTAAAGCCTGGGCACAGAAATGCCCCAAATAAAGATGACCTTTTCTACTTGAATAGCAGGATGTTTTATAATCTGCTGCATAATACTTCCAAATTCAAGAAGATGATTTATCTGAGTTCAGGATCGGTTTATGATATGGCACGACAAGATCTTGATAATGTGAATGAAGATTTTTTTGGACATTTTATTCCTGAAGATGAACATGGCTTTTTTAGATATGTTACAGCTAAGTATGTTGAAAAAATCGAAAAAATCGTTGAATTAAGAATTTTCAGTATTTATGGAAAATATGAAGATTATGCCATTCGGTTTATATCAAACGCTTTATGTAAGTCCATATTTGATTTGCCGATCACAATCAAACAGAACCGTGTATTTAATTTTATGTATGTCGATGATTTAATGCCTGTGCTTGAATATTTTATTGAATATGAGGCTAAAAATACCACATATAATGTTTGTCAGGATTCTCCTGTAAACCTGCTTGATGTTGCTAAAATTGTGAATGAGGTTACTGGAAAGAATTTGCCCATACATATAGCTGAAAGCGGCATGGGTTATACTTATAGTGGTAGCAACTCAAGGCTGCATGCCGAGATGCCATCATTGCAATTAACATCTATAAAAGAAGGTATAGGTCATTTGTATGATTGGTATGGGAATAATAAGAATTTGATAAATAGAGATTTACTGCTATTCGATAAATGAAAATTATATGTCGATGAAGTTATCAGATTATGTTATAGAACGACTTGCATATCATGGAGTGGATATAGTATTCACAATTCCTGGTGGTGGAGCAATGCATTTGAATGATTCGCTTGGCAAGTCAAAAAGTGTGAAGTATTTTTGTAACCATCATGAACAGGGATGCGCAATAGCGGCTGAAGGATATTCAAGAGCTACAAATAAGCTGGGTGTTGTGATGGTTACCTCTGGTCCTGGTGGCACAAATACGATAACGGGTGTTATTGGTCAATGGACAGATTCTGTGCCTGTTTTCTACATATCCGGTCAGATAAAGTATGAAACATCCATCGAATCCTGCAGGGAGATCGGATTACGTCAGTTGGGCGACCAGGAAATAAATATCACTGATATCGTTAGGTCAATTACCAAATACGCAGTGTTTATTGAAGACCCCAGAACGATAAAATATCACATCGATAAGGCTGTTTATCTTGCAACCCACGGTCGTCCGGGACCTGTCTGGCTTGATGTGCCTCTGAACGTCCAGAGCGCCAATATCGATCCTGATAATCTTGTGGAGTTCGACGAGATGGTTGAACATGTTGCGCAGTATGACGGCAAGGAAATCGAGCGTTGCCTTGAAATGATCATGTCTTCGAAAAGGCCTGTTGTTGTGGCTGGTCGAGGTATTCGTATATCGTGTGCTAAAGACGAATTGGTGAAATTCGTCAGGCGCCTGAACATTCCTGTTGTGACTACTTTCAACGGTGTCGATCTTATCGAGAATGATGATCCTCTGTATATGGGTCGTCTGGGTACTCTTGGAGATAGGGCGGCTAATTTCATTGTTCAGAACAGCGACCTGTATATTTCGATAGGAACAAGAAATAATATAAGGCAAATCAGTTATAACTGGGCAGCTTTTGCTCGTGAGGCAAAAAAAATAATCGTTGATATCGATCAGGCAGAATTACAAAAGCCAACACTGCATCCTGATCTGGGGATTTGTGCCGACGCGAACGAATTTTTACAAGCGATTAACAGCCGCCTTGCAAAGGAAAATATAGGTCAAGGACAAAATGCTGAATGGTTTGGATGGTGTGATGAGCGAAAGGAAAAATATGCGAGGCGTTTGAGCAATACCGCGGGTAGCAGCTTGCCAGTAGAATTGTATGATTTCATCAAGGTTTTTACCGAATCCATTGATGAGGGCGATATCGTAGTCGCGGGGAATGGGAGTGCTTGTGTAGGACTGTTTCAGGCGGCCGTTGTAAAAAAAAATCAAAGGATGATCTGGAATTCAGGCAGTGCTACAATGGGTTTTGATTTGCCCGCCGCCATCGGAGCTTGTCTCGGCACAAATGGAAAGAGGGTGTATTGCATTGCCGGAGATGGAAGCATGCAGATGAACATTCAAGAATTACAGACTATCGTGCACCATAATCTGCCTGTGGTGATTTTCTATCTGAACAATGATGGGTATATCTCAATGCGCCAGACTCAGAACTCATTTTTCGATGGTCGCATAATGGGGAGTGATAAATTGAGCGGTATCAGCTTCCCGAACATCATTGATCTTGCTATGGCATACGGTCTGAAGACAGAGCGTATTTGTTCTGGACATGAAATGAAAGCCAAAGTCAAGGAGTTAACAAAAGCTTTGTCACCGGTGCTGTGTGAAGTGGTGATGTCGCGAGAATATATATTCAGCCCAAAATTGTCTTCGGAGGTAAAACCGGATGGTCGGGTTGTCTCGAAACCTCTTGAAGATATGTATCCATTTTTGGAAAGAGATGAATTTTATGAGAATATGATTATTAATCCTATTAACGAATAGCGATGGCTGTTTTTGATAAATATGCAGATAATTATGATGAGGGGCATAAAAAGGCGGTGAGTCTCTCTGGTTATGAACCATCGTATTTTGATGAGTATAAAGTCAAGATTCTGGCGGATATTTTGAGTGATAAAATGAGCCGCAATTCGCTTTCTATCCTTAATTATGGATGTGGAACGGGTAAGACGGAAGGGTATATACATAAGTATATGCCTGATGTTAGTGTTCACGGTATTGATGTTTCAGAAGCGTCCGTCAGGGTTGCGAGTATGAGCAATTCACAATATTCGCGCATCAGGTTTGATGCGTTTGATGGAAAAAATATTCCTGGTGATGAACTGTATGATGTTATATTTTGCGCGAATGTATTTCATCATATTCCCAGAAAAGAACATATGGAATCTCTTGCAGGGATATATTCAAGGTTAAAGGTTGGCGGCTTGTTTGTGATATTTGAGCTGAATCCGATAAATCCTCTTACTCAGCTTGTAGCGATTCAGAATGATTATAAGTTTGATCCTAGTGCAAACCTGTTGAGCCCGTATTATCTTAAGAGCGCGTTGTGTAAAAACGGGTTTAAAAATCCTGAATCGAGGTTTACCATATTTTTTCCTTCAGTGCTGTCAGGTTTGTCGCATTTTGAAAAGTACCTGATGTGGTTGCCACTTGGTGCTCATTATTATTATGTGTCAACTAAATAACAGGCTGTGAGGTCAAGAAAAGGAATTGTGTAATGAGCATAAAAAACGTATTGATTACCGGCGCATCGGGAGGAATCGGTATTGCTATCGTTTCTTGTCTTTTGTTAGATCCAAGATATAAACTTTATACTCCATCAAGGAAAGAGCTCGATCTTGCATCTGAAAAGTCTATAGATGATTATTTTAAGTGTTTTTCGGAATACGATATAGTGATTAACAATGCAGGGGTCAACGTACCGGAATGTATAGAAGATATTGTGAGCGATCATATAAAGAACTCGCTGACGATCAATCTCGTTGCTCCGTTGCTTATTATTAAAAACTGTGTTCCGTATATGAAAAGGAATGGATTCGGACGAATCGTGAATGTGAGTTCCATATGGGGTGTTCGGTCAAAAGAAAAAAGGACACTTTATTCAGCTACAAAGTTTGGTTTGAATGGTATCACAAAATCTCTTTCAAGGGAACTTGGTCAGTATAATATTCTTGTCAATTCTATCTGTCCAGGATATGTTCGCACAAACTTGACTGAACAGAATGTGTCGAGAGAAGAACAGGAAATAATAAAGAAAGAGATCCCGTTGAGACGTTTTGCTGAACCCTCTGAAATTGCTGAATCAATTGCTTTTATGATAGATGAAAAAAATTCATACATGACAGGTCAGACACTTATCGTTGACGGAGGGTTTCTGGCATGAATGAACTGCTGATAAAGTCAAAAATCAAAGACTATAAGGTCGTATTCAAAACTAATGTTGTAGAGGTGTCTGAGACCATCAAAATCCTACCCAACAAGGTACTTATCGTTGATGCGAATGTATTGTCGATCTATCGGACTGAGATTGAAGATATGGCAGGAGATGGTGATATTATCCCATTCAAGGCTGTAGAGGACAACAAGGATCTCGATGCGGTAGCAGAATTCTATGCATACCTAATCGACAGGAATGCAAAAAGGAACATCAATCTTGTTTCTGTCGGAGGAGGGATAACCCAAGACGTAACAGGCTTCGTCGCGTCGACTCTTTATAGGGGGATCAACTGGACCTTCGTACCTACCACATTTCTTGCGCAGACTGACAGTTGTATAGGGAGTAAAACATCATTAAATTTTCAAAATAGAAAGAATTTGCTTGGTACGTTTTATCCACCAAGCATAATATATCTTTGTCCGGCATTTCTGTCATCCTTGAAAACTATCGATTATTACAGTGGTATTGGTGAATCGATTAAGTTTCAATTGATGAACCCGTTTGTGAAGCCAGACCTTCAAGATGTCGGGCAGAAGATCGAGAGACTGAGAAAGTACGAGTTACTTGATGAGGTCATAATGGAGAATATGGCTGTTAAGATCAACTATATGGAAAACGACGAGTTCGATCTTGGCAGAAGAAATCTTTTGAATTACGGTCATTGCTTCGGACATGCGCTCGAGATTTCGTCCGTGTATGATATTCCTCATGGCATCGCTGTGTCCATCGGGATACTGTTTGCTGGCGTGGTCTCGGTTAACAGGGGGATAATGAGCAGCAGTATGTTCGAAGGTATCAGAAAGATTATTTTGCCTTGTCTGCTGGTCAGGTATGAAGAACGGCATTACGAGCGGAACATGCTTCTGTCAGCAATGAAAAACGACAAGAAAAGAACGGGCAGCAGGTTGAGCATTGTACTGTCGGACAACGACTTCATGTTGTCCAAATATGATGACCTCGAAGAGAAAGAATTTTATGAAGCTTTAAAAACATTAATTGTAACATTAGAGAGATAAAATTATATGAACAGCATTGAATATCAGATGATTGAGGTTCTTAAGGAACTTAAAGAAAAATATGGCGTATTCGAGATCAAAGCTGAATTCGAAGCTGAAGGCAGCAGAATTGAGGAACTGATGAGGCTCAAAGATGTTACTTCAAGAGTAGATCTGCCCATTATTCTTAAAATCGGTGGAGTGGAAGCTGTGACAGATATTTATAATGCTATAACAATTGGGGTAAAAGGAGTTATTGCGCCAATGGCAGAAACGGCTTTTGCTGTTTCCAAGTTTCTGAATGCCATTGAGACATTTGTTGCTGATGATAATAGGGATGATGTTGATTTTGCTATAAATATTGAAACTATAACCGCATTCAATAATCTTGACGAAATGTTGAGTTTAGAGAATATCCGTTTTTTGCAGGGCATTACTATCGGCCGTGTTGATTTTGTTGGTTCAATGGGTGGTGACCGATGCATCGTTGATAGTGATAAGATCTTTGACTATTGCCATACTATTTTTAGTAAGGCTCGACAGAGAGGACTGAAAACAGGTCTTGGCGGTGCAATATCGACTGGTTCTATCGATTTCATTAGGCACCTTCATGCAGATGGTTTAGTCGACAAATTCGAGACTCGAAAAGTAGTGTTCAAGTCTGATACCATTCTGAATGACCCTGAAATGGCTATACTCAAAGCGGTCGAATTTGAGCTTCTCTGGCTGAAGAGTAAACGCAGATATTACCATAGGATCAAGTCTGAGGATGAACATCGGATCGAAATGTTAGAAAAGAGATTAGGTCAGAGATAATATTTTCTGATATTAACTGGCTTGAAAATCACTAAATGAAAATCACTATTGTAATAGAATATTGGGGAAAATATAGAGAGAAAATTTCATATCTAATTGTTGGCGTATGGAATACCATATTTGGTTTTGGATTGTTTTCGTTTTTGTATTTTCTACTATCTAATATATTAAGCTATGGTATTATATTAGCAATAAGTTATGTTATTAGTGTTACTAATGCGTTTTATTTATATAAATATTTTGTTTTCAAAAGTAAGGGAAGTATTTGGAAAGAATATATAAAGTTTTCATCTGTGTATTTAAATATATATTTGATAAATCTATGCTTATTGTATTTATTAAATCTTATTGCATTTAATAATATATATTATGGTCAAGCCATTTCAGTATCTATAATAATGTTGATTAGCTATTTTTCACATAAAAAATTTACATTTAAGAAAGTATTGTGAAGGTTTATCGAAGTATTTTTAGTGCACTAATTAAGGCGATATTTGGTGTAAATCTATTGCTATTTATTCATTATATAGGAGTATTCCTTGTCGAGACTTTAGTTAGTTTGCCAAAATATCAAATATATGATGGAGTTGGTTTATATTTTAATTTTAATAAAAAGAGAGAGTTAATACTATATGTCTTTGATGTGTTTTGGTTGTTTTGGTCGTTTGTTAGTTATATCGGTGTTGAGAAACGGTTTGGGTTTAAAATAAAGAGATTTATTGATAGGCTGTATCTAAAGAAGTATTATCTTTTAAAGATATTGGCTATTGGTATTTTGTTGCCTGTAATTGCTAGTATTTTTGGGAGTCATACATCGCATGATTCTGATTTGATGAGGGGTATCGTTGAGATTTTAATTTTTATAATTTTATATGTGATTAGTGATAATAGTTTTTTGTTAAGAATACAAAAAAAAAATCAGAGAATCAGAGAAAAAGCACATCAGTTTTCTGCCAGTATATGTGTGTCTTGCAAAAAGTGGTTTTATGTATTGATGATTGTTGTTGGATTTTTCGAGTTGGCATATCTTTTTTATGATCCATTAATAAATAAACCTAAAATAGCAAATGAGTATTACGCTATACCGGAAAAAACAATTATAGATAATAGGTTTTATGATAATACTTCATTTTTTAATAAGAATATCCAGTCGCCCTTAACGTATAAATATGATATTATAAGTGGTGATTCAAAAGAAAATGTTATTCCTTTAGATAAGTCAAAATTGCGGATTGTGTTTTCTGGTGAGTCTTCTGTTAGAGATAGTTCAATTAATCAGATTTTTTATGATAAAAATGGGCGATATACGTCATTTAATTTGATGCGTTCAGGTGATTGTATGGAAGTTATGTCAAATGATTATCTATATGCTCTTATGCAAAGAGTTGTAAGTAGAAGTAGTTATATGGATACTGTTCAATATGGTAAAAAAGTGATGGATTTCTTGGATAAAAATCGTTATGAAATTCATCAACAAGTTCTTGGTAGATATATTATTCATCATCATAATTTTGTTTTATCACCAGTAAATGAGTTGTCTCTGGGTAAGGAAAAAAATCAAATTAATGCTCAATATGGTTTGGGAAGCGCAATATTAATAAATAAATTATTATCATATACTGGTGGTGTGTCTCTGCATAATTGGTTGAAGTGGTGTTACTTGTTCTATATTATTTATTTTTTATTATTTGTTGTTGTCGTTAATAAGGTTTCTGAGAGTGTAGCTATAACATCTTTAGTATTTATTGCCTCACTCATTATTATAAATAATAGAGGGTATGATATATTGTTGATGCCCCCAGGTGAATCACCATGGAGGCATTTTTTTGATGTTGTGGTTTTATACTTTATTTATAGATATGGTGTTAGTCAAAAACTTATCTATTATGTTATTGCGTTGATATTATCAGTCGCTTCAGTGTATATCAACCCCCAGATTGGGATGATGGTACTTCTTTCTGTTATTGCGGCAGGCATGATCTATTCGTGGCATGAAAAACACTTTTTCTTTTTGATGATAGCATTGTCTTGCATGGCATTATTGTTCGGTATTATGTTTTATTTGCAACAAGGTGCACAAATCGGATTGACACGATATTATATAGATGGTCTTGTTGGTATAAAAATTGATTCCCTATATATACTTGGTATTTCTCTTGTGTTTTTGATGGCATATATGGGGCTCTATTATTTGATGCAACAACGTGAAAGAAGTGATTATTTCCCTTTGGCTTATTTGCTTTTTTATTCACAAGCACTGATGTTGTATACTGTATGGCATTTCGATAGAAATGGTATTACATCAAGGTTTTTTATTTATATACTTACAGTAATTTTATTGGTATATAAATTATCATACAATAAAAATTTCAAATGGCAATATTTTCGTTTTTTGAAAGCAGGAGCGATTTTTGTTTTTTTATTGGTTTATTTAAATAGTTTGTTATTTGTGCTGAAGGGGAAAAAAGAATATGATGATATATTTAAATCCCATAAAGTGTATAGTTGGGGTTTGAAACGAGCTGATATAGTCTCGACAATTGATCCGATATATTTTAAGGAGAGCATTGATTTGATAAGAAAATATTCATTATTTAAAGATGGTATATATATTATTTCGAAATACGATAATATATTACCTTTTTTATCTGAAAAGTATACTGAAATGCCATTCATAGATATGTCATGGTATTTTGTAACTAATAAAGAAGTGCGGAATGTATTAGATTTGTTGAGAAGAAATAAACCAGAATATATTTATGTTGATACGGATATTTATAGGAATTATAATAATGATTTGATCGACATTAGAATACCTAAAATAGGATACTTGTCACAAGAATCTGCTTGGAGAGTACAGCGGATGAAATTGCTTAATCTTGTATTTGAAGGGATATCAAATGATTATTCTTTATGTGAAAAAGGTATACTTATATCTGTATATAAAAGAAAGTGATTATGAAAAAAATAAGTATAGTTACTGCTTGCTATAATGAGGAACAGAACATTGAGGATCTTTATAATCAGGTGCGCTTGGTATTCTCTGAAAACCTAAATGATTATAGTTATGATCACCTTTTTATTGATAATTGCTCCGAAGATGATACTATAAAAATTTTACAAAAACTGGCTAAGAATGATAAGAATGTAAAGATTATAATAAATTCCAGAAATTATGGGCATATCCGCTCACCATACCATGGATTGATTCAGGGAAACGGTGATGCGGTTATTTCGATTGTGGCCGATCTGCAGGATCCACCGGAAATGATAGTTGATTTTGTTAGAAAGTGGGAGGATGGAAACGATATCGTTGTTGCGATCAAGAACAAGAGCATGGAAAACAAGCTTATGTATGCAATAAGGACTATGTATTATAAAGTCCTTAAAAAAATGTCAGACGTGAATATTTTTGAGAATTTTACTGGCTTTGGTCTTTATGATAAAAAAATAATAAAAATTTTAAGAGAGATTAATGACCCTTATCCATTTTTCAGAGGTATTATATCTGAATTGGGCTTTAAAGTTGCAACTGTGAATTATACGCAGCCCAGAAGAGAAAGAGGGATAACAAAAAATAACTTATTCACACTTTATGATATGGGTATTCTTGGAATTATCAGTAACTCCAAAGTGCCTTTACGTATTGCGACTTTTTTAGGATTTATTTTTGCAGTGATAAGTTTTATTGCTGGTATTGGTTTTTTTGTAGGCAAGCTCTTGTTCTGGAATTCATTTCAGGCAGGGATAGCGCCGTTGCTGATAGGCAATTTTTTTCTTTTTGGTCTTCTTCTTTTCTTTATCGGTATTCTTGGAGAATATGTTGGGGCAATTTATACTCAGGTTCTTGCACGTCCAAGAGTTTATGAGGCTGAAAGGATTAATTTCGAGAAAAAGGATGGTGAGGTGTAATGGCTGCGCCAGTATTGTTATCTATCGCCTTGCCAACGTATAACAGGGCGGGTTTTCTTGAACAATCTCTTGTAGAGCACAGATTTTGTTCTGCCAAGTACAACGTTCCCATCATTATTTCTGACAACGCTTCTGATGACGATACGCTGGAGGTTGTTGAGAAAAGTCGTCGCTTAAACCCTCTCATCAGCTATCATCGCAATGAACAGACGATACTTCCTGATGAAAACTTTGAGAAGGCGCTTGGCTATGCAGATACCGATTATGTCTGGCTTCTTGGCGATACCTATTTCATTCCCAAAGAGACGTTCATGGCTGTTATGGATGCGATAAGTGAAGATGAGTATGATGTGGTCGTGGTTAATATGGTTGACAGGGTAACGGATATCCCCGAGCAGGTTTATTCTGATCGGAACAAGCTACTTGCCGATCTTGGGTGGCACATGACCTGCCTGAGTACCCTGATTTATAGTAGAAAACTTCTTCAGCATGCTAATTTTGTCCGTTATAGAGATACGAACTTTCTGCAGGAAGGAATCATTTTTGAGTATCTATCCGATAAGCCGTGCAAGGTGAAGTGGATACCCCAGCATTCGGTTATGGGATTACACGTGCAGGGAGCCAAGAAGACAAGCTGGGAACAGCAGACATTTGAGATATGGACGAAACGGTGGGCTAACTTTGTGTTTTCGCTACCCGCCACCTACAGCTTGGACAGCAAGCTCAAATGTATTATGGATCATGGTGTCAAGTCTGGTCTGTTCTCTTTTTCCTCAATCAAGAGGTTGCGTAAAAAGAAGATTCTTAACCTCCATTCATACTATCTCTATTCCAAATATTTTCCGTTGACGATAAGAACTCGAGTTTTTCTTATCCGAATAGTTGCCGTGTTGCCTGCGTGGCTGTTCAGGTTGTTTTGATCAATGTGTTTGATGCTTTTAGCTTCTAATGCTCTTACGGTACTTGGGCAGCATCTTGCTGTTGTGCACTTTTTTCGGTGAACTGTATGTCATAGAGCATTTTATAGACACCATTCTGTGCCAGCAATTTTTCATGGTTTCCTGATTCTACTACCCGTCCACGTTCCATCACAATAATTTTATCTGCATTTTTGATCGTTGAAAGTCTGTGGGCTACCACGAGCGCAGTGCGGTTTTCCATAGCATGGTCTATTGCCTGCTGAACCACTTTCTCCGACTCGTTGTCGAGCGCGCTGGTGGCTTCGTCGAAAATCAGGAGCTCTGGATTTTTAACCATGGCACGTGCGATTGCGATACGCTGACGTTGTCCGCCTGAAAGCTGTATGCCACGGTCGCCGATCATTGTTTCGTATTTTTGCGGTTTTTCCATGATGAACCCGTGAGCGTTTGCAAGTCTGGCCGCTTGTTCGATGCGCTCACTGTTGATCTCGTCATGTACACCGTAAGCAATATTCTGCTCGATGGAGTCATTGAACAGGATGACCTCCTGGCTTACGACACCAATCATTTTTCGTAATTGCTTGTAATCGAATTCACGGATGTCTATACCGTCAATGGTGATGCGTCCAGAATCAACGTCATAGAAACGCATCAAGAGATCGACAGCGGTTGATTTGCCCGACCCTGACTGGCCGATGAGAGCCACCATTTCTCCTTTGCTGATCTCAAATGATACATGATCGAGAATGTTGGGTGCATCGGGTTGTTCCTTATTGTATTTGAAGCAGACATCCTCAAATCGTATAGTACTTGAAAACGTCTTGATGGGACGCGTTCCGTTGATAATGGCAGGTTGCGTGTCGAGCAGCTCAAATAACCGCTCAACAGAGATCAAGCCCATCTGCATGGAGGTATTGGCTTCGCCGAGCGATTTTATTGGGCCCATGGTGGAGTAGAGGGTAAAGGCAAAAACAAGCAGCTCATTGGCTGTTAGGACACCATGAAAGACTTCGAGCCCGCCAAACCAGAGCACCATGGCAATTGCTGCAATCAACAGCGTCTCGTTGAGCGGACTAATCAGATTCCTGAGCTGTGCGATTTTGATGCCGAGTTTCCGAAAATCAGTGGTGAAGGACTTGAATCTGTCCAATTCTACCTCTTCGAACGCCGTGGATTTGATGACCTTGATGCCGTTAAACTTTTCCTGAAGCACGGAGTTCATGTCGCCCATTCTCGTCTGGAAGTTTAGAGCAAGGCCTTTGACGTTTTTGCCTATCTGACGGATAACGACAAGGATGGAAAGCGATGTCAGGGCTGCAAAAAGTGTCAGTTTCCAGCTCAAGGCGAGCAATACACCGGCATAGACAATAACTGAAAAGGGGTTCTGCAGGAAGTTTACAAAGGTAGAGCTGATGCTGTTGTTGACGTTTTCCACATCGTTGTACACGTAGTTCATCAAATTCCCGACACGATTTTTATTGAAATAGTCGAGATGCATCTCAATAATGCTTCTGAAAACGTCGTCCCGAAGTTTTTTGGCGGTTTTGGTCTGTATTCGGAAAATGATTTGTCCGTTGAGGTAAATAAAGAAGTTTTTTATAGCAAAGGTAGCGATGAGGAACAGACATATCTTCAGTAGCGCCAGTTCTCTGGTAGGCGCACTGAACATTGCTTTGAATTTTTCGAGCGCCCATGCTTTCAGGCGTTCGGTGTCTTTGAGATTTGCAGTACCAGAACCCGTTTTTTGTTCGATGGCGGTCTTGCCATTTTGCTGTGCCAGTACCTGCGTGCCACTTTTTGCGTTGGGTGGCGGTGTGGCGCTGGTCTGAACGGTCGATTCTGTAGAAAAGACCTCGTTCAGTAACGGTAGAATAGAGTAGATAGAAACGACGCTGAAAAGGGAAGTGATCATGCTTACAAAGACGACCAAGACGATTTTGCCTTTCGATGGAGCGAGGTATCGGAGAATTCTCAGCAGTAATTTCATCTAAGCACTTTAATAAATTTCATATTTGAACTGAATGCTAATTTGCTAATATAATCCAATAATTCTAACTAAACGGTATGCAGGATTATTACCGTTGTTATGATTCCTTTTATGGGCGGGTTTCTAGAAAGACAAAGGCAGTGGCTTAAATCGGCAGTGGATGCAGTGACATTTGGTGCTATACAATTGCTTGGTGTGCTTGTGCGGGCAATGAGTTGGCGTTGCGCTCGACGTGTGGCCTCTCTGTTCGGAGATTTTGCGCATCGTGTTGCCGGGCTCCGACAAGAGCTTGTTTATACTAACATTGGCATCACCTTTCCGGAAAAATCGTCTGCTGAAATCCGCACTATTGCCACGAAGGTTTATAGAAAAGTTGCTATCACCTTGTTTGATGTCCTCCGGTTTCCGCTTATCAGGAACCGTAATGATGTAGTCTCACTCATTGACCTGAATCCTGAGTTGTACTTGCGCGGAACGGATAACGGACGCTTCGGAGCGGTGGTGGTTTCGGGTCATTATGGGAATTGGGAACTTATGGCTCTGGCATTTGGTCTTATGGTCAAGCCGATGACTATCATTGTTAAGCCACTAAGCAATGTACCCATAGACCGGAGCATGAATAAGCTTCGCACCATGCGTGGGAACAGCGTTGTTTATGATCATCAAGCAATCAGGGAGGGTCTGCGGTTGCTTGCCGACGGAGGTGTTCTGGCTCTTCTTGCCGATCAATCCGATCCGACTGGAAGCTATTTTGGTGAGTTTCTTGGCAGACGGGCAACGGTATTCCACGGCGCAGCGTTTTTTGCGCTCAAGGCAAAAGTGCCGCTGTTCGTCGGTATGTGCAGAAGCGGCAGCGACGGAAGATATAAGGTTGATATCCATGAAATCGAAACCTCTGATTTGACCTTCTGTAAGGCAGATATCGCGATTCTTGCCTCGCGCTATACACGGGTGATTGAGGAGTATATCCGCTGTTGGCCGGAGGAGTGGTTCTGGTTGCACAACCGCTGGAAAAACGGTGGGATGGGGTAAACCAGAGAATAACCTATATATTACACACTTTATCTATCTATTATCGCCATCATGCCACATAATCCCAGACGTTACGCGATTGTTATTCCTGTCTATAATCAACTGCCATACACGGAGCAGTGCGTGGAGAGCCTTCTGGCTCAGCATGTTACGCCTGAAGATATCCTGATTATCGACAACGCAAGCAGCGACGATACACCACATTGGCTGGAAGAGCATCCTGAGTTGCAACAACACCGCAATCGGACGAATCTCGGTTGTGGTTGTGCCTGGACACAGGGTGTTGTGCTCTGTCAGGATGCTGAATGGATTGTGTTGCTCAACAACGATGTGCTTGCTGGTACTGACGCCATAGGTGCTTTGCTGGACGCAGCCGAGCGTGAAAAACTTGGTGTGGTGAGTCCGGCGCTGCTCGAAGGAGAGAATGACTACGATTTTAATGCTTTTGCAGTAAATTACAGGCAAAAAATGTCAGGGATGATTCGCAAGAACCGATTGCACGGTGTGTGTTTTGCCGTACATCGGAGCGTGTTCGAAATGGTTGGTTTTCCTGATACTGATCGGCGTCTGGGTGGCTATGAAGATTCCGAATTTCAGTTCCGGTGCAGGCGTGCGAATATTCCTGTTGGGATTATCGGCGATTCGGTGTTTCACCATTTCGGCTCCATTACACAGAAAGCGATCAAGCAAAAGACGGGGCAAAAGTCCCTTGGAGACCTCAATTATTTTCGTTCTCGAGTTGGTTCTGGATGGCTGTCGAGAAAGCGTGATAAATTCCTGTCGCGCTTCGAGTTCAGAAAATGGATTGACGAAGAGCGGGCGACATCGGGCTTTACGCTGCATATGGTACGCAGGAATGACACGTGGGAGATGCATTGATATCCGGTTTTGCGTTGCCTGTTTTTAAACGACAATGAATATGTCATGCTGATGGAGCATGGATTGAGCGACAGAAAGCTGGTGGCAACCTTTTTTCTGATCACGTATAATCAGGAACGGTATGTGCGTGAGGCAATTGAGGGAGCTTTCAGCCAGACGTATTCGCCCTTGGAAATCGTCATATCTGACGACTGCTCGGTGGATGGAACGTTCAGCATTATCGAGGAGATGTCTTCAAAATACGATGGACCGCACAATATTGTTATCAACCGAAACAGGGAGAATCTTGGACTGATAGGCCATATCAACAGGATAACCTCTCTCTCTTCCGGTGAGCTGATTGTTTATGCTGCGGGTGACGATATTTCACTTCCCGACAGGACGGCAAAATTGGTGGAGTGTTATCTTGCATCCGGTCGTAAAGCATCGTTGATTCACTCGTCGGTCTATCTGATCGATAATGATGGAAACATGGTCGGTATGAGGCTACCGCCGGTCATATCAGGTGATTTGGATATTCGTGATATGGCAGTCAGCGGCGCGCTTATTATTGGTGCTACCAGCGCTTTTACCAGGAATATTGAAGAAATATTTGGCTTGATAACATATAGCAAGTGCATTGAGGATCTTGTTATGGGGTTTCGAAGTGCCCTGACCGGAGGCCTCGAATTTATGGATGAGCCGCTGATTTTGTACAGGCCTGAATCTGGCATAACAGCGAAATCCGGTCTCAATAACCAGTCATTTGATGAATTTTTCAGCAGAAAACTTGGTGATCAGGAAGGATATTTAGCGGTGCTCTCTCAGCGATTGGCTGATCTGAAAAGAATTGGTAACAGCGATCTGCAACTACCGATAAAAATCAAGCGCATCGAAGCTTTATTGATGCGAAAAGTCTGGACGAAGAACTATCGGTTTTTCAAGCTGATGTCCTATTCTGCCAGAAGAGGTCTTTTGTCGGTGTTTTTCAAGTCTTGGTTTCGTGAAAAAAAATGGCGAATTTTCTTTCCTGTCAAGAAATTAATGCATAAGCTATCAACATAGCGCACATGAAAATTTGTTTTGTTTGTGATACTCGATTTCCAGCTAAAAAAAATGGCGGAACTGAGCGTGTTGTTCCTGTTCTCCAGAACATTGTCGGCATTGGGCTATGGATCATTATTCTTCGGCGGTGTGCGCGTCAAATTATTTGGCTTTGTATGAGCAAGTGGTAAGCGGAGAAAACATTTTTGATTTATGATCAAACCCACTCCGCAACGCATCCTCATCATTGTGCAGCGCTCCAATGGCGATGTTTTTCTGAGTTCACCGCTGATCGAGGGGCTTTTTCGTGCCTATGGCAGTCCGCATATCGATCTTCTGGTCAACAGCGACACTCTGCCGATTGCTCGAACACTGCCGCATATTGTTGACATTCATCAGTTTACCTACAATAGTGACGGAGGGCGCGGAACCCAGACTTCAGAGCTGCTGAAAACGATTTTCCGCCGTTACGATCTGAGCATCAATCTTACGGCGAGCGATCGCTCTGTGTTGTTTGCTCTCGCGGCCGGACGAAAGGCTATTAGCGCGGTGGAGCACGACAGGAAAAAATCGTGGTGGAAACGTTTGTTGCTTTCGGCGCATTACGATTTCGATTCCAGTCGGCACATTATCGAGAATAACACTGCAGCTCTCCACTTGTTGGGTATTGGCTCCGGTAAACCGATGGTTCGTTCCTATTTTTCTGAGACTGCGGCCAAAAGCGTTTGTAAAATGCTGGAGGATCGCGGCATTCGCGACTTTATGATCGTTCATCCCGGTGCACAGTACGACTACAAGGTCTATCCAGAAAAACTCAGGAATGAGTTACTCGAACGACTTGATAGCCTTGGCGTGCCACTGGTAGTTACAGGCTCGAAGAGTGCGCTCGATCTGGAGATTAAACGGAGGCTTCCAAAGTTTGCCAAAGTTTACGATTTTATCGGTTTGACCAGCATGGAGGAACTGATTGCGCTCAGTGACCGATCGATTGCCTATATTGGAGCAGATACGCTGACCATGCACATTGCCGCTTCGCAGAATCGGCGCATTTTCGCTGTTTATGGACCTACCATTCTCAGTATGTGGTCGCCGTGGTGCAATGAGTTGCGCACGGGCGCCTGCACGAACAGATCAGTGCAGACTTATGGGAATGTCACCATCTTTCAGGCAGATATGCCGTGTGTGGCCTGCGGCAAGGCGGGTTGCGACGACCATCATGGTGTAAGCGAGTGCCTTTACCATATTGATCCTGATGTCATCTTTAACGAAATCAGAGAGTGGCTAACAACATCTCGGTAACTATCCTTACCAATAATTCAGGAGCTTATCTTTTTGAGTGTTTGAGCGCTCTTGAAGCGTTTTCTGAGGTTGTGATTGTCGATAATGGTTCTACTGACGACACCATCGCGATTGCTTCGGGTTTCATAAACGTTACGCTGCACGAGCACCCGTTTATTGGGTTTGGCCCCATGAAGAACATTGCTGTTGATAACGCCTCGAACGACTGGATTTTGTCGGTTGACAGCGACGAAATTGTGACGCCAGAGCTGGCTCGTGAAATTCTGAGCCTCAAGCTTGATTGCAACGTCGTGTATATGATGGAGCGCGATAACTATTATCATCGTAGGCTTATTCGTGGCTGTGGCTGGGATAATGATCGGGTTGAACGGCTCTTTAACCGAAAGATCACCCGATACGATGACAAGCTGGTTCACGAAGGACTCATTATGAATGGCAATCTGAAAACCGAACTGTTGTTGGCCAAGCTGAAGCATTATCCCTACAACAATGCGTCGCAGCTTCTTCAGAAAATGCAGCATTATTCCACGCTCTGGGCAGAGGAGCATCATGGTCGAAAAAAAGCTTCACCCCTCAAGGCGATGCTATACGGAATGCTTACTTTTTTGAAATCTTACCTGCTCAAAAATGGTTGGCGATACGGTTATGAAGGGTTGCTGATCTCGGTTTCGAACGCGAACGGGGTTTTTTATAAATACATCAAGCTCTATGAAGCAGAGAGAGAGCATCGCCTGTAGCCTCGTTATCACGACCTACAATTCGCCTGAAGCGCTCGATCTTGTTATTCGCAGCGCACTTGCACAGTCCGAGCCGCCTTGCGAAATCATTGTTGCTGACGATGGCAGTACAAGTGATACGGCAATGCTTGTTGAAACATACCGCGCGGCAGCGACGATACCGGTGGTTCATGTGTGGCAGGAGGATCTGGGGTATAGGTTAGCTGCATCAAGGAACAGGGCGATAGCAGTGGCAAGGGGCAATTATATTGTCCTTATCGACGGAGATATGCTTCTGCATCGTGAATTTATCCGTGACCACAGACGGCTTGCGATTGAAGGTACGTTCATCCAGGGATCGAGAGTGCTGCTCTCGCAGGAGAATACTCCACAGCGATTTACAACGAAAAATATTTCGTTTTTCTTTTTTGGAAAGGGGATTGAAAACCGGAAGAATACTTTGCGTTTGCCGTTGCTTTCAAGACTTCTTGCGTTGAAGACTCGATCTCTCCATGGCATAAGAGGTTGTAATATTTCGTTTTTCAGGAACGACTGCATCCGTGTCAACGGCTTCAATGAGGATTTTGTCGGCTGGGGACGGGAAGATAGTGAATTTGCTGTTCGGCTTGTCAATAGCGGGATTTTTCGGCGTAATGTCAGGTTCAGCGCTCTTGCATGTCATCTCGGGCATTGTGAGAATCCAAGGCAGTCGCTTGCCGACAATGACCGGATACTCGAACAGGCTATTGCCGGCAAGCTGACCACATGCCGGAATGGCATCGACAAGTATCTTTTAAACAAATAATTATGAAGATCAGCGCCTTTACCTTTATCAAAAATGGAATGATACTTGGTTTTCCATTCCGGGAATCGATTCGTTCCGTGCTGCCGATTGTCGATGAGTTCGTCGTCAACGTCGGCGACAGCGATGATGATACTCTCGAAAAGATCAAGGAAATCGGCGATCCGAAAATAAGGATTATCCGGTCGCACTGGAACGACAAGATGCGGGTCGGCGGCTATGTGTATGGTCAGCAGAAAATGATTGCACAATTCAACTGCACCGGCGATTGGGCCTTCTATCTCGAAGGCGACGAAATTGTGCATGAGGAGGATCTGCAAAAAATTGTCGATGCCTGCCGGAAACATCTGCCGGATGAGCGCGTTGAAGCGCTTACGTTCGACTATTATCATTTCTATGGTAACGCGAACAGTTATCTCGATTCGCCCGCATGGTACCGGCGGGAGTCGAGGATTATCCGAAATTCGATACGCTCTTATGCGCCCGACGGGTTGTATTGGCATGTGCTCACCAGCAAAAGCAAGATTGCCCGTTATCCTAATGCCGTCCATACCGGCGCATCAATCTACCACTATGGGTGGGTGCGGAGCGAAGAGGAGATGAACCGAAAATCGGAGCACGTGCAGAAGTATTGGAACAAGAACCATAAGCGGATTGACTACGGAGAGATCGACCAGCAGATTATCCGTCTTTTTACAGGTTCTCATCCCGCAATTATACGCGAATGGCTTCCGACAGAAGCGGGAGTTTTTCGTGCGAACCCTGATCACGTGCTGACGCGTCGGGAGCAAAAGCATCGGCTCATGTTACGCCTCGAACGCTGGTTCGGGCTGGAATTGAGTAAAAAACATTTCATCGCGAAAAAGCCGTGATCACAGGAAAATCAGGGTGCATCGACTTCACTGAAATCCACTTAACATTGTATATTCGCACACACACTTTAGCCTGCGCGCTTTTCCGGGTTCGGGGTATCGGTCAACCATACATCCTGTGTTTATGAACTCTTCCATTGTTTTACTGCCAAACTGGATAGGAGATATGTTCCTTGCCCTTTCCGTTGTGATGCGATTGCCTGAAAGTCGTCGAACACAGACTACGCTGCTGGTTCCTGGTCAGATGAGCGGTTTGGTCAGGATGATGTGCGATTTACCAGTGATCAAGTATGGTCGCAGTGATGCAGTTGATCGCAAGTGTACCGTGGAAGCTGTGCGAAGCGGTGAATTTCATACAATATACCTGTTGCCGTTTTCGTTCTCTTCGGCATGGTTTGCAATGAAAACCGGTGTGCCTGTCAGAAGGGGCTTGTCACGGGAAATGAGACGTTTTCTGTTGACCGATCCATTGCAAAAAGATGTTATTAACAGTAATAATAAAAAGTTGCACCACATCACCCATGAGTATGCTGAAATTCTTGATTCGACTTTTTCCCCTCCTGAAGAGTGGCATGGTGTAACTGTTCAGCCCGACACGAAGCATCGCGGCTCAATTGTTTACTGCCCTGGCGCTGCATACGGGCCTGCCAAGAAATGGCGTCACTTTCCTGAACTGGCATTGTTGCAGGAGCGCTATAACATTGTCATTCTCGGATCGCGTGGCGATGGGGAGTCGGCGCAGGAGATTGTGCGCATGGCACCCGAAAGGGTGCTGGATTTGACCGGTAAAACTTCACTGCAGGAGGTTGCCGCTATTATGTCAAGCGCTCGTGCCGTTGTCTCGAACGATTCCGGTTTGATGCATCTTGCCGCTTATATAGGCACACCAGTTATCGGTCTCTTTGGTTCTACAAGTCCGATATGGACACGTCCCCTTGGTAAAAAAAGCATAGCGCTCAATGTGCCTGAGCCATGTGTACCTTGTTTCGATAAGACTTGCCGCTATGAGCACTATCGTTGTCTTGAGAACATTACGCCGAATGCTGTCGCTGAGGCAATGGAAACGTTGTGCTGCTTGTAACAATTGCAATGTTGTCAGTGTTGATAATCGTCGGGGCCTTTTTTGTCAACACTTTGGAGTCTGCTGCTGGATTGAGAAGCCATCAACTAGCGCCCACCACTCGCCAGTTGCCCGCTGGTGCGGATCGACGGTATGCATGCCTGTCAGGTTCCACCACTCATTGCCTGGTTCCACTACTGGTTTATTCGATGCCAGCTCTTCGTAATAACTGTTTTCTGTAAGTTCAGTTATCCTGAATGCCCAGACTTTCGTGCCGTAGTTCGGAATCTCATCTTGTGCATATCGATAGATGGCTCCATTGTAAAGAATTACTTTTCCTCCAGGACGAGCGAATTGGGGACTGTTGGAGACGACAGGACTTTTCGGGTGTTCTTTCCAGGGCCCGGTTAAGGTTTCAGCAATAAGAAGGTGTAGGCTTTTTGACTTAGGCGCATAACTGAAAAGGTACCAGCGGTTTTGGTAGTGAATAATTGATGGATCAAGCGTTGCAGACAAGCGTTTTTTGCCTGTGACAAGTGTGTCACTATGCTGCCACTCATCAGGAAAATGTGTTGCCCGATAAAGTTGAATGCCTCCCGATCCCATACATTCAGGAATCATGTAATACTCTCCATCTGCCAAAAAGACATAGGGATAAGAGAGGTGGAAACGCTCTCTGAGAATAACCTTGCGATACTTCCATTGCAGACCATTATTGCTGAAGGCATAGCCAATTTCTCCAGTATTTCTTTTGTCATTCAATACTTCAAAGAAGAGATGGTAACCAGCCTCGTTCTGTATCATAAATGGATCGGCAACAAAACGGGCAGAGATATCGGTGACCTCTTTTGCAGTCAGCACAGGGTTTGTAATATCTTTTGGTGGAAACAGCTCAAGAGGCGATACTCCTTCGTAGATGCCGATTGCCCATGTTTCCTTGCTTCGCCGCTGAACCTTTTTTTTGCAATGTTTTTTATAGCGGGATATGACGAGCAGTACAACAGCAATGGTTAGAAGGCTGATCAGCAATGAGGTTATAGTCATGACTCTGTAAATGATTGAGACAATGTATTCGATTTTGTGTTTTTCGTGATTATGTTGAAATAGCCTGTCATGAAAGCTTTTTCAGCATCTCATGTAATGCTGTAGAAACTTCGACAGGCTCAATATCAATAATGTCAGGTGTTTGCGATATGATAACCTTCTGCATGCTGCTTAATGGGCCGAATTGTGTTCGATCAGCCAGGAATTTCCTGTAAAGGGCGATGAGAGGTGTGTCAGAACATGCAGCAATATGTACCAGTGAAGTGTCGGGAGTAATAAGAAGCTTGAGTTTTTTTACAATTTCTCCGACTTCATAAATGTTGCTTGTCGAGGGGGATTTCAGGACGTTTTGGTGTAGTTGTTCAAGTACTTTTTTTTCTTCAAAGTCATGGGGAGTTGAAAAGATAACAAATGTATTGTCTGGAAAACTCAGGATTAGTTCTGACCACTGCTGGATAGTACGGTGTCCGCCAATATGCCCGGCGCTTATGTTGATGCCCAGGAATTTACCTTGTGGAAGTGTATTCAGGAATAATGTTATTTCAGGTGAAACCGGCATCGGTGGCAGATATGGCTTGCAATGTGGTTGTACCTGATTTCCATTGAGAGCGTTAAGAAGAGAAAGGTTTTTTAAGGATTCATGTGCATTTTGTTCAAGAGTGATGAGGTGGTCGAATATCCCTTCGTGGTTAGGGTTGAAGTGTCCCACCTTATGCTTGGCGCGGATAAGTACCGACTGAATAAGAAAATGAGTTGATGGGTGATCTTTTGGATTGAAAAGCAAGTCAAATTCTTTTAACAAGATACCTTTAAAGTAGCGATGTATGTTCCTTTTTGCGTGATAGACTCCTGCAATATTCGGATCGGCACTGAAAAAATTGAAAATGATCTGGCTGAAAGCAACGATGTAAATTGAGATTTCAGGATACTCCCTTTTCAGGCTCCCGATTAAGGGTGTAAGCAGAATACAGTCTCCGTAGCATTCTCGCGCGAGAATTACAATACTTTTTGGTGGAGCTTGGAGGGATAGCCCTCTTCGCTGCCTTATTGCAATGAACTGAAGACCATGTGCAAAGCGCTGACGAAAAGTACTATGATCCTTTTTTGTTTTCATGCCAGCGGGTTATTTTACTTGTTATTATCAAAGTAGCTGATAGCTTGATGGGTGCTTGGGCTTTGTTATTTGTGTCAGAAGAGCTCGCAAAAACTGACAATTTCCTCTTGCAGTTTATCAAGTGAAAACATTGGCGTTACGGTCTGGCAGGCTTTTTCCCCGATTGTTGTTCTCAGAATAGGATTCTGGTAGAGTTTTGTGAGTAATCCAGCAAGTTTTTTTTCGTCACCATAATGCACAAGAAAGCCATTTACCTTATCGATTATTATCTCCTCAACACCACCAGCATAGGTGCTGATAGGGGCGTTACCGAGATACATCGCTTCAAGCAGCGCTGTGGAGAGCCCTTCAATAATAGAGGTAAGGGTAAAAACATCGCTTATTTTCATGGTGGGAAAAGGATTTTCCGTAAATCCTGTGAAGATGATTTTGTCGGAAATTCCAAGACTTGCCCCAAGTTTCTTGTATTCTTCTATATGTGTTCCCTGGCCCATGATGACAATGCCAGCATCACGGGCATCGGTCAACACCAGAAATTTTGCAAAACTTCTGATTAAAAAGTCAAACCCTTTGTTAGGTTCAACTCTGCCCATAGCTGTTATCAGAAACTGAAATGGTTTCACCATGATATCCTGTCTGGATTGCCTGGTGATTAGTTCGGGGTCCAATCCGTAGTAGATAACCTTGATGCGTTCCGGACGCATATAGCTTGAAAGGAGGAGCGTTTCTTTGATTTTTTTTGCGTTAACTATAATTCCATCCGACATCATATTGAAGACGAGATTATAAATCCATTTGTTTTTAAGATCCAGGGTCGTGCCCAGCCATAGAACATTTTTGATACCGCAGATTTTGCTGATCATACCAGCAATAGCGTAGTCTTTGCGCATTGACGGTATAACAACTTCGATTTTATGTTTTTTTACAATCACGATTAATCTTGCGATGGTAAAGATGTCAGCCTCATTCAGAAAAGGCAGTTTGTATTTTGGAATATTAAAATGTTTACCGACTTGCTCATTTCGATAAGCCAGGATGGTTTGGTGTGACTTCAATGCTTTTGTGGCAAGAAGTAAAGATTTTTCATTACCCCCTCCCCATTTGCTTCGTGAAGAGTTGAGAAAGAGGAAATTCATTGCTGTCAGGCAAGTTTATTAATGAAAGGCATACATTGCTTGTAGCCAGAAAATGACCAGATTTCTGTGGTTATCCGCAGGTTTTTTCTTGTTTTTTCTTTATGCAATACCTATTTGTATTATGGACTGGTGTTTGGAATTTCAGGAAGATAAATCAAATTTTCACAGATTCATTGTATCCAGGATAGATTGATGGACACATTTTCCGTTTCGGATCCTTTTATGACAAAGCGCCCTTCCTTTGTTGCCAATACTCTGTTGTTGATCACTATTATGGGACTTTACCCACTAGCAGGTGCCTTACTCTTTTCTCTTGTAAACGGAGGCCTTCCACAGAGAATAGTATTTTTGCATTACGACAAGAGTACGCTTCCGCTGCTTCGCATGATTCAGTCTGTCGGGCAGATTCTTTTACTTGCTCTGCCAGTTATTTTGCTTTCGGCTTGGCATACGGGCAAGAAAAATCCTTTTTCCCCGGAGAGCCTCGCTTTTTTAGGAATACGCAGGGGTGTGGATTTTGGTGCAGCCGCTTTTGCCGTCAGTGGAATTTTTCTGCTTCAACCGCTGTTGTATACCGTGACTGCTCTTCAGGATATCTATCTGTGGCCTTCTCTTGGCACAGCAGGAGCAGAAGTGGTTCGTCAGCGTGATGTGATGGATTTATTTATTAAAGAGCTTGCGCAGGTGCGCACCTTTCCTGAGTTTTTGTCGGTTGCCTTTGTTTTTGCTCTTACCCCCGCAGTTTGTGAAGAGCTTTTTTTTAGGGGCTATATCCAGCAGAATTATAGCCGTTCAGTGTCGACAGGCAAAGCTATTCTTTTGACAGGTTGTGTTTTTGCTTTTTTCCATCTGAGTGCAGCAAATCTTCTCCCGCTTGCTTTACTTGGGTGTTATATTGGCTATATTTACAGCAGAACCGGGAATATTGCGTTCCCTTTTTTTGTTCATCTTGCGAACAATCTTGCTGCACTGCTGTTGCTTTTATTTTCAGGGAGATGCGATTTGATGTTGGGATCTCATGCAGAGTCTTTGGTCAATACTTTTTGGTGGTGGTTGGTTATTGCAGGGAGTTTATTTCTTTTTGTTATGGTAATGCTGCGGTTTTCGGCTGTATCATCACTGAGGGTGGAGCTCCCTTGTAAGCTGAAGCGTTGACTATGAGGCTTATGAGTTGTTTAAAACATGATGGTATGGGTAAGCTCTTGAGTATTAATTTATTGCAAAGGGTCATCGTGGCTCTTGCAGGTATTCCCCTTCTTCTCTGGCTGATCAAACTGGGCGGTGTGTTTTTTTTTGGTTTTTTTTTGGTTTTGGCGCTTCTTGCCGTTTTTGAATTTCATCGTCTTGCACGCCATAAGGCTACCCCCCCTGCGCTATGGCTTATTCTGTTAATAACGTTGCTTTTTCAGGTGAACTTCTATCGACAATTTGCGGAAGTATGGGAGCTTTTGTTGGTGATTGTTCTTGTTCTCTTGTTGATGGAGCTTTTTTTAAAAGCGGGATCCCCTCTTCTTAATTTAGGTGCTATTTTTCCTGGTTTGCTTTATGTCAATCTGTCCTTTGGTTCTCTTTTGAGGCTTCGTCTTGCTCCCGATGGGAAGGGTGAAATAATGGTTTTTCTTATGTTTTGTTGTGTTTGGGCGGCCGATATTTTTGCCTATTTTGGCGGAAGCACATTGGGTGGAAAATTTATTCATCGCAAATTGTTTGAGCGTCTGAGCCCACACAAAACCTGGGAAGGCTTTTTGTTTGGTCTTGCTGGTAGTGTTTCTGCGTCAGTGATTTTCGGTTTTTTTTTCTGTAAGCTACCTTTAGCAACGTCGTTGCTGACAGGATTCCTGATTGGCTTAGCAAGCCCGGCTGGTGACCTTATTGAATCAATGTTCAAGAGAGATGCGGGAGTAAAGGACTCTTCCGGTTTGATTCCTGGCCACGGTGGAGTGCTTGATCGGTTTGATACTATTATGTTTGTATCGCCATTTATTTACTTTATTACACTTTATCTTTGAATTGACCGTAAAGCGAAAGTTGTTTACCGGATCGATTCTTAAATGTTTTTTATATTAACGATTAAATTCATCATGCAGAGAACATTTATTTCTGGCAGGAGTCATTAACCGCAAGAGGTTGTCATAATGAAAATTGAAAGCCTTCTTTCCGAAAAATATATTGTTTTGAATCTCGAACTCTCTATGAAAAGCCAGGTGATCGAAAAAATGCTTTCGATTGTGGTCGATCACCCGGGGGTGATAGATATCAGCAAACTTAGGGAGGATGTTCTTAAGCGTGAACAGGACATGTCAACGGGCATTGGCAAGACGTTAGCTCTTCCACATGCCAAGAGTGCTGGGGTGAGCCTCCCTGTTATGGCGTTTGCTACTTTGAAAGATGAACTTGATTTTGATTCAATCGATAATGAACCGGTAAAAATTGTGTTTCTTCTTGCAACGCCTGAACAGATGCTTGCTGAGCATTTGAAGCTCCTTGGCAGGATTACGAGGATAGCCGGTAGGGAGGATGTTCGCCAGCGCCTTGTTCTTGCCCAATCACCTGGAGAGATTATCGGCTTTTTCAGGGAAGAGGAAAAGGATTTTCCGGAGATATAAAGATTATGTCGCAGTACCAGGCAGTCAAAGGGACAAAGGATATTTTTCCAGAAGAGGTTGCTCAGTGGAAGTATGTTGAAGGCATTGTTCATACTCTTGCTTCTCTTTATGGGTTTAGTGAGATACGGACTCCTGTTTTTGAGTATACCGAGCTTTTTCAGCGTGGTATAGGTTTGACCACTGATATTGTCGGAAAAGAGATGTTTTCTTTTCAACCAGATACTAAGGGTCGTTCCGTAACGTTGCGCCCCGAGATGACTGCTGGAGTGATGAGAGCGGCGCTTCAGTATAATCTGTTTTCTTTGGCACCTGTCCACAAGCTCTATTATATCGGTGAACTTTTTCGTAAAGAGAGGCCTCAGGCAGGCAGGCAACGTCAGTTCTCACAATTTGGCGCCGAGTTGCTCGGCGTCTCTTCACCTGCAGCGGTGGCTGAAGTTATAACGCTGATGATGCAGGTTTTTGAATCTCTGGGCTTAAAGGAACTGAAACTCAGGATCAATACACTTGGTGATACTGAAGATCGGGTTCGTTACAGAGAGGCTTTACAATCTTATTTTGTACCTTTTTACGAAATACTTGACGAAGCATCTAGGGAGCGGCTTGAAAAAAATCCCCTCAGAATTCTTGATTCAAAAAATCCTGTGTTGCAAGAATTGGTGGCTGGAGCGCCAAGGTTATACGATTATCTCAATGATTCTTCTCTGCGTGATTTTGAGAAAGTGCTTTTCTATCTTGCAGAACGGAATATTGCTTATGATATTGATCATCGTCTTGTCCGGGGCCTTGATTATTACTCCCATACCGCTTTTGAGGTCACAAGTTCTGTACTTGGGGCTCAAGATGCCATAGGTGGTGGTGGGCGTTATGATGGCCTTGCCAGGGAGCTTGGCAGTTCCTCGGATGTACCCGCTTCGGGCTTTGCCGTAGGAATGGAGAGACTGTTGATAACAATGGAAAAGCAAGGTCTGCTTACGACCATTAACCCTCTTCGCCCTCTTGTTTATGTCGTTGTGCAGCAACAGGAGCTGGTAGATCATGCGCTGACGATTGCCTGGCGATTGCGCAAGGCGGGTATCAGGACAGAAATAGATTTGGTAGCAAGGAGTATGAAATCGCAGATGAGAGAGGCAAACCGCATAAGAGCCTCTTATGCGTTGTTTATCGGTAAGACGGAATATACAACAGGCAGCTATGCACTGAAAAATCTTCTAACCTCCGAACAGACAACACTTTCATTGGAGGATGTGCTTCAGGTTCTGCATCAACCTGCAACTAAAGAGCGGATTAACTTATGACGATCAAACGACATCGAGTGACGCTCTATGGGAAAAAAGAGTGTTGTCTTTGTGATCAGGCTACCGAAATTCTGCAAAAAGTTGAAGCTTCGGTGCCATTCGATTTTGAAAAAGTAGATATTTCCGATAATCCAGAACTGCTTGCAGAATTTGGTCTTAAAATTCCAGTTATTTACGTTGACGGTGTTCAGGTATTTAAATATCGAGTGAACGAAAACCGCCTCAGGGCATTGCTGAACCGATGCTGAAATTTATTCTTCTTGTTCTTGTTCTATTCTTGGTGATGCGACTGGTATTGCGTCTGATGCGAGGATTGTTATTCTTCAATAAACGCACTTTTGACCGTACGGGAAGTTCATCATCCTCATTTTCTTCAGGGGAACATGTCGAGGAGGCCGATTTTGAAGTTATAGAAAGCCACCTTAACGATGATAAGCGGGATGTTATTTAAGGTAATTTTGTTTTTGACAAATTTTTTCGTATACTTGCGTGCTTGATTTGAAGTGGGCGGGGGATTATCTTTTTATCTGAGAGTGGGGGTTCCCCACTTTTTTGTTTTCTACAAAAGTTCCTGTGAGGTTTTTATGCAAGAGCGCATCAGTAATTGTGTTCTCCAGGTTATTGCAGAGTCTGACGGTACACGAGGTGAAGGGGTCTATCTTATTGATCTGAAGGTAAAAGGAAAAGGAAGTAGCCGGAAAATAGAAATACTGATGGATACCGATATTGGTATTCGTATTCATCAGTGTGCCTGGCTCAGCAGGCGGATCAGGGAAAAGCTGGAAGGTGATGATGAACTTTTGGAATTGATCGGCGATAATTTTGATCTGATGGTCTCTTCTCCCGGTCTTGGTGAGCCGATCATTATTCCCCGGCAGTATATAAGGCATATTGGCAAGCTGTTGCGGGTCAGCTATACTGACTCTTTGGGTGAGCAAGCAGAGTTGAGTGGTCACCTTCTTGATGTATCACTTTTCGATGAAGGAGGGGCACGGATTATTATTATGCCGGACAAAGAGAAAAAGAAGGGGCTGGCGCCGAAAACGGAAGGTGTTACACTTTATCTTGATCAGGTGATCCGTGCCGTTCCTGAGGCGGAGTTATAGGAGATTTATTCTGGAAATGGGCAGATTTTCTTTTTACAAAATGCACAATCTAAGAAAGAGATGGTCAAAAAGAAGATAAAAGATGAGGGACAGGACAGGAGGTTGAAGATTGCTAGTGCTTTTGGAGAGATTGAGCAGTCGAAAATCTTTCTGGATAAACGTACGGAAAGTGCGGCTGTTAAAATGGATATTGCTGATCTTCTCAAGGATATTATCCAAAAACAGCTCAGAAAGGATTATGATCCTGAAGTGGAATCCAACATTTTCATCAACCCTGAACGGGGTGATTTTGAGGTTTATATTCTGAAAAAGATTGTTGAAGAAGTAGACATTGAAAGTATTGAGATTTCCCTGAAAGAGGTGAGAAAAATCGATGATTCACTTGAAATTGGTGATTACTATGAGGAAGGTCCGATAAGACTGGAAGACTATCTGAGTAGAAAATCAATACAGATCATCAAACAGTCAGTACAGAAAAAAGTCCGTGATCTTGAACGTCTGGTGGTTTATGAAGAGTGTCTTGAAAAAGTTGGCGAGATTGTTGCTGGAGAAGTATACCAGATTCGTGCGAATGAGGTAATATTTACCTATAACACATCGAAGGATCACCGTGTTGAGCTTGTGTTGCCGAAGTCAGAGATGATGAAAAAGGATAATCCCCGTAGAACTCCGAGGATGAAGCTTTATGTAAAGCGTATCGAGCGTGAGAAAGCAAAAGTTCGGCTTGATGATGGCAGTATGGTTGAGCGGGAAAAAGCGGATGGGGGTATGAAGGTCATCGTTTCGAGGGTAGATGACAGGTTTTTGTACAAGCTTTTTGAACATGAAGTTCCAGAAATCCTTGATGGTCTTATTGTTATCAAGGCCATTGCACGAGTGCCTGGTGAGCGGGCCAAGGTTGCTGTTGAATCAACCAGTGCCAGGATTGATCCGGTTGGAGCCACTGTTGGATATAGGGGTAAACGTATCCAGAGCATTGTCAAGGAGCTGAACAACGAAAATATTGATGTTATTTACTACGCCGATGAGCCGCAAATTTATATTTCAAGGGCGATGCAGCCTGCGAAAATAGATCCGTTGACTGTCCATGCGGATATGAAAACCCGGAAAGCCAGGGTGATGCTCAAGCCTGATCAGATCAAATATGCTATCGGCAAAAATGGCAATAATATTCATCTTGCTGAAAAACTTACAGGTTATGAGATAGACGTTTATCGAGATGTTATCGACAAGTCGACGGAAGATCCTACGGACATTGATATTATTGAGTTCCGTGAAGAATTTGGCGATGATATGATTTACCAGCTTCTGGATGGTGGTCTTGATACGGCTAAAAAAGTCCTTAAAGCTGGAATTGATGAGATTGAGCTTGCTCTTCTGGGATCACCTAAAACAGAAGAGCAGACAGTTTTTGGTAAAAGTTACAAGAGTAGCGTAAGGCCAAAAGAACGAAAAGTGACCGATGAAGAAAAGCGCTATTGGAAAAAGATTGCTGAAAATATTTATAAAACTGTGAAGGAACAATTCACAGAGGCGGATCTGGAGGGTCTTTTTGGTGACGATATCTATCCAGAACCTGATGGCTCATCGGTTGATAAATCATGAATATCGTCATAGACTGAACATTGGCAAAAGAGTAAAGAGTTTATAAATCCAGAGGAGGATGTAATGGCCCTTGAGGACATGGAAAAGAGATATCGGATAAGTGATATAGCGAAAGAACTGCAGGTGAGTCCGCAGGAAGTATTACTTTTTGTCAAGCAGGAAGGTGTCAAGGTGGCATCTACATCCTCTATGGTCAGTGAAGAGATACATGGACTGATATTTGGTCATTTCAGTGCTGAAAAGAAAATGGTTGATGAAACTAATAAGATAAGGGCTGAGAAAGAGAAGCGCTTGTCGAGGCTTGAGGAGCAGTCCCGAAAAACCTATGAAAAAGAGCAGCACCTCAGTGAAACTCTTAGTCCACCACCAGCCCCGGTAGTTAGGTCGGTGGTTGTCCATGAAGAAAAAAGAGAGATCGTTTCTGAAGTGGTCATAGAGGATATTCAAAAGCCACTTTTAGAGCCAGTAATTTCTGAGACTCCCGTGCTTCACGTTCTTCCTGAAGTTTTTGAAGCTCCAGAAACTCCTGAAACTCCTGAAACTCCTGAAACTCCTGAAGATCTTTTACTTCCTGAAATTTCTTTGGATCCAGAAGTTTCTGAAGTCTTGGAGGTTGTCGAACCAGAGCCTATTAAAGAAGAGCCTTCGGTCAATGAGCATCTGGTTTCTTTTGACTCTCCGCAGATGATGGGTGGTCTTACTGTGCTTGGTACCCTTGATATGCATGCTGGCAGGAATAAAAAAAACCGCAAAAAGAATTTCAGAGAGCAGGCTGATGCATTGAAAGACGAGTTTGAGCCAAAGGTAATTGAACAACCAAGGGAAGAAGAGAAACCGGTCGTTGCAAAAAAGTTGGTCAAGGCTGTTATTGATGCAAAGCCAAAGTCAGTAGCTGCGGAGAGTTCTGCTATCAAAAAGAAGAAAGGAAAAAAGAAAAAAAAGCCAGAGGTTGATGAAAAGGTAATATCTGCGAATATCCAGAAAACGATCAGCGGTATTGAGGATCGAAGCAGTACAGGTTCGCGCCAAAAATTCCGCAAGATGCGCAGAAACGAGCGTGAGCGCGAACACGAGGAAGATGAAGCATTTCGTGAGTCACAGAGGATGATCGTTCGAGTTACCGAGTATGCTTCTCCGCATGAACTGGCTGAGCTTATGGGCATAACTGCAAAGGATATTATCCAGAAGTGTTTTGCCCTTGGCAAGTTTGTGACCATTAATCAGCGACTTGACAGAGAATCAATAGAACTAATTGCCCTTGAGTTCGGTTTTGAAGCTGAGTTTATTTCAGAAGTTGAGGCTACTGCGGTTATTGTCGCTGAGGATGCGGAAGCTGATTTGCAGACTCGTCCTCCAGTGGTGACAATCATGGGACATGTTGATCATGGCAAGACTTCTCTGCTCGACCATATCCGGAACAGTAAAGTGGTTGCAGGTGAATCCGGTGGTATTACCCAGCATATCGGGGCTTACGAAGTTACTGTGGATGGCAACCGAAAAATAACCTTTCTTGATACACCTGGTCATGAAGCTTTTACAGCAATGCGTGCACGGGGTGCACAGGTAACAGATATCGTGATCCTTGTAGTCGCGGCTGATGACAGTGTTATGCCCCAGACCATCGAGGCAATTAACCATGCTAAGGCGGCTGGCGTGCCAATTGTTGTTGCGCTTAATAAAATTGACAAGGTTGAAGCCAATCCAGAGAAGATCAAAACCCAGTTATCTGAAGCAGGTGTACTTGTCGAAGAGTGGGGTGGAGTCTATCAATGCCAGGAAATTTCCGCAAAAAAAGGTATCGGTATTGCCGAACTTATGGAAAAAGTGTTGACCGAAGCTGAAATGCGTGAGCTGAAGGGCAACTATTCAAAAGATATCCCGGCAAGTGGTATTATTGTAGAGTCAGAGCTTGATAAAGGTAAGGGTGTTATTTCCACGGTTCTCGTTCAGCGGGGAATTCTTAAAGTGGGCGATCCTTTTGTTGCTGGTAATACCATGGGCAAGGTCCGTGCACTTATGGATGAGCGCGGCAAGAGAATCCTTTTTGCTAACCCATCACAGCCAGTTCGGGTGCTTGGGTTTGAAGATCTTCCACAATCAGGAGATGCCTTAACGGTTATGGTGACTGACAGGGAAGCTCGAGATCTTGCCCAGAAACGCCAGGTTATTCGTCGAGAACATGATTTTCGCCGTAGTACTCGTGTAAAGCTTGACAGTATTGCCCGTCAGATCAAGGAAGGGTTGATGAAAGAGTTGAGTGTTATTATCAAGGCTGATACCGATGGTTCCATTCAGGCATTGGCAGATGGACTCATGAAAATTCAGAATGAAGAGGTCAAGGTACAGATTATTCACCAGGGTGTCGGGCAGATTACGGAAACAGATGTGTTGCTTGCCGCAGCTTCTGATGCCATTATTATTGGCTTCAGGGTCCGCCCGAATGTCAATGCTAAAAAACTTGCAGAAAAGGAAGATCTTGACGTCCGTTTTTACAGTGTCATTTACCATGTGCTTGAAGATGTCGAGAAGGCACTCGAAGGAATGCTATCTCCTGAACTTCATGAAGAGAGCCTCGGTTCTCTTGAGATCCGCCAGATCTTTAAAGTGCCTAAGATCGGGAATGTTGGTGGATGTTATGTGTTGGAGGGCAAGGTTTTCAGGGATTCTAAAGTTCGTCTCCTTCGTGATGGGGTACAGATCTACGAAGGACAACTTGCAGCGCTCAGGCGCTTCAAGGATGATGTCAAGGAGGTGGATGCTGGTTATGAGTGCGGTATGAGCCTTAAAAATTATGACGACTTTAAGGTCGGTGACGTTGTTGAAGCCTATAAAATTGTCGAAAAGAAAAGAAAACTTTAAACAGTTTATTGTTGATACATGTCGATACGTACTGATAGAGTTGCATCACTGCTGCAACATGAACTTGGAGCAATTCTTCAGAAGGAGCTTCCTCGAAGCGGTCCTATTGTTACCGTAGTTGATGTGAAGATCACGGTAGATCTAAGCATTGCAAGGATTTATGTTTCCATTATTGGTACGCCTAAAGAACATATCGTGGCTATGGCTGCATTGCAGGATAAAACAAAGAGTATCAGAAAAATTCTTTCATCCAAGATTCGGCACCATTTCAGGCGTATTCCTGAACTCGAATTCCTAGAGGATCATCTCTATGAGCGTGCTAACAGGATTGAGCAGCTTTTGAATCATGTGAGAAAAGGTTCGATTGAAAACGGTTAACAGCGTGTTTTTTCTAAATAGTTTACATGGATGAACAGTGTAACCGAGAATCTCACCTTGATGAAGGCGATTTTCTCTTGCTTGATAAGCCACTCGACTGGACGTCTTTCGATGTTGTGGCAAAAATCAGGAATACCTATAAGCAAAGTGGTTTGAAGCGAAAGGTTGGCCATTGCGGAACACTTGATCCGAAAGCAACAGGTCTTCTAATTCTTGCAACAGGTCGGAAAACTAAAGAAATTGCAAGTCTTGAAGTGCTTGACAAAGTCTATGATGGCGCTATAAAGCTTGGTGTTATGACCGGAAGCCATGATAGTGAAACTGAAGAATATGGTCACTGTTGCACAGCACACCTGACGGAAGATGAGATCAGAGCGGCAGCTTCAGGGTTTATTGGCATGCGCCAGCAGCAACCGCCCATGCATTCAGCAGCCTGGCACAATGGAAAACGTCTCTATGAACACGCTCGAAAAGGAGTTGTGATCAAGGAGAGAAAAGCAAAAGAAATTGTTATCTATCGCTTTGAGATTGACCGTATTGAACTTCCGATAGTTTATTTTATCCTGCATGTTTCCAAGGGAGCTTATATCAGGGTAATTGCCCATGAGTTTGGTTCTGTGCTTGGTGTTGGTGGCTATCTTGCTTCTCTCAGGAGGGTGTCCATTGGTACATGGCAACTGAGTTCTTCGAGAACAGTCGCGGAGACTATTGAACACATTCGTCAGCAGGCATCAACTCACCTATCTAGTGAAGGAAGATAAAAGGACAAGTATGCGTATTGTTGAATATGATAATAACCATGTTTACAGCTACGGCTCCCAATCTCCTATTGAGTTTCTTTTTCAACCATCTGTTGTGACAGTAGGTTCCTGTGACGGTGTACATAAAGGGCACAGGATGATTATTTCTCGACTGGTTGCTGTTGCCGAAAGCCGTCGATGGAGAAGTGTTGTTGTTACCTTTGAGCCGCATCCAAGAAGGGTGCTCAAAGAGTCACTTTCCGGCCCACTTGGCCTGTTGACCACGCTGGATGAAAAAATTGATCTTCTTTGCGGTGAAGGTGTCGATCTTCTTTTTGTAATACACTTTACTCCTGAGTTTGCCTCTCGAAGTTCGGATGATTTCATCAAAAATGTTTTGGTTAGACTTCTGGGAGCAAAATGCATCATTGTTGGGTATGATCATGCCTTTGGTCGTGACAGGAGCGGTAGCCGCAAGACGCTTGAAAATCTTGGCCGCGAGCTTGATTTCGATGTTGAGGTGGTTGATGAGGTACTTATTGGCAATGAACATTTTTCAAGTACGCGCATAAGAACTCTTCTTGAACGTGGCAAAATTGAAAAGGCTAATGAATTTCTCGGCTCACCCTATTTGATCACCGGCACTGTGGGTCATGGTGACAAGCGCGGACGGGATATCGGATTTCCAACAGTTAACCTCAAGTTGTCTGATCCAAATAAACTGTTGCCCCGGGCAGGTGTTTATTTAGCTCAAACGGTGCTGAATGGAGTGCACTATATGGCAATTATGAATGTGGGAATTCGACCAACGGTATCTGATGAAGGGATTAAAACAGTTGAAGCTCACCTTTTAGGATATAGCGGAAACCTTTATGGAAGCCTTATTCGGTTTAGTTTGCTCAGATTTATCAGGGATGAAAAGAAATTTTCGACTCTTGAAGAGCTGAAAATCCAGCTTGAAAAAGATAAGAAAACTGTGGAGATGTATTCTTAATAATATTATATTCAAGGTCAACCGATTTAACATAATAAGCGAAAAGATATGAGCCTGACAAAAGAGTTTAAAGCAGAAGTTATCAAGCAGTTTGGAGCTTCAGAAAAGAATACTGGGAAATCTGAGGTGCAGGTGGCATTGTACACCCGCAGAATCAGTGATCTTACCGGTCATTTACAATTGCATGCGAAGGACAAGCATTCACGCCGTGGATTACTTATGTTGGTTGCAAAGCGCAAGAAAATTTTGAATTATATTAAAAACGTTGATATCGATCGTTATCGTAAGGTGATTGGGGAACTTGATCTTCGCAAGTAAAGGATAATCAGAATTTTTATGGCCTGATTTCTGCATGGCTTCGCCTTGCAGGTTATCTTTTTAACAAAGAAAGTATAAGGAAAGCTATGTTGGAAAGTATGACCGGATATGGCAGCGCAGAGTCTGTTGAAAATGGTGTTCGGACTCTTGTTGAGTTGCGGTCAGTAAACAATCGGTTCGCTGAAATCAGTGTCAAACTTCCCCGTCAGTTACTCTCTTTCGAACTCGAAGTTAGGGAACTGATTAGGGCACATTTTCAGAGGGGTAAAATTTCTGCTTTTATTCAGGTTCAGATTGACGAAGAGCAGCCCATTTCCATCAGTGTCAACACGGTAAAAGTAAAAGCCTATAAAGAGTTGCTTAATACTCTTAAGAGGGAATCCGGTCTTGATACCCCTGTTCTTCTTGAACATTTTTTGAAGTTTCCTGATATATTCGAAAACGGTACGACTTCTCTTGAAAATGTCGATCAGCTTTGGATGCTTGTTAAAACTCTATTGTTAGAGGCCATTGCATGCCTCAAGGGAATGCGGCGCAGGGAGGGAGAAGAACTTTCTGTGGACTTTAGTAAAAGAATCTCTGAAATAGAGGGTACTCTTGGACACATCACCACTCTTGCGTCAGATAATCTTGATGCGGTACGAAAAAGACTTGCGGCTAAAGTGGAGGCTATAGCAAGCAAGGATTTGGTCTACAGTCGTGATCGTCTTGAAATGGAAATGGTTCTTGCGGCAGATAAACTTGATATAACGGAGGAGTTGATAAGGTTTGCCAGCCATAACAAATTTTTTCTTGAAGAGTTAAATAATGATGAAAGTGGTACTGGAAGGAAACTGAATTTTCTGCTTCAAGAACAGTTACGAGAAGCAAACACTATTGCATCAAAATCCCAGAATGCAGAAATTTCCCAGAAAATTGTCCAAGTCAAGGAAGATCTTGAGAAAATAAGGGAACAATTGCAAAATATAGAGTAATCTCATGATTGAAGAGCGGCAACAACAGGGGAAATTAGTTGTTTTTTCAGCTCCATCAGGTACAGGAAAGTCTACCATAGCTACAAGGGTGCTTGAACGTCTGCATAATATCAGATTTTCAGTATCAGCAACAACCCGACAGAAAAGGGCAGGGGAGGAAGAGGGTGTAAACTATTATTTTCTCGATAGAGAAGATTTTGAGGCAAAGATTTTCTCTGGCGGTTTTATCGAATACGAATTTTTTTTTGGAAACTATTACGGTACGCTCTTGGATAAAACATATAATGTTATTGATTCAGGCGTAAATATGCTGCTCGATCTTGATGTGAAGGGCGCGCTCAATGTGAAAAAGCTTTTTCCTGAAACTGCGTTGTTGCTGTTTATAAAACCGCCGAGTATGGCGGTTTTAAAAGAGAGACTTAAAGGGCGAGAGAGTGAAGACGAAAACGGCCTAAATGTTAGGCTTGAGCGGGCTTACCTGGAACTCGGATATGCAGATCAGTTTGATGAAGTGGTCGTCAACGATAATCTTGACAAGACGGTTGATATTGTGACGGCAATAATCAGCAAATTTCTTTCAAAAACGTAAAATAAAGTACAATGTCGGTTAAACCTGTTGACCTGAATAAATTAAGAAGTGCGCACTCCAATTTGTATGAGACAGTGGTTGCGATTTCAAAAAGAGCAAAAAGATTACACGATGAAGAAAGGGCAGAACTCGAAGACAAGCTTCTTCCTTATAAAGAGATGATTCGCAATCCCAGCAGCGAGTCCGAATCAGATAAGATCTTTCCTGAGCAGATAGCGATCAGTCTTGAATTTGAAGTTCGTGAAAAATCTTCGCACAAAGCTGTTGCAGATTACTTTACCCATAAATATGATTATACACTCGAAAAGCCAGTAGAAAAAAAGGTTGTTCAAACAGAAGATGATGATGAAATTGACGGGGATTAACCAGATTACCCTTCGTGTTAATGATCTGCGTTTGTCTGAAGAATTTTATAGTGATATTCTTGGTATCAAGCTTGATCATAGGGTTGGTGCAAATATTTCGTTTCTTCGCCTTAACTCAGATATGCTGGTACTTGTGAAAGCCGAAACACCGGGCTCTCCTGAAGCAAGGGATATCCGTGTCGATCATTTTGGCTTCAGGCTTTCTTCTGATGCTGAAGTAGATGCGGCAGCTCTCTATCTCGATAACAAGGGAGTTCATATGGTTACCCAGCCAGCTCATCGTCGGGAAGGCAGGGCTTTTTTTGTTATGGATCCTGACGGTAATCTCGTGGAATTTTATTCCATGCATGATACTGGTATACAGCATGACAGTTCAGCTATAGATATCTCTACTCCAAGTTCTTACAAGGTCGGCTGCCGACAGAAAACAGTAGAAGAGAGAGAAACAATAAAACCGCGTCGATCCAGGAAATAGTTAGCGAACGCTTAGTCTGGATATAGCCGTTTTTTTATAAGCAACCGTTCAGCTTCCACAAGTTGTCCGGGTGTGTTGATGCCGAGGATTTCGTCTGGGTTGTCAGTCTTGAAGGCACAAACCCTTTTGCCGCACTGAAAACAGATACCAAAAACATCAGTCAAATAATACTCTTGCTGAGCGTTGTTGGTGTTGATGTGTCCAAGAGTCTCGAAAAGCACATGCGTATCGAAAACATAAATACCGGAATTGATTTCTCTTACGGCAAGTTCCTCTTCCGAAGCGTCTTTGTGCTCGACAATTTTAAGGACGTTATTACTGTTTCTTTGTCGAATAACTCTTCCGTATCCAGTTGGGTCATGAAGCTTTGCTGTCAGGACTGTTGCCGCAGCAAGGCTTGAACGGTGAAATTTAATAAGCTCATGAAGGGTTTTTGCACTAACCATCGGAGCGTCTCCAGAAAGGATGAGCGTCTCTCCTTCAAAATCAGTGAGCTGGGGTTCCGCCTGCATGACAGCATGACCAGTTCCAAGCTGTGGTTCTTGCAGCGCGGCAGTTACCCGATATCGGGCGATCGCTTCTTTGACGAGTTCGGCTTGGTGCCCTACAATAATAACTATTTTTGTAGGATCAAGAGCGTTAGCAGTATCAAGAACATAGTCAATAAGAGGAAGTCCGTTGGCCAGATGCAAGACCTTGGGGAGGTCTGACTGCATTCTGGTGCCTTTTCCGGCTGCCATGATGATTACTGCGAGTGGCATTAATTTCCTGATAAAGGTTCATCTTCCTCGCCCACATGATGTCTGCTTTTGGGGTTGTTTTTTTTGTCGACAATAAGCACCATGGGTTTAAAGTTTCGTGCTTCTGCCTCTTCCATGAGCGCAAAGGTCATTATAATGATCTCGTCGCCAACCAGGGCGCACCTTGCGGCTGCTCCATTAAGCTGAATTTCCCGGGAGCCATGAGCACCCTTGATAATGTACGTTTCAAATCGTTCACCGTTATTGTTGTTGACAACAAGAACTTTTTCGTTTGGGATCATATCGACCATTTCAAGAAGCTCATTGTCAATGGTGATGCTTCCTTCATATTCGAGATCACCGCTTGTCACTATAGCGTTATGGATTTTTGACTTCAGGACATGTAATTTCATGAACAAACAAACTTCATTATTGTTTTATAAATGCCTCTCCACTTCCCCGGAAAATACGGTACTTTTTCAAGGCCTGATCACTTTCAAAACCCGCTCCCTGAATGGTTTCATCAAGCCTGTTAATAGTAACAAACCTGTCTGAACGAATCATTTTATCACTGGAGGTTCGTTTGACATATTCTGTTTTTATGATTGTTGTGTTTCCTGATGCTTTGGAGGTAATGATAACGTTACCTCGAGCTTCAATATCCTGATTATCATGAATAATAGCCTTCTGAGCTGTTATCGTGGTTGTGGTATGGCTCTTGATGTCAAAAAGAGAAACCTTTACTCCTCCGTCGAGATGCTGCTCGCTGTTGCCATTTACTCTGTATTCCGCTCCGTGTCCAGCTTCAATGGTTCCTCGCTTGATTCCTGAGTCTATAAGAGAAATCCTGATCGTCCAGCCTTCTTGTACCGGATGATTTATGCCAATAAAACCTATATCAGAAGAGCGGCGTTCCTTAACCGGATCACCGCATCCTGATACTATCATCACTATAAAATACAGAAAAAGAACAGTGCTTTTTTTCAAATCAGAAGATAGTTACTTGATATTCAATTGGTTCAACACTTTGAAGGTGAGGTCATTTTCAGGCGTTACATAAAAAGAATTACTTTTTTCAAAAACAAGGGTAAATCCTTCTTTTTGAGCGATAAACTCAATAGCCGTTGCAATTTTTTGCCGAATTGGTGCGGCAAGTTCCATATCTTTCTTTTCGATAACTCCGCCTCTTCCGAAATTATCTTGCTGGTATTTCTCGATAACCTGGCCTTTAAGATTCAGTTCCTTTTCTTTTTTTTCTTTCACTGCTTTTGTCAAAGAGGGTGCTTTCAGGTTGTAAGCCACAACTGATTGCTGATAGTCCTGTTTCAGGCGAGCCAGTTCTTTCTGCAGTGGGTCGACTGTTGCCTGCAAAGTAAGTTGAGCCTGTTTTGTTTCGGGTAATTGCTGCCAGATTTTACTGAACTCCACAACACCTACTTTTCCAACTTCCTGTGCAGCGAACGACGGGGGTGCAACCAGTATCAAGCCCAAGATAACAGCCATAATGATACGGCGAGACATCTTCATAAATTTTCTGGAGTGAGTCATCAATTTTATAGTTTAGGTTAGTATGTTAATTATTCGATAACTTCTAAATGTATAATCGGGCTTAACCATTCGTTCCAAGGTAATAATTCCTTGATAAAAAACTATAGGAAGCTGAAAAAGCTGCAGCATGTTTAAAAGCTCGTCCGGCCAGCTAAAAAATTTTTTTCTTGAAAAATTGTCCAGGCTGTTGCACAACAGTTTCCTTAAGTTCAAGTTCAAAAAGATGTACCAGAAGTGAGGATACATCAATGTTTGATGCTGCTGCCAGAGCATCAATATGAACCAGTTCTGAGCCCATGCATCGCATAATGGTTTCTTCCTGCGGTGAAAGGTGATTTGATGGCTGGTTATTCTGTAAATCCGGGCTTCCGGAGCGACTTATTGTAAAGTGTGGCCTGAGTTCATTGACGATGTCGTCAGCGCTCATGACTGCTTTTGCCTGCCCTTGCTGGATAAGCTTGTTTGTTCCTCTTGAAGTTTGTGCAAAAATGCTTCCCGGTACCGCAAAAACCTCCCGATTCTGTTCAAGTGCTGTCGACGCTGTGATAAGTGATCCTCCTTTCAGATCTGATTCTATGATGATGGTTCCGGCCGAAATTCCGGATATAATGCGATTTCTTTTAGGGAATTTTCTGGGTGAGAGTTCAGAACCAATCAACTCTTCCGAAATAATTGCCCCCTGTTCAATGATTTTTGGCCATACTTTTCCTTTAGGGTCGGTATAGATTGTCTCCACGCCACTAGCAAGTACCGCAACGGTTGTTCCTCCGTTTTCAAGAGTTGCAACATGTGCGGCCATATCAATTCCATAAGCCAAGCCGCTGAATATGACAATTCCATAGTTGACCAAATCCCGACAGAGCAAAGCGGTACTCTGTTTACCGTATAGAGAGGCATGCCTTGTGCCTACAACTGCAAGACCAAGAGAATGAGCTGCTGGTAGTTTTCCTCTTATAAAAAGACAGGGAGGTGGGTCATAAATTTCATGCAGAAGGGGAGGGTAATCAGTGTCAAGAATAGTTACGATGCTTGCGTTGTAGAGGTGCAGTCCAGCTATTTGTTCCTCTGCCAGTTTCTCAGCCGCTTGTCGAGTTGCTGTGTGGTGAAGAAAATGGTGAATTTGCCTTGCCAGAGCTTCACCGATTCCCGGTATGTTCATAAGATCATCCACTTCCGCATGTCGTACCTCTGTCAGGTCAGGCAAATGGTTTGTGATTGCCTTGATTCTTGCTGATCCGATACCCGGAATAAGGGTCAGGACAAGCAGCAGCATTTTGTTTTCAATTGTAGTAGAGTGAATCATGGAACAAGAAGGTCAGAAGTCCCTTTGGATGAGAACGTTTGCAAACCCTTGCAGGTATTCTTTTCCTTCTGCATGGGGTAGGTCGTCTATTGCCGAGAGTGCCTCCTCGGTAGTACTGTTAATCAGAGCAGCAGTTTCCGCAAGGACGCCACATTGTTCATAAATTGCTTTTACTTCAGGAATCCTGTCAGCACTGATTCCTTTATTGATGATGACGGAATGCAGCAGATCATGTTCTGTTCCTGAAGTCAGTTCGAGAGATCGAAGCAGAAGATAGGTTTTTTTCCCATTGATGACATCTCCACCAACAATTTTGCCAGATTTTCCATTATTTGCCATGATATCGAGATAATCATCCTGTATCTGAAAGGCTCGGCCGATTTTGTCACCAAAAAGTATGAGCTTGGAAAGCTGATCGTCCGTTGCATTTCCTGCAACACCACCAGCTTCAAGAGCGGCAGAAATGAGGCGTCCAGTTTTTTTTGCAATCATGTCGAGATAGTCATTTATTGAAGCATCTTTTTTCTCTTCAAGTTCCATATCAAGAGCCTGTCCTTCACAAATTGTGATGTTTGCGTCGTTCAGAATATGGATAAGTTCAGAGTGCCGATTGCTTTTTGCCAGTAAGGCTAGTTCATAAGCGTAGGCAATCATCATATCTCCCGACAGGATAGCGGCATTGATATTCCACTGCTTGTGTACGGTAGATCTGCCGTGGCGAAGCTCTGCCTGGTCCATGATATCGTCGTGGATTAGGGTAAAGTTATGCAGGATTTCAACCGCCAAGGCAACATTGAGGGCGTTTTCTGAAGAGCCGCATACTGCTTCAGAAGCAAGTAATGTCAGGAATGGGCGAATTCTTTTTCCCTTCCCTTCAAGAATATACCTGGCTGGTGCATAAAGAGTGACCGGGCTCTCCCTGTCGAAACATGCTCCGAGAGCATCATTGATCCTTGAGTGGTAGAGATGGTACTTTTTTTCGACAAGTTCCTGAGTTATAGGCAGAGTCATGATGAAATCGGTCATTGTTTGATGATAAGTCTTTTGTTCTTGAGATCCTCAATAGTTGAGGCTCCAGTCAGGAACATAATCGCTTTGAGGTCATTCAGCCAAGTGTGAATAGTCTTTTCAAGAGATTTTTCATGGAGGGCTTTGAGAATATGTCTTGCCGAAGCAGCAAGTTGTGCTCCAAGTGCAAGTGATTTTGCGATATCAGTGCCACATTGAATGCCGCCGGAGGAGATGATTTCAACATCCCTAAATTCTGGACGCTCTTTTTTTAGTTCCCGAATATCCAGCAGGCATTGTGCCGTAGGAATTCCCCAGTTCAGCAGTTCTTCAAGAGCGGAAGGGCTGAAACGGTTTTCTTGGCCAAACTGTCGAGTATATCGAACTTCCTCAACTTTTTGCCAACTGATGCCACCAGCGCCTGCCACATCAATAACGCTCACTCCAGCTTCAAGAAGCTGGAGTGCAACAGTTGCTGAAATACCGCATCCCACCTCTTTCACAATAACCGGTACAGTAATGGTGTCGGTGAGTGTTGCTAGATGTTCAAGAACATGCCGGAAATCCGTGTTTCCTTCAGGCTGAAAAAGTTCCTGTGCAGCATTCAGATGTACAATCAGTCCATCAGCTTCTAGCAATTCAAGCATAATGGTGATGTCACTTTTATTTAACCCTTTGGCAATCTCTGGAGCGCCGATATTGGCAAAGATTTGAATAGAGGGAGCGAATTTTCTTGTAACAGCAAAGCTTTCTCGGTATGAGGAGTTTTCAAGTGCCTGTCGCATACTGCCAACCCCAAGCGGAATATTGAACTGTTCAGCAGCCATTGCTAAATGTTGGTTGAGCGTCGCGGCTTTGCTGTATCCTCCTGTCATGGAGGAGATCATTAATGGAGCACCAATTTTTTTCCCAAGAAATGTTGTAGAAAGGTCAATGTCAGACAAGTATACTTCGGGTAGCGCATTGTGCTCAAATTCGAAGCGCTCCAAGCCTGTCGTTTTGCGGTTAAAGGCAATATTGTCTTGCAGGCATATCTCCACGTGGCTTTGCTTGCGCTCAATTGTTATATTGCTTGTCGTGTCGCTCATGTAGCAGGGAAAGACTCCTTGAAGGATTTGTAATACTTCATGTTAAAGAGCATAACTTAATAAAAATATTCCATAACTTTTTACCTCAATCTTGAAGTGGCTTCACCATGCTGACAACATTGTTTGCTATAGCCGTGCGTCATCTGCTTGGACGTCGTCGGCAGACATTAACGACCATCTTTGGTGTCGCCATCAGTACGATGGTGTTGATTACCACCAACTCTTTGACTCGGGGCTTGCTTGACTCTTTTGTTGAGACTATCGTGAATGTTGCGCCTCATATAATTGTTAAAGGGGAGAAAACAGACCCGATGCCAGTGAATCTTAATGCCAGTAGGAACTCTTCTGCTGTTGCTTTTGTGGAAAATAATATCCACAAGCAGGAACGGGAAGAGGTGCGAAATTATCGCCAGATTCTTGGTGTTTTAAGCTCACCTGAGTATGAAAAAGAGGTTCTTGCTGCATCACCCTATGTCGAATCGCAGGTTATGGCGGTTAAAGGAAGCCGTAATCAGCCACTTTTGCTCAAAGGAGTGCTGATAGAGAGGGAGGATGTTATCAGCGGTATCCATAAAAAACTTGTTCAGGGAGATATTGCCTCTTTTGAAAAGACGACCAATGCGCTTCTTGTGGGACGTACAGTGGCAAAAGATATGAATCTCAAGCTGAATGACCAGCTTGTTATTATTTCTGCTTCAGGAAAGAGTCGGCAGTGCAAGGTTGCCGGTATCTTTTTTTCCGGTGTTAATGCCGTCGATAACAGTGTTCTGGTTTCTCTCAAGCTGGGACAGATTATTGAGGGACTACCAGCAAACAAGGTTTCTGGCATCGCGCTTAAAGTAGCAGATCCTTTTCTCAATGCTTCTCTGGCCAGAGATTTGGAGCGGATTACAGGATATCGGTGTTTGACTTGGCAGGAGGAAAATGCAAGTATTCTTTCCCTGTTTGCCCGTATTGGCTATATCGTTTTTTCTCTTGTGGCTTTTGTTGGTGTTGTTTCCGGCTTTGGAGTTGCAAATATTCTGGTGACCACTGTCTTTGAAAAGAGCAGGGACATTGCCATTATGAAGTCGCTTGGATTTTCAAGACTACAGTTGGTCGGTATGTTTATTTTTGAAGGTTTTATGGTAGGATTGGCCGGAGCACTTGCAGGTGGGACGCTGGCTGTCGGAGCAATCAATCTTTTTGCCAATATTCCTATAGAAAGTTCCCAGGGACCTCTGACTAAAACAGGTTTCAGCATGTCCTACAATCCCCTTTATTTTTTGCTCATTATTGGTATAACAGTGTTGATCAGCACTGTTGCGGCAATTCTTCCGTCAGCACGGGCCGCTAAACTTGAGCCGGTAAGTGTACTCAGGGACAGCAGTCTATAGGGTTTCCCGTTCTCAGGGGCAGTCTCTGCTCCTGTTCCGGATGCTGCAGCAGGTATAGCTTGTAGTAAAGTCCTCTTTTGGCGAGAAGCTCCTGGTGGTTGCCGGTTTCTCTGATAACGCCTTTGTGAAGAACAATAATTCTGTCGGCTTTCTGAACTGTCGAAAGTCGGTGGGCAATGATAATAGAAGTCCGCTCATTCATGAGTTTGGCTGTTGCTGCATCAATCAGCGATTCAGTTTCGGTATCAACAGAGCTGGTGGCTTCATCAAGTATAAGAATTTCAGGATTGTAAAGAAGCGCTCGAACGAATGCTATTAACTGTTTCTGCCCGGAAGAGAGCCCTGTGCCGTTTTCTAACACCCTGTACTCGTAATTGCCTGGAAGCTGCTGAATAAAGCGATCAGCTCCCACAACTCTTGCTGCTTCCCGTAGCGCTTCATCACTGACATCAGGATTTCCAAATGCAAGGTTCTCTTTTATACTACCAGAAAAGAGAAAAACATCTTGCATGACAACACCGACAAGCTTTCTTACAGAGAGTTCTGCTATCTCCTGCAATGGTATACCGTCAATGGTTACTGAGCCTTTTACAAAAGGGTAGAGCTTTGAGATGATATTTATCAGCGTTGTTTTTCCACTTCCTGTGGCGCCAACAATAGCAATCTTTTCTCCATGCCTGACGGTAAGTGAGATATCTTTCAGCACCCAGTTTTCGCTTTCATAAGCAAACCAGACATTTTTGAACTCGATACTCTCGCGGAACGACGTGAGTGTGTGCCGTTTCGTTTGATCTTCTATTCCCTCGCTTTCATCAAGGAGGCGGATGATGCGGTCTGAGCTTGCAATAGCGGTTTGAATAACGTTAAACCGGTCAGAGAGATGCTGCAAAGGACGGAAAAACAGCCAAATATACTGAACAAATGAGACAACAACTCCGATTGTAAGATCAGCCTTCAGCAGTCGGATGCCACTGTACCAGATTACAAGACCAGCGGCAGCCGAGCTCAGTACCTCAATGAGCGGATAATAAATAGAGAAATAAAAGACTGTCCTGATATTTGCATCCCGATGATCTGCATTGATTGCAGCATATTTTTCCGCTTCACGTTCTTCACGGTTAAAGAGCTGGACAATGCTCATGCCTGTGAGATGCTCCTGAAAAAAGGTGTTTAGTCTTGCGATATGGGTGAGTACATCCTGAAAAGCAATCCGTACTCGATTTTTAAAGGTGATTGTTGCATAAATCATCAGGGGAAGAATAGCGAGCACAATAATGGTCAGTTGCCAGTCAATCCAAATCATTAATAAAACAATGAAAAGGAGTTGCAAAAGGTCGCCCAGAATAGTGATGATTCCGCTGGAAAGCATCTCGTTCAGTGACTCAACATCATTGGTTGTCCGGGTGATAAGCCGTCCAATCGGATTTCGGTCATAAAACCTTGCAGGCAACTTCTGCAAATGGGTGAAAAGATCCATCCGGATGTCGAACACCGCCTTCTGGCCGATAACTTGAGTCAGCCAGGTCGTGATATATTGCTTTATGCCGTCAAGCAGAATGGCACCCGCAAGAAAAATACTTATTACCGTCAGTCCTTTGAAATTTCCTCGGGCGATATAATCGTCAATGGCAACTTTTGTCAGATAAGGCCTTAACGGGCCAAGAAAAGAGCCTGCAATGGTGATGGCAACAGCTATTGCAACAAGCTTATTGTATGGTTTGATATACCTGAAAAGGCGGAAGATAATATAGCGATCAACCGAACTTTTTTTTTCTTTTTGCAGGGTATCATCCTGCTGTGGCCGGAAGCTTTTTTTTGTTGAGTCGTTACTCATGCTAGTCTGTGCCCGAAACTCGTTTTTCAATTTCATGCTTCATTTCACTGGCCAGTGCTTCAGCTTGGGCTTTAGAAGATGCCTCAGCGTAGATTCTTACAATAGGTTCGGTATTTGATGGACGTAAATGCACCCAACTATCAGCAAAATCAAGTTTCAGTCCATCAAGCGTGTTGGCTTGAGCGGAATGGTAGAGTAGGGCAATCTCGGTAAAAATGGTATCCAGCGATTCACGGTCTGCTTTGCCGAGCACAATTTTCTGTTTAGATATAAAGTAATCTGGAAATTCCTGTCTGAACTGCGACAGCAATCCGCCCTTGTTTTCTCTGCGCCAGAGGGTGAAGGCTTGGACAATAAGGGCTATGCCTACCAATGCATCACGCCCATAATGTAATTCAGGCAGAATAACTCCACCGTTCCCTTCACCACCAATGACAACCCCGTGCTCTTTCATTATCTTACTGACGTTGGCTTCTCCAACGTTGGCGCTGTAACATGCCACCCCGTATCGGTTTGCAATATCACTGAGTGCACGACTGCTTGAAAGATTGTTTGCTACCGCTCCGGGTTTATACTTCAGGTAAAAATCAGCACAGGCGACCAAGGTATATTCCTCCCCGAAGAGCGAGCCGTCCTCGCAGATAAGAGCGAGCCGATCAACGTCAGGATCAACAATAAGAGCAAAGTCGAATCCACTCTCCTGAAGCGTGGCAATAGTGCCTGAGAGATTTTCTTCAATGGGTTCCGGGTTTCGGGGAAAGAGTCCGGTGCCACCACAGCCAACTTTCAGAACACTTTCAATACCAAGTCTTTCACAAAGCTTGGGGACAATCGAAGAGCCTGCCCCTTCAACACAGTCAACAAGTACCTTAAAGTGCTCTCTTGCAATTGACGTCGGATCGATACAGGGTAACTGAAGGACTTTTTCAATATGATAATTGTCATATCCTTCATTATATGATATCGCGCCGATGGCATCCCAGCGCGCAGTAAAAAATTGTTCTTTTTCTACAATATCGAGAAGCTCATTTACCTCGTCAGCGTTTAAAAACTCCCCAAAGTGGTTGAGCATTTTCAGTGCATTCCATGCTACAGGATTGTGTGAGGCCGTAATGATTAGTCCAGCATCAGCCTGTTCGGCTGTAACGGCAATTTCAATAGTTGGAGTTGTAGCTATACCAAGATCGATAACATCACATCCGCAAAGGAGTAGCGTATTGCTGACAAGATCACTAATTGCCTTGCCGGTTGGTCTGGTATCCCTGCCAATAACAATTCTTGATTTTTTTTCAGGATTTCTTTGGCGAGTCCATGAAGCAAAAGCCATTGCAAATTCGGTGAGATTTTTTGGCGTCAGACTTTCGCCAACAATTCCTCTTATCCCGGAAACGCTGATCATCAGGCACATAAACGCGAGGTTAACTTGATTAAATGTTTTGCCAATATAAGAAAAAAGGGGGATGAAGATGAATCGCAGAGCAGCGAAGGGGTATGAATGCTTAAGTGAAAAAGGGGTTGTTGGTAAAGAGTGCAAGACTTTCCAGATTTTTCTTATTTGCCTTTTGATTTGTTTCTTTTATATTAAATACCTTTTGTTATTCAACAATATTATTATTAACAGTAAGCGTATATGCCTTTACATAAATCGGCTGAAAAAAGACTCCGGCAGTCAGAAAGAAGAAATGTCAGAAACAGAGCAAGGAAAAAAGAGCTGAAAGTTCTTGTTAAAACCATGCAAAAACTGATTGATACCAGTGCTAACAAGGCAGTTGTCGAAGGAGCCTACCGAGCGGTTGTGCAGAAACTTGATCGCCTTGGGGTAAAGAATTACATTCACGCCAATAAAGCATCTCGTAAAAAGTCACAGTTGACACGTATTTTAAACAGCTACGTGCAGTCTGGCAACGAGTAAAAATGTACTGGTGAGGCTAGGTAGTGATCTTCATATTTTGATATCTGGACTGTATGCTGTTTAAGTTCGGACTTTCATATCTTATTTCATGTTTGCATATTTTCGAGGTAAGCTAGTTTCAGTTTTGCCAGAGGAAGCTGTTGTAGATGTTGCTGGTATTGCTTACCACTTCCTGATTTCTGCGACTACAAGCCGTCAGTTGCCCGAGCTTGGTCGTGATGTGGTTCTTTTTTCGCATCTTTATATTAGGGAAGGTATCTTGCAACTTTATGGCTTTTGCAGAGAGGAGGAACGTCAGCTATTTCGGTTGCTGTTACTTGTTTCAGGTATAGGCCCAAAGCTGGCACTTGCAGTTCTTTCTGGATTGCAGGTTCAGGATGTTCATGAAGCTATTTTGGCTAATACTCCCGAACGCCTTTACGGTATAACTGGTGTTGGCAAAAAAAACGCTGCAAGGATTATCCTCGAATTGAGAGATAAAATTCTCAAACTTTCGCCAGTTTCTGGAATGCCAGCTTCTGCTTCATTGCAGATAAACCGGTTGCGGGAAGATGCTGTCAATGCCTTAGTAACGCTTGGATTTTCTCGCATTACTGTTCAAAAGGCCGTTGTCAGCATTCTTGAACAAAACACAGGACTCACTGTCGAAGAGGTTGTCAAATCAGCACTTGTTTCAATTCATAACAGTTAGCAGCCAGCGGTGACTTACGAGGAAGCCCTTGATTTTCTGTACCCCCTGCATCGGTTCGGTATAAAGCCTGGCCTTGAGCGTGTGCATATACTACTTGATCTTAATGGTGCCCCACATAAACGCTTAGGCAAGATTGTTCATATTGCAGGCACAAACGGGAAAGGAACTGTTGCTGCAGCACTTGCGTCGATCTTTCAGGCAAGCGGCAGAAAAACCGCCCTCTATACCTCTCCTCATCTGGTTGATTTTACAGAAAGAATTCGTATCAATGGCGTGCAGATTTCAAGAAAGCAAGTTGCGCACTATTGTTCCCTATTCATGGATGCTATTATCGAAAACCATTCTACTTTTTTTGAAGCGACAACAGTAATTGCTTTTGCCTGGTTTGCCGATGAAGGGGTTGAGGTTTCCATTATCGAAACAGGTATGGGTGGACGGCTCGATGCAACTAATGTGGTTGATTCTACCTATGTCGTGATACCAAGTATCGGCATGGATCATACAGAGTGGTTGGGTGAGACTCCTGCCAAGATAGCTTCCGAAAAAGCTGCTATTATCAAAAAAGGGTGCAGGGTATTTACGGCGGTGTCTATACCTGAAGCATTTTTGCCGATTCAGAAGAAGGCGGAATCATGCGAGGCACCACTCTTTATTGCCGGAAAAGATGTAGTCTGGAGGGTCTCTTCTGCAGAGCTGGGAATGATTGAGCTTAAAGTCAGAACAGCTTTCCGCTACTATCATGCACTGAAGGTGCCGCTTAACGGATTGTTTCATGCCTCCAACATCTCTCTTGCTGTCATGGTTGCTGAAGATGTAGGCATTGCACCCGAACATATCTCTTCTGGTCTGGAACGAATGTTGCAGACTGGCTACAGAGCACGACTTGAAAGGATTGGTACCTCTCCGACAGTGCTTCTTGATGTGTCGCACAACCCTGACGGTATGCGGAAAACTGTCAATACCCTTTCTTCATTCCGCCATGCATATCGGCGGGTCTATGTTATGCTTGGTTTGGCCTCAGACAAGGATGCACAAGCGATTATTCGCGAACTTCTGCGTCTTGACTGTGTGTTTTTTCTGGTCAATATTCCATCCGAACGAAGTGTTCCGGCTGAAGTACTCTGCGCTTTATGTAAAAAAGAGGGGGCAGAGGCAACAGTTTGCAGTAACGGGATAGATGGACTTGGGATTTTGCGTCAAAAAGCATGCATTGATGATCTTGTTCTTGTGACAGGCTCGTTTTATCTGGCTGGAGCTATTATTGCTGCTGGTATATGAAAAGTAATTGCTTGAAATGCGTGTTATTATGGAAATTTGTTTATATTTCAAGCAATCCACAGAGATTCTTCATTTACGCAAGAAGAAATTCCTTTCCATAATTCCTTGTTGTGATTATACCTTTTTTAATTATAGAGGTTCTTCCCCTGCCATCTTCTTTTTCCTGCTTTCATGTTACATGACAAAGCGTTAAAGGTAATCCTCGTTAATAATGCGAGGCATTGACCACGATGTTTGGATACACCGTTAAAGGGGGACGCATACTATATACTATCTGATCTTTTTCTTTGGCTTTTTTAAAACAAGCTTTGAACACAATTAAATACAATGTCGAATAATTCGGTTTCCAAGGGTCTGGACATCAATATGCTCCAGAAAATGAAGGTTTATGAATTGCATGCTTTAGCCAAGGAGATTGGTGTCACGGCTGCAGGTCTAAGAAAGGAAGAGCTGATTTTCAAGATTATCGAAGCTCAATCGCAGAAGAACAGTGATTCTGAAAGCGGTAATGTGATGGTTAATACCGGTGTTTTGCAGGTTATACCGGAAGGTTATGGCTTTTTACGATCAGCTAATTATAACTACCTTTCTTCCCCTGACGATATTTACGTTTCTCCATCCCAGATCAAGCGTTTCAATATGCGTACCGGAGATACGGTATCTGGACAAGTAAGGGCGCCGAAGGAGGGTGAGCGTTTTTTCGCGTTGTTGAAAATTAACACTATTGACGGAAACGATCCGGAAATTACAAGGGAGAGGCCCTACTTTGAAAATCTCACTCCTCTTTTTCCGCGAGAACGTTTCAAGCTCGAAACCAAGCAATCTGAAGCTTGTGGTCGTATCATGGATATTTTTACCCCTATTGGAAAAGGGCAGCGAGGATTGATTGTGGCGCAGCCGAAAACCGGTAAAACCATGCTTTTGCAGATGATTGCCAATGCAATTATTAAAAATCATCCAGAAGTGTATCTTATTGTTCTTCTTATTGATGAACGGCCTGAAGAGGTGACTGACATGGCTCGGAGTGTGCCAGCGGAGGTTGTGAGTTCCACCTTTGATGAAGATCCGGAACGTCATGTTCTTGTTGCGGACATGGTTCTTGAAAAAGCAAAACGGCTGGTTGAGGTCGGCAGGGACGTGGTGGTTTTGCTCGATTCCATTACCAGACTTGCAAGGGCTCATAATACCATCATTCCTCATTCTGGAAAAATTCTTTCAGGAGGTATTGATGCAAATGCACTCACCAAGCCGAAACGTTTTTTTGGAGCAGCTCGCAATATTGAGGAGGGCGGCAGTCTTACTATTATTGCAACAGCGCTTGTTGATACAGGTTCACGTATGGATGATGTTATCTTTGAAGAGTTCAAAGGTACCGGCAATATGGAGTTGCTTCTCGACCGCAGGCTTTCCGAACGACGTGTATTTCCTTCTATTGATATTCTCCGTTCCGGTACACGTAAAGAGGAGTTGCTCTTTACCCAGGACGAGCTTTCCAGGACATGGCTTCTCAGAAAGTATCTGGCTGATAAAAATCCGATTGAGTGCATGGAGTTCATGCGAGAGAAAATGGCCGATACCAAGGACAACAAGGACTTTTTCAAATATATGAATGCATGAGTACGTTAAGCCTCGAACTGCGAAATGCTGAATGAAAATCCGTGTGTTATTAGGAAAAGATTCTTTTGGTTCCTTAATAAAATTTGAAGTTCAGAAAAAACTTCCTATATTATCTGCCTTTAAAACAAGAGGAAAGACACTTACTATATGCCCTGCGGAAAAAAAAGAAAACGTCATAAAATGGCGGTACACAAGCGTAAAAAGATGCGTCGTAAGAACAGGCACAAGAAGCGCCAGAGATACCAGAATAAGTAAGTTCCGGTACTCATGTACCTTCGTATAGGTCGAGAATATAGCTCAGTCGGTAGAGCATCTGCCTTTTAAGCAGAGGGTCGAAGGTTCGAGTCCTTCTATTCTCACGAAGTATATACACATTCTGAAATTTGACAAGCCCGAGTGGTGAAATTGGTAGACACACTATCTTGAGGGGGTAGCGCCGAAAGGTGTAGGAGTTCGAATCTCCTCTCGGGCACTTGTTATTTTAAAGCCGCTATTTTGCGGCTTTTTTTTATGTTATTTTTCATTTGTTTAAGAGACCAAGATAACTCTCTATGAATATTGCAGTATGTGTCTGTCAGGTACCCGATACCGCGTCGGTTATTGGATTTGTTGATGGAGCAATAGATCTTACAAGAGTCAATGACGTGATGAATCCCTATGATGAGTATGCGCTTGAGGAGGCAGTGTCCCTTAAAGAGCGCTTTGAGGGAAGCATTGTAACTGTTTTCAGTGTCGCGGCTGTTTCAGCAAAAGAGATGCTTCGTAAAGCCTTGGCCATGGGTGCAGACAGGGCAGTACTGGTGAGCAATATCGTGGTGTCAGATTCATTTCAAACGGCTCAGGTTCTCTGCCAGGCTATTTCTGCTTTTTATCAACAGGCGTTGCCTGACCTTGTCTTTTGCGGCAAGCATTCTACTGATTTTCAGAACGGACAGGTTCCGCCAATGCTTGCCGAGATGCTTGGAATTCCATCAGTCACTGGTATTACCGCATTTCATGCTTCTTTCGAAAGTATACAGGTTGAGCGTGAAATTGAGGGTGGGTTAGAATATATTGATATTAACTATCCAGCATTGCTCAGCGCGGACAAAGGATTGAATATGCCCCGTAAAACCAGTATTAGAGCGGTCATCGAGGCGAGAAAAAAAACAATTGATCTTTTTTATGCCACTCTCTGCGAGAATGCTTCAGTGGCTATGATCAGCATTGAGCCCCTTGAAAGAAAAAAAATATGCAAATTTATGCATAGCGAAAAAGAGCTAATCAGGCATCTCAACGAAGAATATTCTTTTTTCTGAGCAGGGGGAAATAAGAAATGCCAATGTGTCGATGAACAAATTTCTTGTATTTCTGGAACAGAGGGAAGGTATTGTAAAAAAAACTTCCATTGACACTTGGAACCGTGTTCAAGATCTTGCCGCTTTATATGGAGATTCTGCAGTGTTCGGTATCCTTGCAGGGCCAGTTGATCTTCAGCAATTATGCGCGTCTCTCTCTGGGAAGGGTGTTATTTATCATGCCAGTAATGAGGCCTTCAGGTTGTACAATCCGGGGCACTACGCCCGGCTTGTTGCTGAAACGTTGAAACTTGAGGCTTGCACCACCATTTTTTTTGCTGATACGGTACTCAGCCGGGATTTAGCTCCTAAACTTTCCTTGCATCTTAAGGCATCATTGCTTTCGGGATGCACAATTTTCGATGTTTCAAAAGAAGTGTGTGTTCGTTGCGTAAGACCTGTCTATTCTGGTTCGACCATAGCTTCTTTTGTTGCTGAACGTTCGATCAGGATTTACACTATTCTGTCATCTGCAAAGTTATTCCACTCCATTTCCGAAGATTACCCCACCATTATTCCTCTTGAAACATGCCGCCTCACTGGTATAGAAGAGCTCTTTCCGGTAGTCCGCAGGATGGTTATGTATTCAGGAAGGCAGGATGTAACCGAAGCGAGTATTATTGTTGCAGGTGGGAGAGGAATGGGAGGAAGTGAGGGTTTTGTTATTCTTGAGCAGCTTGCACAACTTCTTGGGGGTGCTGTCGGGGCGAGTCGTCAAGCGGTTGATGGAGGGTGGCGGCCCCATTTTGAACAGATCGGGCAGACAGGCAAAACAGTTGCGCCAGCGCTTTATCTTGCATGCGGTATATCTGGAACTCCCCAGCACCTTGCTGGGCTCGGATCAGGTTCTACTGTTGTGGCAGCAATCAATAGTGATCGTTATGCGCCAATTTTTGATGTAGCTGATTATGGTATTGTTGGCGATGTCCATCTTGTATTACCCAAATTGCTTGATGCCCTTCATGAATTTTTGAAGAGGAAATGATTTGCAGTACTTTGGTGTTAGGAACATGGGATTATGGGTATGTTCCGAATATAACGTTAATTTTTTTAGCTCATGCGTAAACTTCAGGTAGATATTCTCGGACTTTCCACAAGTCCTCATACCAACGGTGCCTATGCAATTATTCTTTATGAGTTGGAGGGAAAACGAAAGTTACCGATTATTATCGGGGGTTTTGAAGCTCAGGCAATTGCCCTGAAACTTGAAAATATAAAACCGCCGAGGCCCTTTACTCACGACCTTTTCAAGAATATTGCCGATGCTTTTCATCTGCATGTCAATGAAATCATTATTGATGAACTGCACAATGAGACCTTTTATGCGAAGGTTATCTGTGAGGTGAACGGTGAAGTGCATGAAATTGATGCACGCCCCAGTGATGCCATTGCCATTGCAGTGCGTTTTAATGCACCACTGTTTGTTACTGAGGAGATTATGAATGAGGCAGGTATAAAGGAGGAACAGAAAGAGGAGGTCGATGAGGAGACGCCTGTGGAAGCCGAGCGGACAGGTACTGCTAAACTAACTCCTGATGCCCAGCTTATTCAACTTCAGTCTGATCTCAATGATGCGATAAGCAACGAAAACTATGAGGAGGCAGCAAGGCTGCGGGATGAAATATCCCGGATGAAAAGGAGTTCATGAGCAGAGGCATCTTATCGAGATGCCTCCCCACTGCGTCTGTTTGATTTATTCTGTTGTTGTGCCGAAACTAAACATAAAGCTCCACCCTTGTTTTGTTTTTGTGGGAATGCTTTTTACGGCATCAAAGCCATAGCCGTAATCAAGTCCAATTTGTCCAATAATGGGCAGGTAGAGTCTGAGGCCAAGACCAGCAGATTTTTTCAGATCTGAAAAATTTACAGCATCCCTGTTTTCCCAGAGATCTCCAGCTTCAAGGAAGGTCAGGGCATAAATGCTCACTGATTGTGACATGGTAAGCGGGTAACGCAGTTCAGATGTAAATTTAGAGTAAATCTTTCCAGCATAAAGACTGGTGCTTGTTGTAGAACTGGCACCAAGCATTGATCCGAGGCTTCGGTCGTCGTATCCTCTCAACGGAATGGTGGGTAGAGATGACATTCCGCTTCCACCCATATAGAAATACTCTGTGAAGGGTATATAGTCTTTGTCATTAAAGGTTGCAAGATAACCGTGCTGAGTCGAAACGTTCCATACGAGATTTCTCGTAATCGGGAAGTACCAGCTTGATGTCCCAACAAATTTGTAGAAATCCACGGTACCTGGCAGTGGGCCACCTGCAAGTTCTCCTGTAATGCTATTTTTGCTGCCCTTTCTTGGAAAAAGTGGGCTGTCGATGCTGTTTCGGGTAATAGTTTGAGTTATTGAAAATTCATCAGCTTTGCTAGGAGCGTTAGGATCGGTATAATTGATAAAACTCAGGAATCCTCCATTGCTATGCAGGTATTTTAGCTTCCAGTTGATCGAAAAGTAGTCGTCTGGCCATTTCAGGCGTCTTCCGATGGAAAGTGTTGTGCCGTATTGATCGATTACGGTCGGGTTGTCGATGTTATCATTAGTATAGTCATAGGCACTATGAGTTTTGAAGGCTGAAAATCCTACTGCTGTTGGTCCACCGAATGCCCATGGTTCGGTAAAGTTGAGGCTGAGAGTTCTGTAGTTGTTGCTTCCGAATTGCCACTGAAATCCGAGTTGCTGCCCGTCTCCATGTGGCAAAGGGTTATAAGACTTGGGATCAAAAATATCATGCAGAGAGAAGTTGTTGAAGGTTACACCTAGTGCGCCAGTAAATCCACTACCGCTATAGCCGACTGAAGCATTGAAGGTATCGGTCTGCTTTTCGGTGACATTATAGGTCAAATCAACGGTCTGGGTTTCCGGGTTTGGCTCAATATCAGGTGTAATCTGTTCCGGATCGAAATAGTTAAGCATGCTCAGCTCCCTGATGCTGCGCACAACGTTTTTACGGCTAAACATGTCACCCGGAACAGTGTAAAGCTCACGCCGGATCACATGGTCTTTCGTTTTGGTATTACCTTTGATATTGATAGTGTTGAGCTGAAACTGTTCTCCTTCCCTTAGAGAAATAACCAGATCAATCATATCTGGTTTTATGACCTGTTCCTCAAGATTAGCCTTGAACGATAGGTAGCCGCGATCGAGGTAGATTGAGCTAATGTCAGAGTTATCCTGTGAAAAATTCAGCCGATCCTGAATCAGTTTTGAATTGTAGTCATCGCCTTTTTTGATGCTGAACGTTTTATCAAGAATATCTGTAGTAGCAAACTCCTTGGTATTGCCTGACCATGTTATATTCCTGATATGATATTTCTGCCCCTCATCAACATAAATATCAAGAAAAAGGCCTTTTTTGTCATTGGTATAACTAATCGAATCTCGCAAAACACGTGCGTCCCGATAGCCGTTGTTGCGGTAAAACTCAACGAGAAGATTTTTATCCTCACTGAATTTATCGAGATCAAGTTTTGGGGTTCCAAAGATTTTTCGCCACCAGGAATTTTGACTTGTTTCCTTGAAAACCCCTCTCAGTTTTTTCTGATTAAAAGCAGTATTGCCGTGAAAAGTTATCTTTTCAATCGCGACCTTTGATCCTTCGGAAATTGAAAAAAGAGCTTTTATGTGATTTTTACCTACTAACTGCTTATTGAATTCAACTTCAGCCGTCAAATAGCCTTTTGATGCGTAGAGTTTTTCGATTTTATTCGCAGCAGTGAGTAGTTCTTGTTCGTTGATTTTCTTGCCAGTTACAAGGGCGGCTGTTTTTTTTAGTTCATTACTGTCGAACTTCTTGTTTCCTTTAAAAGATACCTCGTCAAGCACAGACAGTTCGTTCACAATAAATTTCAGTGAAGCATTGTTTTGTCCGAGATCGTTTTTTTTAACAGTGATATTGCTGAAAAGCTGCAATTTCCAGAGGTATTGCAGTGCTCCAGAGAGTTCCGCTCCGGGGATTGCAATCCTTTGCATGGTTTTCAGGGGAAGACTGGCCATCAATTCCTGTTCGCTGAGCGATTCGAGGCCGATGAAGGAGATTGTTTTTATGGTATAAAGATCAAGTTTTGCCGTGTTTGAAGTTGTTTGTTCTATAGTACTGGACTGTTTAATCGGCAGATTTTTTGCTTCAACGTTTTTTGCTTCAACGTTGCAGGAGAGAGCAAACAGAACTAAGAGAGTCAGCTTTTGGGTTTGTTTCATGAAATTTGAGGAATCAATCAGGTTAAAGCTTGTTTGCAGGAATATTATTTATCTGAATTTGTTCGCTTGTCTGTCCAAACCTTCGTTCCCTGCTTTGAAATTCCCTGATAGCATCATAAAGCTGTGAACGACGAAAGTCAGGCCAATAAGTGTTTGTAAAATAAATTTCGGAATATGCGCTTTGCCAAAGTAAAAAATTACTAATTCTAAACTCTCCGCTTGTACGTATCAGAAGCTCTGGATCAGGTATCGATGCTGTAGATAAGTATGAGGCGATAAGTTGCTCATTGATTGATTCAGGATTGAGCAGACCAGCCTTGACATCAAAAGCAATAGCCTTGCACGCTTGCATAATATCCCATTGGCCACTGTAACTGAGTGCAATGGTCAGTACAAGTTTATTGTTGTTTTTGGTGAGTTCCATAGTTTTCTTTAATACACCACTCACTTCTTTCGGCAACTGATTCATCTTTCCAATGACATTGAGACGGATATTATTGTCATGGAGTTTACGGGTTTCCCGGCCGATAACCTTGATCAGAAGTTGCATCAACGCGGAGACCTCTTTTTCCGGCCTTTTCCAGTTTTCTGTGGAAAAGGTAAAAAGAGTAAGATACTTGATGCCAAGCTGGGCGCAAGATTCAACCACGTCTTTTACTGAAGCCACTCCAGCTACATGGCCATCAATTCTTGTTTTGCCCTTCAACCTTGCCCATCGACCGTTACCATCCATTATGATGGCGATATGATTGGGAAGGTCACATGATGACTTCAGCTCTGTTTGTAACTGTTTATCTGCAAAGTCGGTATCAGCAGAAAACCAATTCGGTTGAAGCGTTGATGAAAAGTCTGTTATTTTAATGAATGACATTACCCCGGTTTACTTTTTATCACTTGATGTGTATTCATGCTATAATTCCCATGAATAATCTTCTGAATACTAAATTCACCCAAATTGAATAATATGCAGTTATTTCTTATAATACAAACTTTACATAGCGACGAAATGCGGTAAGTAGATCATCCTGTTTTTTAAAAGTCAGCAATATCATCCACAGTCACTGTTTTTTTAAAATCATTCACAATAGACGTGCAATTAAGTAATTACGAAAATCTTCGCTCCAGGCTTATAGCGCATTCGATAACTTGTGAAGAGGTTGTGCGTTTTTATCTGGATCGTATAGATGATTACCTCGAGGATAATATCTATATAACGGTTTTTTCGGAAAAGGCATTGGAACGGGCTAGAAGTCTTGACCGAAAACTCAAAGAAGGAGGGCGTCTGGGAAAGTTGTTCGGTATGCCGATGGCAATCAAGGATAATATTGCAATAAAAGGGGAGCGACTTACTTGTGCTTCGAAGATTCTTTATAATTACGAATGTGTCTTTGATGCTACCTCAGTAATTCGTCTTGAAGAGGAAGATGCTATTTTTCTGGGTAAAACGAACATGGATGAGTTTGCCATGGGGAGTTCGAATGAAAACTCGGCTTACGGCCATATTCCTAACCCTTTTGATAAAAAAAGAGTTCCTGGCGGTAGTTCGGGTGGCTCTGCTGCAGCCGTTGCCAATGGTCTTGCCATGGTGGCTCTCGGTTCCGATACTGGCGGTTCTGTCCGGCAGCCAGCAGGTTTCTGTGATATTGTTGGTTTGAAACCGACCTATGGAAGGATTTCGCGATATGGGCTGGTGGCCTTTGCCTCCTCATTTGATCAGATAGGGGTTCTTGCCCGCAATTGTGACGATGCTGCACTGGTACTTGAGGTTATAGCTGGCAAAGATAGACGGGATGCAACCTCTTCCTTCCATGTTGTGCCTGAGTACTCTTCGGAAATGGCGACTCTTTCTGTCGAGGGCTTGAAAATTGGTGTTCCTAAAGAGTATTTTCCCGAGAGTCTTAATGCGGATGTATCCCGAAGAGTAAAGGGTAAGCTTTTTGAACTCCGTGATCGGGGAGCTCAACTTGTAGATATAACACTACCTGATAGTGCTTATGCGATAGCTGCTTATTACATTCTCGTCACTGCTGAGGCGTCATCCAATCTTGCCCGTTTTGACGGTGCAAGGTACGGTTATCGCTCAGAAAATGCGGGAGATCTTGCTGCCATGTATGTCAATTCAAGAACTGAAGGATTTGGCAGGGAAGTCAAGCGCAGGATTATGCTAGGTACCTATGTTCTTTCTGCAGGATACTACGATACCTACTATAAAAAGGCTCAGCAGGTACGACGTGTGTTTCAGGAGCGTTACCAAGAAGCTCTTGAGAAAGTTGACGTTATTGCGGGTCCTACATCTCCATTTCCCCCTTTTGGTATTGGCGATAAAACTGGCAATCCTCTCGAAATGTATCTTGCCGATGTTTTCACTGTTCCTGCAAGTATCGTCGGTATGCCAGCTATCAGTGTGCCGCTCGGGTTTGACAGTTTGAATCTTCCTGTCGGAATGCATCTTATCTGTAATTTTTTTGAAGAGGGAAAGTTGCTTGGTATTGCGAAACGTATACAGGTACCGTTATAATTTTTGGTGGAGTACTTAGCGTTAATCTATAATAAATCTGTACTATGAGTGTATTAGTCAACAAGGATACCCGCCTGCTTGTGCAGGGGATAACCGGTGCGGAAGGTACCTTTCATACCTCCCAGATTCTTGAATATGGAACCAATGTGGTGGCTGGGGTTACTCCTGGAAAAGGCGGGGTTTTGTATCATGGTAATGAAAAAGACAAGTTTTGTCGGCCTGTACCGGTGTTTAACACGGTACGTGAAGCGGTAGAGAAGGCAGAAGCCAACGTAACGGTTATTTTTGTCCCAGCTCCTTTTGCTGCCGATGCTATTATGGAGGCTGCTGAAGCAGGACTGAAGGTGATTATCTGTATTACCGAAGGTATTCCTGTCAATGACATGATGAAAGCTTTTGCTTTTGTCAAGCAGAGAGGAGCTATTCTTATTGGGCCTAACTGTCCGGGTGTTATTACTCCTGGTGAAGCCAAAGTAGGCATCATGCCTGGTTTTATCCATAAAAAAGGCACTATTGGCGTTGTTTCCCGTAGTGGTACTCTGACATACGAAGCGGTACACCAGCTTACCCAGGTTGGTCTTGGTCAGTCAACATGCATCGGTATAGGCGGTGATCCGATTATTGGTACTCAGTTTATCGATGCTATCAAGCTCTTTGCCGCAGATGATGAGACAGAAGGGCTTGTAATGATTGGCGAAATAGGTGGAAGTGCAGAGGAAGAAGCGGCCTCATATATTCAGCAATATTTCAAAAAGCCTGTAATCGGATTTATTGCCGGTCGTACCGCGCCTCCCGGTCGAAGAATGGGTCATGCGGGCGCAATTGTTTCTGGAGGAAAAGGAACCGCAGAAGACAAGATAAGAGCAATGGAAGATGCTGGTATTCACGTTGTCGATAGCCCTGCTGACATCGGTGAAGCCATGGTCAAGGCTCTCGGCAGATAGAGGAAAGGTGATATAGAGGACTTATATATTTTTGATAAGTCCTCTATTTTCAGATGAATTGAAAAGCCTCTCAAAGTCCCAGCGTAATCAGGTCGTGAATATGTACTACTCCCACCGGATGCTGTTCACTGTCGCAGACCAGCAACTGCGTAATACGATAGGTTTCCAGAATATCAAGACACTCCTTTGCCATGGTGTTGGGCGCCACAGTTTTGGGATTTGCTGTCATAACGGAGCCAGCACTGAGGTTCAGGAACTCCTTGCCGCTCTGAACCAGGCGGCGAAGGTCACCATCCGTAAATATACCTTTGAGGCCTCCTTCTTCATTAACTACAGCGCTTACGCCATATCGTTTTGAGGTCATCTCAAGGATAAGATCGGCAACCGAGGCATTTTCTGCTACGAGAGGAACAGCATTTTCCTTTGCCATAATATCAGTAACCTTTACAGTAAGCCGTCGTCCGAGTGATCCTTTGGGGTGAGTCAATGCAAAATCTCTTTGTGTAAATTTTTTCTGTTGCATCAACGAAATTGCTAAGGCATCCCCCATGGCAAGCATTGCTGTTGTTGAAGTTGTAGGTGCAAGATCGTAGGGACAAGCCTCTTTTTCTATGCCAGTATCGAGTGTGATATCAGCATTCTGGGCAAGAAATGAGCGTTGATTACCGGTCATGGCAATAATTCTTGCTCCAATCTGTCGAAGTGCAGGAATGATAAAGTTCATCTCTTCTGTTGTACCGCTTTTCGATAGACACAGGACTATATCCTGATGACCGACAATACCCAAGTCCCCATGAGCAGCATCTGCAGGGTGAAGGAAAAGGGCAGTAGTTCCTGTTGATGCCATGGTTGCAGCAATTTTCTGGCCAATAATTCCTGATTTTCCCATGCCTGAAATGATAATTTTTCCTTTACATGATGCCATAAGCTTCACTGCATCTGAAAAACGCTCGTCAAGCCGTTCTGCGATCATAAAAATGGCTTGAGCTTCCTGTTCAAGAATTATTTTTCCGGTCTCTTTAATGTTCCCGCTTTGGGTTGGTGTGCTCATATTTTGGCAGAATAGATGCTTTAAGAAGAAAAGATGATGGATTGATGTTTTGATATACTGTAATATCGGCTAAATTGAAGAAATATATTTTTCTTGCTAATCATAAAGCGTTCCTCATGAGTTGGCTCGTTCTTCTTGGGTTGTCCCTCTTGGTGTTTTCTCTGTTTGTTTTTCTGTTTGCCAAGTTTTTGGGTTATATGAAAAAAGAGCAGAATTTAGTCATCGAGTCATTCAAGGATACCCTTATAGACAAAGATAATCCTGTTGGACTGAACAAAAGTGAACTTGAAAAACTCAAGCAGCAACAGCAGGAAGCCCAGCGCCATCTGAATGATGTGATATCAAGGATTCCGGTTATTCAAAAGGATGGCAGATTTCAGATTGACGAGGAGGCCATACGTCAGCGAAGGGCAGCAGCTCAACGTGAGGATAGATCGGGAATGTTTAACAATGATATCGTGTAAGTTTTCTGATTTTTTCCTGCATGTTTTCAAAGCTGAAGCTTCTTTTTAAAGATACTGTTATTTACGGTTCGAGTACTATTCTTGCCCGTAGTCTTAATTATCTTCTTGTACCCCTCTATGCAAACAAGCTTTCCACGTTTGATAATGGAGTGCAAACTATTATCTATGCCAATATTGCCCTCGCCAATGTGTTGTTTTCTTATGGTCTTGAGACTTCCTATCTCAAAGTGGCTTCAGATTCAATACATCATGATAGGGACGAAACGCAGCTTTTTTCAACAGCGTTTATCATTCTCTTTTTCACGTCGACGCTTTTTGCGATCATCATTGCCACTTTCGCTCCGCTTATTGCTCAACTTATTGGATTATCTGCCGGAGATTTTCTTTTTGTCCGATATGCTGCTCTTATTTTATGGCTTGACACGCTTCTGGTTATTCCGTTTGCAGAACTGCGCCTTAAGAGAAAAGCAGTGCAGTTTGCTATTGCCCGAGTGTTCGGTGTGATTGCAGTTGTTGCAAGCGCGATTATTCTTATCGTTCCTTTTCATGTAGGATTGCCGGGGGTCTTTATCGCAGAGGCATTTGGTTCGTTAGTCAGTCTTTTGCTGGTTATTCCTGTATTCCGTCAGTTCAGGATATTTTTTTCAATCGGGGAGTTACGTGAAATGCTTCGCATTGGCTTGCCATACGTCCCTACAGGGATTGCTGGGCTGCTGATTCATCTTATTGACCGGAATATATTAATCCGAATACCTCCGTCAGAGATTCAAAGGCTCTATGGACAAGGTTATCAACCCTCTGACATTGTAGGCATTTATGGACGAATTGCTGCTTTCGGAGTTGTGTTGCAGCTTTTTATTCAAGTATTTCGTTTCGCGTGGCAACCGTTTTTCCTGCAACAGGCTAAAGAGCCCGACGCAAAAAGGCTTTTCCAGCATGTGCTCAGCATTTCCACCCTGTTTACCATGTTTCTGGCGCTAACAGCCACCTTTTTTGTTCCCGATATTGTTCGCTATCACTATGCAGCCAGTTTTTACCTGCTTCCTCCCCCTTACTGGATAGGACTTTCAATTCTTCCATGGATTTTTTTGAGTTATGTTTTTGACATGATATCCACTAATCTTTCTGCAGGACTTCTTATTACTGGTAATACCCGGTATCTGCCTGTTGTCACCTTTGCAGGTGCTGCTGTGACGGCTCTTTTCTGCTGGTGGCTTATTCCCCTAAGTGGTATGGATGGCGCTGCTTATGCCATCGTTGCCGGTACGGCAATCATGTGCCTTGTTATGGCATGGTATTCTCTTAAAGTTTTTCCTATCCAGCATGATTGGCTGAAGCTGTTTCTTTTGCTTGTGGCGGGTATCTTACTGGCCATATTGCAGTTTCATACAGCTCAGCTATTCCCTCATCCATTGGTGACTACATTTTTTAAAGCTGGAATGTTAACGCTTTACCTTGTGATTGCAGTAGTATTATTTCGTCAGGAAGCTATACTGATTGCCTTGAAAGTAGGTCATAAATTTAGCCGAAAATAGCTGGCTTTTTAAGGTCGATGCTCTTTCGATCGTTCCATTCTCATAGAATGTTTATGAGTGACTATGCCATCAAGTACTTTTATCCTGACTTCTGCCAACTTTGCAAAATTTCTTGAGCCAGAAAAATAAGTCATTGTTTTTCCGTTAGTTAGTATTTTATGATTCGTCAGTTTCCGCACTAAATGGTATCTTTGCTCCATGCGTGGAGACTTGACAATCC
>CAIMPI010000047.1 GCA_903843305.1 uncultured Chlorobiaceae bacterium
CACGCCTGTGGGGAAGACACCCCCTTACCCCCCTCTCCAGCCGCTGGAGCAGAAACACCCCCACGCCTGTGGGGAAGACATCAAGGACTACTCCACACAATCGACAGATACGGAAACACCCCCACGCCTGTGGGGAAGACCAGTATACCATTTAGCCAGAGTATACTGATGAAGAAACACCCCCACGCCTGTGGGGAAGACCTCTAGACCTCATTACCAAGGCAGTGCAGATCAGAAACACCCCCACGCCTGTGGGGAAGACCTCAAAAGGGCAGATGGCTATTGCAAAGGTCGAGAAACACCCCCACGCCTGTGGGGAAGACTCACTCTTTCACCGAGCACGGGTTTGTTGTTGGGAAACACCCCCACGCCTGTGGGGAAGACGACCGCAAGCGCTTTGACAACGACCCCGGGCAGGAAACACCCCCACGCCTGTGGGGAAGACTAGAGATCGCAAAGCTGCCGATTTTGACCTTGAGAAACACCCCCACGCCTGTGGGGAAGACTTACCTCCTTGCCTGTCCTTGGCCAGACTTTCAGAAACACCCCCACGCCTGTGGGGAAGACGAAGAGGCGGAACGTGATAACGTCTACATGCAAGAAACACCCCCACGCCTGTGGGGAAGACCCTTCAGCCGCAGTCAGTTGCTCACGAGCATCAGAAACACCCCCACGCCTGTGGGGAAGACCCGCATTAATCCTTGAGAGCTTTTCCGCCAGCGGAAACACCCCCACGCCTGTGGGGAAGACTGTGCTTTTGAGCTGCACGGTGCCTGAGACTGAGAAACACCCCCACGCCTGTGGGGAAGACTGCCTCCTTAATTGAGGCCATCATCATCAAATAGAAACACCCCCACGCCTGTGGGGAAGACCCGCCACCGATGGACATATCACCACTTGATATAGAAACACCCCCACGCCTGTGGGGAAGACTAGGTGACACCACGTTTTAATTACTTTATTTGGGAAACACCCCCACGCCTGTGGGGAAGACTCATCAAAATGCTGATCAATAGATGCAATACGAGAAACACCCCCACGCCTGTGGGGAAGACTGGTAAACAATAGCGGTCGCGGACTGTACGCCAGAAACACCCCCACGCCTGTGGGGAAGACATCGCCGATTGATTTGAACAGGTCAGTCCACTGGAAACACCCCCACGCCTGTGGGGAAGACCTGATGTAAGGAGTTGACCAGACCGTGTTACCTGGAAACACCCCCACGCCTGTGGGGAAGACAATAACGATGGGAGTACGACCACCACCAAGATAGAAACACCCCCACGCCTGTGGGGAAGACGGCGCCCCGTTATACTCTGAGCTGTAACTCATAGAAACACCCCCACGCCTGTGGGGAAGACCTTTTTATAGCCCGAAATTTGCCGGAATTAACGGAAACACCCCCACGCCTGTGGGGAAGACTTTGCCCTATCAAGACACTCAATGTCGATCTGGGAAACACCCCCACGCCTGTGGGGAAGACCAGCCTGCACAGCGACAAGTTTCACAATCTCGAGAAACACCCCCACGCCTGTGGGGAAGACCGGCGACACGTTGACGGTCTACGCTGGATGTGAGAAACACCCCCACGCCTGTGGGGAAGACCCTGACATTTAAAGGGGTTATAAGCCGTCATTCATGGTTTTTGAATGGCTGCTCTGGTTCCGTATACTTCTCAATAACCAGTTGCATCCCGGAAAGTTCGATTATCTCTTTTCGGGTATCACCCAAGCCATAAATCTCATATCCCGGTGGCAAATTGCTGCTCTTGAAAACCATCAGACCGGATTCTGAAGGACAATGGTTGTGCAGATATTCAACCACTTTTTTTGCAACAGAATCTTTTACGCCGGAGACAAATATATTTGCCCGTGGTTCGGCAAACCAAAGCTTCATTCTGCCTCGTACTGCTGGAGGAATATCATTCGCAATAACAACAAGCATCATGACCTCCCAAGCATTTCTTCGATATCCGGTCCAATGCGTGCCAAGAGATCTATAGCGATTACCCTTCTGCGGAATTCGGTGGCAATTTTGTGTCTATCATACTCCCCTGCCATCAGTGCCGTCAGTGCAAATGCAAGATCAATAGAGAGATGTTCTTTGTAGAGGTCTGCAATATCATAAACAAATGGCAGAGGACTTCCGGCATGAATAAAACCTATATGTGGGGAATATCCCATACTGTGAACTGCCGAAGAAATAATTCCGTATAGAGCAGCGTTCGCTGATGTCAGGATTCTGTTGGTTATATCACCCATCTCAAACTTGCCTGGGGTAAATTGCCTCCCTTTCCAGCCTACCTTGTACTCTTGAGCTTTTGTTTCATAGAGTTGTCGAACACGCAAGCCTTCCATACCCATCATCTGTTTAAGGTTTTTGTTTTCCAGTTTTGCCTCAGGGAACCTGCGAGTAAACATTCGTGTAGCAACCTTGAGCGAAGCATCAGGATCAGCGGAGAGAATCAGTTGCCGATGAAAGTTACGAGTATCACTTGTCGGTGTCTGACCCGCTGCATAAAAAATAAGAGCGTCTTCACCAACCCAGCAGACTCCACAATTCGCCGCAGCCATAACCTTCACCGCTTCGTGAGTAACAGCCGTGCCTGGCCCAAGAAGCAAACAATTGAGCATCGCAACGGGTAATCTGACAACATTATTGTCACAATCAATCCATTTGACACTGCTGTCATCAATTTCAAGCCGCCCCCGTTCCAAATAGATAAATGGATATTTATCCTTGACCTGCGGCAACGTGTCTCGCGTAATTTTTATCAGCAATCGGGATGGTGTGTTATCGTGTACAGGTGGTTCAGGCATCGTCATCAATAGTTAGAATACTTACCCTTCGTTCTCTGTAAACCTTATTTTCTCCAAATTGAATGGGCACATCATTCAGTATGATTGTCTCCCCTGCGCCCTCGCCATCAACTACCCTGAAGTCCTCCACCCTCCCTTTCCCATCCGCAATTTCAAGGGCTTTTTCCAATGCAGAAGGTGCTGATTCAAAACATCCACGATAAATGAAGTCAGTAGGGGCACAACATTTTCTGCCAAAATAGATATCCCAGTATGGGTTTTCCAGAGCATTTGCAAAGGTCGCTGCTTTTTCGGCTGGAACTTCCAGTATGGCAGCAAATGCTTCACCCTGAAGATAGTAGCGGTAGGTTATTTTTGAGCCCCCATTGACTGCCGCCGTTCCATCGCTTTTTTTAGGAATAAGAAGGGTTTCCCACGGATTTTTCTCATCATAGCCACTGCCGACCATCTGGAAATCACGCAGTAGAGGTTCTCGGCCAACTTTTTGCCACTCTCCCCTACTGTTTTCCCTTTTTCTGCCAAATGAGATAACGCTCTGGGTCAACGGCGCCATCTCTTCAAGCAGCTCCCGCTGTTCTCCACCAGCCCCAAGAGCGCAACACAACAAACCAAGAATTCCTGATTTGGTCGGAAACTCAAGGGTACCCCTCCTCCCGAATCGCGAATCGGCTCCCCACGATTGCAATGGCGCTTCAAGCCACAGCAAAAGATAAACATTACTCATAGGCCCTCCGCCACATAGCTTGTTAATTCTGAGACAAGGTTGTCGATGTTGAAACTGCTATCCTGTCCAAAGGTATACTCCTTTTGCTTCCCAAAAAGTGATCCTGCCAACTTCTCTTTATGGGTAAGATAGTCGGTGAGTGCAGTTATGCTTGGTTGAAGATAGCCGCCATCTTTTGATTTAACAGCAGTTTCAAAGGGAACCTGCAAACGCTGCCCCTTGCGGATGTAAATCTTTGCAAACTCCCAGGGTGATGCTCCTGACTGTGTTGTCTGCCGTGCACTCGGTACAGCCACAAAAAGTGCTTTGGTAAATGCCTCAATGGCTTTTGCAAGCCCTTCTCCCAAAAGAGAATCCCATAGTTGACCGAGGTCGAGACTGATGTAGCGGTAATAGGTTGCGGAATTGAATTCAAGACTACCCATATGTGCGGAACCCGTCTCTTCGCTCAAATCGTCAAGGGCAGTGAAGAACTCCACCTCGTTGCTCACTTTGTGAGTGGAAATGGCATGGGAGAACGAAGAGGCAGCTTCGACATTGAGTTCACTTGCCTGAGCAACCATACGCCCAAACAGGGCAATATCAAGCCCATCAATAGCAGTGTTCAAATGTTTTTTGGCTACTTTCTGAAGCTCTTTATCGTTAAGCTTGGTACTGTCAAAACCTTTTTCCTGCGCATAATCTGCAAATGCTTGAGCTTCGGATGCAGTGAAAAAAAACAGAGTATCCTTGCTGAAAGAATCAGAAACAACCTTACCACACGCTGTTGCCTGCTCATCCAATGCTCCGCTTTCGATACAAGCTTTGGCAACAAAATCCGCAATTTTTTTCGAACGAATTCCGAGCTTGATGCCAAAATCCTGCATGGCAAGTCGCACCTGACGTTTCCAGCATTGAGAGCTGACACGAGCACGGGTGTTTCCGCCAACTATAGCTGTTTTTGGAGCACCAACATCGTCACGGTTTAAACAGGTGACTGGGAAGGATTGGAGAATGTGATATTCAATGCGAGTGTTTCTGAATGGATTTGTGGGGCTCATGATGATAAATATTAATTGATGATTGAAAATTTTATGGGCGCTATCTGAAGCAGACCAAAACCAAAAGCTTTGCCGCGTCCAATACCATGCTGAAAACTTTTAATGAAAAGAGATCGGTCGATCACTTCAAGCTCACCTGACAGTTCTGCTCCTCCATGCGTAACGCTGTGAGTTTGCTTGACGAATTGCTTCACTTGAAGGCTTTTGACCTGAAGAGTTGCAGGATTGACTGTAAAGCCCCACGATGCCGGTGCCTTTTCAATAAACCACAGACCAATCTCATCCCGCTCCTTGATGGCTAAGAGTTTACGGCTTCTGCTATCACGTTTGGTGGGGTTGATGACTAACTCAAAACGATAACGATCAAAGGTCAAAAATTTATCATCAATCGGCTTTGATTCCAGAACTCCATGCTCCGGTTTACGAGGCTCCCTGTCTGACAGCAACAGTATAAGCCGACCGTTCTTGTCACCTCCCTTGTCGGCATAGAGAAAACCGCTTGGAACACTGGCGTTTTTCTCTGCATCAGTTCTCCGATCTTCAAAAAGGCTGTAGACAACCCTATGCAACGAGTAGTCATCAGTAATGCGCAACGCTTTTATCTCCTTTGGGCCCAGCCTGAGAATACTTGCTATCATACCGCCTCCTTTGTAGCGAAACTCTGAGTATGCCGGTAAAACTCTTGTGCCCACTCAGTCTTGACTCTCTGGCTATCCCAATAAAATTTAAGCAGTTGCTCAAGCAAACGGGCGTAATCAACAGCAGCACCCACTCTTGCATCAATCAGACTGAAGAGTGGACGGAGAATTCGGCACACTTCTTCGATGGAGTCGCAGGCAAGCAGTCGACGCAGTTTAGCTTTTGCCTGATCACTCTGATTCCCATCATCATAACAGCGGGCAATGGCGTTGCCTATGCCAATTGAGCCGTTTTGCTCAATTTTGGCTTTTGCAATTGCTGCTGTAACTGTTGCATAGGGTAACCGCACCCAAGGTTTGTCCAGATCAATATTGAAGGCTGCCAGATACTCCCAGCTCTGATATTCTGTTGCCGGGTTGTCCGCTCGTCGTAATGCCGCAGCAACCCCCTTGTTTAGCTTGATCCGCTCAATAATGAACAGTACAAATGCCAGAGACCTGCTGGTTTTCGTTTCAGGTGCATTAGTCATAGGTTCTTTCCGTTACGGATTGAGATAGTTGATAAGATTCGGTCTGTTTTTTGCCCATGCATCAATCTGTCTGGCGCTCTCTTTTGGACAAAAGGTGTCGTAGGCTTTTATCGCAAATTGGGCAAATGCTTTTCTTACTTTATTTGTCGCATAGGGTGGCTCACAAGCATCAACAAGTTCCTGAAAACGACGTTCACAGAGTTGCCAAAAAAGAGTTGATGCCTGATCAGCAAGAGCGGTATCACTCATATTCTGCGCTTTAAAAAAGCCATTTGTTGAAGCAAAGACAGTTTTCGATAGCTTGTCAAGAGCCTCCATTTCGATTTTGAGCTGATTATACCATAGCTCTCCAAGCATAACAGTCTCAAGAAAAACAAGGGACTCAACAAAGTCATTATCCTGCTTTACCGACTGATCGCCAGCATTCGGGCTTACCCGGAGCCCTCCTGACCAGACACCAAGTTTTTTGTATCGTTGACGAAAACGGTTAAAACCATTTTTTATAAATTGGCATTCATAACCTGAAGAAACATCCGTACCCATAAAAGCAAGTAAAGAAACAAGTTCTCGCCAAGGACGCTTGTTCGGGTCAATCCACTTTATTTTAGGTGTGGCGGCATCTGTGTTTACCGCCATGCTCGGTTCACGCCAGCCTTCCTTATGGCTGGGGTAGTGGATACCCTCGACATAATAGATTCCATCTCCTTCCAGCAGAACAAAACGTGACAAGGCGACAAGTGTCGCCATATAAGAACTTTTTAAATTTATGGCTGCCGGACAGGCAACACCTGTCGGCATCTCCTCCCAGGGGGCAGTTCCAAGACCGGTCGTCCAGTATGCGTTCTCTTTTATTCTTTCCTGCGAGAACAGGTTGAGGAACAATGTGTCAATAAGAGTTTCACCAACAAGCATGGAGTGGAGATATCCGACATAATTACCAAGACTTGGAGCCGATTTTGCTGAAGGAGTTTTTCCGACATAACCAAGTATCAACTGATCTTCAAGGTTTTTCTCGACTCGTTTCCCTCCCAGAGCAAAGTTCATAAGGGATACAATGAAAATAGCTTTGTCGGCATCAGCCAACACCTTTGGAATTTGATACTGGGTCAGGATGGTGTTGTTGTCGGAAGGCATGTCTGGATAAAAGCCCATACCAAGAGACTTGGGCTTAGCATTGGCTTCAGCATTGCTTCGATCAGATTCCTTTTTAGCTTCTTTGAGATCTTTCCGTTTCCTTCGCTCAATAAGTCCTTGAAGAGCGGGCATTTGCAAAAACGGTTTTTCTCCGTAAAGCCAAAAGCGATCGTGCCATTTATCGAGATAGTCAAGGCACTTGCTGGAAAGCTCTGAACTCTCCATTGCTTCGAACGCCTCATCGTCTGCCGGGGTACATGCGGCCTGAGCAATGGCAAGTAACAGCTTTGTCACAGCCATTTTCTGAAGGGCATTGCCACCAAGAGCTCGATTGTCGAGTTCGCTGAATACCTGACGGAGGCTCAACCGGCCTTTGTCTATAACAGTTATCCATGGTTCATCAATCAAGTTAAAACGATTTTCAAGATTCATGTAAGTGGTGTTGCCCTGTTTATAGTTTGATTGAACGATACCCTGTTCGTGGATGATAACTGAGCCTGTATTTTGCTGATGCAGTGCCACCGTTAAGGGATACAAGCTCTCCATCCTGCCCAACAACAGCTACACGAAGAAGACTCTCGTCATGAGCGCTATCTCCAAGATAGAAATAACTCTTCAGCCACATGAGGTTTGTAAGAGAGATAGCTTCAGGAGCAAGATAATCAGCAACATGCAACGTATAAGAGAGAAGAGTGGCAGCAAGTGCGCGTTGCTCTTTTTTACTCTTCCGTAAATTTGCCGACGGCAGAAAAAGAGAACTTCCGTCAAGCAGTTTTACGACGGCTCCATGTTGATCAAGGCGAAAAGAGCGCAACAGCAAAACTTCAACATTTTCCTGTTCGCTGTAACGGGTGGTCGCCTTGCTTTCAGGTAAAGTTCTGCTTCCTTCCGAAACACCACCCAAAGCAAGCCGTTCAAGCTTTTCCTTTTCCTGTTGGAGCTTCTTTTTATGTCCTAACATAACGGCACTCTCTTCACGCTCTCGATAGGTTGCTTCGATTAGAGTACGTATCTGGTCAGGAAGAACAATCTCGGTCAGAGCGTCCCACACGGCAAGGGTACGCAGAAGAACATAAGGGCTGTAAACCTTGGAGGTCGGCCCGAATTCCTTCTCAGGGTTTAACAATGCACTGTTATAATCTGGCTTCAAAATCCACACTTCGCAACAGGTACCAGCCGGACGGAAAGTTTCGCTATGTCGCCACAGTCGGCCAATTCGTTGCAGCAACATATCTGTGGGGCAAATTTTTGTCACCAGAAAGTCTGCATCAATATCAAGAGACTGCTCTAAAACCTGAGTACCAACAAGTATCCGACCACTTATCAGCCTGAGTTCAGGGCTTCCCTTCCCATAGCGGGTGACCCAGTACTCCTCGTTGCGTTCACGGTCAGCTTTAATGAAACGCGAATGAAGCAAACCACACTCAATTCCCAATCCTGCAGCACGTGCAGCAAGAATGCTGAAAGAGTCTTGTGCTTCCATAACCGTATTTTCTATCCAGAGAACCTGCTGACCACCTTCTGCCCGTTTCAGAACCTCCTCCATAGCCATGTCGAGAGATGAAGAAGATTGAATGTTCACAACGGTTTTACCTGTCACAATGGCCGTTGCTTCTATCGGAAATTCACCATGATTTCCACTGACTGTTATAAGCGGATAGGAAATATCATGCACTTGTTGTTTCAGAATCCGCATCCGGCGTTCTCTGGTGAGGGTGGCACTAAGGATAATCACAGTACACTGGAGACCGCGAAGTGTTTCAACAAGTTTATCGAGTATGGTTCCTGTATAGGCATCATAAGAGTGTACCTCATCGAGAATAACAACTTTCCCTGCAAGGCCGAAAGCCCTCACAAAGCCATGCTTGACATTCATCACCGCCATCAGCGCCTGATCAATCGTGCCAACCGCGAAAGGGGCAAGAATACCTCGTTTACCCACACTGAACCAGCTTCCTCCCGCTCCACCATCCTCACCCATTTCAATCTCTTTCAACCAAGCATTGCTGTGAAGCAAAAGGGCATTACGATGGATGCTCTCTGGCTTGACTATTTTTTTCAGAAAATCATTGACCCGATCATGAATTTTATTTGATGTCAACTGTGTCGGCAGAGCAAAGTATAATCCTGTCGCACCACCAGCAGCGATTATGGAATATGCGGCATAGAGTGCCGCTTCCGTTTTACCGATACCCATTGGAGCTTCGAGAATATAAACACCCGGTTTTGCTGCCTGCTGAATCAGCAACTGCTGAATTTCTCTTGGTTTAAACTTGAATATATCGCTGAAGCCAAGACCTTTGACCAGATCAGGCCATACAAACCCAGCGGCATCAACAGCTTGTTGGATGAGTGGTTGCCAATCCTCATCTGGATTATCAAAATAATTGCCCGATCCAATCCAATCGGCAACGGTGGTAAGGCCAGCAACCGCTTTTGCCTGGAAAGCATTTTCGATGGCAGGAAATGGTGTGTTCATCAAATCCTTCAGGCTGTGCAAGAGTTCCCCTCTCTTCTCCAGCCAAGGGTGCCCTCCAAAAACCTCATCATCAGCGACACGTCCACCTAATTCAGATGAATATCCATGATGTTGACCGATAATTTCAGGGATGTATTTCCCTATACGCAGGGTTTGTGCTGTTGCCATACTGACACCTGCATGACCACCCCAATTTCGTTCCTGGGCTGGATTGGCATGAGAAAGGCATTCAAGCGAATTCCAGATATAACCATCTGTTCCCCGATAAATTTTCTCCTGAAATGTTGGACTCACTTTGCCTATGTCATGAACAGCAGCAATCAGTTCTGAACCAACAGGAAAAAGTGCTGTCCGCAAAAAGGCTGGCATTCGAGCAAGAAGTTCCTTTGCAATCTCACCAACGATGCTGCAATGATCAATAACACCTCTCCCTGCAACATGTCGATCATTCTCCAAACGAGTTTTTGCGAGGCAAGCATCGAGCGACAGGGGCTGACTTTGCCGAAGAGGAGGGCTTGAATTGTTTTTTACTTTAGGCGTGCGCATAAAGATTTAAAGTTGTAGAGAAATGAGGCGATGAGCAGCAAATTGAGCAGCTTGTTCAGCAACATGGATGAGATGATCTTTCAGGTGGTGTACTTCCCATGAGCCATCCGACTTTTCCAGAAGATGGGCAACCGGTTGTATTAATTGTGACGCCATAAGAAATGAGTGGCACTGAAATTCAATAAACCGCCAGCCAAAACATGAAATTGATTTTAAACAATTATTTTACTAATAGCAAAGTATTCTTATTATGGGATTGACGTATTCATTCAACAGACGGCACAGTATCCTCGTATTATTCTGGCATCAGGAAGAGAACAATTGTTAATCACGTTCATTAAAGAATTATATAATCCGAACTCTATCCTTTATCTTGAAAGCACACTGTATAGAGAACAGAGCTTCCCCTATCAGCTCATTCCAAGAAATCCTAACCCTCTATAGCTATGTTCAAGATCCACACCATTCTTTGCCCAATTGACTTTTCTGATGCATCGCGTAAAGCTGTACGTTATGCGCATGAATTTGCCGTCACTATGCGTGCACAAATATTTCTGCTCAATGTTGTCGACATCCCGATTGAATCTATATTGAACAATGTGCAGCTTGACGAAGATCTTGAAAAATCAGCGCAGGAGAATCTTGATGTTGTCAAGAATGAACTACTTTCTGAAGGGTTAAGGGTCGAGAGTGCGGTTAAGATAGGCGACCCTGCCGAGGTGATTATTGATCATACTGCAAAACTCGATGTGAATCTCATTATTATGGGTTCGCATGGCAAGAAAGGGCTGAGCCGCCTTATAATGGGAAGTGTTGCTGAAACGGTATTGCGCAATGCTGACTGCCCGGTACTTATTGTTAAGAAACATGAAAAGGAATTTATCGACGAACAGTAAATTCGTAAGAGAACGCTTCTAACCTTAATAATAGCATCATGGACACTCTTGCATCTCCTCATTCAAGTACTATTACAAAGGAAATCCGTTTCGCGGTGGTGATGTATGGAGGCATATCATTAGCCATTTACATGAACGGCATAGCCCAGGAGCTTCTTGCACTTGTTAAGGCTACAGCAGATAGTTCCGGCAATAAAGAGCTGAAAGGGAGCGAAAAAGTCTATAAGGAGATTGCTGACTATCTGACGGAAATAACCCCTGCATTCAACCATAAATTTGTTGTTGACATCATATCCGGCACTTCAGCAGGCGGAATAAACGGCGTCTGCCTGGCAAAAGGACTTGTTCGCGGGCTTGACGACCTTAAGGTTCTTGAAAGAATCTGGCTGAATGAAGGAAACATTGACACATTGCTCAACGACTCCAATTCACAGCCCCGCCTCTATCCATCAAAAGAGCCGAAAACTTCCCTGTTTAACAGCCAGAGAATGTATGCAAAACTGCTCGGAGCATTTAAAGAGATGGAGAAGGGAGTAAAAGCAGAACCGAATCCCCATATCTACTCCATGGATTTGTTTGTTACCGCTACTGACCTCAGGGGTTTACAGGTACCGATTCAGTTAAGCGACAGCACCGCTAATGAGCACATACATAAACATGTTTTCCCGTTCAAATATCGTGAAGATGAATCGCTTCGGGACAAACCACTGAATCACTTTCTCGGAGATTTCGACCCCATGCTTGCCTTTGCTTCCAGATGCACCTCATCAATTCCTCCAGCATTTGAACCAGTAAAAATCAGGGAAATACTCGACTACCTCCAGGAGCGTGAACCTAAAGATTACGAAAACGTTGCAAAGCATTTCGATGAATGGGAAGCCAGTTTTTTTCAGACATACTTCATGCTCAATGGCAATGAAAATGACGGCATTTCACTGAAGGAAAGGGAGTTTGCCGATGGCGGTTACCTCGACAACAGGCCTTTTGGTTATGCTATCAATGCCATTCATGAACGCCAGGCTGACTGCCCTATTGACAGGAAACTTCTCTTTATCGATCCATCTCCAGAAGATAAAGATATAAAAGAGAGAAGAAAAGAGATCTCTTTTGTGCAAAACAGTGTTCTTGCTTTCACCCTGCCGAGATATGAAACTATTCGGGAAGAACTCAAAGCTTTACAAAAAAGAAACGAATGGATTAATAAAGTTCACCATATTCTCGAAGAAAAATTGGTGGACAATAATCGGGAACATCTGAAACAACGAATAGTAAACAGTGAGTCCTATGAATTTATAATTGCTTCACAAATAAATAGTATCGGGAATATCTCTGAAAAACTTTTTTCGATACCACTGGTTGCTATTCAGCAATCAGAACCATTGGCATCTCAACAAACGTTTACATCAGAAGAGATACTTGTCAAAAAATTCTGGAAGGAAATCGCTAATCCGAAAAAAGAGAACAGCAAATACGATACTGAAGTGAAGGATTTCAACAGTATGTTCAAACTTCTTGGAGGCGCTTATCCGGCATATCATTATACCAGAATGAATCTTTTGACAGATCAACTGGCATTAATCATTGCAAGAGCGGGAATGGTCGATGAAAACTCTGAAATTTTTAAAACCATCCGTATTAATCTTAAAAAATGGAGAACAAAACATTATAATGCCTTTAAGGAAGGGATTTCAGATTTCGGGGAAATGAAAACGGAAAACATGTTTTTCCGTGAATTTGATATTGATTTTCGAATCCGCAGACTTAGTTATTTCCGAAAAATCCTGGAAAAAGCAATATCGGAAAACAACGTTGCATACCTCTGCTTTGGCATGGTAAACGACGAACCCGGGACGCAAAATCCAGAAACCATATCCTGTAAAAAATGGAACAATGACTTTTCTACCGCTATAAATATTTTTTATAACGAGCTCTGCAAAAATCTCAAGTCATACTACCTGCTCAAAGAACAACTGTTCTGCTATGGAGACGAAAATCCTCTCTATAAAAAGCTCAATGAAGGAGTGGTGAGCGATTCAAAAGAACCGCACAAATTTTCTCATGAAAAAATAAAAAGTTTTTTTAGCCGGCAATATAATAGTGGCAGCGAATTGGACGATTTCAAGAAGGATTTTGATACTCTGATGGATGATCTGCATGACTTTATCGCAGACTTTGATCAAAATCATCAGCATGGTACCACGCAAGCAAGTGAGCTGCTGAGCAATTCGTTCAGTAAACTCAGTGAAAACTATCCTGAAATTGCTGGTCGATTGAGATTCATGTACGATTATGGATATGACCTTTATGATGCAACAACGTTTCAGTTGCTTGCTGGGGGTGATTATGGCGAAGGTAACGTCGTTGACATCCTGAGGATAAGCCCAGCCGATGCCCCAAGCCTATGGAATGAAAGTGAAAAAAAGAAATCAAAACTTGCAGGAACTGCTCTTGGTGCCTTTGGTGGATTTCTTGACCGGGAGTGGCGCAGAAACGACATTATGTGGGGAAGGCTTGATGCCGCAGAAAGAATTATCACTGCCCTGCTGCCAGACGCATTATCAGCACAAAGCAAAGAGAAAAAAGCTGCATTTATTGAAAAGGTGCAGGAAATAATTCTCAGAGAAGCTCTGAATGAATGGATCGCTGAACTTGCATCGACGCAATTTACCGTATCAAAAGATGAAGAGCAATACAACCGGCTTTTGAGCATCCAGAAAAGCTTTGATTCTTCCGGGGTTCAGGGAAATGGAAAAGGAGAACCCGCATGGAAGCAACAGTTCAAGAACGCTTATGATTTTCACCGAGAACTTGAACCCGAGCCAACCCTGAGACGCCTTGGACGGGGCTCTGGAATTCTCTCTTCCATGATTGACAGACTTGATCCGGGAAAAGGAATGATAGCGAAAATCAGCGGCTACCTGAAAAAGCTCAACTGGATTTTGCTCAGTATGCTTGATTTTTCTACACCAAAAACCATGACGGGTGTTCTTTTGGGTTACTGGCTGCAGTTACTGGTTCTTGTTTCGGTTATATTGATTGCTATGGGAATATTTCTGAACACCTATGCAGCCAAATCGGGTATAGGTGATCCAGTAAGAAATCTTGGACTGCTTCTCCTTTGCATAGACATCATTGTGATGTTGATTAAAAAGTCTTTGTTAACCCATATTCATAGAATAAAAAACAGGCAAGCTACCATGAGGGATTAATGGATTGGTCTTTTAGTCAACAAAGTATGGGAATTATTGAAGCGGTTTGTATCAGTACTGAAAAAGGCATTGTAAAAACAGCCGTTGGCCAGATAACGCTCAGATCTGACTGGGGAATAGAGGACGATGCTCATGCAGGAAACTGGCATCGGCAAGTCTCAATTCTTGCTGGAGAGAGTATCGACCGGATGCGCAGCATAATTCCTGATCTTGATCACGGCATGTTCGCTGAAAATATTGTGACCAGAGGCATGGATCTTTCGTGTCTCACAATAGGCGACTCTTTATTGGTCGGCGATGGTATCGTTCTTGAGATTACCCAGATCGGCAAAGAGTGTCACCATGAAGGATGTGCTATACAGAGTGCAACAGGTGATTGCATTATGCCAAAAGAAGGCATTTTCTGCCGGGTCTTACAGGGTGGAACGATCAGGCCGGGGATGGCTGTCGGAACTGCACCTGTGTAAACCGTGCTGGTTCTTATGAATATCAGACGGAGTCAAAACCATTTGGATTCATACTGACAAAATGTTAAAATATAAGTCTTGAACGATTCAAATAATCCACCCCTTCCCCTAACAAAAAATAAAGGAACTCCGACTATGTCTCGTTTCGTTTCAGCAGCCTTTTGTGCTCTCTTTGTTTTTTCAATGAGCTCTGCAAATGCCAGTGCCGCCACTACCTATAATGCTTCAGCAGGTAAAGCCGTATATGACGTAAGCTGTACCAACTGCCACAAAATGGGCATTATGGGAGCCCCGAAACTCGGTGATAAGGCCGCATGGGCCCCTCGTATCGCTCAGGGCATGGATATTCTTGTCAGCAAATCAATCAAAGGATTTCAGGGTAAAAAAGGAATGATGATGCCAAAAGGCGGCAATCCGAAACTCACGGATGCAGAGGTTGGCAATGCTGTTGCTTATATCGTTCAACAGAGCAAGTAAGCACTGAAGTTTCATGATAATTGAAAGGCGGGAGAAGGTTTCCCGCCTTTATTTATGGGTATTATTTATTTGTTGTATATGCGTCAAAAATAAAGCTCCGGAAATAAGAATAATTCCAACACCCAAATATAAAAGATCTAACGAGCTATGATACTGGATATCTAAAGAATTCTCAAAGAAAGAAACAATTAAGATCATCAGAATTACTTTTCCGAGAGCTGCTTTAAGATCATCAAGACTCTTGACATTTAACCAATTTGGTCGAGATTCAGGCGTACGACTTGCAGGGTCTATTTTACTAATAAATAATTCATAAATACCCATACTGAAAATGAGTAAAACTGTTGCAAACAGGTAATTATCAACCGAGGAAATTAACAGGGGAACAAGTGTCGCAACTTCATGTTCATTGATAGTATTAAAGTTAAGTAATTGTTTAATGAACAACATTAACCCATTATAAACTAAAAGTGTCCCGTTGAGATACATAATAAAAGATGCAACGAAAGAACCTAACACAGCAGTTAAGACAATAAAACGAGTGTTAAACAGCAGCGTCTCAAAAACATTTTCTATTTTTTTCTCTATTTCTATTTTGTTCATCGTATTGTTTACGCTGGAATAATTACAAAAAATTGTGTTTGAGGCCGATTGTCTTGTATTAGTCTAAACAAGTGTCTTAATGGCTTTCTTTTCAGGTTCCCCCGCTATTGACCATTTAATGGAATCTTGATGAAGCGAAGCATAAAAAGAATGAAATTGTGCATAAGAAATCAACGAGGTGACAGCCACAGAACCTACAAGCTTTTCAAATATGGTAAATAACCACATTTGTGTTTGGTTACTGTGATCTCTGAATGGCCAGGGATAGGTTAGGATCAGGAGGACAACAAAAACTACAAGCCCAATAACGCCAATAGAATACTCAAGTTGCCTCTGTTTCTTTGCATATAAAAGACGATCTTTTTTTGATGCCAGTATCTTGCCTTCAATGATCGGATCTTTACGATTTCGTTCAACAAGCTGAACGGGGTTTTCATTAAATTTAATCTTGTTCTGCATTTGATTGGCATATTTAATGCATTTGTGTACAAAAACCTGACAATCAAGCTGCAAGAGAGAAAGGTTCGGATTTAGAAGTCGGAGAACCCAAGAGTTACGTTCATACGATAGCGTTCCGTGTGTTTCTGTTATGGCACTTAATAGAACAAATTTTTTACTTTCCAGAAAAAGAGGAATGTCACTTTCTTTAACAGACCCTTTCATCTCGGTAATAATTTTCTCTGCTTCACTGGACGCCTGGTCATAGGTAGGCCACCATTGATTGCCTTTAAGAATTATTATGAGAGATTCATCTTCAAAGTCACTTGTAAACACGATTTTTGCATGCATAGTTGGTACTTCTCTTCAATGTTATGACGGTTTTTCATGCAAATAAGTTCTGCTTCCCGTTCATTTAGTACATTATCATTGTATTCGTAAACAGGGATCGGGGCTAAATAATCTTGCATGGGATAACACAATCTTCAAAAAATAAATAAATCGCGCACAACCGATGATATCCATCAGCAATAATGACCCTGCCATGCGTTGAATCTCTCACTAAAAGCAGCGGCGAAAGTTCTTGTCCCGATTCTATTTTCGCTTTATCTATTTCAACGTGTGAATTACTTACGCCAAGGAGCGATAGCCCGGAAGCCCGGAAAATATCCTTCGCCTTGAATTGCGAAATGGGGGCCTCTTTCAATTTCTTCACCATTGCTTTTGCTGAAGCTTCATCATAATGAAGGCTTAAATAAGATTTCGCCGCTGGATAATCATGATCTTCCGGCTCTTTCAGCCACTTGATCGCTTCAAGATTATTATTCGCCATAGGTTATTCTCCTTATTAAAATGATACATTAAATCTTGTTTCAAGGACTCAAAACCGTCTGTATATGAGCATTACCCCAGGCTATGGCTTTGAGGTATGATATCACGCAGGTAAAATAATAATAATGATACAGATAAAGACCATAAATACCAACGCCGTCATATATACGATATCAGCAATACGCTCTATTTGCTGCACTCACGTTCATACTCTCCTTCTCATTGCCCAACAGGATAAAAGGCACGAAATAAGGAAGAAAAGAATGATATACCTATTGACAACGATTTTTCTATGACACAACGGACGCTTAACCGCATACTTGCAGCAGTTATTTTTCTTGCGGCGGAAATTTTGTATCTCACCACCATGGCACCCACACTTTCCTTTTGGGATTGTGGGGAATCAATCGCTGCAGCCTACACCCTCGGAATTCCTCATCCTCCTGGTGCGCCTCTTTTTCTCCTGTTTGGTCGCCTGTTTTCCCTGATTCCTTTTTTCAGTGATCCTGCAGCTCGGATTAATCTGATTAGTACTCTTGCAAGTGCTTGTACGGTGATGCTGACTTATCTGATTACTGTACGTTTTGTCATACTGTATCGTCGTTCTGATCCCGACAGTTGGAGCCTGGCTGAAAAAATATCTGCCTATGGTGGAGCTGTTATCGGGGCTTTAAGCCTTGCCTTCTCAGATAGTTTCTGGTTTAACGCCGTTGAGGCCGGGGTGTGGTCATCTTCATCGGTTTTTACTGCCATCGTTATCTGGCTCAGCCTTAGATGGTATGACGAAGCTCCAAAGCCAGGGCACGAACGGTGGCTGATGGTCATAATGTATGTGATTGGACTTTCAATTGGCGTGCACCTACTCAGCCTTTTAGCTGTTTTTGCCGTTGCCCTTGTCTACTACATTAAAAAATATGAGATTACATTCAAATCCTTTGCTTTCTTCACTATTGCCGTTGTAGGATTGTTTTTTCTGATCTATATCGGGATAATCAAGGGACTTCCTATACTCCTTCAGCTCACCTCCTGGTCAGGTTTTATTCTTCTTGTCGCGTTACTCGTCTATGGCATCTGGTACTCGCATAAACACAGGATGCCGCGTCTGAACACCCTGCTGATATCGTTTTTTCTCATCATTATCGGTTATACCTCTTACGGTTTGATCTATGTGCGTGCACAGGCAGGGCCGTCCATCAATGAAAACAATCCTTCAACTCCGACGGCTTTTTTCTCATACGTTAATAGAGAGCAGTATGGGGAAATGCCTCTCTGGCCGAGGCGGTGGTCGCCCGAGCCGGTGCATCAGTATTTCTACCAGCAGTATTCGAGTGATCTCGATTATTTTCTCTCGTATCAGATGCAGAAAATGTACTTCCGCTACGTGGGTTGGCAGTTTATTGGCCGAGAGCATGATATGGAAGGCGCAGGGGTGGACTGGTCGGTACTTTGGGGAATTCCTTTTCTTGTCGGACTTGTCGGAGCAGTTACCCATTTCAGACGGCAGTGGAAGATGGGGCTTGTCGTTACTGCGCTTTTTGTTCTTACCGGTGCTGCTCTTGTTATCTATCTCAACCAGACTGAACCTCAGCCGAGAGAGCGTGATTATAGTTATGTCGGAAGCTTTTTTGCTTTTGCCCTTTGGATAGGCATTGGGGTTGAAAGTATCTGGTACTGGTTGAGCAATCAGTTGAAAGGTACCAGTCCGGGTGGCAAGCTTATTTTAGCAGCATTTACGATTACAGCAAGCTTTCTTTTGATTGATGGCCGGATGCTGCAGGCAAATTACCGTACTCATAACCGGTCGGGTAACTTTGTGCCATGGGATTTGGCCTGGAATATGCTGCAGAGTTGTGAAAAAAATGCAATTCTGTTTACCAATGGCGACAATGACACCTTCCCCCTCTGGTATCTTCAGGAAGTCGAGCATATCCGTTCCGATGTGCGAGTGGTCAATCTCAGCCTTGCCAATACCGGGTGGTATCTCGATCAGTTGAAAAATACCAGCCCAAGGGGGGCGAAACCGATTGCATTCAGCCTGAGTGATGCAGACATTGCAGATATTACCTACGTTCCAATTGATTCGGTTGAAGCGGTTCTTCCTTCGTCTACGGCCCGGCGGCAGCTTTATCGGGAGTCCCGTCTTCATCGTCTTGAACTTCCGGCTGAGCCACAGGATACTATGACGTGGTTAGTGAAACCCGGACTTACCTACAATGGCCAAGGGTACCTGCGTCCACAGGATATTGCTGTTTATGAGATTCTGATGAATAACTTTTCCAGTCGGCCGATCTATTTTGCCTTGACGGTCGATGCTGAAAGCATGATCGGCATTGAACACTATCTTCGTCTTGATGGACTGGCTTACAAAGTCGTCCCGATGAAAAGCGTAGATCCGATGAGTTATGTCGATCCGGTGGTACTCTACAGGAATCTTGTTGATGTTTACCGTTACAGAAACCTCAATAACCCAAAGGTCTTTCTTGATGAGACCTCCAGGCGTCTTTGCGGCAACTATACGCCTCTTTTTATCAGACTTGCTCTTGATCTGGCCGATCATCCTGACGAGGAGATCAACATCCCTGATCCGTCAGGTTCCTTGCACACTATAGGAAGAGGAACACTTGCCCTGCAGCTCCTTGATACCTCATCGAGACTTCTGCCTCTGAGTCAGTATCCCTTGAATCCTGAACTTGCCGGTTCAGTCGTTACACTCTCTGTCCGACTTGGCCAAAAGCAAAAAGCCTCTTTGTATATCAGCTATCTTGAGAAGCTGGGGTGCCAGTCATCGCCTGAGTCCGATCCTCGTCTATTTTATGTTCTTGCAAAGGCATACCGCGATGTCGGCCAAGAGGATAAAGCAAAACAGATTATCGAATTGCTTTCAAGGGAGCCGAATCTGTCTGGTCTGAAGGAACAGTTTGAAACAATGAAGAAATAACCACTAAATCATTATCTATTTAACTGACGGAAGCCTAATACACCTATCTCGGTATGCTGAAACGACCTTGAATGCCGTTTTTGGAAAGCAGCACTTGCCATAACTGGTTAGTTCTCGACCTGAACCCACCAGTGCAGCTCAGCAGGTAGTATCGCCACATTCGTTGAAACTCTTCGTTGTACCGTGGCTGAAGCATTGGCCACTTGTTCTCGATGTTCTCATACCACGCCATAAGCGTCTGGGCGTAATCTTCATGGGTAAAAACATGCCAGTCCTCAAGTGTAAACAGCCCTTCATAGTTTGCGGTAATCTGGCGGGCTGAAGGGACGTTTGAGTTCGGAAAGATGTATTTGTTGGCCCATGGTTCAACACTGGAGGTTGACTTGTTTCCTCCGATGGTGTGCAACAAGGTCAAGCCGTCCTCTTTCAGACATTGGTGGACAATTTTGAAATAGGCCCGATAATTCTTGTCTCCCACGTGCTCGAACATGCCGATGGAATAGATCCGGTCGAAGGAGCCTTGCAGTTTTCGGTAGTCTGTAACTTCGATGGTAACTGGCAGGCCTGCGCAATATTCCCGTGCAATAACAGCCTGTTCTGTTGACACGGTTATGCCATGCACCGATACTCCGTAGTGTTCAGCAGCAAATTGTGCGGCACCACCCCACCCGCATCCGATATCAAGTACTCTCATTCCAGGTTTAAGCTGCAACTTCTGAAAAATCAGGTGGAGTTTCTTTTCCTGTGCTTCCTCAAGGTTTTTGGCCTCTTTCCAGTAGCCACAACTGTAAAGCATTCGCTTGTCGAGCATCGCTTTAAACAGGTCGTTGCCAATATTATAATGTTTTTCTGCCACCTTGAATGCTCTTGAAGGACGCTGCATATTGTAGAGCTTGCTGATTACCTTGCCAAAAAACATTACAGGGGGAGAAACTTTATCCTCTGCCCTGGAGCCGATAATTCGGTAAAAAAACTCATCAAGCCGTTCACAGTCCCACCAACCTTCCATATATGCCTCACCCAACCCAAGGTTTCCCTGGGTTATAGCGCGACGGTAGAGTTCCGGCCTATGGACATGAATGTCCCACTGCCGGTTACCTCCTATTTTGATATCGGCATCATCAAGGATGCGCTCAAGCTGCTTTTTATAAACGTCGTTCAACATACTGCGATGATTCAGTAATCTTTAACAAGTCACTATGACATAGGATTATTAGTATACCCTGAATTATAAACACTTGCATAAGCAGGAAGTTCCCCAAAAAAGGCTCGAGTTATGAGTGAAGAGAACCGACAAAGCTTCAGCCCTGAATTCCAGACCAACATTAATGAGCTGAATGATGAAGACCTATAACGATTTACCGTTGAAAAACAGTGATCTTAAACAGTGCACAGCAATTCTTGTTTCAAGCATTTAAAGCCGTTTGAAGATGGCCATTAACCCAAGCAATGGCTTTGTGGTATGATATTTCATACGTAATAACGATACAGATAAAGACCATAAATACCAACGCCGTAATAAATACTGTATCAGCAATTCGCTCTATTTGATGCATTCGGTTTAGTCCTCCACGTCTCATTGCCCAATAGGATAAAAGGCATGAAATAAGGAAAAATAATGCATCAAGCGCAAGAAAATCATCTGCAAGAGTAGTAAGTCCCTGAGATTTGGTTACAATTTGGATAATACCAATTACTGTCAGACATACACCGACCATCGCTGAAGAGACTGTGAAAATATGAACACAGATATTCTCTTCCAGATGCACTTTTTGTTCCTCACCAAAGCGATCATTGCTCATAAGGTTTAATGCGTAAAATTGACAATATTTACTATGGGGATGTGAAAAAATTAGAGCGGCTGATTTTAAATACAGTAGCCATACAGTAGCCACTTTCTTTCTTAGGTAGGACGTCTTTTTTGAAAAAAGCTTGCAGAACAACATCAAAAAAAAATTTTGGTCGTGTATACCTTGGTCTGGTTATAAGTTGAGCGGACCGATGTAATCCAAAAAATACCCGGCGTAGCTGCCTTGTTGGCAGGGCAGGAATAATCACCATGTCTTCACCCAGGTTGCCTCTACATGCGTCAATTCGCTTGATTCGTTTTATGAGACTTCCTCCAAAAATTTTTCAGGCATCATATGAAAAATCATATTTTAGTTCTTAAATTCTATAGATAGTATATTTTGAAAGGTTGAAGATTATAATGATATCTAACTTGAGGGAGATCCGCTATGTTTGGCTTAGGTGGACAAGAGTTGCTTTTGATCCTGTTTGTTGTCCTGTTATTCTTTGGTCCGCAAAAACTGCCCGAATTGATGAGAGGCCTCGGGAAAGGAATGAAGGAGTTTAAAAAGGCACAGGCTGATTTTGAAGATGAAATCAACAAAGCAGTTGAGACTCCAACACCAAAAAATAAGCCGGTTGAGACTGCAACTGCAAAAAATCAACAGGAAGGTTCAGCCGGAAAAACATCTTGACACCGTGAGACCCCTAAAAAAAACAAGCTTCCCTATCATTTTTATAACAAGTTCACAAACCAGAACACGTTTCTGGTTTGTGAATCAGATAGCTTTCAAGGAAGCTAAAGCAGTCTGAACTGAAGGAACAGTTTGAAACAATGAAGAAATAAACTCTGCATGTCTGGCTGGCTGGCATAAATGCTTATTTTATTGAGAACCTTCACAACTATTATCAGCTTTAAATATTTTTATCATGTGGGGTGATCTGCAGGTATTCAGGAACAGGAGTATCCCGATGCTCGTCATCGGGATACTCTTTTTGCATGTAATGTCCTGTTCGCCCATGATAAAAGAACTCAAACCGTATCCCTATACCACAGTTCAGGGAGACTCTCTCCATACAAGAATCTATACCCTGAAAAACGGTCTTACCGTCTACATGAGCCCATACAGGGACGCGCCAAGGATCTATACCTCAATTGCTGTCCGTGCAGGCAGCAAGAATGACCCTGCCGAAACCACCGGGCTTGCGCACTATCTTGAGCATATGCTTTTCAAGGGAACTGATTCCCTTGGCTCGCTTGACTATTCAAAAGAACGCATTGAACTTGACAAGATCACGGAGCTTTACGAAAAGTACCGTTCGACCTCCGACATCAAGAAAAGAGCGGCAATCTACAAGGATATCGACAGCATTTCCAATGTTGCCGCGCGCTTTGCCATTCCCAATGAATATGACAAATTACTCAGCTCCATCGGAGCCCACGGCACCAATGCCCATACCAGCGTAGAGGAGACCGTCTATGTCAACGATATCCCCTCCAACAAGCTCAACCAGTGGCTGACCATTGAAGCTGAACGGTTCCGCAATCCGGTCATGAGGCTCTTTCATACGGAACTTGAAACCGTCTATGAAGAGAAGAACATGGGCATGGACAGTGACCAGCGCAAAATATGGGAAAACCTCTTTGCCGGATTGTTCAAAAAACACACTTACGGAACCCAGACCACTATCGGCAAGACCGAGCATCTGAAAAATCCCTCGATCAAAAATGTCGTCGACTATTACCACGCCTACTATGTGCCAAACAACATGGCGCTCTGTATTGCAGGAGATTTCGATCCCGACGCCACAATAAAACTGATCGACGAGAAGTTTTCGGTGCTTCAGCCGAAGGAGGTCCCCCACTTTACGCCTGCCGTCGAAGAGGCCATTACCAAGCCAACCGTCATTAAGGCAAAAGGCCCGGAAGCAGAAGAGATCGTCATCGGATTCCGCTTTAACGGCGTCAACACCACCGACGCTGATTACCTGACACTGATCGACAAGATCCTGTTCAACCAGCGGGCCGGGCTGATCGACCTCAACCTGAACCAGCAACAGAAAGTGCTGGATGCTGGTTCGATGCTGATCATGATGAAAGATTACTCCGTCCATACCCTCAGTGCAAAGCCAAGGGAAGGACAGAGCCTCGACCAAGTCAAAACGCTTTTACTTGACCAGCTCGAATTACTCAAGGAGGGAAAGTTTCCTGACTGGCTGATAGAGGCGGCAATCAATGACCTGAAAAGAGAGGAGCTGAAACAGTACGAAAGCAATCAGGGCAGAGTCGCCGCATTTGTCGAAACATTTGTCTGGGGCATGCCGTGGCCGAATCAGGTACACCAGTTCGAACGACTCGAGAAGATTACAAAGGAAGAAATCGTGGCGTTTGCGAGAAAACACTACAGTTCGAATTATGTCGCAGTCTACAAGGAGCATGGTACTGCAGAGAGTGAGATCAAAATACAGAAGCCTCCGATCACACCGATCAAGATGAACAGGAACACCTCGTCTACTTTTGCAACAAAGCTTTTAGCCAGGAAATCAGAAAAAATAGAGCCATCTTTTGTCGACTACAGCAAGGATATCATCTTTCTCGATGTCAACCCTTCGGTCAAGCTACACTATCTGCAAAACCGGGAAAACGATCTTTTCTCGCTCTATTACGTTTTCGATATCGGAAAAAACAACAGCCGGAAAATCGGTCTTGCGCTTGATTATCTCTCTTATTTAGGCACTTCGAAGCTCACACCCGCAAAGTTCAGCCAGGAGCTTTACAAGATCGGGGCAAACTTTTCGGTTTTCACCTCCGAGAACTACGTCTACCTGCAGCTTTCTGGCCTCGGCAAAAACGCACCGGAGGCCATCAGAATGCTTGAAAATCTGTTGACCGATGCCAGACCTGACGCAGATGCTCTTGAAAAACTCAAGGCAAGTGTCCTGAAAAATCGGGCTGACGACAAACTCTCGAAGGAGAAGATACTCTTCGAGGCAATGACGAATTATGGAAAATACGGTCCGTTGTCTCCATTTACGAATGTGCTCAGCAATGAACAACTGAACAAACTGAGTCCAAAGGATTTGATCGATGAAGTACATAATCTCCTGCAATATCGGCACAGGGTACTCTACTTTGGACCGGCGTCTTCGACAGAGGTGCTCAGCGAACTACATTCGGTGCGCCACTATCCGGAATCGTTCAACACCCCTCCACTCTTGAATCCTTTTCCTGAACTGGAACAGCCTGACAATCTTGTCTATATTGTAGATCACGAAATGACCCAGGCAGAGGTTATTCTGCTGACCAGGGATGAAGTGTACGATCCGTCGATGGTGCCGCTGGTCACTCTCTTCAATGAATATTATGGCGGCGGGATGTCCTCTGTAGTCTTCCAGGAACTGCGAGAGGCCAAAGCCCTTGCCTATTCGGTTTTTTCGGTCTACAAAGCCCCGAAACAGAAAGGAAAGCACAACTATATTATCAGTTATATCGGCACCCAGGCAGACAAGCTGCCTGAAGCACTCGAAGGGATCAATAAACTGATGATGGATCTGCCGAAATCACCCGAACTGTTTGCCGCGACCCGTAACGGTATTCTGCAGAAGATTTCAAGCGAACATCTGACAAAAACAAAAGTCCTTTTCAATTATGAAGATGCAGTCAGGCTCGGTCACAGCTATGACATTCGAAAAGACATTTACCGAGATGCTGCAACAATGAGCCTCGACGATGTCGAAAAATTTCACAAGGCACATTTTGGAGAGAGGCACCATGTTATGCTGGTGCTGGGCAAAAAAGGCAATCTTGACATAAATACTCTTAAAAAATATGGCACTGTCAAGGAACTGACGCTCAAGGATATTTTCGGCTATTGAAGCGCTTGAACGTCAGTTTATATGAAAATCGTTAACGGCCTCTTTCATGAAACCAGTTTTCCCTCTGGATCTGATTTCAAGGATCATCCCAGGCATTCTCAGGACGTCACTTGATGTATCCTGTGATATTTTTTCTCCCAACCCTGTATTGAGAGCGCCTGAAATGATCGCTTGCCGGTTTTTATTCCCGTTATTTTTAAATAGTTTCCAGGAGCCATCTGCGTACCCGACCGCACCTCGGCCTTCTTTATATCAACCAACCAGTAACACTTTCTGAAATCTTTTATCACAATATTACCTAAACGTCTGTTGTCCTGAATAACCTTTCCTCCAAGCAGCCCTTTTTCCGAGTTGGTCCATCGATGTTCATTGGCGTAGATCAGATTGTTGTACACATGAACATTCTCAATGAGATAACGATGGATATATCCACCAACGTCCACCGTATTCAGGCCGGCACTGATCAGGATGCTCGCAAGTATTGACCCGAAAATAACCCTCGCCGTAGGATAGCGGTACCCTTTTTTTGTATGCCGAAATCCGAAATAAGCAACCAGTGTAAAGAGTAGAAGGGCAAACAGCCATAAATACGGAATGCTGGCAACGACCTCGGCTATGCCTGGCTGCTCTGTAAAATAACGGTTGATGTAGTCTTTATCGGCAATAAAATCGTTGTCGATAAAGACGTAAATGGCTGTTGCCATGGCAATGCTGCCAGTCAGAACAGAAACTGTGGCAAGAAGCCAGAAACCAGCCTGTCGGAAGAGAAAGTGCCAGCGCGGAATAGGCACAACTTTTCTCTTTTCGATTTCATCCAGGATAGTCTCTGATCTCTCCTTGAGCATATTCATAATGATTCTCCTTGACAACCCTTGCTCTCTACTTCTGACGGGACTTGAGCACAGCAAGATCTTCGACAACTCCTGCAGACTCGCTGAGAAGCAAATCCGTGCTGGTATTATTTGCTGCATCTGCGTCCTGAGACCACTTCTTCTCAATCTGCTTAATCGTCTCTATTTCTGACTTGAAAACCGAGTCCTGGAGCGACACAACCTTATTTTTGCGCATCATGTCAAGGATGTTCAGGTCTTGCATATAGGCTTGATAGAGCGGATTCTTTGCGGAACGCTCCTGCTCTTTTTGGAAGAGCACTACTATATCTTCTGATGAAACATCAAGTGTTTGCTGGTAATCAGCCTTTGAAAGAGTAGTCCAGGGGAGACTGCTGGTATAGGTATCTTCACCGATGGTTGAGGTATCAATCATGGATGGTATTACAATATCGGGAACAACACCTTTGAGCTGCGTGCTGCCGCCGGATATCCGGTAAAACTTCGCAATCGTGAGCGTTATCTCTCCCAGCTCGGGCTTCTTTCCTTTGGTAGTAACGGGCCTTGAGAGTTTGATAATGTTCTGGACTGTGCCTTTGCCAAAGGTCCGATCTCCAATGATAACGCCCCTGCCATAATCCTGGATTGCCGCAGCAAAAATCTCGGAAGCAGATGCGCTGTAACGGTTTACCAGCACTGCAAGGGGCCCGGTATACAGTTCCCTGCTGTCTTCGTCCACTAAAACCGTATTTTCACCTCTTGAATTATCAACCTGTACGACGGGACCACTCGGAATAAAGAGTCCTGTGACTTTGACGGCCTCCTCGAGAGAACCACCGCCATTGTTACGGAGATCGATGACGATGCCAGCAACATGCTCTGTGTTCAGCTCGCTGAGGATACGCTTGACGTCACGGCTGGTACTGTTGTAGTGGCCGGTGTTCTTCTGTTGAGCCTCGAAATCGAGGTAGAACGATGGAATGGTGATGACTCCAATTTTTTGGCCGTTCTGCAGGATGATGCTTTTTTTCGCTGCCTGCTCCTCCAGATTGACCGTATCCCGCCGAAGCTCGACAATTTTTGCCGGGCCCCTGCCGCCCTGATTAACAGGAAGGATTTTCAGGCGAACTATGGAATCTTTCCTGCCGCGGATCTTCTTTACCACATCATTGATCCTCCATGCAGTGACGTCAATAATCTCATCGTTTTTCCCTTGTCCGACACCGATGATCTTGTCTCCTTTTTTCAGGAGGTTACTTTTGAAGGCCGGTCCTCCGGGAATGATCTCGTTGACGACCATATTCTCCCCTTCAGTCTGGACCGTGGCGCCGATACCCTCAAGCGATCGGCTCATATTGATCTGGAAGTTTTTGTACTCGTCAGGCGAAAAGTAACTGGTATGTGGGTCGAAAGAGGTCGTCACCGCATAGATATAGGCTTGGAATGCATCATCCGGTTTCTCGCGGTTCAGGAGATTCAGTCGGCTGGTAAAGCTTTTTCCAAGAGTTGCCCTGATGGTGGTGCTGGGCTCGCCGGAATATTTCAGGTTGAGCCACTGGTACTTCAGCTCTTTTTTCCATACATCCAGGAGTTCTCGCCTGTCTTTCGGCCAAGGGTCAGCCTTGCGGTCAAGATCAATAGTTTCCAGCTTTGAAAAGTTGAACTTGATGGTATCAGCCGCAGCCTTCATTAAGCGCATCTTTTCTTTCGCACGCCTCATGAAAAAGTTATAAATCGCGAATCCGGCGTTTGTTTTGCCGTCAAGAAACTCTTCACCAAGCCTTTTCCCGTAAAACTTTTGGAGATTTTCGACCTCACTTGCAACAAAACAGCTCCGGCTGCCGTCCAGATTGTCGAGGTATCGCTTGAATATCTGCTGCGACAGGGAGTCATTGACCGATATTTTTCTGTAGTGGTTTCGCAGAAGATACTGTCTGATATATTTAGCGGCATCGATCTCGGCTTCAGTCGGTCGAAGCCTGACGACGGCAGAAGATGCTGTTGCTGCAGCCAGGGGAGTAATTGCCAGTAGTGGAGATATGCTCCATAAGAAAACTACGATGACGAACAGTTTTTTTCTGAGCATTATGAAGAGTAAAAAGTTTTGAGATATTCACTATGCACAACTTCATCGCGGTTTTTTGGCGAAGATGATGGCTCTTTATAATTCATAAGACGATCATTTATTGTGATTTCTTGCTCGACTTTTTTTAAATAATTGAACGCCATTCAATTATATAGTCTTTCCTGCCTTTGCCTTATCTTATTTTTCAACTCAGCGCTGGCCTAACCGACTGCTTAAGTCGAGTTATCTTAAAAAATTGCAGTGTATTCGTGACTGGAAGAGATTGCTTGAGCTGGCGCTCAGCATAAGATTGCGATGGCTATGGAGGGAATGGTAACGACACTGGCCAAGTGTGTTCAAAATGGTTGGTCGAGCTTAGTTGCGCTGGCAAAGATTACGCGGCTACCAACTGATTTCCAAGGTTTTTGAATGCGTTAATTTTATCGGCGGGGTAGAAAAAGCACTTGCTGCTTAGAATTCTCTGAATACTCAAAAATGGTTGTTCGTTTTGATCCCTTTGATAAATTCCATGCACTGTATATACAAGCCAATCAACAAGTTATGGTGTTTAATGTCCTGACTCTTTCAGTTTTCGGTAATTCTCACACCCACGTGGTAAGCCGTTATCACACGCTTTGCTGTACCAATATTTTGCCTGAGAATAATCTTGACTAAGACCCAGTCCATATTCATACATAACTCCAAGACCGTTTTGTGCCCCAGCACTTCCATGTGTTGCTGCCAATCGCCACCACTTTACGGCTTCTTCATAATTTTTCTTAACTCCCCAACCGGCGAAGTATATCTCTCCAAGATGGAATTGTGCATCAGCCTCGTCTTTCGCCCCATTTTTCCGTAGTTCTTCTAATAATTGAGTAGCTTGTGGCTCGCAAAATACCTTTACAGGTGAAAATATCAGTACCAATGCAAGTATGCAATTGAAGTAGTGTTTCATGGAGTTGTTTATTTATTCCCTTCTGAGATTTTATAATTCCTAAACGTAGAGCTCCATAGCAATCCGGATTTTCAGAGCGTATGGTTGCTTCCATTCAATCGTGACCGGGATAGGCCAGCGCCCATACCAGAGCAACGATCCAGCCAATACCGCTCCATCCGAGAAGGATATTCAAGGTAAGAATCGCCACTTTGCTGTGATGTGTTCGCCAGAAAGCGACAACGGATGGAATGAAATACACGGCCCATAACAATACCATTACCAGAAAGGATACTACTGGTGAGGAATTAGACCAATACCAAGAATAAAAATGATTCATCATCTACCGTTTTGTTCACTAATAGCTATAGGGAGCCTAAATCGGCTGCCAGCTACATTACATAATCGTCCCTGCATTATCAAGTGATCCCTTTCAAAAAAAAATGAACCAGATAAAAGTAAAATATTCTTGCTGTATTCTACTGAAAGTACTTTTGCGATACAAAAAGCTCTTTCTCCGTTCAAATAAAACGAGATAGCCGTAGATATTCTCCTTCTCAACAAGTTTTAAAAAAATTCATGCGCTGGAAAGAAAAAAAATTATCGTCGAATTAGAGAAAGGTGATTACATACGATTTCGATGAAAAACAGCAGAAACCGGGAAATAATCAGGCCCGGTTTCTTTAACAGGAGAAAACCGGTGAAAAAGAATATCTGTTTAGCAGCAGGAGTTGCAGGAATACTTCTTGCCACCGTTCCCTCTGTTGTTCAGGCGGACGGTAGATTTCATAATCGTGGATGGGGAGTAAGGCCATATTGGGGAGGACGGCCATGGGGATGGAGAGATCCATATTGGGGATGGAACGGAGGGTATTTGGTCATCGATACACGACCAAGTTTTATCGTTCTGCCGGAATACGGGTTTTCAGTTTCTCTTGGAATTCCTTATGACATAATCTACTACGACAATCTCTACTATATTTATAATAACAATTACTGGTATTCTTCTTCGTTTTACTCCGGACCGTGGGTTGTTATTCAGGAGAACAATCTTCCAGATATCATAAGAAAAAATCGCATTGAGGACATAAGAAACACGCGCGATATTGAGTCTCGCAATAATGCACATCAGGATAGCAGGGGTCATCATGGCGATATCAATGGCAGCAGAAATCTAAATAATACTCATAGTGATAATCATTCAAATGATAGCGATAAAAAAGATAACTGACTTATTCGTGCCAATATGCACAGTAAAAGAGCTTGTCTAAAAGGGATTATAAGCACCTGAAATGTAATGAATAAACTAATGAAATGATGAAAAAGAGACTAATGACATTATTGGTTGCCGGGGTTGGGATGTGGGCAATACCAGCTTCAGCCGAAAATGTTGGGGATAGCAGAAAAGCAATACCAGATTCGGCTATAGAAACTGGCAATGGCGTGTGGTCACCAGCACCTTCAGTTGTTTATACTCGCCGAGGCAGGTTGATGGCAGCACCTTCATCAACTTCAGGCGCATACGTTAGTGTACATATTGGTGATGCAGAAATAGATAATGTTGATTATTTCGGAAACTATAACGATTACCGACACTCTAACTCTGGCTTCACCATGCTTGGCGCTGTTGGCTATGGCTTCAAAAACAACTGGCGAGTTGAGGGAGAACTTGGCTATCAGACGGACGACAGTAATAATGCATATTGGCTAAATGAAAATCGGAATATTTCAGTGCTCTCTTTTCTGGCCAATGGCTACTATGATATCCCTGTTTTTGGTACTGTTCAACCATATATCACTGCTGGCTTAGGCGTGGCTAATGTCGATAGCAACGGCCTCACCGTATCGGGTGGACTGCATAACTTGCCCTCGATCAATGAAACCGCATTTGCTTACCAAGTTGGCTTTGGTTTTACCTTCCCTATCAGCAATAGCATCAAGCTTGATGCCCGTTACCGCTACTTTGCAACAAATGTCACTGTTGATACTGCATTTGAAAATAACAGATTATCAAGCAACAGTCTGCTCCTTGGCTTAAAAGTTGGCATCTGAGTGCTCAAGTAAAAGTACCTCTGGGAGTAATGTTTTAAGGGTGGTCAACAATTAATAATTGTCTTGAAAAATATAGGGGTCCACTGGTGTCCAACTGTTGAAAAAATAAAACCCTTTTAATTATTATATAATAATATGATACGGCGATATTTTGCCGTTACCGATTTGAAAATGGCTGCTATCTTTGATCATTTCATAATACTCCGAAAAGAAATGATCTATGAATACAGGAAAAACCGTTTTCGCTCAATTGCAGGAACATTTGCCGCTCCATCAATTTCGCCGGTGCGTCAATCGTTACAAGGGGAATTATAAGGTTCAGTCGTTCACGTGTCTCGATCAATATCTTTGCCTGTTTTTTGCTCAGCTAACCTATCGGGAAAGCCTTCGTGATATCACAACCTGCTTGCTCGGTATGCAAAATAAACTCTATCATATGGGCATCAGAGGTACGATAGCACGAAGTACTTTGGCTTATGCTAACGAAACTCGGGACTGGCGCATTTATCAGGACTTTGCGCATATCCTGATTCATCACGCAAGAGAACTGTACAGCAAAGACTCCTTTGGTGTCACGTTGCAGGAAACGGTCTATGCCTTGGATTCAACCACGATCGATCTTTGCCTGGCGCTGTTTCCATGGGCAAAGTTCAGAACTCATAAGGGTGCGGTTAAACTGCACACTTTAATGGATTTACGGGGTAATATCCCGTCGTTCATCGCTATCACGAATGGTAAGGTTCATGATGTCAACATCCTTGATTTGCTCGTTATTGAACCCGGCTCATTTTACATCATGGATCGTGGTTATATCGATTTTCAACGATTGTATACTATTCATCAGGCACGGGGATTCTTTGTAATTCGAGGAAAATCCAACCTCTCATTTCGGCGGATATACTCTCATTCTGTTGATAAATCGATAGGGATACAATGTGATCAAATCATTAAAATGACGGGGAAAGACACTGCTGTATACTATCCAGAGCCTCTGAGGCGAATCAAGTATAGTGATCCAGAAACCGGCAAGATATATGTGTTCCTGACAAACAACCTTGATCTTGCTCCGAAGGTGATTGCCGACCTTTACAAAAGCAGATGGCAGATTGAGTTGTTCTTCAAATGGATAAAACAGCATTTACGAATCAAGGCATTCTATGGCACATCAGAAAACGCAGTAAAGACGCAAATATGGATAGCTATTTCGGTATATGTACTTATTGCATTGGTGAAAAAGAGACTCAATTTGGATATAACTCTCTACACTTTTCTACAGATTCTGAGTGTTAGTGTGTTCGAGAAAGTCGATATTTTACAATTAGTTACGAACTCTGCTGGCACAATTAAGGATACCTATGCCTGTAACCAGTTGAATTTATTTCCTGAGTTGCGCCACTTAGTGCGAAAGTTCTGAATCCAAGAGACTACCGAGCACGCTGCCCGCAAATTCACTGGCATCCATCTGCATCACGAGCACCTCGCCGGTTTGTTCATTACGAATATGAGCTTCATGAACCTGC
>CAIMPI010000048.1 GCA_903843305.1 uncultured Chlorobiaceae bacterium
CGTTTAAAAATGGTGCAATAGAATTGTATGTTTTACGTTGAGTAATCTAATTTTGAACAGGGTCTGTTTTTCATTTACCCACTATTGAGGAACTCGAGAAATGGTCGAGATTGAAGACCGTTGGTTATCGATCCATGAGATTTGCAGTCACCTTGGTGTTAGCAAGGACACTGTGTATAAGTGGATTGATAAAAATGAAATGCCAGCCCACCGTATGGGTCGCCTCTGGAAATTCAGGAAGGACGAGGTAGACAAATGGGTGAAAGCTGGAGGTGCGTCGGAGTCGAACAAAAAGGGTGTTTTCTGATGTTAGCGAAGGAACGGCAATCCTGTTTCGACCGAGAAGAGAACACGAATAAACAAAAAATCCTCATCACTGTTCATTGTTCACTGGAGATTGAAATATTATGCTCACAACGCCAAAATTGCGCAACCGTCTTATCAACAACCTGCCGAACCTGAAGCTTGATGACGAGAACTGGACGGTTCGTCTTATTGAGGAAGAGTTTATGAAACAGATGTGGAACGAGGAGGGTTTGTCATGAAGGGAGCTATCAAGACAATAAGTATCAACGGGTTCAAATCGATTCGTGAATTACATGAATTTGAACTCAGGGATATGAATATCATTATCGGAGCGAATGGCTCCGGAAAAAGTAATTTCGTCCAGATCTTTCAGTTGCTTATGGCGATGACGCGAAAAGGGCTGCAGAAGTTTATTGGTGAAAACGGCGGTGCGGACAATTTTCTGCATAATGGCCCAAAGAGCACTTCGGCAATAACGATGGAGTTAGAATTTGAATCACACAGTGACCATAGAGAAGGATCAAATTTCTATCGTTTTGAATTGAGCCCTACCGTAGAAGAAACATTCCTTATCAGTGAAGAACGGAAATATGTGACAACCAGTTGGCGTTCTTATGGCAGCCCGTCACTGGAGAGCGGTTTATATGATGAGAGAAATGAAAAATCTGCTGTTAATAATTTCAACGGGGTTGGCCATTTTGTCTATGAGTCCATTGCTCATTGGATGGTTTACCACTTTCATGACACCAGCTCATCGGCCCCTATGCGCCGATCTGAAATTGTCGAGGATAATAAACTTCTCAGGAGCAATGGTAGCAATATTGCACCTTTTTTACTGAGATTAAAAAACGAGAATTTGTTCCGTTCTTACTATGAGGAAATTGTAAGTGCGGTTCGGCTTGTCATCCCGTTTTTTGACGATTTTCGCCTGGATGTGCTCAAAATGGGTGAGGCGGAAAAAGTTAAGCTCGGCTGGCAACAAAAAGGCTCCGATTTTCCGATGCAGCCTTATCACCTCTCCGATGGCTCCATTCGCTTCATCTGCCTTGCCACAGCCCTGTTAAATCCATTTCCGCCATCCGTCATTGTCATTGACGAACCGGAACTGGGCTTGCATCCAGAAGCTATCCGGATTCTTGGTGAGCTTATTCAGGATGCGGCCAAGCGGACTCAGATCATGGTTGCTACGCAATCTCCTCTGTTGCTTGATCAGTTTTCCATCGAGGATATTGTTGTTGTGAATCGCAAAGAGGGTCAATCCACTTTTGAACGATTAAATCGTGAAGATTTCAATGAATGGCTGAATAATTATTCTGTGGGTGAGCTCTGGTCGAAGAATGTCATCCAGGGAGGTACGAGCTATGAATAATTATGCAGAAGTGGTTGTTCTGGTAGAGGGGCCAACAGAACAGCAATTTGTAAAGCAATTGCTTGCGCCGTATCTCGCGCAACGAGGTGTCTATCTTACTCCCATTATTTTGGATAAGCCGGGTGAAAAAGGCGGGGATGTGAAATTTGCACGGGCTAAAAATGACATCGAAAAACATCTGAAACAGCGACGTGATACTTGGTTGACCTTTCTTGTCGATTATTACGGTATACGGGGTGATTGGCCGGGATATTCGGAATCAAAAATGCAAACAGAGCATTTCCGTAAAGCTCAAATTATGAACAAAGCTACTCATGATGAGGTAAAAAAGCTTTTTCCAGGCCATAATTCTGACTCCCGTTTTATTCCCTATGTATCCATGTATGAGCTTGAGGCTCTGTACTTCAGTGATCCACCTTGCCTCGCTGAAAAGTTAGGTGTGCAGCAAAAACAAATCGAGGAAATTCTCGAAGAGTGCGGAGAGCCTGAGAAGATCAACGATCATAACACGACAGCTCCCTCTAAAAGACTGGTAAAGCTCTCGGATCAGTTCAAAAAAACTTCAACAGGCATTGCAATTGCCACGACAATCGGCATACCGAAAATGCGAGACGCTTGTCCATTATTCAACAACTGGGTAACAACACTTGAAAATCTGGGGCGCTGACAATGGCTTTGACAAAATAAAAAAGGTCAAAAGGGGCATGATTTTCGCAGCAAGCTGTTGCTGAACGAATAGTTGATCAGCCTTTTCTGGATTTATCCACTGGTTGAGCATAAACTGCATGGTGTGAACAAGAAAAGCCCTGATTTTACAGGGCTTTTCGGACTATATAGGATAGTGCTGGACTATCGCCCAGCGGAGAGGGTGGGATTCGAACCCACGGTACACCGAAGCGCACAACGGTTTTCGAGACCGTCCGATTCAACCACTCTCGCACCTCTCCGTATATTTTATAATAACTTAGTCGAGATTTTGATATTCATTCTGATGATTTTCATTAGTAATGAGCATTCAAACTATGCAACCAAGGCTGTGAATATAATAAAATATCACAATCCTTTTTCTCACCGATATTTTTTAATTGGCGAGCAGTGGACCAGGATGGCAGTTGCGAAAGTTCAAATCACCAAGGCAGGCGCAACGGTTCCTGTCGGTTCACGCTTACTGAGGGCCATTCAGCCGACAATCCGTTTCACAAAAGCCGATTCCGGATTCTGTTTTCACAAAGTTTATTTATAGCTCTATATAGTAAAGTTGCTTAGAGTTATCATTCAAGTATGGTCTTATAAAACATAATAAGAGTGTTTGACAGTAAATTATTTTTTTACTCTCTTCTTTGATGCTGTTCATAAAAACAAAGAAATATTCAGGGAAATGTATTGAGTGGCGAACTTTTTGTTATGTTGCTTTGTTTATTAAAGTATTGTTAAAAGAACGAGTAAAAGAAATGAAAAAGTTTGGTGCAGTAAAAAACTCTTTTCAATTAAACGGAGATGCGACATGCTCGAAACCATTGCAATCATTCTTATTGTTCTCTGGCTTCTTGGTCTTGTTACTTCATACACGATGGGAGGACTTATTCATGGCCTTCTGGTCATTGCTATTGTGGTCATTTTGATTCGCGTCATTCAAGGTCGTCGAATCTGAAGAACAAAAGCAATACGATGTCGGACACAGCGAAATGCTTGTTTTTATGCAGCTCAAGACGGTATTCAGGAGCAGGAAAGAGAAGGAATTATCTGTTTATTTTTTTAGGAGTTAACACAACGGTGCAGGTATCATCTGATCAGGATGGCCTGAAAATTTTTGAATGTCAATGTAACAAGGGAGAGATGCTATGAGTCTGAAAGAAGCCTATAAAAAGAAAGCCGAGACAGAGCTGGAGCTGGCACAAGCCAGATTGGTTGAGCTCAGGGCGAAAGCAAAGAATTTTACAGCCGAAGCGAATCTTAAGTATGCTAAACAGCTTGATGATTTTGAGCATACAATTGATATCACGAAGGCTAAACTGAAGGAGCTGGGTGAGGCGGGAGAAGATGCCTGGGAGAAGCTCAAGGATGGTGTGGAGAGTGCATTGCGGTCATCAAGTGATGCTCTCCGGGATATAGCTGACAAGATTAAAAATTGACATAGTCTTAACATTATGCTCAAACGGATTACTGTTGTTGTAGTACATGGTGCTCCGTTTGACCTGATTTGACAATTTGCAGTGCAATAACGGCTAAAGACATTTTAACCCAATATGAGAGAGGCGACTATGATTAAGGAAAAAAGAACGCCAATGGATTTGATGGATGAAATTTACAGCCTTGCGTATTGGATAACCGGATCTGAGGCATCAGCCACTGAACTTGTAAACCTAACCTATCTGAATGTTACTCTTGATACGCCTGAAAGAGAGGTATTCAAAATATTCAGAAATTGTTATTTCGATACGTTCAGTCACGACAATGCGTCCTGTATTCCGAAACCGTCATGTAACCCTATGGAACAGCTTGGGGCGGCAATACTCCAGCGGGATGCCGATATAAACCTGTCGGTACTGCTTTCAGCGGTTTCTGGACTAAAACACAGAACGATATCAGAAATAATCGGCAAACCCCTTAAAACCATTAGAGTATGGTTATCAGCGGGGCGTAAATCGCTTGCAGAGAGAATACTTACGTTTGATGCCTCACTTTTGCATGGTATTTCCATCGACAAGGGAGGTGCGTTAAAAAAAAACTTCGGATTGCCCGATAGCTCCTTTAGTTAAAATGATTAAAGGATAACGTGATGCGGCGAAAATAAATATTAGAATATATTGTGCTTTATTTTTACTGCACGATATACACTGTAAAAATATCGCTTTGATTACTGAAAAGAAGATGAATTTTATAAAACTAAACAGGAGATACCAATGATTAACTGGGATCAGATTGAAGGTAACTGGAAACAACTCAAGGGTAGAGTGCGGGTGCAATGGGGCAAGCTCACTGATGATGATTTAGATGTAGTTGCAGGGAAACGAGAACAGTTCCTTGGCAAGATTCAGGAGCGGTATGGCATTGCTAAAGACGATGCTGATAAAATGGTTGACAAATGGGAGAAGTCTGCCGACGACTCATGGTTCTCAAAATGAAGCATTGAGGGGCTGTTTAATGTTCCACTTAATCAACAACAACAACAAAACAACAAGTCAAATGAAAAAGAATCTTATCGCAGGTATGATTGTATCACTTGCAATGGCCGGAATGTTTGGTGGCGTTTCTTTCGCCGCTGACAACGCAGCAGACGTCAAGGCTGCAAAAAAGGTAGAGAAGAAAGAAGAGGTCAAAGCTGAGATGAAATCTGAAATCAAAGCCGAGAAGAAAGCCGAAAAGAAGGAACAGATCAACTCCGAGGAAAAAGCTGAAAAAAGAGCTGTAAAGAGAGCTGAGCTCAAAGCTGATCAAAAAGCGGAAAGAAAGGCAGAGAGGAAAGCTCACAGAAAAGCCAGGAAAGCAAGAGAAGCCAAGAGAGCAGAACTAAAGGCTGAAGAAGTTAAAGCCGAAGCTGGCAAATAAGATTGTTTCGGTTGTCAAAAAAGCGGCCATTGTAATTGTTAACAGAAAAGCCTCTTCGCAAGTTGGGGCTTTTCTCATTCAAGGACTTGGGAAGGTCTAAATCCGCTCGCCAACGATAATCTTTTTTTTCTTTATTTTTGATAACTTGAACGTGCCCTTCTAACAACTCCAAGTTTTAAACAAAAAATCTATGATCAACAATCCGGTTATCTGGTTTGAAATTTTTGTGCAGGATATGCAGCGTGCAAAAGCTTTTTATGAACCCGTGTTTCAGGTCAAGCTCGAAAGGCTGGAGAACAATCCTGATATTGAGATGTGGGCTTTTCCAATGGCGATGGATCGAGCAGGAGTGGGCGGCACACTCGTTAAAATGGACGGAGCCGTTTCGGGGGGTAATAGTACGCGAGTCTATTTCAGTTGTAAAGATTGTTCCGTCGAGGCAGCTTCAGTAACCCAATATGGCGGGAAGGTTTATCGTGAAAAGATGTCTATTGGTAAATACGGCTTTATGGCGATCATTGTTGATACCGAGGGCAACATGATCGGGTTGCATTCGATGGAGTGAGATTATTAAAAAATAAAAGGTTAAATGAAATTATGCTGATTACATTGTCGTCCAGCAAAACAGTTGCTGATGTGGTGACTGCCCTTGAAGCGGCTATTCCTGCAAATCAGTTTGGTCTCATGCAGATTCATAACATCAAAGCAACAATGGCAAAAAAGGGTGTAGAGTTTGACCATGAATGTTTGATTATTGAGCTTTGTCAGCCGAACAAGGCCAAACAAATTCTTGATCAAAACATAAGTATCTCTACCGTATTGCCATGCCGTATCTCCGTTTATGAAGAGAGAGGTAAAACTACGCTTTCAACAGTAAAACCAACAACTCTTATTGAAATGTTCAATGCTCCAGAGCTTGCAGGTGTAGCTCAGGAGATAGAGGAGGCTATGGTCAAGATTATGCAAGAAGCGGCAGCAGGGTGATGTCTCTAAGTAACCGTTTCACAGGTTCATTGATAAACTTACAATTCTATTGCTGAATTGATGAAACAAAAACAGCAGGGTACACTGGAAAAGCAAAAAGCACGGTATCAGCCAGTAGTCGAACAGATTGTTGAACGTTGGGCCTTCGGCAAGCCGCCGCTTGAAGCAACAGGAAAGCCGAGCGGATATTATCGTCTCACCAACTATCTGCTTGAGTATCTTCTTGCCAACGGGGCATTCCCCAAAGGTATTCATGCCATGCCTGAAGGACGGGATCGCAACAACACTATTGAACCATCTTTCCCGGTAGATTTCGACAGTATCGTCGGTGACATTGTCTTCCCCGGCTGAGGCTGCTTGATACCCTTCATGGCATCAATATGATTTCATGAACGAGTGTCATTGTGGAACAGAACGCTGCAGAATGAAAACAATACAAAGTGAAATCATTATCAAAGCACCGGTTGAAGAGGTGTGGGCAGTTCTGCAAGCATTTCCTCTCTATCCAGAGTGGAATCCCTTTATTCGTGCTGTCAAAGGTAAAACCTTGGCAGAGGAGCGATTAACGGTTAAGGCGAAGCTTAATGGTTTGCCGGAGATTGCTTTCATTGTCACTATCAGGAGTTTTGTTCCTCCAGTCAAGCTTGGATGGCAGGCTATATTCCTGAAAGGAATTTTTGAGGCTTACCACTATTTTGAGATTTATCAGATTAGCCCCTGCAGGAGCAGGTTTATTCATCGTGAGGAGTTTCGAGGAATTTTCAGTTCACCGATTCTCTTTCTGCTTAGGAGGAGTTTCAGTGAAGGATATCAGATGATGAATGAGGCTTTGAAAAAGCGGGTTGAGGCTGATTTTGAATGAACGTGTTCCAGAACAGCTCTGTATGGGCAAAGAGGATAACGTTGTTTGTCTCACTTCAGCGACAAGCACCTCTTTATTTATTACATTGAGTAGTCTTTTATTTCTAACAACCTATATTTACAATGAACGTTACAGCAATTAACGGAAGTCCCCGTAAAGAGGGGAATACCTGGCATGCACTGATGGGCGTAGGCAAGCAATTACAGGAGAACGGCATCAACTTTGAAATTTTGCACATAGGCAATCAGCCGATCAGGGGTTGCATGGCCTGCGGAACGTGTGCCAAAAATCGTGATGAAAAATGCAGCATCACCACTGATTCGGTGAATGAATCGATTCAGTTGATGAAGAAGGCTGATGGTCTTATTCTTGCATCACCGGTCTATTTTGCGGGTATTGCGGGCACCTTGAAATGTTTTCTTGACCGTGCCTTTATGGTTGCAGGGTGCAACGGTGCTCTCTTCCGTCAGAAGGTGGCTGCCTCGGTTGTAGCTGTTCGCCGTACCGGAGGCTCTTCGACTTTCGACAGTCTGAACCACTATCTGACCTATTCAGAGATGATTCTTGCGACCTCCAATTACTGGAATATAACGCATGGAAGAGCACCTGGTGAAGCATTGCAGGATGCTGAAGGAGTGCAGATCATGGATGTTCTCGGACGAAACATGGCGTGGCTGCTGAAGATGCGTGAGCAGACGAAAGCCTCACTTCCGGGGCCAGAAACGGTCAGCAAAATTTTTACCAGTTTTATCAGGTAGGAAGTTTGCCCGTTCCGTTTTTAATGCCTATTCGTGCGATTAACCGTGCAAATCACGTAATCGATATCCATAATTGTTCGGATGATAACAAGGGCGCTTCAAGAAAAACTTATCGATGCTCTTCAGCATTTTCCAGCCGTGGCTCTCCTTGGGCCACGTCAGGTTGGCAAAACTACTTTGGCATTTGAGATCAGCAAGAATTCCGGTGCGCTTTATCTTGATCTGGAATCTGAAGAGGATCGGTCAAAAATGGCACAACCTCAACTCTACCTTCAGGACCATCAGGATAAACTGCTTATTCTTGATGAGGTACACCGTGTTCCAGCTCTTTTTCCTGTTCTTCGAGGTTTGATAGACAGTGGCCGCCGTGCCGGGCTGACAAGTGGGCGCTACCTGCTTCTTGGCTCAGCATCCCTTGATCTCTTGAAGCAATCAGGTGAAACTCTGGCAGGTCGTATTATTTATATGGAACTTTCCCCATTCACTATTCTGGAAACAGGCTCAATACCTGTCGATGACTTATGGGTATGCGGTGGTTTTCCTGACAGTCTGCTTGCTACAAGCCCTTCTGAAAGTCTGCAATGGAGGAGAAGCTTCATTCGCACATACCTTGAACGGGATATTCCCCAGTTTGGCCCTCGCATTGCCGCTGAAACTCTTCGCAGATTCTGGATAATGCTGGCCCATAATCAGGGTGAGCTCTTGAACACTGCGCAGTTTGCCAGGAATCTTGGCGTTGATGTCAAAACGGTGAGCAGTTACCTTGACTTGCTGGTGGACCTGCTTCTTGTTCGTCGTCTGCTTCCATGGCACAGCAACGTTGGTAAACGCCTTGTCAAATCGCCCAAAATTTATGTTCGCGACAGTGGACTGCTTCACGCATTACTCACCATACCAGACAAGGAGAGCTTGCTTTCTCATCCAGTTGTCGGGCAGAGCTGGGAGTGCTTTGTGATTGAAAATATTCTTAACTCTGCTCCGGATGAGGTGCAGGGATACTTTTACCGAACAGGAGGTGGCGGCGAGATTGATCTGTTACTTTCCTGGCCGGATGGAAAGCTTTGGGCAATTGAAATCAAGCGAAGCATGACGCCAAAACTCGAACGAGGCTTTCATGCTGCCTGTATCGATCTCAATCCTGTACGAAAATATGTCGTCTACCCGGGATCTGAACGTTATCGGCTCGCAGAGGATATCGAGGCAGTTTCACTTGCTGAACTTGTGCAACTGGTCAGCCAGAGTATTTGAATTGTTTTATGCTATGTTTTTATTAAGGTATTTTCTTGATAACAATTCAGGAAGTCCCTTCTTTTCTGTAACATAGAAACTCTGGAAGGAGCTGCAAATATTCTGTTATCGATTGTCCGTGTTTCAAAGAAAAAAAAGAGGGGGGCGGGTTATGCTGGTTTCTACAAACATTTCATCCCTACGGGATTTAAGATAGTGCTCTTTGTTTTCCAGCCCCTGCGGGGCGGCATATTGGTAGCAAAAAAAAACCTCTTCCCCTCTTTTTTTCACCGTTCTATTATGGCGAGGTATCTGTCTGAAATTGCTTGGGGAACTGTGGGATGGGTTGCTGCGGTTATTCCCAGGCATTCAAAAGATATTCACAATGAACTGCCTGAGATCAAGGGCTTTTCGGAACGAAATATCGGGAGAGTGATTGCCTTTTATCGAGAGTATCCGGCCTCCCAGACAATTTTGCCACAGGCCGTGGCAAAATTACCGGAGCAGGTCTTGCTTGCTGGTATTCTTTGGGATCATAACAGGATACTCTGCGAAAGGAAAGACAAGGTATTCGCCGAATACGCTCTCAGGGATATCCATAAACCCATTGGCGTTTCGGAGTACGAACTGACACGCTCGTTGCCGGAGAATCTGAAGGGGAGCTTGCCGAGTATTGAGGAGATTGAGAATGAGATGAGTCGGGGTGAGGGGGTGGGCGATGAGTGAACAATTTATCGTGGCTGGTGACGTGTAAGGTTTTTGAAAGTTGTAAACAATACACCAAATTCAAAGTCAATCCTCACCAACTTCTCCGTTATAGCTTTCAAGAAAAGCATTATCTTTTTGCTGGAATATCTCTTTTTTGAGCGAGATTGTGTTTGTGACTTTGACGATTAATAACGTCTCCTCCATTCATCACAGGTAACAAATTATGATAGCAAGAACAATACTGAAAGTTGCCTCTCAAATTCCATGGGATAAAGTGATTGAACTTGCGCCAACAGTTGCAGAGAGGGCGGCAACTCTCTGGAATAGCATTAAAAGTAAAAATAAGCGAAATTCAGTTGATGAGAGCAGTGTGTATGTCTCATATAGCACAGAGTTATCAGAGAGTGATATTCTTAAAGCACGATTGGATACATTGGAAGAAAGAGTGGCGAGCTTGGAGGAGCAAATTCAGGTGTCGTCTGGATTGCTCAAGACATTAGCAGAACAGAATACGGCGTTGGTGCAACGGATTGAGCTGAATAGAATTCGTCTTATCCGTCAATCTCTCCTTTTTGCTGGAGTTGCTGCTGTTTTGGCAGGAATGATACTTTATCTCTTTATTCGGTAGTGATTGCCTGATTATGGATTGACTCCCTATGAACCGACTCGCCAATGAAAAAAGCCCCTATCTGCTGCAACATGCCAGCAACCCTGTCGAGTGGTTTGCATGGGGTGAAGAGGCTTTTGCACAAGCAGCGGCAGCAGATCTTCCCATATTTCTCTCTGTAGGCTACGCCACCTGCCACTGGTGCCATGTTATGGAGCGGGAATCGTTTGAAAATGAGGAGATTGCCGCACTGCTGAACCGCCATTTTATCGCAATAAAGGTTGATCGCGAAGAGCTGCCCGATCTCGATCGCCTCTACATGAACTACGTTCAGTCGACCACCGGTAGTGGGGGTTGGCCAATGTCGGTTTGGCTTACGCCTGACCGCAAGCCTTTTTATGGCGGTACCTATTTCCCCCCTCACGATCGTTACGGTATCACCGGATTTACAACCATTCTCAACTCCATTGCTCACCTCTGGCACAACGATCGGGAAAAAATCATCAACGCATCCCGCGGTTTTATCCATGCTGTTGATGAGCTGTCACAATTACGCCCAGCCGCTTTACCTTCCGATGATGAGGCGCAGCAGCGCTGTTTCGAGTGGCTGGCTGCAACGTACGATTCCCAGTACGGAGGCTTTGGTGGTGCACCCAAATTCCCGCGTCCAGTGCTGCTGAACTTTCTTTTCAACCACTCCTATCACACCGGCACAACGCAGTCGCTTGATATGACGCTCCACACACTTCGCCAGATGGCGAATGGTGGTATTCACGACCATCTTGGTGTCGTAGGCAAAGGTGGCGGTGGTTTTGCACGTTATGCAACCGATGCACGCTGGCATGTACCTCATTTTGAAAAAATGCTTTACGATAATGCACAGCTTGCCATCTCCTATCTCGAAGCATTTCAGTGCAGCGGCGATGCTTTGTACAAGAGAGTAGCGGAAGACATTTTTAACTACGTGCTCTGCGATATGACCTCGCCTGAAGGTGGCTTTTATTCAGCGGAAGATGCCGATAGCCTCGACGCGGCATCAGGCGTTAAAAAGGAGGGTGCATTCTACCTCTGGAGCGCTGAGGAGATGCGTCACACTCTTGGCGATGATCGGCTGGCAGCGATCTTCTCTTTTACCTATGGCGTAACAGAAGAGGGTAATGTTCAGCACGACCCGCACGGCGAGTTTATAGGCAAAAATATACTCATGCAGCAGGCAAGCGTGGAGGAAGCGGCAGTGCATTTTGGCGTCAACGTTGCAGAAATTACCGCAGCGCTTGATGAAGCTCGCATTCGCCTTTACGACGTGCGCAGCAAGAGAGCACGTCCATTTCTGGATGATAAAATACTCACGGCGTGGAATGGTTTGATGATTTCCGCTCTTGCCAAGGGTTATCGTGTGCTGCATCATGGGCCATACCTTGAGGCTGCAAAAAAAGCGGTGGCGTTTATTCTGGAGAAGCTTTATGATCCCGAGCAAGGTCGCCTCTTGCGCCGCTATCGCGATTGTAATGCAGCTATCGTTGGCAAGGCTGAGGATTATGCCTTTTTCGTGCAAGCACTGCTCGATTTTTATGAAGCCTCGTTTGACGTTGCTTATCTCCAAAAGACAATTGAACTTATGGAGCTTCAGAACAGTCTTTTTTACGATAACACACAAGGCGGCTATTTCAGCACAGCTTTTGACGATAACACGGTGCCGATGCGGCTCAAGGAGAATTACGATGGTGCAGAGCCGTCGGCAAATTCCATCAGCGTGCTCAATCTCTTGCGCTTGGCAGAGATAACCGGCAATCAAAAGTTTGCCCGCCAGGCAGAAGAGAGCATTGCCTGTTTTGCGGCAATCCTTGTTGAAAGCCCTCAAGCATTGCCGCAACTCCTTGTCGCGCTGAACGTCGCCCGTAAACGCCGATGCAGAATCACGTTTGCAGGGGAGTTGCACACGCCTGCCATGGCAGCACTGTGTGCTCTTGTGGACGCACGCTATTTGCCCGATACTATCACGATCCATGCCTCAAAAGCGTTGTCGTTATTGCAGCATCTACCAGCAATGCCGGAGCCTGAGGTTGTGCGCCCGCAAGCAATGCTCTGCATCAACAATACCTGCCATCTGCCTGTTCAAGAACCAGCAAGGCTTGCTGAAATGCTCGACAAGATGCAACAACCACGTTCTCCAAACATGGCATGACTGTGTAAGGAGTTCAGGGAAAGTTCATATCTTTAACGGCACGTTGTAAACGCTTTCAGACTCATTTATTACTATTCAGGTGTTTTGATTATTAGCCTTATTGTTAATCACAACTTATTCTAAAAATGAGGTTTATAGCAATTAATGGAAGTCCTCGGAAAGAGGGGAATATCTATCATGCACTTATGGGAGTTGGCAAGCAATTAGAAGAGAGCGGTATTGACTTTCAGATTTTGCAAATAGATGTGAAGGTGATGACTTTCCTGATAGAGCCATTATTAATCGCTAAAGGTTGAATTTACCGCCGTTTGCGGTGTCGTTTGTTTTATTTGTAACCGGTGACTCTTCACATGTTTTCTTCATTGCCAAAAGTAACTGCTCATAGTCACCAAAGCCCTCCTGTTGGAGGCCCTGATGAAGTTGGGGGAGTGTCCAACGAGCCAGTCCTCAACATCAGTGAGCTGTCAAAATCCTACGTCATGGGTGAGGTGCAGGTTGATGCGCTGAAGAGTGTGTCGGTGAAGTTTTATGCGGGTGAGCTTATTGTGCTGCTTGGAGCTTCAGGAAGCGGAAAGTCGACGCTGATCAATATTATCGGGGGCCTGGATGTACCTTCATCAGGGAAGCTTTTTTTTCATGGGCGAGAGATTACAGCGGCGACTGAGGCTGAGTTGACGGCGTACCGGCGGCGCTCAATCGGGTTTGTGTTTCAGTTTTACAACCTGATATCGAGTCTGACGGCGCTTGAAAATGTGCAGCTTGTGACGGAGATTGCTGAAAATCCGATGTCGGCGAAGGAGGCGCTTCTGCTGGTGGGGCTTGGCCATCGTCTGAACCATTTTCCGGCACAGCTTTCGGGTGGTGAGCAGCAGCGGGTGGCTATTGCCCGGGCTATCGCCAAGCGGCCTGAGCTGCTGCTCTGTGATGAGCCGACGGGAGCACTTGATTTTCAGACGGGCAAGCTGGTACTTGATGTCATTGAAAAGGTGAATCGTGAACTGGGTACAACAACGCTGGTGATCACTCATAATGCTTCGATTGCCGGTATGGCTGACCGGGTTGTTCGACTGCGTAGCGGTGAAATTGTTGAAGATCGGAAGAATCTTGAGCGTCTCTCTCCTTCTGAACTTGTCTGGTAGGGGAGTGCGATGAAGCCTCTGCAGAGAAAGTTGTGGCGCGAACTGCTTCACCTCAAGGGGCAGATGCTTGCTGTGGCTGCGGTAGTCGCCTGCGGTATTTCAGTATTTGTCTCCATGAGCAGTGTAAAGTACTCGCTGGAAGCCTCGCGGCAGCGTTATTACAGCCGGTTCCGCTTTGCGGATGTCTTTGTTGAGGTCAAGCGTGCGCCGGAGTTTTATCGTGAGATGGTGAGCCGTATTCCGGGGGTGGCCTCGGTCAGTACGCGCATTATTGCCGATGTGACGCTTGATGTGCCGGGTCTTGATGAGCCTGCCACCGCAAGGCTGGTGTCGATTCCCGAGTACCGGACGCCGGTGCTGAACGATATTTTTCTGAAGAAGGGGCGCTACATCGAACCTGGCAAGCCGGAGGAGGTTATTGTCAGCAAACCTTTTCTTGAGGCAAACCATCTGGCGCCGGGCGACCATATCAGTGCGGTGATCAATGGACGAAAGAAGGAGCTGCTGATTGTCGGGATGGGTCTCTCTCCTGAATATATCTATGAGGTGCAGCCGGGCTCTTTTTTCCCCGACAAGCGTCGGTTCGGTGTCTTCTGGATGAGTCGCAGGGCTCTTGAGTCTGCCATGAATATGAGTGGCGCTTTCAATGACATGTCGCTGACACTGGCGCACGGTGCATCGGAAAAGGATGTGATCATGCAGCTCGACAACCTCTTCAGGCGCTATGGCTCTCTTGGGGCGTACGGGCGGAGTGAGCAGCTCTCTGACCGCTTTATTGTCGATGAAATCAAGCAGGTCGGCATCCAGATCACCTTTCTTCCTGTTGTTTTTCTTGCGGTTGCGGTCTTTCTGCTCAATGTGGTGCTTCGCCGAATTGTGGCTACCCAGCGCGATCAGATTGCAGTGCTCAAGGCGATGGGCTACTCGAACGAGGATGTCGGGCTGCATTACCTCGGCTTTGCCCTGATTCCCACCGCTGTGGGATCAATTGCAGGGACGCTGCTTGGCGCCTGGCTCGGCAGGGGGCTGATGAATATCTACGGTGATTTTTACAATTTTGCGGAGCTGGTCTATTATTTCCGTTTTGAGGATGTCGCCTTGTCGGTGCTCTTGAGTTTTGGTGCGGCGGTCTTCGGGGCGCTTGGTGCTGTCCGCAAGGCGGTGCAGCTCCCTCCGGCGGAGGCGATGCGGCCTGAATCACCGGTAATCTATAAACCCGGCTTCTTTGATCGCGAGTCGTTTCGGAACAAAATACCGGTCTCCTTGAGGATTATTGTGCGCAACCTGGAGCGTCGTCGGTGGAAGGCTGCCATGTCGGTGTTTATGATTTCGCTGGCGGTGGCTATTCTTATTGCCGGGCGATTCACCTACGATTCAACGGAACGAATGGTGCAGGTTGAGTTTAATGAGAAGCATCGTGAGGATGTAACGGTGCTGTTTAACACCCCCATGCCTCCTTCGGTGGCTTATGCGATTGCTTCACTTGACGGTGTGCTGGAGCATGAATATTATCGGGAAGAGTCGGTAAAGATGGGCTTTTGCCACCGGGTCCGTCGTCAGTCGATCAGGGGGATGCAGTCCTCAGAGGGATTACAGCGGCTGGTTGACAAAAACAACCGTAGGTTGACTCTTCCCCCGGATGGCATTGTGCTCACCAAAACGCTGGCGGATATTCTGGGCGTCAGGGTGGGCGACAGGATGCAGGTGGATTTTCTCCAGGGAAAACAGCTTCATCGGGAAGTGGTGGTCAGTGGCACCATTGATGAGATTCTGGGTCTTTCGGCCTATATGAATCTTGGAGCGCTCAACCGGCTTGCGGGGGATGGCGGGGCGTTGAATGCGGCATATCTGCGTATTGATCAGGCAAAGGCTGCTAATCTTTACACGACCTTCAAAAAGATGCCGGGTGTTGCCGGTATCATGATGCTGAAGGCGATGAAAGAGAGTTTCGATGAGCTGATTGCCCAAAGCATGACCACTTCGACGGTTCTTCTCACAACCTTTGCCTGTGTGCTGGCCTTTGCAGTAGTGTACAACGGGGCGCGTATCTCGCTCTCGGAACGGGCGCGTGAACTCTCAAGCCTCAGGGTGCTTGGCATGACAGAAACAGAGGTCTCGGTTATTCTGCTGGGCGAGCAGGCGCTGCTCACCATTCTGGCCATTCCGGTTGGCTTTTTGATCGGGATAGGACTTTCTTGGCTGCTGGCCAAAGGGCTCAGCTCTGAACTCTACCGGCTGCCCCTCGTCTTCAGCGCCTATAACTTTCTTTTTGCTTTTACGGTTATCATTATAGTTTCAGCACTTTCCGGCCTTCTGGTCAGACGGCGCTTGGTAACGCTTGATTTGGTCGAAGTTTTGAAAACAAGGGAATAGAACATGGTGTTATCCGGGAGCCTTTACTCAAGAAATGAGTAAGCCAATGGCGGAGGTGATGAAAAAAGCTATATTGAAAAATACTTGCGGCCGGTTCAGACTGATCTATTCCAAACAATGTTTGCCTTCCTGCTGTCAAGCCATTGAGCTGCTCTCTAATTGTTTTGAAAAAACGTACGCATTATTGTGCGATAAACGCATCTATCAGGGAGGATACCATGCAGACACTTACGGCAAGCCAGGCACGCTCAAACCTCTACCGCATCATTGACGAAGCCGCTACAAACCATGAACCAGTAGTTATCACCGGCAAAAGAAATAATGCCGTGCTCATCTCGACAGAAGATTGGGCATCTATCCAGGAAACCATGTACCTGCTGTCCGTTCAGGGCATGCGCGAGTCCATTATGGAAGGGCTACAGACTCCAGTTGGCGAATGTACCAAAGAGTTAGAATGGTGAAGTGGGAATTGGTTTATACAAAGCATGCCAGGAAAGATGCTCAGAAATTATCTTCAGCAGGTCTGAAAGAAAAAGCGCAGGCACTTTTGATGGTTCTCGGTGAAAACCCATTTCAAAATCCACCACCTTATGAAAAATTGGTTGGTGATTTATCTGGAGCTTATTCTCGGAGAATCAACATTCAGCACCGGTTGGTTTATCAAGTTTTAGAAGAGCTTCATGTCGTTAAGGTGCTGAGGATGTGGTCACACTATGAATGAATTGTGCCGATAACAAACGGGTCAACCAGACTGCGAGCAGCGTTGTGCTAATTTTGCTCAAGTTCAGTGGCCGCTGATGGTTACCCTTGGCGTTCGGTATAGGAACTTTATGATACTATCAAAAACACAGCGCCTTGTAGGCCTCTCAGTGGCGATTGCGGCGGTAATCCTCTTTTTTGTCTTCAGGCCCTCCCCGCTTTCGGTGGAGTCTGGTTTGGTGAAGCGCGGCCCACTCCAGGTGACGCTTGATGGCGAGGGAGTTACCCGTGTCAATGATCGCTTTGTTCTTGCCGCTCCGGTGACCGGAAAACTGGTGAGAGTGCGGCTGGAAGAGGGTGATGTTGTCAAGAAGGGGAGTCTGATAGCGGAGCTGTTACCCCCGGAGCTTGATCTGCGGGCCTACAGCGAAGCCTCTTCACGCGTCGGTTCAGCCCGTGCTGCTCTTGACGAGGCCATTGCACGGGAGCGGCAGGTCAGACTCTCACATGAGCAGGCCGAACGCCGTTTTGTTCGGCAACAGAACCTCTATCGCGAAGGCGCTGTTTCAAAAGAGAGTTATGAACTTGCAGAAAATGAGACAAACATAACAAAAAAAGAGGCCGATCAGGCCCGATCCGCTATTGAAGCTGCCCATTTCAATCTTGCAGCTCTTCAGGCAATTGTTGATCGTCAGACGGCGGGAAAGCCTGTTCGGGTGTTCTCTCCGGTTGACGGCAGGGTGCTCAGGATTCATGAAAAAAGTGAAAGGATCATTACTGCCGGTTCACCGCTGCTCGATATTGGCGACCCTTCGGCGATTGAAATCGTGATTGACGTGCTCTCTTCTGATGCCATTGCGGTAAAGCAGGGAAACCGGGTGCTCATCACCAACTGGGGTGGTGAAAAGGAGTTGCAGTGTGTGGTGAAAACCGTTGGCCCTGCCGCCTTCAACAAGGTCTCAGCGCTTGGTATTGAGGAAAAACGGGTCAACATCGTAGCGGTTCTTGGCACGAATGAACCGCTTCTCGGCGATAACTTCCGTGTTCAGGCAAGTATTGTGCTTCGTGAAGCCAAAAGTGTGCTTCAGGTGCCGGTCAGCAGTCTCTTCAGGGGCAAGAATGGATGGCATCTCTTTGTAATCGAGAATGGCAAGGCGATTGACAAGAGCGTCACTCTCGGGATGCGCGGAACCTGGCAGGCCGAGGTGCTTGCTGGCGTCAGAGAGAGGCAGAGGGTTGTGGTTCATCCCTCCAATGAGCTGAAAGACGGGATGGCGGTACAGGTTCAGGAGTGACGAACCTACTATCAGAAAGGACCGTTATCAGCGAGGCTGCTGAATTGACGTACCAAGGGTAATCAGCCTCTCTGGAGGGCTTGGTTAAGCCTTTTTTCTCTCGACAAGGTAACCGGAAACATACTTATGGATAATACTCGACACGAGAGTCTGGTATGGTATGCCTTCTTGCACTGCGATAAGCTGCACCTGGTCTAAATCCTTTGAAGTCATTCGAATACTGATTCTCTTGTTTTGATTCAGCGTGTTCTTTGCGCACTGCTGGAGCTTGTTAATTTCTTTTTTTGCATCCTTGACCGATACCCATTCTCCGTCTTCATAGGATTCAAGGATAGCCTTTTCTTCGTCATCCAGAACGCTCTTTTTCATCTTTATGCCTTCACGTATTTGTTGGTAGCTTTTCTGCTGGGAATAATTGTCTTGAGAAATATTTCCTCATTACTCTCAACATAAGGAACAATATAGGCGTAAGCCTCAATCATAACTACAGCAATTTTCTGTCCAGGATACTTCTCTTGATTTGGATGTTCAACGATATCCAAGACTTCTCCTTTTTCCATGAGAAGAACCACTTGCTCGAAGCACACCCCTCTACTTTGCTTCAGTAGTTCGTTTTTGTCGTTGTCCCAGCGAAAAATACTCATGGCCTAAACTACGACAATATGTGCCTTATTGTCAATACATTTTTACCAAATAAATTTTTCTGTCCAAAACCACATAGGGGTTGGCTCGGGCGGTATGGAGGGTGCGTGGAGCGAAGAGGATTACGATGTCTATCCCAAGGCCGAGCTTGCTGAAGTCAGGGCGCAGATCAAGAGTTTGGGCGGGGAGATGAAAGAGATTGAGCGGGCCATTAAAAACAAAAGGCAGCAGGTCAAAGCGCTGAAACATGCAGGAGAATCTTTTCAGTCTATTGAAAACGAGATTGCCACGTTGATACCACAAGCAGAGGCATTGAGTGAACGCATTGCCGAACAGGAAAAGCGCTGTACCAGCCGCGATGATAAACGGTGAGTCTCTGTTAATTTTGCGCCATTCTGGCAAGCAGCATGAAGTCAGTTTACATAGAATCAATATTATAGCTTGTCCAAGCAGGGATGTGGTGACATCTGCGCGACAGGCTATCACTATTGAATGGTGGGAGACCTACAGGGGTTTATTTGATGTTTTTATTTCAGAATTGGTGTTCGAGGAAATTGGAACTGGTGATCTACAAGCTGCAAGTAATCGGTTGGCAATTGTTGAAAATATCCCCATTCTTGTGGCAACAGATAATGCGATGGCATTAGCATGATCCAATCGTAGAAGAAATCCGTAGAGTTAGAAGCGCCCATGCTGCGAGATATGGTAACGATCTTGATCGTATTTTTGCTGCGCTTAACTTTGTTCCACCTGCTTATTTCAGCGTTCAAAGCCAAACTGCATGGCATTTTGCTGTTGCTGTTTTTATACCGGAAATCACTGCTATCCGGTTATAAATCGAATAAATTCAACTGGTTACAGGTATAGGTATCTTGAGTTTTGTAAACGGAATTCATAACTAATTGTTTTATATGGACTTTCTCGAAAACACTGACACTCAAGATTTGTAGGAATGTGTAGAGAGAGATATCCAAATTCATGCGCTTTTTAACCAAAGCTATAAGCACACAAGCTGATATTGCTGTCCAGATTTGTGCTTTGACTGCATTTTCAGAAGTACCATAAAAAGCCTTAATTCGTAAATGCTGTTTGATCCATTTATAGAAAAGTTCAATCTGCCATCTGCTTTGATGAGAAGCACTTTTTGGTGGATCCGGTTTGTTCAGGAAAGATCAGTTCTGGATATTTTGGCAGAGCAGGCGGATGATTTTGGTTCGGAAGATTTGTCAATGAATGTTGATCATTATCGTTACGGCCTTCCCACAAGCACAAGAAATAATGGAACGGAATAAGCGGAAAACGCCGTTGATATGAAAAAAGTCCTGCTGTCAGTTTCGTGCCCGAAAGTTTGATAATCATAAAGAATAACACAACGTGCCAAATTATTTCTTCAGAAATAAACTTCATCTCTCGCTTCTTTCAGCGTTTGGGGCTGCAAGTTGGTCTATGTATTTCGATATCCCAGTTAATGGATGGGCCATTTTAACCGTCTTTTTGCTCGCCTTTTCAATTTACCAGGCCAACCGGCTCACCGATGATATTGAAGATGCAACGAACGACCCCGAAGGCCTGAAAAACGCCCTTAAAAACCAAGGTTTTATCACCTATGTGACCTTCTACCTGATTCCATTCATTTCACTCGTTATCGCCTTTCAATTTCGGCAATCGGCATTCTGGACAACGGCACTTATCATCTTTCTTGGTATTCTGTATAATCATAAATGTTTCCCGGCGTTTCTCAGCAGGCGTTTGAACGGTGCTCAGCGACTAAAGGATATTTATATTGTAAAAAATCTCACCCCTCCGCTTGATTGGGCGACCGCTCTTGTCTTTCTTCCCCTGTTTTTCGCAGACCATTCACTCTCGCTCAAGGCATGGATTTGCTGGGGAAATGTGTTTATCTGCGCGTTTTTTATCGAGGTCATGTGGGACATGCGCGACAGCCGGGGCGACCTGTTGAGCGGCATCAAAACAATTGCCAACACATTTTCCTTTCCGCATACAAAACAATTTCTCATCATTGCAAGCCTGATATCCGGACTTCTCCTGTTATATTTTACATTCACAAAAACCCTGCCAGCATCCACCTATTTTCTTCTTTTAAATAACGTTGCCGTGATAGTCATCGCAAGTATGTACAATGAGAACAAGGAGTCGTTTATGCGGAAGATCAGTGACTTAACCATTCTTCTAGCATCCGCCCTATTTCTCTCTTTCGGCTTTATCGCATTTTTTTCTCACTGACGTAGTTGGATATCGGGAACAAAAAAACGACCTATTGTCATGCAGAGTGGTATTCTTTCTAGCCAGGCAGTCAATGCCTATAAACGCTGGATGGAGCGAATACCGCTTGTTTACAGGGAAGCTGAGAGATCGTGTTTGGCAGCCAAATACCATCATTACTTCATGATGTGTGGCAAGAGGTCGCAATATAATGAATTAGGTGGGGTATAATACGAATTACATGATAATAGGAGGACAGCAAATGCAATGGTCAGAAATACGAAAATAATACTCCAATAAGTTCGTATTACTGGGAGAGATAGTAGAAGAGAAAATGTCAGAGACCCATTCGAAAATTCTGGAAGGAACGGTTTTGAAAATCAGTGATAATGGAAAAGAGATAAGACAAGTTTACCAAGAATACAAACATAAGGGCAGGGAGGTTTTATATTCTCTTACGTCAACGCCGGAAGAATTCATTGTCGAAAATATTCCCTATAAGATAGTCAAACGATTATTTGGAATAGGAGGAGGAACTCAGGAGGTGGTTTCTCAAAATGTGGGGAAAGTTATCATCGGCGGCAAAGAGTTAAACAATATCGAGATTGAATTTGGAGATATTCATGCAGAATTAGGTATCAATGGGTAGGTATCAATGGGTTTGTTGGCAATGATCTTTTGAGTCGGTTTAGTATTCTCATTGATTACCCAAAACAAGAGATACAATTTAGGGAATAAGACTGAATACTCTGTCTGGGCTCTGTAACAGATTCTTTCATGGTCAGGGGGTAAAATGCATCTTAAAATGCTTGCTTTTTCTGCTCTTGAATAGCCCATATTGCCTCCTTATTTGAGGCGGCATCTATATTAACACATAGGGGATTCCTGCACTCTGCGTTTCACTGTCCAGCCGTTGTTCTGGCATTTTTTCATGTTCTTCCAATAGTTTGTTTTTCACAGTTTCAGAAATTTTCCGAGTTTTACTGCCTGCATCGTCATTCTGGTTCAGCGTGTTGTTAACTACGATCCAGAAAGGAGATGAAAGCATTGGTGTCCAGATAGAACCTTGTGCACCTGTAACGAACAATTGAAGCTGGGATGGCAAAGTTGTTGCCATCCAGCAATTTATAGCGGGACTTTGCAATCAGTTTCCTGAAGTGATCCTGGTTCATACCATACACCATGTCCACTGCCACGCTGGATCAGATGACCGTGTTCGACCAGGTTTCGGAAATGCACTTTCAAGGTGTTGCGGCTGATGCTGGTCAACTTGATAGCATTGCCAATTGTGATGCGCCCATGTTCACGGGTAAACTCGACGATTTGGAGTGAAAGCTCCGGCAAGGAGGCTATGACAATCTTTTCGCGTGCTACCTTTTTCTCAAGACGGTGTACCTGATCGGCCAGCGAACGCAGAAAAAACACCAGCCACGGTTGCCAGTTTGGAGCATCAGTACGAATCGTACCCTGAGTTTGCCGCAGAGCAAGATAATAGGCCTCCTTGTTGAGTTCGATGACACTTTCCAGTGAGCAGTACGGTACATAGGCGTACCCTGCCTGAAGTAACAGCAAAGTGGTCAACACACGACTCAGCCGACCGTTGCCATCCTGAAACGGGTGGATTTCCAGAAAAATCACCAAGAAGATGGCGATGATGAGCAGCGGGTGCAGTTGCGCCTGATCCCGTTCATCTTTCACCCAGGTAACCAGTTCAGCCATCAGACGGGGTGTGTCGAAAGGAGTCGCGGTTGCGAACACGATGCCGATCTGGCTGCCATGTTCATCGAAGGCGGCGACACTGTTCGAGTTGGTTTTGTACTGCCCCCTGTGTCTGGCATCCTTCTCGCTGTGTTGTAGCAGAATCTGATGTAACTGCTTGATGTGATTCTCGTTGAACGGAATGTGTTGCCACGAGGTGAATACCAGCTCCATCAGCTCAGCGTAACCAGCAACCTCCTGCTCGTCACGAGTCTCGAAAGAGTGGATTTCCAGGTTGGAAAGCAGGCGCTCCACCTCTCGATCAGAGAGTTTGCTGCCCTCAATGCGGGTCGATGATCCGATGCTTTCAATGGTAGCGACCCGCCGTAAGGCTGAGAGACGGTCAGGGGCGAGCATACCCAAGGCACGCCAGGCGCCTTTGAACTCGTCGATCCGAGCGACAAGGCTCAGGATCTCCGTGGTAATTTGAAGAGTGTCGGTTCGAAGCATAAACCAATAATACACCCATTAACACCCATTTCAAAATCGGATACCTATACCACCCGGTCTACGTTTTCCCCAAGCTTCGACGAGCAATCCGATACTCTTGATGGTCTCGTCGATCTGAGCGATCGGGCTCAGAAGCTTAGGGATGATTTGAAAAAGTTTCGGTGAAAAGCATTTGCTCAACGACCGGTCATTCGCATCAGTTCTTCCGGGTATCGGTCACCTTGCACTGTTATTGTTGATGAAGCGCACTCTATCTCGCGGATATCGTCCGCTGTAAGCTCGATGTCAACTGATCCCATGTTTTCATCAAGTCGTTCCAGTTTTGTGGTGCCGGGAATTGGCACAATCCATGGTTTCTGGGCAAGCAGCCATGCAATGGCTATTTGGGCAGGGGTAGACTTTTTTCTTTCTGCGATTTTGCCAAGCAGATCAACCACAGCTTTATTTGCATGCCGGGCCTCGTGCGTAAAGCGAGGAAGGATATTGCGAAAGTCAGAGTTCTCGAACGTAGTGTTTTCGTTGATCTTCCCCGTAAGGAATCCCTTTCCCAGAGGGCTGTAAGGAACAAAGCCAATTCCGAGTTCTTCGAGAGCAGGCAGCAGCTCTTGTTCAGGGTTTCTCCACCATAGCGAATATTCACTTTGAATTGCAGTTACAGGCTGGACAGCGTGAGCACGGCGAATTGTCTGTACTCCTGCTTCCGAGAGGCCGAAGTGCTTGACTTTTCCTTCCTGAATCAGCTCTTTGACAGCTCCAGCAACCTCTTCGATTGGCACGTCCGGGTCAACACGGTGTTGATAGAACAAATCGATGGTCTCGATTTTAAGACGCTTGAGAGATGCCTCAGCGACTTCCTTGATATGCTCTGGCCGACTGTCGAGCCCCACCCAGGCTCGTTTTCCTTCAGGATCAAGCCTGAACCCGAACTTGGTGGCTATCACCACTTGAGCACGAACAGGGGAGAGTGCTTCACCTAAAAGTTCTTCGTTTGTGCGCGGGCCATAAACTTCTGCAGTATCGAAGAAGGTGATGCCCCGATCAACGGCAGCCCGAAGCAGTGAAATCATCTCCTGTTTGTCTGGAGGAGTACCGTAAGAAAAACTCATTCCCATGCAGCCTAATCCGAGAGCCGAAACTTCCAGCCCACTTTTTCCCAATTGACGTTTTTGCATTGTGTTCCATTTTTATGCTTACAGAAGTTTACGGCATTACAATGCCGAACGGAGAATCTCGATAATATCTGTCTCACTCATGGGTGGACGACCCGGAAGACGTCCTTCCCCGTTATGAGTAATAGTTATTGTATCCTGGGCATACTGGGTAAGAAGCGCATCTCCGATTTCCAATTGTGACAGACGAGTGGGGCAGCCGATCGAATGTAAAAACGCCTCAAACCTGTAGATTCCTTCCATTGCAGCTTCTCTATCTTCAGGATGTTTCAATGACAGCCCAAAGATACGTTGGGCAAACTGGGCAAAACGAGCAGGACGGTTTTGAGCGGCAAAACGCATCCAGGCAGGGTTGACCACAGCCAGACCTGCACCATGCGCGATATCGTGATGTGCCGAGAGTACATGCTCGATCATATGCACCGGATAGGCCGCAGCGGTGCCGACCTGCACCCACCCGTTGAGGGCGACAACAGATGCCCATTGCACTTGCGCTCGTGCTTCGAGATTATCACCATCGGCTATTGCTTTGGGCCCCCATTCCATAGCGGTGAGAATGACCCCTTCAGCGAAGCGATCCTGAAGCGGCGTACCATCGGCGCCATTGAAGTATGACTCGGTTACGTGGGTAATAAGGTCGCAGATGCCGAACGCAGTCTGGTCCTGCGGTACGCTCACGGTCAGTTCGGGATCGACAATCGCCACTCGCGGGTAAAGGCATTTTGCGATGACAAACGATTTCACCGTTGTCTTTTCATTAGTAATGACCGCTCCACCGTTCATTTCAGAACCGGTGGCCGCCAATGTTGGTACGGTGATGATCGGTAGCGCGCTTGTCGGGAGCCTTCGGTTATCCTGACCGTGGGCAATCATGTCCCATGGGTCACCTTCGTACTTGACGGCCGCCGCCATTACTTTGGCTGCGTCCATGGTGCTCCCGCCACCCATGCCGATGACGACGTCGCAACCTTCATCGCGGGCGATCTGAGCGCCTCTCAACACCGATGCCAGCCGGGGGTTTGGCTCGACGCCGGAGCATTCTACTACGGTGATTCCAGCGGCGTTCAAACTTGAGACTGCCCGTTCATAAGTTCCGTTGCATTTGACGCTGCCGCCGCCGGTGACAAGCAAAGCCTTTTTACCATGCGAGCACACTACTTCACCTATTTGCGAGAGTGCCCCTGCACCGAAGACAAGATGTGTTGGATTCTCAAATTCGAATTTCATGCTGTGCTCCGTAAAAGATTTTATGGATATCTTTTTTTATAACCAGCCGTTGAAACAATTTACAATGCTTGCATAATTTTTGCCATGAAGGAGCATCATTAAAGCACTTTACCAGCAGCAAGTTTGCGACCGAGTTTTTGCGCCTTATCGATTGTTCTTTTGCTCAGCTCCTGATGCTGTTGTTGTGCTGCAAGTCCGATAAAGAGCGTCCCGACTGTTTTAGCACCAAGTAACATTGCTGCATATTTAAGTCGCTTTATCACATCTCCGGTTAACCTTGCAAGAATGGCTGGTGCAGCGGAGGAGGCAACGAGTATCGCCCGTTTTGACTTTCCTGGGCGTCGGGCTTTAGGAGCAGGCGCTCCCCAAGGCCAGTAGGCCGTACAGACAAGACGTTCAATAAAGACCTTCATTATAGCCGTTACCGTCCCGGCATTCATCGGTGAAGCAAGAACAAGGGCATCAGCCCGTTCAATCTCTTGCAGGAGAGCACCCATATCATCATCAAGGATACAGACACCATAGTTTACTCCGGCCACCTGGGTGCAACTGCGGCAGTTGGTGCAGAAGGCAAGACGCTTGTCGAGCAGGGTGATCTTCCGGGTTACAGCCCCCATCTCTTTGGCAGAGGCAAGGATCTCATCAACAGCTCTTTCAATAATACCCCCTTTGCGGTAGCTGCCGACAATAGCAAGGATGTTCACTGGAGTATCCATTTTGTTTTTCCATGATAGATTTATTAAGGTTAATCAAAATGATAAAATCATCAAAAAGCAAACTTGGTGATTCCTGTTTGACTTGAATTTGTGAATCCTACTGTTATTGTATGACATGTAGTGCATTGTACTACATGTATTGAGGGAGCGAGATTATGGAAAAAGAGAAAGCGGATCAGATGATCGGCATCAGCATTCCGAAGAGCATTCGACAACGGCTTGAAAGCCTGGCGATAAGAACTGGCTGCAGCAAGACATATTACATCTTTTGCATCTCATCGAGTAAATCAGGATGCCGGTCTATGAGTTTCAATAACTTTATCAACGGTGCGGGAGGGCGGGTTTCGCCACGTTCATATCGTGAAAATGCAACTTTACCTACACCGAATGCCAAAGCAAGCTTTGCTTGAGTGATGTTCAGTTTTTTTCGGATGCGTCGAATGTCTGCACCAGGATCACCCTTTACAGCTCTCACCAATCCCTCCTGAGCCTCTGTATACCGTCGATAACTCTCTTCGTTCCAGATACCTTCTCCGCAATGTGAGCAGAATTGGCCATGCATTGCGTGCAACGTCATCGACTTTCCGCCGTATGAAAGAGTTTCCTCGACAACTTTATCCATCATTCCGGCACAACCACATGAAGGGCATTTCATCGTATTTCCAATTCATTTTGCTTTAAACTGTATCACAGGAAGCCGACTATCCGAAAACCCTGTGATTTTAATATAAACGAGAACTCCATCCTCTGTTTTGCCATGATACACATCCTGCCAGAGCTGGTGGTCTGCATGGGTCGTCATTGATTTGTAGAAATCGGCTCTTTTCAATAAAAGCACAACTTGACGCATGTCCGATTCGGTCAAGCCCAAAGAGAAACCTCCTTGTAACGCACTTCTCGTGAATGGTCGTGAGGTCATATCAGCAACTGTTGCCTGCACTTCCGTGAGCCTGTAATGCGGAGCTTTTTTCTCCAAAAGAAATACTTTGCCTACTTGGAAAATTTAGTCAAAATGATAAAATTCCTCAAAAAACCAAAGGCTTTTCTGCGTTCATTGAAAACTTGCATTGTCTTAAACCGCAACCATCGCTCAAATCCTCCCCAAAGCCTCCAAGACTCCAACCAGCCACTCAAACCCAATCCTCTCCTGCTCAAGCCGTAGGTGACTGCCCAGGTCATCCCTCCGTAACTGATCATAAAGTCCACTCTCTTCAGCGGTCAGTCGCGTGAGCGCACCAGTTTCGGGAGATGGCTCAACGCCCCAAAGCGCTTGATGCTCCAGTAGCGTCTCACGATCCATCAGAAGGGAAGCCACATGGGGAAAGATCCCGCGCAACTGGTTGAGGATGGCGAAGCCGTGGGTGTCGATGTCGCCCCAGTAATGGATAACGCGGTCACGCAGCCACTCGACTGCGGCCAAATTCTCGAACCCATAACCGGCTCCAAAAATCACCATCGCCTCGGGAACATCGGGGAAGGCGAGAAAGTTGATTTCGTTTTCGGTGATGAAAACCCTGGTAACAGGCAGCTCCAGCCGGGCAAAGGTTGCCTGTGTCACCGTGATATCCTGATTGCTCTCCGTCGAGAACAGCGCCAGTGCCGGGTCGAGGATGCGGAAACGCACCCGCAGGGGTTTGTCCTGAAAGCCGTAACGGCGGCAGAACCCGCTGGCTCCTGTGGCTGTTGCGTCAATCTCCTCCGGCGGAAGGACGAGGTCGAACAGCTCCCCAAGCACGCCCCGGTGCCCTTCGATGAATTTGCTGTGCACGCCGGGCAGGTCGATCTGGCGCTGGTAGATTCCCGGGCGGGGATGTTTGAGACGCCAGGCGACAATAGAGAGGATGCGGGGCCACTCTTCGGCCAGTTCGAGGGCACGCAGAGGACGTTTTGCCAGCCAGGGGAGAAGCGCTGGTTGCTCGTCGCGGGTGAGCTTGACCATGGTGGCAAACTGCCGGGCTTCTTGCCGCTTGCCAATCAGACCGAGGGCATCGTCCAGCGTGTCAATCCAGATTTCTGCCGGAAGTTCATTGGCTCCATGAGTTTGGGGGTTGACGCTGCGCCGGACAATCCGATATTGTTTGGCTGCGCCGGAGAGTCGCATAATCCAGTCGCGCACTTCGATAAAAGAGTCGCGCAACTCTCTGGAATCAGGCCCTTTGAGCGTCAGGCGACGGGGAAAAACCGATTCGCCGCCAATCAGGGAAGAGAGGATGATGCCCCGATCCCATAGTTTCTGAACCTGGGCCTTGAGTTCAGCGGAAGTTGTCCAGCTCATTCCAGTGCCTTCATTTTTTCGGCGCGATACTCTTCGATGGTGAGGTTGCGCAACACCGAGCAACGACCATCCTGATTGTGAACAAAGCCGACGCTGGAGACGAAGGGTTCGATGATGTGGATTTTCTGCAACGGCGTGACAATCAGCAGTTGCAGATTGAGCTGAGCGAAGAGTTGCAGGCCGTACTGGGCCGATTCGTCGGAGCCGCGTCCGAAGGCTTCGTCGATGACCACAAAGCGGAAGGAGCGTGAGCGCACTGCTCCCCACTCCAGACCGAATTGATAGGCAAGGCTTGCGGCAAGCACCGTGTAGGCGAGCTTCTCCTTCTGCCCTCCCGATTTGCCCCCCGAATCGGCGTAGTGTTCATGTTCACTGTCATCTTCGCGCCACCGCTCGCTGGCGGCAAAGACGAACCAGTTGCGCACGTCGGTCACTTTGGCTGTCCAGCGCCGGTCGAGGTCGGCATACGCTTCACGGCCCTGGAAGCGATCAATGATGCGCCGCACTTGAAGGAATTTGGCTTCCGAGTACTGTGCGTCGTCCGAGCCGGTCAGCGAGCCTTCGGTGCAGGCACGCAGCTCCGACTGAAAGTCACGGATGTCGGCATCGAGGTTCATCTGTGCTTCGAGGGTGATGTATCGGCCCGCATTGAAGTCGATCTGCGTGAGCGATTCGTTGAGGCGGGTAATGCGCTCCTTGATGGTCTCCCGCTCACGGGCCAGTTGCGACTGAAAATTGGCCACCTCGCGAATGGTATTTTCGTTGAGCAGATCCTTGAACCGCCCCTCAAAGCGAGGCAGATCGTCGGCCCGGAGTTGCTCAAACATTGACCGATACTCCTTTCCTGCGGCAATGTTGACATCCACTTCGCGGGTCTCCAGTTTCCACGCCTCCTTGTACTCGGTCATCGCCCTGATGATCTTTTCGCCCAGTCGGGAGAGCTTCCTGTCTTCGCCGTCTATCTTTACCTGCAACCAGTCACGCATCTCCCGCTCGCGATTGTCGCACGATTCAACCGTCAGCGACTGATCACCGAAAGCCTCATTGCGCATGAGCTGGAGCGCGGGGAAACGAGTGGCAACTTCCGCCCCCGCTTCAGCCAGCAGTGCTGCCGTCTGCTGCTGTAGCTCCGTGATGCCGCTGATTTTCTGCTCGATTTTTGACCGTTTATCTTTTCGGTCATCGAGCTGTCGCTCCGTCTCATGCAGCTCCTGCTCCAGCACGGCAAGTTGCTCGGTCAGGGTTTGCAGGATATTGGATGTGGCTTCAAGGTCGCGCTTTTCCGTCTCCAGCCTGGCGATAGCAACGGCCAGCGGCTGCCAGTCGAGATCGCTGAAATCGGGATATTCGTCAAGCTTGGAGAGGATGGTCAGCCGATCCTTGAGGGTTTTCTGCTCCTGCTGCAAGCTGCTGATGCGGCCTGCAAGTTTGGCAAGCTCGCTTTGCTGCTGCTTGGCCTTCTCTTCAAGGACGGCAATTTTGGCGGCATTGCTCCATCCCAGCACGTAGCGGCTGCGGTCGTCGAGGCGGTGGCGGTCATCCTTTTCGTGCCGTTCACCCGGCGACTTGATCTGTCCAGCCTGGGTGATGGCTTTTTTCTCCCTCCTAAAATCCTCCTGACTCATGCAGCAGACCAGATCGAAACGATGGGCCACCTCCCGTTCGAGCCAGTCAAAATAAGGAGAATCGCCTTTGATGGCGAGCTTTCTGGCAAGTGATGCCGGGTGGTCGGGCAACTGCTCGCTGCGGGAGAGCTGGCGCACCCGAAAATAGACAAGACGCCCTTTCAGATTGGTACGCTCCACCCATTCGGCCACCTTCGGGTAGTGATGGTCGGGCACCAGCAACGAGAGGCCGAAATTGCGGAGCACCCGCTCAATGGCTCCTTCCCAGAGCTGCTCTCCCTCCTGAACCTGAAGCAACTCGCCAGCAAAGGGCATCTCAACCTCAGGCAGATTCAGCGCCTTGCAGAGTAAACGGCGCATGGTAATCTGCTTATCGTCGATATTGCTCATGCGGGCTTTCAGGCTCTTGATCTCGGTGCTCAACTGCTCATGCTCCTGACGCCCCTGGGTAAAGAGGACTCCCGCCTCATTGAGATCGTTTTGCACCCGCACTTCAGCTTCGGCCGTTGCCTCGTGCATGGCTGCATGTCCGGCATGCTGCTGATAAAACTCCTCGGCGCTGGTTGCAGGATGCTCCCCAAGCTGGCCCGCCAGTTTTCCATACCGGGTTGCCTTCTGGTTGCGCCGTTCAAGCTCTTGCTGATGCTGCCGAATCTCTGCGGCGATACTCTCAATCCGGTCTCCCCCGTTTTCAGCGATGGTTCGGCGCAGCTCACGATCACGTCCCTGCAGGGTGCGCCGTTCTCCGTCCAAACGCTCGATGACGATCTGGTGGCGGCTCAGCTCCTCATGCAGTGCGGTATGGCGTTTGTCGAGCAGTTCGAGTTTGAGGGAGGCGAACCAAGGGCGAAGGCTGTCGCGCGATGCCCGAAGCTCTTCCGATCGTAGCGCCATAGCGTGGTGATTGTCGCAATCTGCCACCAGAGGACCCAGCATCTCAATCTGCCGCTTCGCCTTGAGAACAGCTTCGTGCGCTCGGTTGAGATCTTCGAAGTGCTGGATAAGGGCGGCAATGCGTGGCTCAACCGTGAAGGGCTCAAGCATGTGGAGGCGCACAAAATCGGTCAGGTTGCCCACCGACTTGAGCGAGACGGTTTGATGAAACAGCTCCAGCGCCTGCTCGTTCTCAATCCCGAAGCGTCGCCGGAACCAGGCACCATAAGGTGGAAAGCTCTCAAACAGCTCAACTCCAGCCCCGCGAAGACGTTTGCGCAAGGTTGAAATTTCGGTGCCGAACGATGAAAAATCGGTGGCGATGGAGAGGTCGCCCTCATAAGCGGCATAGATGCGGGCAGGCTGTGCGGCATCCTTCATCCAGAAAATTTGTGCCAAGGTCACCGTTTTGTCGTACCCTTCGTTATGAAAAACACCAAGGATGACCGAATAACTGTTGGATTCGCGAAGGGCTACCGGTTTGGCGCCGCCTCCGAGACTCTCCTGCCGCTCCGACTTGAAGTAGCCCAGCACGTAGGAGCGCAGGGTGCGTTCACGGTTGTCGGCGCCTGCCGCCTTGTTGTAGGCGATGCGCTGGTTTGGTACCAAGAGTGTGGTCAAGGCATCGACCAGCGTCGATTTTCCGGAGCCGATATCCCCCGTGAGGAGGGCGTTTTTCCCGCCCAGTTTGAGCGTCCAGACCCTGCCGTCGAAGGTGCCCCAGTTGAATATCTCAAGCCGTTGCAGGCGAAAACCGGCCAGACGGTCATCAGCAATAAATCCCATTTCAAGCGACTCACTCATCATGTCCCTCCATCACTTTTACCGGTCGCTGCAGGTATTCGTCAAGTCGTTTATCAAAATCGGCCAGCCATTGGGCATCGATAAATGCCTTGATAATCCGGCGCACCTCTATCATCTGCCTCTCTCCCTTCAACCGGCGGATAAAACCAAGATCGGCGATTTTATTCAGCGTCGAATCGACCTGGTCGATCAACTTGACCTCATTGCTGGCGGCAGGCAGGAAAATCCTGATCAGCTCAACCACCTCATCCCGCGAAAGAATCAGGCGCGTGTCACCAGCTCCCGCATCAAACTCGGCAAGTTTTTTGCGAAGCAGCGCTAGGAGCAGGCTGACCGGGTAGGAGAGCTGCCTGCGAGCCATCAGTCGGGGAGTGCTGTTCGCCCCCTCCGTTTCGCTTTCGGAATTTGATCGCAAAAAAGCATATCCTTCCGCCTCATCAAGGATTAACTCCAGACCAAGCACCGCTACGTAATCGCGAACGGCAGCCATCAGGTTGAGCAACGATCCCCATAATGCAGGGTTATCCTCTTGGTAGATCACCCCTTTCAAAAGAGGAACCACGATTGACGCAAGCTCCTGACCATGAAAAGGCGATCTGCTGTTTTCACTCTCTGTATGGTTCATCATCCGTTTCTTAATAAGATAATACGCGGCAAGGTGGCCTCACGGGTTGTGCCCGTCGAACTCTGCCATTGCACCTGCTCCTCTACCCCTTCATCCACCGTTGTTCTTGGCCACTCTCCGGCAAGTTGGAGATAGGCCACCAGCTCTGCCAGCCCGTTATGCAGAGGATGACGAGCAACCATCTCTCCGAGGGTGACCTGGTTGCGCATCTGAAGTTCCAGACGGATATTTCGCAACAGCTCTGCCCGGTCGACTATCACCTGGGCGTAGAGAATTGCGGTATCAATCTCCGCATCCCCCTCATCAAGAGCAATACCGGCAATCAATGGTCTGAACGGAGGGCGATAGAGCGCTCTTTCGAGAGGCAGTTCAATGAGCGCGGCTGAGCCGTCAAGAGGCATGAAGCCGCCTGAAGGGAGATCATCGCGCAAATCAAGGGCCTGGGTTTCGACGTTGTGCAGAATATCCATGATGCGCCGATTCTCGAGCCACGCCTTGTCATCAAGAAAGCGGCGCAACTGCTCGGAGAGGCGGGCCACCGTGCGCTGGGTATGCTCTCCGGCTTCAAGCCAGTCGTAGTGAACTCGCCGCAGACGGTTGTCGGGGCGCATCGAAATGATCGGCGGCAAGGCCAGCACCTCCTCCAGAAGCAGACTCAGCTCCTCTTGGCGTGACTGCGACATGAGAAAGTCCCAGAATGCCCGAAAGCTTTTCCCCTGATCCGAATCGGCGATGGCATCACGCTCACCCATGATCTGCTCCAGCAGCGCCCCCTTGGCCCCCTCCCAGAGGGCAATGCGCTCACGCACGCGGCGGTCGAGGGTGCGAAAGTTGTGCTCCACCTCGCGAAAATCGGTCAACAACTCACGGGCCAGTTGCAGAAACTGCTGAAAGCGATCCTTCAGGCCGGTGTCATCAAGCAGCGATATCTCTCCGGCACGGATTCGGGCAATTTCGGCATCAATATCGTCACGCCGCTTTTGCAGCTCGGCAATCCGTACTTCAGGATCAGCCTGGCTTCCCGTGCTCATCTGCCGCAAAAGTTCGAAGAGGGTAAGCAGCCTCGACTCGGTGCCCACAAACGCACGCTCAGTCAAGCTCTCCAGCCAGGCCAGTGCTTTTTCAGTGGAGGCCGTCAGGTCGAAGTGAGGCTCATCTGTCCCGTCCGGATAGAATTTGCGCAGCCACCCCTTGTCGTTCTCGGCCCACTCATTCAGGTAACTTTGCGCCGTACCGGGAAACTGGTCGGTGCCCAGTTGCTGGCGCAGGGCAAAAAGCTCATCCTCCAGCGCCTCAACGAGATCCGCCTGCGAGAGAATCCGCACATTGGGCACAATAAAGACCCGGTGCAGAAACCCGGCCACCAGCGGCGCATGCTGGGCGCACAAGAGGCGCCAGGCAGGATGGTTCTGACGGAGCAGGTTCAGGGTGGAGTAGTCGAGAGCCAAAAGTGCAGCATTGATTTTTGGTGGAAGAAGCGCCGCTGGATGCGGGCTGGATTTGGGGGTGAATTTAAAGATTTTTCTCGGTTTTCTTCCACTTTCAGGAAAACTCTTCAGTCGAGTGTCTTTGCTGGCGAGTTACTTGCCGCTGCAAGGATTTTCTCTTTCCCTGCGCTACATAAGATTTTGTGGATCAACATCTATAGTAAAAATAACTCCTGCAGATCGAAATCGGGTGGTAATATCATCGCTCATGTTTTTGATGAATGGTGGTGAGAGTTTGCCGCTTATGAGTTTAACGAGCACGTGGTAGCGGTAACGATTTCTTATTTTGGCAATGCCTGCTGGCGCCGGGCCGAGGATGTGGCCACTTTCAGCCGGAAGGTGTCGGACCAGGGTCTCTTTGCAAAAGAGCGCTGCGGCTTCTGCCTGTTTTTCATCCACTGAAGTGCATTCAAATTTTATGAGTCGAGATGCAGGAGGGTAGAGCAGTTCTTTTCTTACAGCGCTCTCCTGTAGAAAAAACTTTTCGTAACTGCCTTTCAGGATAGCTGTGAAAACATCGCTCTCCCTGTTGTACACCTGCAAGTAGACCTCGCCTGGCTTTGAGGCACGCCCGGCTCGTCCGGCCACCTGAGTGAGCAAGGAAAATGTTCGCTCAGATGCCCTGAAGTCGGGAATATTGAGCCCGATATCGGCCATGAGAACTCCGACAAGGGTGACACCCGGGAAATCGAGTCCTTTAGCTACCATTTGCGTTCCGAGCAGGATTCTGGCTTTTTGCTCGTGAAACTCTTTGAGAATTCTCCCGTGAGATCCTTTGGTTGTTGTAGTGTCAACATCCATCCGCAGAATTTTTTCTTCGGGGAAGAGCGTCTGCAGCTCCTCTTCGATGCGTTCGGTACCGCTGCTTTTAAAAAAAAGTTCAGTTGATGAACATTTTCCACATGATGCAGTGTAATGTTCCGTATGGCCACAGTAATGACAGCGAAGATGTTTTTGGGTGGCGTGGTAGACGAGAGGAATATTGCAGAACTTGCAGACAGGGATATGGCCGCAGGCAAGGCAGAAGATGCTTCCCGCAAATCCCCGTCTGTTTTGCAAAAGAATGACCTGCTCATTTTTTTCGAGTCGAAGGGCAATCTGGCGGTAGAGCAGCTCCGAAATTGATACAGAAGCCTTTGGATTATCTCTCATCCAGATCAGACTGATGATAGGCATGGTTGCTCCATCAATTCTTTCTGGTAGATTGATAAGGGTATATTTGCCGATCCATGCATTGTGGTATGATTCGAATGATGGTGTTGCCGATCCGAGCACGCAGATTGCCTTGCTGAACATTGCTCTCATCACGGCAGTATCACGGGCATGATACCGGGGATTTCGGTCTTGTTTATAGGCTCCGTCGTGTTCTTCATCAACAATGATTGCTCCGAGGTTTTCGAGAGGCGCAAAAATGGTTGAGCGGGCCCCAAGGGCAATTTTAGTTTTTCCGAGCCGGAGGCTGTGCCAGGCATCATATTTTTCCTGGTTGCTCATGGCGCTGTGGAGAATTGTTATTTCGTCATGAAAATGTTCGCGGAACCGGCCTGCTGTTTGCGGAGTCAGGGCAATTTCAGGCACCAGAATAATTGCGGTTTTTCCTGCAGCAATGACTGTTTTCAAAAATTCGATATAAACAAGGGTTTTACCGCTGCCGGTGACACCGTGCAGGAGAAAGGTACTGTAATCCTGCTTTTTAAAAGCGTAGCGTAGCTGGTCAAGCGCTTTATTCTGAAATGGCGTCAGATTTTTTTGCGTTTGCGGTTTTTCAGTAAAGCCGGTAGAGAAGTTGCTGGTAACCTCTCTCTGAACTTTTTCTGCAAACCCTTTTTTTACCAGTATGTTAAGAGTCTCTTTTGATACGCCAATGCTTTCTGGAAAAGCGTATTCAGGGTAAAGAGATGCCAGTAACGTCAGTGCTTCAAGCTGCTTTGGGGAGTTCTTGAGGCTTGTTTCTGCCTCTTCCGGCAATGAGGCGCTGAGAGAGTAAGCAGTTTTCTGTTTTGGTTTAGTAGACGAAAATTTTTTTGTCAGCAACAGATGTCCTCCCCTTTCGAGTTCAGAAAGAGTGCGGTAAAGCTGTTTTTTGCCAAGCCGTCGCTGAAGCTGGGCAATGCTCAGCCGTTTCTCCGTGGCCATGATTTTTAAAATTGAACGCCGGAGAGCGGTGTTGATGATTTTCGGGACTTCGGCGTTCAGTGCAAAGCCGGTCATTTCAACAACATCATGAACGGTTGTCCGAACTGCAGCCGGGAGGGAGCAGGTCAGGGTGTCGATTCTTCTGACAAGATAATAGTCAGCCATCCACTCTGTCAGTTGCAGGAGGGTGTGGTTCAGAACCGGGCGACCACCGTAGAGTACGTCAGATATTTCTATGTTGCTGGAGCTCTCTTGGTCAGGTTTTGCCTTGAGACTCAGAATGTAGCCGATCGAAACAGTTCCATTCCCTTTAGTAAGAGAAAGCAGCACCATGCATCCTGCCTGAATATCATGTTTCAGAGTATCAGGTATGACGACGATAAATGGTTCTCCCCTGAAAAATTTTTCTGAAACGGTCAGTGCATACATTGTTGTAAATTAAAAAAGCCAGTCCCGGAGCACTGACTTTTTTAATGGAAGAATTTATTATGGATTTTCAGGATACAAGGGCTTCAAGAATTCTGTCGCGGATCTCCTCAACCTTTCCAGTTCCCTGAATCTTGTGAAAACGAGGAGCGTTGAGGGTACCATTCTGAGATAATCCCATATAGTACTCAATCAGAGGGGCGGTTTGCGTATGATAGATTTGAAGCCGTTTTTTCACGGTCTCCTCGTTATCGTCCTCCCTTTGTACAAGAGGTTCTCCGCTTTCATCATCAATACCCTCTGTTTTTGGCGGATTAAAGCGTACATGGTAGGTTCTTCCTGAAGCAGGGTGAACACGGCGTCCACTCATTCGTTGGATAATATCATCATCCTCAACACTGATTTCAACGACATGCTGAATGTGGACTCCATCTTTTCCCAGTGCCTCGGCCTGGGCAAGCGTACGGGGAAAGCCGTCGAAAAGGCATCCTTTCATACAATCAGCTTCGGTCAGACGCTCTTTGACAAGCCCTATAATGATTTCGTCGGAGACAAGCTGTCCAGCATCCATGACTTTTTTCGCCGCAATACCGAGGGGTGTCCCTGCGCTGACGGCAGAACGCAGCATGTCGCCAGTCGATATCTGCGGGATGCCGAGGGTTTTTGATATATAGTTCGATTGTGTGCCTTTGCCAGCCCCCGGTGCTCCCAGTAAAATAATTCTCATCAAATTGTATTTATTGGTTTTTTTTTGTGGTCACAATTATGATTTTTGGCTTCGATGGTTTTGTTTCAGTGTCAGTTATATCGGTTACGTTGTCGTTTTTCGAAGAGTCGTTCTGTATCATTTCGCCTGAAAGAGGAGTTTCAGCGAGGGGCTGCTCATTACTTTTTAGGGTTGGTTTGAGTTGGATGGTTTGAACTGCAGGTTTTTTCTTGAACTCAATTGTTGTTGCTTTGGTGGTGCCTTCGGGTTTTGTCTTATGCTGCAATTGGGCATCATTAAACATCTGCTGCGAAGCAGCAGTAGCTCCCTGTGTATCCCGTGAACGGTATTGGTAGTCTTCTTCTGTAATCTGCTCTTTCCTGAATTCAAAATCCAATGCACCCAGCATCATTCGTATAGCCCTGCGGCTTTCACCGAGGTCACCCCTTGATTCTATATGGGTTTCAGCCTTGACGTTGACCGTTGTAATGAAGCGGTCGTTGATATCCTTTTCTTCAAAAAGCCCAAAGGTGATATTAATTTTTAAACCGAAAAGGATAAAGGAACTTATTTCAGCTCGAATGGTGCAGATGCCCCCAACAGCCGTTTTTTCACTGATAAGGTTCCAGCCGATCCAGTGATCAATTTTGTTGAGAATAAATTCTGAGATATTGATGACTGGCTTGTCGTATCGCCGAACTTTCAGTTCATCAAAAACAGGTTTTTCTGAGGTATGCGTTGCATTGGTGGTAAGGCCATGGCTCGCTTTGGTAAATTCACTCTTGAAAGGAAGAAAATCGATCAACTCCATAATTCAATTGAGACTTAGATTATTTCGGTTCTGTATACCTGGTTGTTGCCAGTTGGCCGCAGGCGGCATTAATGGTCGTTCCGTAACTTTTTCTTAATGTGACATGCAGTCCTGCATTAACGAGGTATTGCTGGAACAGCGCCTTGGTAGTACTGTAAACAGGACTGAAGTTTATATTAATGATTGAATTGTAATCAATCAAATTTATTTTGCATAAAAAGCTCCTTGAAAACCGTGCGAGCATCTTTGCGTCGTTCAGAGAGTCATTGATTCCTTTAAGGAGCATATAGACAATGGTAACCGGCATTCCTGTAGATGTCGTATATTCAGCAAGCGATTTCCCCAGCTCTTTCAGGGGGTATTGCCGGGCAGCGAAAGGCATGAGTGATTCGCGTATCTGCTGATCTGCGGCATGAAGTGAAACGGCAAGTTTCGTTTTCATGCCTGATTTTGCGAGTCGTTGAATTTCAGGGATTACTCCAACTGTTGAAATGGTTATTTTTTTTTGCGAAAGGCAAAAGCTGTAATTTCTTGTGCTTAAGGTTTGAATGGCTTCAATGACGTTGTCGGCATTCAGAAGAGGTTCCCCCATCCCCATAAAAACAATATTGGTGATGGTGTTTCCAGGTTTATTGGCGGAAACCATGTTGTTGAGCGCATATACTTGCTCTGTAATCTCTCCTGCACTGAGATTGCGCCTGAATCCCATTTGACCTGTAGCACAGAAATGGCATTGAAACGGGCAACCAACCTGAGTTGAGACACAGGCGGTCAGTCTTTCTTCTGAAGCAATGAGAACGCTCTCTACCATCTCATTATCGGGGAGTTTCAGCAGAATTTTTTTTGTTGGGTTATGGCACTCTTCTTCAGTACTCTCATGGTGATCAATGCATTGCAGACGATGGATTGAGAAGGTTTCCGAAAGCTTTTTGCGTAAGGCAAGGTTAAGGATTGTCATCTCTTCAAAGCTTTCTGCATGGTGGCTGAATAGCCACTGGTGGAGCTGGGTGGCCCTGAATGAGGGTTCACCCAACGAATTCATTGCTTGCTGAAGTTCTTTGAGAGACAGATTGATGATGTTTGGCAACAGTGCAGTCATTAAAGAAGAGCCCGGTTCGTGAAAAAAAGCAGTATACCATTGAAAGTTATATAAAACGGGGAAAAAAGCATAGATTACATTTTTTGATTTCGTTAAAGTTATCACCAACTAATGATAGTTCCAGAGTATGGTCGGACGCTTAAATCCGAGGAATGGTCTCCGATCATCGATGTGCTGCTTACGGGCCAGCATTTTGTTCTTACAACCCATGAAAATTCTGATGGTGACGGTCTTGGGAGTGAGGTTGCCCTTGCAATAGTGCTCAAGGCACTCGGTAAGGAGGTATCAATTGTCAATCCGACTGAAGTTCCTCCAAATTACCAGTTTCTTAAGCAATTGTATCCCATGGTTCTTTTCGACAACAAAAGTGAGGAGGCTATCCAGGAACTCTCGCTTTGCGATGTTGTCGTGCTGCTTGATGCAAATTTGCGGGACAGAATGGGCTCGCTGTGGCCACATGTAAGTTTTTCAAGAGAGCTTGGTAATCTGAAACTTGTCTGTGTTGATCACCATCTTGAACCTGATGATTTTACGGATGTTATGATATGCGAAAACTATGCCTCGTCGACTGGTGAGCTTGTTTATGCCCTTATCTACGCACTTCAGGATAGGACAGGTCGGGAACTTTTTACCACGGAAGTTGCAGAAGCGCTTTATGTTGCTGTCATGACGGATACCGGATCGTTCAGGTTTCCCAAAACAACACCCTATGTCTACCAGCTTGCCGGGGATCTTGTGAGCAAGGGAGCTGATGCAGCAAAGATTTACGATATGATTTATAACTCACTGACACCCCAGGCACTCAAACTTCTCGGGGCGGCCTTGAGTGCGATAACCATTCTTGATAACGGCAATATTTCATGGCTTTTCATATCACAGGATATGCTCAAGTCTACTGGTAGCAAACTGTTTGATACCGATCTTATCATCCGTTATCTTTTAAGTGTTCCTTCGGTACGGATTGCTGTTCTGATGGTTGAGATGCAGGATGGCAGAACCAAGGCTAGTTTCAGGTCGCGCGGAAATATTTTCGTGAACCAATTAGCCAAAAAATACGGTGGTGGTGGCCACATGAATGCTGCTGGGTGCCTTTTTCAGTTTTCTTCCGACAAAGCGCAAAAGGTATTGCTGGAAGACCTGAGGCAGTTTTTGAAAAATAACCAGGAGTAAATGGAGTAAATATCAATCCATTAACATTGACCTATTGGAGCCATGACATGAAAGTAATTGTAACCAAAAGTGATCTTCAAAGTGTTGCTGCCGATCTTCTTGTACTGCCGTTCAGTAGCGTTGAACTGAAAAAAGAGGCAGGAAAGGCACTTGCGGCTATCGGGTTTGATGTGAAGGTACTGAAAGATTTCAAGGCTGAGGCTGGTGAGCTTGTTGTGTTGTATGGTGGCAAGGTGGAGTATTCTTCAGTAAGGATTGCACTGCTGGGAATTGGAGAGGGAAAAACGATTGATGATTGGCGAAAGGCCGCAGTTTCTTTTGCGTCTAAAGCTGTGGATTTGAAAACCGAAAAAGTTGCTGTTGATTGTTCTGGCCTTGCAGTGCTTGCTGCTGCCACAGGGCAAGCTGTTGCAACGCTTGTTGCCGCTTTTGTAGAGGGTTGTTTTTCTGGTTCATACCGGTTTGATCGTCTGAAAAGTGGCAAGCTGGATAAAAAGAAGAACTCTGGCGAGAAGTCAAGAGAGCTTGCGGAACTGTTTTTAAGGGTAGATTCCAGTGTTTTTGATGAGGCGGAAAAAGGAGCTGCCTACGGAAAAATTATTGGTTCATGCCAGAAGATGGCCAAGGATATGGTTAATCTTCCAGGAAATCATCTCCATGCTGGAGATATTGCAAAAGCTGCGGTTGATTCCGGCAAAAAATATGGTTATGATGTAACGGTTTTTCATAAAAAAGAAATAGAGACTCTTGGCATGGGCGGTCTGCTTGCAGTGAACAAAGGCAGCCATCATCCTCCTACCTTTACTGTCCTTGACTATAAGCCAAAAGGAAAAGCAAGGGCTGTTATTGCGCTTGTTGGTAAAGGGGTTACCTTTGATTCCGGTGGGATTTCGCTTAAGCCTTCCGAAAATATGGCTGAAATGAAGTCAGATATGTCTGGTGCTGCCAGCGTGTTGGGAACCGTTGAAGCGGCTGCCCGTCTTGGGTTGCCTGTACATGTTATCGGGCTGATTCCGGCTACAGACAATATGCCGGGTAGTACTGCCCAGCAGCCAGGTGATGTTATTACCACTTATTCGGGAATTACGGTTGAGGTTGGCAATACAGATGCAGAGGGTCGTCTGATTCTGGCTGATGCCTTGAGCTATGCAAAAGAGAAGTACAATCCGGAAGTGATTGTTGATATTGCCACATTGACTGGTGCGTGCATTGTTTCATTGGGTTACGCTGTTGCCGGTCTTTTCAGCAACAGTGATAAGCTGGCCGACAATATTTTTCAGGCTGGCCAGCAATCAGGCGAAAAGGTTTGGCGAATGCCTCTTTGGGATCTCTATGATGAACAGATAAAGTCTGATGTTGCGGATGTCAACAATACCGGAGGCCGAGGCGCCGGTTCGGTTACTGCAGCCAAATTTCTTGAAAAATTCATTGATGGGCATAAAAACTGGGCTCATATTGATATAGCCGGGCCCTCATTTGCATCGAAAAGTTCAGGTAAGGTGAATGGAGGAACAGGTTTCGGTGTCAGCCTGCTTGTTGAATGGCTTAAAAACTACTCTTGATAAAGGATGTTGCAAGAAGTACATCGATAAATCTGAACCATCATGATTGCTGTGCCACAAAATCCTGTAGTGATAATTCCCGGTGTGCTGTTCTGGGACACTCTGTACGATACAATGAAAGAAGCGCTTGCACGCTACATTCCTCAAGAGAGAGTCGCTATTGCGCCAGTATCTCTTTTTGACTGGATAGGTTTTCCGCCATCACCGGAAAGATCCACAAACAGGGTTATGAAAGTACTTGATCGCGCAATCAGGAAGATGGAACAGAAATTTCCCGATGAACCGATAACGCTTGTGGCTCATAGCGGAGGTGGTACTGTAGCAATGGTTTATCTGCTTGAAAAACCATTTCAGGGAGATGTTTACCATCACGGCAGAAGCGTAGGAAAGCTGATTACTCTCGGTACCCCTTTTCATACCCATGAACATTATGCAAAGATAAAGACAGATTTTATTGTCCGTCATTTGCAAGCCGATTTTTTTTTGCGTTGTCATGTTGTTTCTGTCGTCAGCGATAAGTATTATGGCAACCCTTGCGGGAGTTTTGTCGAAAAAATGTGTTTTCAATTTTATAAAAGTGTTCTTGAAGATGGTAAAGTGAGTGGTGACGGGATTGTGCCTGCAAAAAGTTGTTTTCTTGAGGGTGCTGAAAATGTTACTATTCAGGATGCAGAGCATCTTCCAACACCACATACCCGATGGTATGGTACTAAAGAGGGGGTTAATCAATGGATTCAATGCCTTTAAGGGATAGTCGTTTCAGGGTTGTCGGGGTTGTTTTTGTGGCGTTCCTTCTGCTTCTCTCGTCTTGCAGTCCAGAGAAGCAAAAACCTGATCCCCAGCAGGAACATATTGAATCGATGATGGCTATTCTTGCCCAGATACAGAAAAATCTTGGCCGAATTCAGCAGAAAGAGTCGGTCGTGGAACGTCTTTCTTCCGGGATTGAGAGGAATGAGAGTCAGAATGTTGAGCAGATTGGTAAGGATATTGCAGCAAGCATCCGTTTTATTGATTCCACCCTTGTTGCAAGTAAAAATCTTGTCCGGAAGCTTGAATCAGAGAACAGGTCGTCATCGTATCGTGTTGAATCTCTTGACCGGCTTGTGTCGGAGCTGCATATCGCCATTAATACCAAAGACGGTGAGGTGAACACCCTCAAGGGGCATGTTCAGAATCTTAATAAGCAACTTTCTTCTCTTCTGGCAACCGTGGATGTACTGGACGAGTATGTTCAGGATCAGGAAGTGCAAATCTATACAGCTTATTATATTTCCGGCACCTTCAATGAACTTGTTGCCAAAGGTGTTCTTGTACGCATCAATCCGCTTGAAAAGCTTTTTGGAAGCGATTACCGTCTCGCATCCGATTTTAATATCAATCTTTTCAAAAAAGTTGATATTACTGAAACAAGGGATCTGTTTTTTGATAAGCCGCTGAAGAACCTGAAAATTATAACACCACATACTATAGGTTCTTACGAACTTGTTGGGGGGAAAACTTCATCATTGCTCCTTATCCGCGATGAAAGTGCGTTCTGGCAAAAATCCCGCTGTCTGGTGATTGTTACGGAGGAGTAAAACAATGTTTAATCATGAAAATAACCATATTTGGATCAGGTTATGTTGGGCTGGTTACGGGTGCCTGTTTTGCTGAAGTAGGTAATGATGTTCTTTGTGTCGATATTGACCGGAAGAAGATAGAAAGTCTCAAAGAGGGAAAAATACCTATCTATGAGCCTGGTCTTGATGAAATCGTTGCGGATAACATCAAAGAAGGGCGTTTGAAATTCACCACAAATATTCGCGAAGGCGTTGAATTTGGGCTATACCAGATTATTGCTGTTGGCACTCCTCCTGATGAAGATGGTTCGGCTGATTTGCGTCATGTCCTGAGCGTCGCCGAAAGTATTGGCACGTTGATGCAGGAGTACAGAATTGTCATCAATAAATCGACAGTACCGGTTGGTACTGCTGATCTAGTGAGGGGAAAAATAAGCTCTGTGCTTACTGAAAGAAAGTTCAACATTGATTTTGATGTTGTTTCAAACCCCGAATTCCTCAAGGAGGGTGATGCGGTTAACGACTTCATGAAACCCGAACGAATCATTGTTGGTGTTGATAATCCACGAACCAGAGAGTTACTGCGTTTTCTCTATTCACCCTTCAATCGCAGTCATGAGCGTTTTATCTCTATGGATATTCGCTCTGCAGAACTGACCAAGTATGCCGCTAACGCTATGCTGGCGACTAAAATCAGTTTCATGAACGAGATAGCCAATATTGCAGAATGTGTTGGAGCCGATGTCGAAGCTGTAAGAAGGGGAATTGGGTCTGATTCAAGGATTGGATTTTCCTTTATTTACCCAGGCATTGGTTATGGGGGATCCTGTTTTCCCAAAGATGTGCAGGCACTCGAAAGAACAGCTCACAAGCATGGTTATCATTCACGAATTCTTCAGGCTGTCGATGCAGTCAATCATGACCAAAAAAGCTCTATCGTCAGAAAAATAAAAAAGCATTACGGTGAGGATCTCAATGGTCAAGTTTTTGCGATATGGGGGCTCGCTTTCAAGCCAAATACTGACGATATGCGAGAAGCTCCGAGCCGTCGGGTTATTGAAGAGCTTTTGGAAGAAGGCGCAAAGGTTAGAGTCTATGACCCGGTTGCCATGAATGAAGTCAGAAGGATATATGGTGAGTGTGATGGCATTTTTTACGCATTGAATCCGGAAGATGCGGTGAAAGGTTCCAATGCTCTTGTTGTTTTGACCGAGTGGCTTGTTTTCCGAAGTCCGGATTTCGATATGATTAAAAGAGATCTCAGCCATCCGGTCGTTTTTGACGGCAGAAATATTTATAGCCCAGAATTTATGGAGCAGTCAGGATTTATCTATTATTCAATAGGTCGCCCACCCCGAGGAGTTCAATAACTTATTTCCAAAGCCTGTAAAAGTGTTGCAGCGGGCCGTTTCCATTTCCGAGACGGTAGTCAGTTCCAGCCTGCAGTGTTTCATCAATGTAGTTTTTAGCCTTTTTTACAGCATTTTCAGTAGTTTCCCCTTTCGCCATGAATGCCGCAATTGCGGATGAAAGCGTGCAGCCAGTCCCATGGCTGTTGTTGGTAATGATTTTTTTTGAACTGAACCAGAAAAAGCGATTATCATAAAAAAGACAGTCACGACACTCATTGCTTTCACCATGCCCCCCTTTCACAAGGATTGAGGCCGCTCCGGTTTTATGGAGATGAAGAGACGCATCCTCTATGGCTTGAGGCGTTTCCAGTTTTTTTTTCCTGCCGGTGAGGAGAGCTGTTTCAGGAAGGTTCGGTGTAATCAGAGTGGCAAGAGGGAAAAGCTCTTTCATCATGAGGAGAATAGCCTCTGGAGAATAAAAAGTGGTACCTCCAGAAGAGCCTAAAACGGGATCCAGAATAATTGGAGGATTCCCTTTCAACTCCATCAGTAACGCTGCCACAGCTTTGATAATGGCAGCATTTCCAAGCATACCAATTTTTACCGCATCGATTGATATGTCGGCGGTAATGGCTCTGAACTGGGCGCTGACGATTGTTTCAGCAAGAGGGTATATCGCACTGACTCCCAAGGTGTTTTGGGCAGTTAGCGCTGTTATGACCGATAATCCGTAACATTCGAGGGCAGCAAATGTTTTGATATCTGCCTGGATACCAGCTCCTCCGCTACTGTCTGATCCGGCAATGGTGAGCACGGTCGTGTAGGCTTTTTTCATGAATATTTCCTTTTTATGGCGGAAACGAGTTCGCGTGCAGCCATTAAGGGCTCATCTGTTCTGCTTACTGCAGAGATAACCGCTACACCGGCTGCTCCGCAAGAGATGAGCGATGCTGCATTTTCAATGTTAATACCGCCAATTGCAATAATTGGCAGCGAGAGAAGGGCAGCCGTATTCTGCAAGGTTTCGGGGCCAAGCGGCGGAAATCCTTTTTCTTTTGAATAAGTCGGATAGATATGACCGAATCCGATATAGTCAGCTCCATCCTTTTCTGCCTGCAGTGCTTCCTCAAGAGAAGAGGCAGAAACCCCTATAATGCGTTTTTTCCCAAGCAACTTCCGTGCAATATCGGCTGGCATGTCCTTTTGTCCGAGGTGCACGCCGTCTGCTCCGCTCGCCATGGCAATGTCCACGCGGTCGTTGATAATGCAGAGTCCCCGGTATTTCTGGCAAAGTTTGCTGATTTCAACAGCCCATGAAAAAAGCTGGCTGCCAGATGCACTTTTATGTCTGAGCTGAATTATTGCAGCTCCTCCTTTAAGAGCCAGTTCCGCAATGGTAACAGGGCAAAACGCGTCATCGGTTATGACGCAGAGAAAAGGAGAGGGGGGAATCATTTAGTGACAATGTGATAAAATTGTTCAAGAGTTTTAACAAATCGGAAAGTGTCTTGAAAAATTGATAAGCCAGCTATTCCATAAGCGCCTTCTGCCATGCACAGCGCTCCATTTTCGGGAGTTATGCCACCAATCGCAAAAATGGGAAGTGTGGTTGCCCGGCAAAGCTTTCCAAGTTGTTCAAGGCCCTGAGGTGTTCCATATATGCGTTTTGATGGTGTGTCGAAGATAGGGCCAAACAGCAAATAATCTGCGCCGGATTTTTCTGCAATAAGTGCTGATTCTTGCGAGTGTACGCTGCAGCCGAAGATCATGTTAGGAGCAAGAGGGCGAAGTTGATAGGGAAAACAGCTCTTTTCTGGCAGATGAACACCATCAAGGCGCGCTGCAAGGGCAATATCAACCCGTTCATTAACCAAAAGGCGGGTACCTTCAGGTAGTCCGATTTCCCTCGCTTTAAGAGCCAGCGTCAAAAGTCGTTTTGCATTGAGCTGTTTTTCCCGAATTTGCACCATGCAGCAAAGTGAGCCGGGTATGAGATTGAGATTCCGAAGGAGTGAAGTTTCCTTATTATGATTTTCCTGTCCGCTACTGATCAGATAGATACGCGGAAGGGGAGTTTTCGGCAGTTTATTATGCACCATTATGATCAAAAGGCTTTGATTTCTCAGGAACTATAAATAATTTTAACCGTAATTGCAATAAACACCACGGCGATCCGTTTTTCTGCAGTGTTAAATTTTCTCTTTAAACTGGTTAACTCTCTTTTGATTATGGGCAGTATCGAAGAACAAATTATCAAGATAGGTTTTACTCTTCCACAGCCAGCCACCTCTGCGGGGCTCTATTCTCCTGCAATCCGTAGCGGTAATCTTGTCTACACCTCGGGTCAGCTTCCTCTTCGGAATGGCAAACTTGTTGAGGCTGGCGGAAAAGGGAAGGTTAATGACACCAACTGGGAAGACGCAGTACAAGCCTCTAAAGTTGCCCTTCTCAATGCACTTGCTGCTATTAAATCAGTTACCGGAACGCTTGACAGTATTGAAAGAGTTGTCAAGCTTACTCTCTATGTCGCTAGTGAGCACCTTTTTTCTAGTCAGCATCTTGTTGCCAATGGTGCGTCATCTTTGCTGCATGAGATTTTTGGAGAGCAGGGAGCCCATGCGAGAAGTGCAATAGGTGTTGCGGAATTACCCCTTAATGCAAGTCTTGAAATTGAGTTGATTGTTCAATGTAAATTCCCGATTATACAATAGGTTAATAATAGAATATACTGCTATTATTTTTCATTTCATCCCTCCTATTATCCGACAAATCACCCAAATTAATAAATAATAAAATCATTTAGATCGCATTAATATAGCGGTAATTATACAATTGCATATTTA
>CAIMPI010000049.1 GCA_903843305.1 uncultured Chlorobiaceae bacterium
CTATATTAATAATATTTTTTGATATGTTTAAATCAATATTTTCATTTGAAGGAAGAATAAGAAGGCTTGAGTATGGTATAAGCACTATTATCTTTTCATTCTCAAATGCGATTCTAAAGTTAACAATTTCTTCAATAGCAGCAAATAATCACACGAATTCATTTTCCGAATATAAACTTCTTTTTTTTATTATTAATTTACCGTTATTGTTTTTTTTGTGCACACAAGGCGCTAAAAGATGTCATGATATTAATAAAAATGGATGGTGGCAATTAATACCATTTTTTCCATTTTTTTTAATCTTTAAAAAAGGTGACTTCGGTGATAACAAGTATGGTAAAACCCCAAAAGATCAGGATAAAGATAATTTGAAAAATAAAACAGTCGCCTCTATTACTGACACAGATATTAAGAAAAAAAATAATGAGTTAAATATATATTCACTACAAAACGATTTCGACACCAAAAAGAATACTTTAGTAAAACTTAAAGAAAAAAAAATTATATCAGATAACTTATATGAAATTAAATTACTTGATTTAGAAAATCAATTCAAAAAAGATAAGGAAGATTTGCTTCTTAAGCTTAAAAATAAAAAAACAGATCAAGCAATTTCTGAGAGATTTAATTCTGAGAGAAAAACGTTGGATCAATCTTTAGACTTAAAGTTACTTACCGAAGAAGAGCATCAAGTAATGGTTGCTGCTCTTTATAATAAGATTGAGAAAGACGTACAATATGTTATTGAAAAGGAGGTAAATAAACCAAATACTTCAGTGCATGAGAGTAATTACTCCTCGGTTTTTGATGCTTCTTCTGTTGTTTTTCTTGCGTCTTTAGGGGTGTTAATTGTTATGATTGTAATAGTTGCAGCAGTATCAAGCAAAGCACCTACAGCTCCTGAAGCTCCAGTAGAAGCACCTACATATGCTCCAGCTTATACGACGACTCAAGCACCAACATTACCAGCACACAAAGAAGTAGCGACGCAGGAAAAAAAGAAATTACTAATTGACGAAACATATTCTCCTGTTCCTGCAATTGATCCGATAATAAAGACTACTAATACTGATGATATTGGTAAAAATATTATTGCGGACTATGTGAGTATGGAAGATGCCAGAAACTATACCGGAATTAGTAAATACTTCTCAGATAACGTGCTTAGATATTGGGACATACGAAACCCAACTCTTGATGAGATATATAGCAAGCATCAGCATCAATGGAACATAACGACATACTCTAAAAATAGCATTATAGATATTGAGAAAACTAATGACTCAACTTATATCCTGTACACAAAATTTGAGTATAAAGTCAAGAAAAGCAATAAAATAGTTATTCAAAATAGTCGCGTTAAATATGTATTTGATTCTAATATGAAAATTATTGAAATTTATGGCTTAAGCCAAATATAAACCGCCTTATAATGTTCTGTTACGGAGAGTTTGGTGCCAATAAGAAGTTATAAGTGTTTAGTTGAATTACCTGATTTTTCGAATAATTGTTCAAAGAGTTGTCCAAGATGTATTTGTGGTGTTCTGATACGTAAAAATGGACCATTTGGCGATTTTTATGGATGTTCTAATTATCCATTATGTAAACATATAAAAAATATATAGGAGAAAATTATTATGATAGTTAACGTCGGTGATGAGTACCAAGGAGGTATCGTGGCTTACATTTTTAATTCAAATGATAATGGTTATGTAAAAGATGAAATACATGGTATTATTGTTGCGAAAAATGATATTTCAGGGAAGTATTCATATAGAGAAGCAATAAATATATGTAAAAATTATAAGGATAATGAAAAGTATGGTTGGTTTTTGCCTACTCAAAAACAGTTAAATATGATTTATGAAAAAAGAGGTTTAATTGGAAACTTTAACGAGTCTTCTTATTGGTGTTCTTATGATGATGAGGAGAGAGCACCTAAACATCAAGCGCCTGTAATTTGTTTTGATAAAGCTCAGCTCATAAATAAAACAGACATAGATAATAGGTGTTGTGTTCGACCTGTTCGTAGGTTTTAAATAATTGATTTTCTATTATTAAATAATAAAAAGCCATATAAACTGTTATTCTTTTTCCTATGACCCCACGACGTATCCTCCTCTTTACCGGAAACGGTAAAGGCAAAAGCACAGCGGCCTTTGGAATGTTGGCAAGAGCACTGGGCCACGGCATGAAAGCCAGAGTGATCCAGTTTGTAAAATCTGACGATGCTGTTGGCGAACAGCGCTTTTTCAGTCAGCTCGAGGGGGTTGAGTGGGAGCAGTTCGGCAAAGGATTTCTGCCTCGCGATCGCCAGAGCCCGAAGATGGAGGAACATAGAGCTGCCGCAAGGGCGGGGCTTGATGCGGCGATTGCTGCTCTTGCCTCTCCTGATTATGATGTTGTGCTGCTTGATGAACTCTGTTTTGCGCTTGGCCAGAATCTTGTCCCCATTGAACCGCTGCTTGAGGCGCTTCGCTCGGCTGAGGATGGCAAGATTGTGGTGATGACTGGCCGTAACGCTCCTGAAGCGCTTGTGGCTGTTGCTGATACAGTGACGGAGATGACGATGATCAAGCATGCGTATCAGCAGGGGATTCCTGCGCAGAAGGGTGTTGAGGATTGATGATTATGAAGCGTATCAAGCGTTCAGCGGTTTGTGCCGATAACAGTTTTACCACGCAAAGCCGCAGCAGGGGAGCGTGGAGGATGCTGCTCTTTTTTGCGGCGCTCATGGTGCTGCTTGCACTCTCAATGCTTCTTGGTCCTTCGGGAATCGGTATTCCTGATATGGAGTCGCCTTCAGGCAGCGCCATTCTCTCGCTTCGGTTCAGCCGTCTTCTGATGGGGATGATGACCGGCGCGGCGCTCTCGGCGTCCGGAGTAGTTTTTCAGGCGCTGCTGCGCAACCCTTTGGCAGAACCTTATGTTCTCGGGGTGAGTGGGGGGGCTGGTCTTGGCGCTACCCTGACGATACTTGTCGGGACGGGAGTGCTTGCCTCGTTCAGCCTGCCGGTTGTGGCCTTTCTTTCGGCGGTGGTGACGTTGATGGTGGTGTATGGCATCGCCAGCCAGGGGTCAAGTGGTCAGCCATCCGTCTATAGTCTTATTCTCAGCGGTGTTATTGTCAGCTCAATATGCTCAAGCATTATCATGTTTCTGGTATCCACCGCCAGCGTTGAGGGGATGCACAATGTGATCTGGTGGATGCTTGGCAGTCTTCAGCCAGTCTCGGCAGGCCAGCAGCTTCTCTCCGCTGCACTGCTCTTCGGGGCGCTTGCAGGAATCTGGATCCTTTCTCCACGTCTCAATGCCCTTGCGCTTGGGCGTGAGATGGCCCATTATCAGGGGCTTCATGCTGATCTGGTTATTGTTATCGGTCTGCTGTTTGCGACGCTTCTCGCCGCCATCGCGGTCTCTCTTTCCGGGATGATCGGCTTTGTCGGGCTGATTGTGCCTCACGTCATGCGTGCCATCTTCGGGCCTGACCACCGAAAGCTTGTCCCTCTTGCTGCGCTTGGCGGGGGAGTTTTTCTTGTTGTCTGTGATGCCGTGGCCCGAACCCTGCTTGCTCCGGTTGAGATACCGGTCGGTGTGGTGACCGCCCTTGCCGGCGGGCCGTTTTTTCTCATTATTCTCCAGCGGAGAATGAAACAGGCATGGATAGCATAATGCAGCAAGATGCAATGACATTCAAGGACGTCTCTGCCGGGTACAAGCAGCGAAAAGTGCTCGACAACGTCAGCTTTACCGTCAGGGAAGGGGAGTTCGTCTCCCTTATCGGTCCGAATGGCTGCGGAAAAAGCACCCTGCTGAAAACTGCCGCTGCTCTTCTCAAGCCACTCTCGGGCAGGGTTGAGCTTTTTGGTCAGGATGTGCAGCATATCAAACCGGCTCTGCGTGCATCCCTGCTCGGGGTTGTGCCGCAGAAAATAGAGTCGCCGATGGCTTTTACGGTCGATCAGATTGTGATGAACGGCAGAATCAGCTCCATGGGGCGTTGGGGAACACCCTCTGCGGTTGACCACGATCTTGTCGAGCGCTCCATGATCTACACCGATGTGCTGGATTTGCGGGAGCGATTTTTTACGGAGTTGAGCGGTGGAGAGCAGCAGCGGGTTGCCCTTGCGATGGTGCTTGCGCAGGATCCAAAAATCATTATGCTCGACGAGTCAATCTCCCATCTTGATATCAACCACCGCCAAGAGGTGCTTCAGATTCTGATGAACCTCAATCGCGAAAAACAAATGACTATCCTGCTGGTGAGCCACGACCTCACCCTCTCTGCAGGTATCTCCGACCGTTTTCTGCTCATGGAGGCAGGCACCCTTGTAAAGGCTGGAACGCCGGTTGAGGTGCTGGAGCCAGAAGTGCTGAGCCGCGTGTACAACTGCGATCTCCATGTGCAGCAGGATCCCTATACCGGCTATCTGCAGGTGACAGGAGCGATTGACAGCCTGCGACGTCGCCAGAAGCTGAACCGGAGTGTGCATGTTATTGCCGGAGGAGGGAGTGGCATTGAACTCTATCGCAGACTGCTGATTGAGGGGTACGAAGTGACCACCGGCGTCCTCAACCGTCTCGACTCCGACGCTGAAGCTGCAAGGGCGCTCAACATTCCGGCGGTGCTGGAACAGCCCTTTTCGCCTGTTGGTTCTGACGTTATTGCACAGGCCCTGAAGATGGTGGCTGATGCCGATGCTGTTATTCTCAGTCAGGTCCCGTTTGGCTCAGGCAACCTTGTCAACCTGACGCTTGCCGAAGCAGCGCTCAACAGTGGCAAACCGGTTTTTCTGGCAGATGGTATTGCCACTCGTGACTACACCGAAGGCAAAGCAGCCCTTGCATTTACCACCCGCCTGATGCAGAGTGGCGCCAAGGCCTGGCACTCGATTCCCGAGCTGATGACTCATCTTCAACAACACCAGAACCGATCAATTTGAAAGGCAAAAGAGGTGATTTTTTTAAACTTTCAGAAATATTACATTACACCTATGTAATCAAAGCCGGGTTTATAAAAAGCTCTCTGAAGGTGAAATCCGGGGTGACATGACGTCTGAAATTGAGAAAAATCTTGGAATATGATTACTGATACACAGCGAAAAAATCAGATTTTAAGGAGAATAAACCGGATTCCTGCTGATAAACTAAAGGAGTTGGATGAGTTTGTCTCTACCCTCGAGCAAGGTGTTCTTCCTACATCTAAAAAGCTGGCATTTGCTGGAGCATGGCGGGATATTGACGATGTCGTATTTAAAGACTTAACAACTGACTTGATCACTAATCGTCAGAGAAGCAGGCGGAGAATTGATGAATAGGGTTCTTATTGATACTGATATTTTATCGTATTATTTCAGAGGCGATGAAGTCGTTGTTGGACATTTTGAGAAATATTTGAAACAATATGATTTACTTGAGATAAGTTTGATAACCTATTATGAAATTATTGGTGGTTTATTAGCAAAAAATGCTTTAAAGCAATTCGCGGTATTTGAGGATTTCGTGGTTGAAAATATTGTCGTCCCAATGACTGATAAATCCGCAAAGATTTCTGCTGAATTGTATTCTTCTTTGAGACAAAATGTTAATATAGTTGATGATATTGATTTGTTGATTGCAGGTATAGCTATTGAAAATGACATGGTTCTGGCAACAAATAATGAACGCCATTTTGGAAAAATTCCAGGTTTACGAATTGAGAATTGGAAAAAGTAACCGCTATAGAACGATTCCACGCCATTACAGAACAGTCTGATCCGGTGAAAAATTATGGGAATGCAAGTACGCATAGATGATACCATATATGGACAATCAAAAACTCATGCCAAGACCGGGCATCGTACTATTGCCGATCAGATTGGGTTTTTGGCTATGATTGTAAGGGCAGCTCTGGATAATCCTGATTTGCCAATTGATTTTGTTCGGGCACTATTGGTGGCGCGGGAAGAAGGGAGGTCGCAGTCAACCTCATTTGTCCCGGAAGGGCATCAGTTAATCTGATTGAAATTTCATAGTTGATAGCTCTTCCTCCATTGCTCTTGATGAGATGTTGAGTATTCCTGGCGCTTTCCATTTCGTTTCGGGACAAGTTCGTACGCTATCCATCTTCCTGTGCTTGCTATTACTGCAATTCTGAAAGGAAGAGACGAATTTCTATATCACTCTCTTTTCATGACAAAGGAATTTTTCTATATTTCCTTACTTATGGTAAGATTTAAGAAATAATGAAAGGAGAAGAAATATGCCTATTGCAACCATGACCAGCAAGGGACAAGTCACCATTCCGAAAGGGATTCGGGATCTCCTTGAACTGCATTCTGGCGACAGGCTTGAGTTTGCTTTTGAAAAAGGGGGACGACTTGTTGTTACGCCAGTGAAAAAAAACGTTGACGATCTTTATGGCAGACTGTTTAACCCAGACAGGGCAGCGCTTTCAATCGAAGCAATGAATGATGCCCTTCGTCAAAAATTCCAACATGACGAGCAGTGAAAGCGCTTGATACCAATATTCTTGTTCGGTTCCTTGTTCGTGACGATCAGGAACAGGCCGAGCGCGTTTTTCGTCTTTTTAAAGCAGCCGAAGCTGATAAAACTCTCTTTTTTATCTCAATTCCTGTTATTCTTGAACTGATCTGGGTACTCGATTCTGTGTATGGAATTGCACGGCACGACATCCTCAATGCCATTGAAGAGCTTTTGCTGTTGCCAATATTAAGCTTTGATGGCCAGCCCGCCGTAAGGAGGTTTATTGCGGAGGCTCGAAATAATAACCTTAATCTTTCGGATCTTTTGATCGCTTGTGATGCAGTCTTGTCAGGGTGTGACAAGGTTTTGACCTTTGACAAGAAAGCAGCAAAGTCATCATTATTTATCCTGCTTGAGAAGTAGACCTTTCCGTCCGTGCTTTTTTTACCTGGCGAGATATCGATGACGCCGTATTTAACGACTTTACTAATGACTTGATAAGCAATCGTAAGAGAATCCTTATCCGCCTTGATTAGGACTTTTCTTCACAAGCCTTGCAGCAACAGGCAGAAGCGAACGCAGGGCATCATTGACAGATTTGTGATCGGGAAAATACTTGGCCACATCAGGATCAAGAGTAACGACGTTTGTTCCCTCCGAGTATCTGCTTGTGTACTTTCCTCTTACGCCCTTGCTGAAATCATATTCCTCTAACAGGTCATGATCATTCTGCATTACTTTCATACTATGACCTCTCGTTTTTCGTTGCTTATCTGGCGCTGATTATTCGAAGAGTATCGCCTCATTCTGTATGTGTAACGGAATCCGCTGTTGTCATGCCGATTGAAATTGCATTGTTGATAGTTCTTCCTCCGTTGCTCTTGATGAGATGTTGAGGAACTCTACTCCAACAACACGGTCATCTTCATCAAAATCAAGAATCACACCGGGCCGCACCTCTTCAGATTCAACTATTTTGGTCTCATCAAGCCGGAAATAGAGGGTATCACTCTCTTTATCAACGGTTATTTTCATGTTTGCCTCCTTAATCTACGGTCAAAAAATGCGGTCACAGCTTTATGGGGTATCTCATCAACGTTAACAACAATTCTTAACCATCTGTTGTTTCTTTCCACAATCTTTTTCAAATAATGCAGGGTGGCACCTTCATCGTGACGGTCAACACGGTCGGGCTGGTCAACTGTTCGATGCACCCAACTTTCATCAATATTCCGTTGTATAAGCATTTCGTTGAAGTGCCTTGAAAAGATAAGCATCTCTCAATCATTTTCGATTATTGACGGAACTAAAAAAATAAACCGCCAGAAATTACGTTAATTTTAACGCAAAAGAAAGGGCTGTTTGCTGACGAGACAAAACGCTACCGAAAAATTCTTATTACTTCATCAAGTGATGTGGAAGATAGTGGCGGATGTGAAAATACAAATTGGATAAATGCAAAAAAGAAACTGGATGACCTATGAGCAATTATGTATGGGGTACAAGCCTGTCGCATGCTGATTATTTACAGGCAAAGAGTTTTGTCACTGATGTGAAATCAGCAACGCGTGATGCTGCCAGAAAGGTTTCAATGGACATCTCGCGTCAGACTCGCGATGTTATTGCCTCAAATGAGTCGCTGCAACGCGATCAGATGGAGTTGCTCACAGCTTCCACTGACCGAACAGTCGGAGCCCTTAATGATGGGTTTGAACGGATTTCCTATAGCATGGACGCTGGCTTCGACCGGCTGTCCGATGGCATTTCCGAGCTCAACGCCACTTTTCACTGGGGTTTTGGCGCAGTTCTGGCCTCGATTGACCATATGAATGACACGTTGTCAGAACTGGTTAAAATTGCCAAAACTCCAGTACAGACGGTTGCGTTTAACCATTTCGAAATTGCACGCAACGCATTTCGCCAAGGTCTGTACCGCGAAAGTCTTGAAGAGCTCGACAGGGCGATTTCGGGTGATCATACTTCCGCTGGGTACAAGCTCGAATGGCGCTTTCATCAGATGAAGGGCACCCTTCAGCTTGGCTTTGCTGACTCCGATATCTCGCTCCACGACCTTGCAAAAGCTGAAGAATCATTTTTGGCCGCAGCACGTTATGGCAAGACCGATTATCCGCATGATGCAGGTCGTGCTTTTCTCTCTGCTGGCTGGGCCGCCTATTGTCAGGGCAAGATGAAAGAAGCTCTTGCGCATACCGAGCAGGCAATAGATCTGCATCCTGAAATGGGTGAAGTATTCTTTCAGGCATCCAAAGTACAGATGGCACTTGGTGAGGTGGAAAGTGCGCTTCCCATGCTTGCCAAAGCGATAGAAATCGACCGCTTCTATGCGCTCAAAGCTGCTGGAGACGGTGATTTTCAGCAGCACGATGCACAGTTGAGAGGCTTTCTTGAAGAATTGCGCAAAGAAAAATACAGCCATTCAGTGCAGAAAGTCAAGGCTTTTTTCGATAAAATCAAGGTCATTGAATTTGCTTCCGGTGTAGCGGATAATGATGAGCTGAAACAGTTGCACTCTTTTTTGACGAAAGGTGCCAACTGGCCGCTCATGGATATGTTGAACGTTGTACAGAATCTCGATACGCTCAAAAAACTTCAGATTGTTGTGAGAGTCAAGGCACTTGGTCAGCCAGTCACTTCAAAGCAAACTTATACAGAGCAAGAGACTTATTACGAAGATGTGGTGATCAAGCCGGGTGGTTTCTTTAAAAAGGCGGTGACCGAGAAGCAACAGAAAACGCGCATGGTCACGAAAACAAGGACGGTTACAAAAGGCTCACCTGATCAAGAGATAGTTTTTGAGTTTTGCCTGATTTCTGTGGGCTCTTTCAGGATGGGAGCGAATGATGTCAAGATTGATAAAGATTTTTATCTGGGCAAGTATCTGGTTACCCAGAAGCAGTGGGAGGCCGTTATGGGAAACAACCCAAGCTATTTCAAGGGTGGTAGTTTGCCGGTAGAAACCGTTTCTTGGGATGATGCCCAGACCTTTATACAAAAACTCAACACGCTCACCGGCAAAAAGCTTTACCGCCTGCCAACTGAGTCGGAATGGGAATATGCCTGCCGGGCAGATTCCACTTCGGCATACTACTTTGGCGATGATGAAAGCCAATTGGAAGAGTATGCTTGGTATTATTTCAATTCTGGCAGCAAGACACATTCTGTAGGGCAGAAAAAGCCGAATGAGTGGGGGTTGTACGATATGGCGGGAAACGTATGGGAGTGGACTGATGGTTGGTGGGATAACAAAACCCTTTCGAACCGTGTGTTCCGTGGTGGGGGCTAGAACGCCTATGCTGAGCACTGTCGGTCGTCTGATCGTGACGGTCTTCCTCCTGGCAAATGTAGCAGCCGCACCGGCTTCCGTCTGGTGTTTGTCCCGTAGTCAGTTCGCAGCTCATTTCGACTTTGCTTTTGAGCGAGAGGGCAGTTACAAAATCGTGGTATGAGCGCGCTTCGATACGGCCTTCGGCCTACTCAGCGCCCTTTGCCGACGAGTTGCACGCCAAAATGTTCTGGTAACCACCGACAACAGCAAGAGTCATTGTGGGAGAACGTAATTTGATGTCTGCTATTTGATTATTTCAGCCAACACAGTTTTCAGTAATTTATATGAGTAATGCTTACATTCGGGAGCGTTGATAACCATAAACCGATGACCACCATGACCCTCAAGCAGCGCTTTCCTTTTCGCTTCGGGACAAGCTCCTACATCATCCCTGCCGACATCATTCCCAATGTGGAGTATCTCAAGGATAAGGTAGATGATATTGAGCTGGTGCTGTTCGAGTCCGACGAATTCAGCAACTTGCCCTCACAAGCGGATATTCAGAGGCTGAAGGAGTTGGCCAATGAGTGGTCGCTTACCTATTCCGTTCACCTGCCGCTTGATGTCTATCTCGGCCATCCTGACCGTGCAGAGCGGGAGCGTTCCGTCGGTAAATGCCTGCGGATAATTGAGCTGACCCGTGACCTGCCGAAATCCGCCTACGTGATGCACTTTGAGGCGGGGACGGGCGTCGATATTAACGGATTTTCTATGGATGAGCAACAGCGTTTTACCGATGCCCTCCGCGATTCTCTGGCGATGCTGCTGAATGGTACCGATGAACCAGCGTCATCCTTCTGTGCTGAAAATCTCAACTACCCCTTCGAACTTGTCTGGCCGGTAGTCGAGGAGTTCGGCCTCTCCGTAACGCTCGATGTTGGCCATCTTGAATACTATGGATTTCCTACAGCCGACTATCTCAAACGTTATCTGCCAAAAGCGAAAGTGCTTCATGTCCATGGCACTGTTGACGGGAAGGATCACAACTCTCTGAGCCATCTGAAACCTGAGGCGCTTGAGCTGTTGATGAGTGAACTTGCGCATCAGCCATTGGCCAGTCGTGTCTTTACCATGGAGATCTTTTCTGAAGCCGATTTTGAGTCGTCGTGCGGGGTGATGGAAAGGTTTGTTTAATGACGGAACTGCAAATCTGTTGGCTGCGCTTTTTGGTACAACTGATAGCAGCGAGAGTGAGATCAATGAACATCGTACCCGCCTCAAAATCACATCTGTTTGATAAAAGCAAAATAACCGCAAAGAATACAGGCCACACAGAAATAACTGAATGAAACTCTCCGCTGCTGGCCGGGAACTTTATTTATGGTGAACTCGTTTGTGGTATTTTCGTTTGAACAATTACAAAAGAAGGAGGTCGAGTCATGAGCAAAAAACTGTCAGTAGTCATGTGTTCGGTTCTAACCGCCTTTGTTGTGGGATTTGGCACACCATCACAACAATCCGCATCGGCGGCAGCAAAACCCGCTGCGTCGCAGGTTGGGAAGACGGACAAAATCCAGTCAGCTAAAGAACCACAAGAACAATTGGTCACGCAACCGCCTATTCGTATCACTGTTGAAATCCCTCGGCTGCCCGCCGCCATGCCGTTGTACAAGCTTACAGCGACGCGCGCTCCGGTCGATTTTCTCAACGAGAAGCTCGATAAGGTCAAGCTTCCGCAACTGAGGCTCGACAAGGAGAGCTACGTCGTGCGCAGCGGCGAGAGCAACGAGCAGGGGCTGCGCGCCTTCATCGACCTCAAGAGTGGGGACACCGAGTTCATCCCGAACCTGGATGAGGTAGTGAAGACCTCGGGACAGGAGAAGGCCTTAGACAAGGAGCGTGCGGCGGGAGTGGCACGTGCGGCCTTTATGGATGAACGCTTCATCCCTAAGGACGCTACGGAGCTGCGGCTGGCCGAACCTATTGCTATTTTTGGAGGTGCCAACACGCATTCCGAAGCTACCGCCAAGTCCGGTGAAACACGCAGAGAACCGGCCCAGATGATGACCATCGTACCAGCGGTGCGCTATGCGGGCGGGTTCAAGGTCTACGGCCTCGGCTCGCACGGGGTTGTAACGCTTGACAACGACGGTGCGATAATCGGTGCGGTGCGGCGCTGGCGCATGGCGAGTGTCACCGAGCGCGTCAGGCCTTCTATCAAGGCTGATATGGTGCGCAGAGAGATTTTGCGCCAGTTGCAACCCATGGTGAGATCGAAGGGTACCAATGCTGTCGTGGACAAAGTCGAGATCTCTTATTACGACAATAATAAGGAGCTTCTTCAGCCCGTCTATCACTTCGAGGCGACAGTGCAGCCTCCCAACAAGCGGATTTCTCCAATGCGTGTCTCAGGATTTGTCCCCATCAGCACGCCGCGAGAGCCGATTCCTGATCTGACTAAGAAAACGGAGGGACCAACTCCAGACAAGCTGACACCTCCCAATCCGGAACTGCTTCGCGGCGGCATCGGCACCGCGCCGACTCCGAACGATATAACGCTGGGGGAATACGCCAATCGCGACTGGCCGAACGATAATGGCTACATCAGCATGTCGTATTCGTTCCTCAACGGGCTTACCTTTCTGAACTCGATCTTTCCGGGCTGGACGCCACCAACGACGCGTACCCAGTGGTACGAAGCCTGGCCATCGGAAGTCGTGGGACCCTCGTCGAAGTACTACATGAATGCAGTGAACGTGGCTTATACTGTGCCGCACGGCGACTGGCTCCTCAATACGACGTTTAGCAACTACGCCGACCTCTGGTATGTGCCCGACATCGGTACCGGTGGCAATCCTGGGTTTGGCGCGGCGACCGGCGGTAAGCTTGCTACTTGGGTGATCATGTCATGCGAGGTTATCCCATCGTTCTACGACCGCGCCAATGAGAAAGGCGGAAGTGGCAATGGCTTCGACGCGTTCAACGCTTGGTGGGGAGTATTCCAGGGTTTACATAACGCGATTGGCTTCCGTACCATTATGTTCTATCCAGACAACAATACGAACTGGGCCTTCGGCTATGCCGCCTCGCTGGGTGGCGATGTCAATGCGGCGTGGTTCCAGGAAGTCGCGGCGTATCACGGTGGTGATGGCACCTATGCCAGCCAGCACCTCAAAGGCAATATTCAGGTACACTACGACCGCGCATCAACGATAGTCGACGGACGCAATCTCGGCCAGTCGATATACGCTGTTGGCGCGCAGAGTGCTTCTGGGACGCTTTGGAACTTCTGGATGAACAACTAAAAGGAAAAATGGGCGGGTTCTTTATTTATTTTATTGATAATTCGAACAGGGCATAAGACCTTACAATAAGGTAAATAAGCGCCCAACCAGCGCATAGGGAGGGACGGGGAATAGCTGTAGGACTTTATATTTCCCGCCCCTCATCCTTGTTGAACGCTCGCCCTGCGGGCGAACTCCAGTTTTACTTCATTCCGCCAAGGTCTGCCGCACTGCTTTTTGCCATCCATTCAATAACTTCTCCTTTTCGTTTATCTCCATTGCCGTAAAAAAGGAGCTATCCATCGGGTTCAGTTCCATGAACGATGCTGACCGTGAGAAGAAAGAAACTCTATATTGTTTTTTGAGATATTACAATGCAACTAACGTTAACTTTTCTATTTTTAAGGTAGTTAACCTGAAACCCATCAAGGGTGAGCTGGACGGAAAAATTATGTGTTAATGAGAAAAGTTATCTATGTGACCGGTGGCGCACGGAGTGGTAAAAGCTCGTTTGCCTTGCAGCTTGCGGCTCGCTATGCAAACAGGGTGTTTTTAGCAACGGCAGAGCCTTTTGATGACGAAATGCAGTGGCGTATCGGCAAGCATCAGGAGGAGCGGGGGAAACAGTTTACAACGGTCGAAGAGCCGCTTTATCTTGATCAGGCACTTTGTAAACTCCCATCGGGGACTGAGGTTGTGCTGCTCGACTGTCTGACTGTCTGGGCAGGAAATCTTATGCATTATTTTGAGGAGAAGGGCGAGGGGGAGATCGACAGGCAGATTGAACGTTTTCTTGAAGTGCTTCGTCATCCTCCGTGTGATATTATCCTTGTTTCCAATGAGGTGGGAATGGGAATTGTGCCTGAAAATGCCATGGCCAGAAGGTTTCGCGACAGGGCTGGCATCATCAACCAGAAGGTTGCCTCAGTTGCCACGGAGGCCTGGATGCTCTGCAGTGGCTTGCCACTGAAGTTAAAGTAGCTCACTGCCATGAAGAGGATTCTCTCAAACCGCTGGTGACTCTAAAGAATTTCGTACTTCAATAGCCTGCAACTCTATCTCATGCTGGCGTTTAATGCTTCCCAATTGTGCATCTTGCTGCTTCATGATATTGCTTAGCTGCAATTTATGCTGCATATACATTGCATCCAGTTGAGCTGCGTGGCGTTTAAGAACGGATTCTCTGTATAATTGATCTGATTCTGTCATAAAAGGTCGTCGAAAAAAAGTATTAAAGTTTACTCTTGGCGGGGTTTTCCATTACATCCCGCCAAGAGGTTTCAAGTCAAACGACTTGGTCATGCGCCGCGGCTGTTACTCCAATGAGCAATAATGCCTCGTGGTGAACCGCCTCGGGGTGACCAGCGTCAAGAATTACTTTAAGTTGCTTGCCATCTTGGTCCCACGCCGTCGTATTCAGACCGTCGTCCAGCCACTTGCCATCATAGCCGCCTTTAGCGTCTAAAATGATATCCCAATAGCTTGTGCTGCCGCTGTTGTGGCTAATCTCCTCGAAGCCAGTGATCGTCGTGTGATCACTGGCATAATTAATTTCCTTGCTTGTCGTGTTGTAGGTTATGGGGTCAACCTTCGTCTCGGTTATTACGCTGTAACCAGTCAGCAGACTGTTTGAGTCACTGTGTATTGTCGTGTTGCCGTCAATCTTCTGGTATTCTACAACATGATCATTACTGTCTTTGATCGCAGTCATCTGGGTGATGTCTGCATTTCGGCTGACGACACTATCGTGACTATCGAATGTTGTCGTAATTATACCGTCGATTATTTTATAACTCACGAGTACCCACTTGGCGTCGTAAAGGGAATCCCGTGTGATTGTCCCGTTATGTACAATCTTCTCGTGACCGGTTATCTCGTTATTAGTGTAATGAGTGTCTTGGCTGACGGTGGATTTGTCGGTATTCGTCCATTGTATGTTATCAAGTACAAGCTTCCAGTCGGCATTGTATGTTCTCGTACCTGCCGTAACGATACCAATTTCAGTTCCATCCGTAATGGTATTTCCAATTTCAGTTGCGGCATAGGGTTGGCTATAGCCAGTCGCATGGAAAGCCTCCAGATCATAGAAGGTTGTTGTATGCTGCGTATCCGCGGCATTTGTCCACTTGTAGCCTGTAACAAGATCAGGATGGGCGGTATCATTCTTGAGTGGAGTCATCTCGGTCCAGTCTGGGGCAAACGCCTTCATTGTATTTGTTACACCATTGTAAATCGTCCCGCCAAGGAAGTGCCAGTCCGCATCAAAATGGTACACCCAGTTTGTCGTGCCTGTGCTGTCGGCTTTATGGCCGGTTTCGGTGGTGACGAGGACGTTGCCCTTGCTGTCAGTGGTAACATCAGTAATGCCAGAGGTTCCGTCGCTCCTTGTCCATGACGACCCAAGCATTTTCCAGTTGGCATCGAAATTCGTCATGGTTGTCGAAAGAATACCTTTGGAGTCAACGGTTGTCGAAAAAGTGCGATGTCCGGTTGGCGCTCCCTTCGCATCAAAGAAAGACATTGTGGAGGCATTATCCATCATCTCATAGCCCGTTATCACTCCAAGATTGTCTGTGACAGGCGTTAACTTGCTCGTGTCTGCAATAGGTGTGGGGTTTGTAAAATTCACGTCGTATGTTGTCTTAATTAACCCATCGCTTGACCAACCGTTAATTAAAATCCATTTGGCGTCGAAATGGTACTCCCATGTGTTTGTGCCTGTGCTGTTATGGCCTTTCTGCACGTGAGTGACAATCCCGTTAGTATCAGTAATATTGTCTTCGCTGACAGTGGTGCCGTCACTGTTCGTCCATGTTTTGTTCAGTATAGTTTTCCATGTGGAATCGAAAGTGATTGTGCCAGGGAAAAACTTTCCACCTATTGTTTTATCATCATTGATACGGAAACCGGTCAATAATCCTCCATGAGTATAGATGGTCTCTATCTGTTTGCCGGTAGCAGCATCAATCGCAATGGTTTCGTAGAAGGAAACTCCGTTGATCAAGACCTCCGTCATCTTGGAGATGTCACCAGTCTGGCTGATGATGGAAAAATCTTTGCCGAATGTTGTTGTCAATATCCCATCGACCGCCTTCCCGTCTATTAAATTCCAATGGGCGTCAAAATGATACTCCCACGTGCTTGTGCCAGCGCTGTTATGGCCTTTCTGCAGGTAAGTGACAATCCCCTGGCTGTCAGTAAGAGTTTTCTGGCTGATAATCGATCCGTCTTTGCTGTTCGTCCAGGTATCGTCCACAAGGTGCCAGTCGGTATCGTATGTTCTGGCGCCAGTCTTAGTGTTAGTAGCACTCTCAACGTCACTATATGCGATGCGATAAGAAGTCAAAAGCCCGGTCGAATCATAATGACTCGTTGTGCCATTTGCGGTTGCCTCATAGCCGGTCTCTCCATTGATTACAACCTTCGTCATCTTCGTGATGTCAGCAATCTCCGACAATTTTTTCGATGTTAGCTGCCAGCCAGCGTCGAAATTGTACTCCCAGTTGCGCGTAACCGTGCCGTCGTTTAAATATCCCGTCTCCCGGTGAGTGACAATGCCCAGTGTAGTAATCGTTTCCCAGGTGCTGCTGGTGATGGTGGAACCTTTACTTGTCGTCAATGTCGAGCTAACCACTTGCCAATTGGCATCGTATAGGGTTGAAGCGTTGTGATTGCCGTCAACGTCAGTGTAGTCGTTGGTATAAGAATAACCAGTGGTAACACCGTTTTTCTTAAGAGTTGTTATAATACCCGCCATAATGCCATTTTGTATTGGATTAGTAAAGTAAGGCACAGGAGATAATGATGTCTACGTCCTGTGTGATTCATAAAACTTGAACGACTCTACAATAACGGTTTTAATTTAGTAGTTAAATTATTATATCCAAGTGTTTAAAAGGAAATACTTTTCGGAAAGAGAAAAGCTGCTCTATTTACTGCCGGGTTGACCACCATTGATCCCCGTAACTATAGAAGAGCTCTTCGCCCTTCTTTATATTCCGCAATGCATAAAGGACCAGTTCCGGCCCGAGCCCGGTTTCTTCGCGATAGTAAGCGACATTAGGTGTTGAAGAGTGGTTAAAGAGCATGCCGTTGCCCATTACTACGAGACGGGCGGTTTCAGTACTGCCATAAAAAACGTAGTTCAGAAGCTCACCGCCAATGTCCTGGTCAGTAACTTCAAGTGCAGGGCAGCGTTCGATAATATCACCATCCCTGACTTTTTTCAAGGCAAAAGCTCCCCGTCCGCTGACGGTTGAAGCACCGATCGCGACACACTCTTTCTTGCCTGATGAAGTTTTTTTTGCCAAGAAAATACCGCTTGTAATACCAATTGCTATGCCAGTAGCAAAAACGATCGGAATGATTAAGAAAAGGTTGAATTCCATAGTTTATTTTCGTTTGACAAGAAGCAATGCTGCTCAGACAAGGCTGGCAATCCTCAGAAAATTATCAATGAGTCTTTTACCGCTTGCCGTGTATTCCTTCTGGAGAGCGTCAAATTGTTCGATGAGGTTGTGGCGATCCATACCTTTCAGGTCAGCATCAATATTACACCATTCAGAAAACATCCTTCGGGTCATTTCAAAATGACATTGCAGGCCATAGGCGTTCTTTCCGACCTTTACAGCCTGTATCAGGCAGTTTTTTCCTGTTGCAAGCAGTTCCATTCCAGTGGCTGCAAGTTCCACAGTTTCTCCGTGAAGCTGAAAGACCGGAAAAATATTTCCAAGTTCTGCAAACAGAGGGTCCATCTTTCCGGCAGAGGTAAGTTCGATTCGGTATGGATTGCCTTCGGAGTCAATAAATCCGGTCTCTTTCATCCGGCATTTTATAACGGTTCCTCCAGCAGCTTTTACAAGGGTCTGCATACCGAGGCAGATGCCGAGATAGGGTATACTTTCATGCAATGCCCGCTCAATCTGCCGGAGCTGAAGCTGCATGGATGACGTTTTATCATTGGCGCTTTGAGGGCCGCCAAGCACGACTACCGCTCGGTAGTCACATGGATCAGGGCATGTTCCACCCATTGAAAGATCCTCACAGTGCGATGCAATACCGTATTCGGAAAGCAAGGTCTCAAGAAGTCCGGGGCCTTCGTGGGTAATATTCTTAACAATCAGCAGTGGTTCAGACATGGGTCGGAAGTAATGAAATTATTTCGAAAATAGCCAAAAAAGGGCCGTATAAATACCACAAATCATTATATGACTGGTAATTAAGGTCATTTAATATGACGTGCTATTTATGCAGCCCCTTGCAGAGAATATAGTCACATCACTGGAACGAATTTCAGCCTGCTTCACAACTTGACAGTACCTCTGCGATCACGCAAGATCGAAACGATCAAGGTTCATCACCTTGTTCCATGCCGCTGCAAAGTCACGCACGAACGCCTGCTGTGAATCGTTGCACGCATAGACTTCCGCGAGCGCCCGGAGCTGGGAGTTCGAACCGAAGACCAGATCAACGATGGTACCCGTCCACTTGAGCTCGCCCGTCGCCCGATCGTGCCCCTCCAACACGCCTTCGTCTGTGACGGACTTCTCCCACTTCGTTTTCATGTCGAGAAGATTCACGAAGAAATCGTTGGTCAATGTTTCGGGCCGCTGGGTGAAAACACCGTGTTTGGACTGGCCGACGTTCACATTCAGGGCGCGCAGGCCGCCGATCAGAACGGTCATCTCAGGGGCGGTCAGCCTCAACAAGTTCGCTTTGTCCACAAGCAGCTCAGCCGCCGATACCTCGAATCCTTTACGGACGTAGTTGCGGAACCCGTCTGCTATCGGCTCCAGTACGGTGAACGACTTCGCATCGGTCTGCTCCTGCGACGTATCCATGCGGCCGGGCGAGAAGGGAACTTTCACGTCGTGGCCAGCCTTCTTCGCAGCTTCTTCGACGGCTGCGCAGCCGCCAAGAACGATCAGGTCGGCAAGCGAAACTTTCTTGCCGCCAGACTGGGCGTTGTTGAACGCGCTTTGGATGCCCTCCAGAGTTTTTAGCACTTTCGCCAGTTGGGCAGGCTGGTTGACTTCCCAATCCTTCTGCGGTGCCAGACGAATTCGGGCACCGTTCGCACCGCCTCGCTTGTCGGATCCACGGAACGTGGATGCTGAGGCCCAGGCGGTCGAAACCAATTCCGAAACCGAGAGACCTGAAGCAAGGATGTTGCCCTTAAGGGAGGCAATGTCCTCTGTATCAATCAAGGGATGATTGACAGCAGGAATGGGGTCTTGCCAGATGAGCTCTTCTTCCGGAACCTCCGGGCCGAGATAGCGCGTGCGAGGACCCATGTCACGGTGTGTCAGCTTGAACCACGCCCGGGCGAACGCGTCTCTGAACTGATCCGGATTCTCGTAAAAGCGCCTCGAAATTTTTTCGTAGAGAGGGTCGAACCGCAATGAAAGGTCGGTGGTCAGCATGGCTGGCGAATGACGCTTCGACGGGTCGTGGGCATCCGGCACTGCGCTTGCGCCCACGCCACCCTTCGGCCTCCACTGGTTTGCACCGGCAGGGCTCTTTGTCAGCTCCCATTCGTAGTTGAACAGGTTCCAGAAGAAGTTCTTGCTCCACTTCGTCGGTGTGCTGCTCCAGGTGACTTCCAGTCCGCTGGAGATCGTGTCATCACCTTTACCTTTGCCAAAGCTGCTTTGCCAGCCAAGACCTTGTTCCTCGATGCCGGCAGCTTCCGGTTCAGGCCCCAACAGTGCAGCATCTCCGGCACCGTGGGTTTTGCCGAAGGTGTGACCGCCAGCGATAAGCGCAACAGTCTCTTCGTCGTTCATCGCCATGCGAGCAAAAATCTCACGGATATCCCGCGCAGCAGCGAGCGGATCCGGGTTGCCGTTCGGGCCTTCAGGGTTGACGTAGATCAGGCCCATTTGAACTGCGGCGAGAGGATTTTCAAGGTTATGGTCGCCGCTGTGGCGCTCGTCTTTCAGCCACTTGCTCTCAGCCCCCCAGTAAATGTTTTCTTCCGGTTCCCAGATATCTTCACGCCCGCCAGCGAAACCGAAGGTCTTGAGTCCCATCGATTCCAGAGCGACGTTTCCAGTAAGGATCATAAGGTCGGCCCAGGAGATTTTCCGGCCATACTTCTGTTTGATCGGCCAAATCAGCCTGCGCGCCTTGTCGAGGTTGACGTTGTCGGGCCAACTGTTGAGAGGAGCAAAGCGCTGACTGCCTCTCCCTGCGCCTCCGCGACCGTCGGCGATACGGTACGTGCCGGCACTGTGCCACGCCATGCGAACAAACAATGGTCCGTAGTGTCCGAAGTCCGCTGGCCACCACTCCTGTGAGTTGGTCATCAGTTCTAAGAGATCCTTCTTCACGGCATTGAGGTCAAGGCTCTTGAACTCCTCGGAGTAGTTGAACTCCTCGCCCATGGGGTCAGACAGTGAAGAATGCTGGTGCAATATGTTCAGCTTCAGTTGATTGGGCCACCAGTCTGCATTCGATTGGGATCCGGCGACTGTGCTTGTTCGGGCACCGCCCGAGAATGGACACTTTGCTTCTATTGACATGAGATTATCTCCCTTGTTAATTTGTAATAGACGGCACAGTAAACATAGAGTGTGTGGATTTGCAATGTAAAAACGGACACATCAAGAAGCCTTGTTCACGGTTGTTGATGATTTTGTCACAGCATCAGCATCCCTCCCGAAACAGGGATATAGCATCCCGTCACGAATCGGCAGTGGTCGGAAGCAATTGCAAACACCGCACCGGCTACGTCTTCCGGGAGGGCAACCCGTTTCAGGGGGGTCATATCCGCCATCATCGCCTTCTGTTCCTCGGACACCCAGGATGTAGCGTCGGTCAATGTAAGGCCGGGGGCAACCACGTTGACGCGTATGCCGAAGGGACCAACCTCTTCCGCAAGAGAGCGGACGAAAGCGTCAAGGCCCGATTTCGCAGTGCAGTGGGCGATGAAACCCGGCGATGAGTGACGCGAAAGGGTGCTTGAAATGGCGATGATGCTTCCCGACTTCCTCTCGATCATGCCTGGCAACACAGCCTGGCAACTGAAAAATATCGACTTGAGCTCTCCGCAAAGCTTCGCTTCGAATTCATTCCAGGAGAATTGTGTGAAAGGTTTTACCGGAAACCCGATCGAAGCGTTGCTTACCAGGAGGTCGACCGGACCGAGGCTTTTTTCCACCTCACTGACCATTAAACGAACCTGCTCCTCGTCGCGGACATCCGCCCTGACGGGATATGCCCTGCCGCCTGCTTTCATGATTTCCTCAACAACAGCGATCGCCGCGCTTTCACTCTGGAAATAGTTCACCGCGACAGCAGCACCTTCAGCGGCGAGAAGTTTGGCCGTAGCCCGACCTATGCCGCGGCTTGCGCCCGTGACCAATGCAACTTTGTCTTTCATATCCAGTAACCCCTCCATTTGTTTAGGACATCGTTGAAACATGGAAATATCTATCAAACATAACGAAAAGGGATAAATGCCCAAAATTTGGTACTGTCAAAAGTACTGGCAAGTTATCGAAACCCTAATCGATCAATTCAGGTTCACGAAAGCCGATTCCGGATTCTGATTGACTTATTTTACGCCTAAGAATTATTCCGGGAAATGTTTTGAGCAACGAACTTTTTGTTATGTGGCTTTGTTTATTAAAGTGCTGTTAAGAAAGCGAGTAAATGAAATAAAAAAGTTTGGTGCAGCAAAAAACTCTTTTCAATTAAACGGAGATGCGACATGCTCGAAACCATTGCAATCATTCTTATTGTCCTCTGGCTTCTTGGTCTTGTTACTTCATACACGATGGGAGGGCTTATTCATGGCCTATTGGTCATAGCTATCGTGATCATTCTGATTCGCGTCATTCAAGGTCGTAGCATCTGAAGAAAAAAATCAATCCGATGTCGAGTTGTTGTCCTTTTACAAAGTCAATGCATTCATAAAACTTCAAGGAGATCATGATGAAGGGAAATTCAAAAGTCATTGAAAACCTCAACGCCTTACTTGCGGATGAGCTGACAGCTATTAACCAATACATCGTGCATTCTGAAATGTGCAGCAATTGGGGATACGAAAAACTGCACAAAGCCGATGAAAAGCGTGCAATCGACGAAATGAAGCATGCTGAAAAGCTTATTACGAGGATTCTCTTTCTCGAAGGAATTCCAGTCGTTAGCCACCTTAAAAAAATTGCAATCGGTTCAGATGTTGCTGTACAGCACAAAAACGACATGAATTCAGAAATCGAAGCTATAGCCATGTACAATAATGGCATAAAGCTTACGACAGAGGTCGGTGATGGCGGTACCCGGGAACTGTTGGAATCAATTCTCAAAGATGAAGAGGGGCACCTTGATTGGCTTGAAGCACAGATTAACCAGATCAGCCAAATGGGTATCCAGAACTATCTCGCTGATCAACTCGGATAAGCAATGACCATTATGAAAAAAGTGCTGGTTGCCGGTGCATCGGGATATCTCGGCAGATATGCAGTGAATGAGTTCAAGGAACGAGGATATTATGTCCGGGCCCTGGTAAGAAATTCCGAAAAGATCAAAACGCCAGGCCCCAATATGGAGCCTGCTATTTACAATATCGCTGACGAGATTGTAACGGGGGATGTAACATCCCCGGAAAGCCTCAATGGCTTATGTACAGGGATTGATATTGTTTTTTCTTCGCTTGGTCTGACATCGCCCGACTGGAAACACAATAACTACGATGTTGATCATCTTGGTAATAAGCGAATTCTTGATCAGGCTGTGGCAGAAAAAGTTTCAAGATTTATCTATGTCTCTGTTTTCAATGAAGATAAAATGCCTGATCTTCCTCTGATCAAGGCACATGAACTGTTCGTTGCCGATCTGAAAGCCTCTGGACTTTCATGGGCCGTCATACGTCCTAATGGTTACTTTTCAGATATGGGTCGTTTTTTCTCAATGGCTCGAACCGGACACATGTTTATGGTGGGCGAAGGGGAGAAAAAAATGAATCCCATTCACGGAGCAGACATTGCAATGGTTTGTGCCGATGCGGTCAATGGCGATTCCCGGGAAATAGCAGCAGGCGGACCCGATATCTATACCTTCAGGGAAATCATGGAGATGGCGTTTCTTGCCTGTCGCAAATCAACCTGGATTACACCAATCCCCTTATGGCTGGCCGAAGGAGCTCTCACGGGAATCGGACTCTTTAACAGAAATCTTGCCGACTTGATGTCATTTGCCGTGGAAGCTGTCAAATTCGATCATGTGGCACCTGCTTACGGGAGCAGGCATCTGAAGAGCTTTTTTGAGGAACTTGCCATTGCCCTTAAATAACCTCCTATGCTCCGGAATAATGAAACAGTCCGTCTTGAATCATTTAGCGATGGTGTATTTGCCATCGCCATGACCCTGCTTGTCATACAAATCAAGGTACCTCGCCATGAGGTAGTCGCCATCAAAGGGCTTGCGCAATCTATTGCAGCACTTTGGCCAAGTTATTTAGCCTTCTCGACCAGTTTTATCACCATACTTGTTATCTGGATACACCATCACTGGATCTTCAAGTTGATCAACAGGGATGGTCATGCCTTATTTTACTGGAATGGTTTCTTATTGTTTTGTGTCTCGTTTATTCCATTTCCGACGGCGTTGCTGTCAGAGTACCTGATCCACCCCGAAGCAAGGGTGGCATCAACCCTGTATTCAGAAACATTTCTGGCTACGTCAATCGCCTTGTTTGCTCTCTGGAGGCACGCTTCACTCCATCTGCTTTCTCCAATAGCATCCGAGGAGAAAATAGAAGAAGCTGTTCAGCTCACCAATCAATACCGGTATGCTCCTCCGCTCTATTTATTGGTATTCATTCTATCGTTTATGTCGGAATCGTGGAGTGCGGGACTGTGTTTAATGCTCGCATTATTATTTGCGTTTGGGGGATGGCCAGACAAAGGGAATCATTGACCAAATTGCTGATGGCGTAGAGTTTTAATAACGTTTATCGGGTTTTAAAATCCTTTTCCTGTAGTTCCATGAAAATCCTGTTCATTTATCCAGAATTCCCTGACACATTTTGGAGCTTCAAACATGCCCTGAAATTTGTAAGAAAAAAAGCTGCATTTCCTCCCTTGGGCTTGCTGACTGTAGCGTCAATGTTGCCGGAAAAATGGGAACGCCACCTTATTGACCTTAACGTCAGCTCACTTGAAACAGAAAAACTTGCATGGGCTGATATGGTATTTATCAGTGCCATGGCTGTTCAGCAGGAATCTACCCGAAAAGTTATTAGTCTTTGCAAAAATGCAGGAGTTACAGTAGTCGCTGGCGGTCCTCTTTTTACCACATCCTATGACCAGTTTCCGAATGTAGATCATTTTGTTCTGAATGAAGCAGAACTTACACTACCCCGGTTTCTTGAGGATCTTAAAAACGGTTGCCCCCAAAGACTCTATACAACTGATGAGTTTCCTGATATTACCCGGACTCCTTCCCCTCAGTGGGAAATACTTGAAACCCGGAAATATGCATCCATGGCAATACAGTTTTCACGAGGATGTCCCTACCAGTGTGATTTTTGCAATATCACTACGCTGTTAGGTCATAAAGTACGTACCAAAACCAGTACACAGATTATCGCTGAGCTTGAAGGGCTTCAAAAACTGGGCTGGAAAGAGACGATCTTTTTTGTTGACGATAATTTTATTGTCCATAAATCATATTTAAAAAATGAGCTGCTTCCTGCACTGATTGAATGGCGCCGATTGAACTCGGTGACAAACCAGTATTTAACCGAGTGTTCAATTAACCTTGCAGATGACCAGACATTGATGGATCTCATGGTGCAGGCAGGTTTTATCCAGGTCTTTATCGGCATTGAAACTCCTGATGATGCCACGCTTCATGCGTGTGGCAAGCCTCACAATACCTCACGGAATCTCCTTGATAACATCAAGCGGATTCAGCAAGCCGGTTTAGAAGTGCAAGGTGGTTTTATCGTCGGTTTTGACAATGATACCCCCGCTATTTTCCAAAAACAGATTGAGTTTATTCAGAACAGCGGCATTGTGACGGCAATGGTTGGAATTCTTCAGGCTCTGCCCGGCACAAAGTTATACGAACGGATGAAAAGTGAGCATCGCCTTCTGAATAGTTCAAGTGGAGACAATGCTGATGGCAATACCAATATTATCACAACAATGGACTCTGCAACCCTTCGAAAAGGTTATGCGGACATGATGAACCATTTGTACGCTCCCAAGTATTATTACCAAAGAATAAGAACGCTTTTACAGGAATACAAAGCTCCGGAATTCAATACAAGGATCAGGATAACCCAGTTTATGGCTCTGGTCCGCTCAACGGTATTACTTGGTATTATAGGAAGGGAGCGATTTCAGTACTGGAAAATGCTGCTATGGACATTTTTCAAACGCAGGAACGCACTGTTTCTTGCCGTAACGCTTTCTATTTATGGGCATCATTTTCGCAAGGTATGCCAATTGCATCTAAACAAGGAAAAGGGGCTGACAGAAGTTGCCTGACGTTTTTTCTACCTGATAGTCAACGATACAGGCATTCGAGAAAGAGATGAAAGGCAATCTTCACAAGCAATGGAAGTTAACTGCTGATTGACTTCATGGCCTGTATCAACACCAATGGATTATGCGCTGAATCATAAACCGGAATGACCGACTTACCGGTATCAAACAACCCATAAACAGCAGTTTGCGCTGTTCTTACAGAATACTCAACCGTAAACACGCAATCCTCTGCCACCTCTGTAAACTGACCAAGGAATGCAAAGTTGGTAGCTCCTTCAGGTATGACATCAGGTCGGTCTCCTTTCGCGCGAGGCATAAACAGGCTGTCAATAAAAGGCATAGCTACAGGTATACAGTTGACTTTCCCTGCTTCGACAACGGGTTTCATCAAATCCTGTACTTTCAGGTGATACCAGAGCTCTTCAAGCATCTCCTTACCGTTGCAATCCGACATTCGCTTTTGAACATGGTTCCCTTCTCTGTCAGGGTATAAGCCATAGCCCCAGAATATCTTTACATCCTTAGGCTGATTCGGAAAATGGGGTTGACGGGCGATGACAATCGACATCAGCCAGTTCGAGTCAAGCAGGGTAACCAATCCTCCCGTTCCATCGAGATTGCCTGAAAAGTTCTCCATATAGTCATGGAAAGTGCTGTCCTTCAACGTGGCGGTAAAGGAGTACCATTTCTGCAAGTCTATGTTGTCGCTGAATACCCCGGGATTACCGAATAACTTGTCTTTTGCTGCGATTTTCTCCCACAGCATCCAGGAACCCGAGGATGCCTTGTCTTTCAGAACCGCAGGCTGTGTCCATGTTCCATTATTCGTACTCTCGGTAATGGAGCCATTGGTTATAAACACAAAATCATCGGGACCTAAAGCCACCTCTCTTTCGGTGCCGTTCGCATCTATCAGATGGATGACTGTTGCGGTCTTTTTGTCAGCGGAGAGTTCGAAATCAATATCAATGACTCTGGTTTTTGTTTGAAAATTGACGCCTCTCTTTTCCAGGTATCTCGTCAGGGGTACAATATCGGAGTGATACTGGTTGTATTTCGTCCTCATAACACCGCCAAGCCGGTAGAGTCCCGCCACCAGATGCATGAAGCGCTTCATGTATCTGCGCATTTCGGCAAGGCTGCTCCATTTCTGGAAAGCGAACATGGTTGTCCAGATGAACCAGAAATTGGAGTGAAAAAATTCATCTGAAAACCAGTCCTCAATCCGCTTTTTCTCGAGGGAATTCTCTGAAACAAACGTCAGCCGTACCAGATCGAACTGATCTTTTATTGACAGGCCGTAAGTTGATACATCCACTTTTTTCCCATTCCTTAACAGGCGGGCCTGAGCATTGGAAACAAATCGTTCGTTAAATTCAAAGGTTTCATCCCTGACTGAAATTGCAGGATCATCATACGACGGTATGTATGAAAGAAGATCCCAGTAACACTCATAATGCAGCTCGTGCATTCTCCCTCCACGCACTAAAAACCCTGTCTCAGTGTCTCCCGAGCCATCGCATGCACCGCCAAGTATTGCATCCTGTTCCAGAACAAAAATATTTTCTCCCGCTACACCTGCATCCTTGACCAGATAAACCGCACTTGCAAGTGATGCGATGCCGGAACCTACCAGGTAGACTTTTGAATTTTTCGGGTTGCTGTTTTTAACGCGTTCCGTCATGACTGACTCCTTGTTTGAATCCATTGCTTGATCGCCTGCCACCTTGCTGTTGTTCTCATCATAAAAGCTCTGGATTTTAGAACAAAGTATGTCTTCTGAAGATTCCTTCAACCAACCTACCCGACAAAAAGAACGGCAGATACGATACTTTTCTTTCCATATTTTCGATAACTTAACAATACCATATTATGATAGAGCTATTTGCAATGGTTGTTATAACCACACGGGTTGCCGAAGTTGTCAACTGACTATAACCTCAGTATTGTGAAAAAACCATTCAGCTATAATACTATAACAGAATTTCTTATCTCACAGCCCTTGACCATCGATGTTGAAATTGATGATCAATATTCCGGGTGTTTTTCCGTAAAGGGCATTGAATTTGAGGCAACAGTGCTCTATGTTGGTCTAACGGACTTTGCGCGACTGTCCATTGAGCTCTCTCCTGCAGAAATGCACATCTATCTGAATATGTTTCTTGTCTGGATTCGGGAATCCTTACTCACGGAGCGGTTCTGTGTTCTTGAGAGATTTCTTGATAATGGGGTTGTGCTGCTTTTTTCTACGCGCTTTGGTTCTGAAGATCCCTTTGTCGATGCCCTGCAGGTAGCCCGATGGATAGGGGATCATGATGCGATGAAGTTCTGTCCTGCTCTCGGTATAGCAAGTGGCAAGGTTATGGCCGGTTTCACGGGAACTCCCAAGGAGTATTCAGCAACGGTTTTTGGTAGTCCATTGATTTTTGCCGCCGGATGTGCAAGGCATAATCCTCAAGGCGATGTCAGTTCAATGATTACGTTTCCAGCAGATGAGTGGAAAGAACGATCTTTTGATAAGGTGTTTCAGCCGATTGAGTATGATGATCCTGAAAAAGGAAAAGTCAAACAACCGCAGACATGGAAGCTTGGTGAAGCCAGAGAAATTGATTTTTCCGGCATGGGCAGGTTAGCGTTAAGGGATATAGCAAATGTTGTTCACTCGATGCCTTCAGTATCTGCAGAAATAAAGGCGAGGGAGTGGGCCCAGCTTATCAGGGATAAAGGGTTTTATAAAAAAAACGTTTGACTCCGTTACTACCAAAATGCCGCCCCTCCGGGGCTTGAAAACAATGAGCCTTTTCTTCAATGTCGTAGACATGGCATATTGGTAGAAAAAAGCATAACCCTGCCCCCTCTTTTCTTTCTATAGATGCTTCCCGACTTCCTTTTGATCATGTCTGGCATCACAGCTTTACATAAGGGTGTCTTAAAGACCGAATTGCGATTTAAACCCTATACGCTGAGAGAGGAAAAATCTTAGGAAATACTTTTTTGCGGGTACCGTTTTTTGGGAAGGGGAGCACACGGCAGCAAAGGAGCAGGCCTCGACGTTCAAGTGCAATGGTTGACAGCAGAAGACAACCTGTTTTTTTATTGTCTGTAGTTGAGGATACAACTGTTATATTGAGCATCAACAAGTATTGCGCACGGTTTTAATGTTTGGTCTGGTTTTGTGGCGCAATCTCAGGACCAGGTCTTTTTCTATTTAGAGGTGAAATATGGGAAAGCAGAAGGTAACTGCTCGGTATGAAAAATATGGCAATAATGAAGGCTGGTACATTAAGATCGTTAACCCTGAGGGAGACATCATTGATGATTCTCGGAAGATTGGGTTCCCAATTGATGTAGAATCGTTTGGTGAAGATGATCCCGAAGATATTTACGATGCGCTTCGAGAAGAATATCCTGATGCAATAATCAGTATAAACGGATTCGCCTGAAGGATCGCAAGTGCAGGAATTGTCAGTGATGGCAGCGATGGGATGGATAAATTGATTATCTTCTGACAGTGGAACTGTCGGCACATTGCAAACCCTGAGATACAAAGAGGTATCGCTGCTCACCTCGAAGATATTGGCTTATCGCTGCCATTCATTTGACCATGGACGCTATCGGCACCATTCGTACTCCATACAAGACAAAACAGGATTGCCCGATCCAGCCGTTTTACACGTCCGGTTCTTCGGGACGTGTAGAAGTGTTGGAACAGTACGCCGATGGATTGAAGGACATCGAAACCTTTTCCCACATCTATTTGCTGTATCAGTTTGACCGAGCCGATGCGATCAGCTTGGTTCGCTCAACCTTTTTGGACGATTCCCCTCACGGCATCTATGCCTCAAGGCATCCGTGCAGACCAAACGGAATCGGGATGTCAATCGTCAAGCTCATCCGTAGAGATGGCAATGTTCTCATCGTTGAAGGAGCCGACATGCTGGACGAAACGCCACTTTTGGACATCAAACCATATATTCCGAAATATGACTCCATCCCCGCTGCAAGCGAAGGATGGACAGCCAACAAGCAGTGGCGTCAAAAACCGAAAGGCCGAGAATGACCGCGGCTTGGGCTAACCTTCAGTCAAGTGCTACTGCGCGAGAGCGCGCAGACCCTTGCTTTTACGTTATTAAAACATAAACAAATGAGAGGCACAATGTTGCCGGAAGTACTGCCAGAACTGATGTGAGACGGATGGCATAGTATCCTGCAGGCCACCCTCGCCCGATACAACAACAATAATTTCTGCCGTTGGCTCTGCAGAATATTCGGCGAACAAAAAGCCTTCGAGTTAACGGCCACCTATCGTATCGGAACCTCAAAACACTGGCCCGGCGCAACCGTCTTCTGGCAAATACACCAGCACAACAACATCAGAAGCGAAAAAAACGCCATCATCGCCAGTGGATTTATCTCAGACTACCTCTGGTCTGCAACAGCAGGGAAGGGGAACTTCAACCAACAAAAACTCAAAACCACTCCATCACCGACAGATAAAACTCTACCCTGATCTCGGAGCCTGCGAAAAATGGCAAACTATAGCCGCCAGCCTACCAAACGTAACCGTATCCACCATACTTGAAAAACGAGCCACCCCAGCCGACCGAACCTAGAGCCTCGACCTCGCCGACTACCTCCTTGACGTACACAATCCGGCATTATGAGCACAAAAACCGGTAATTCTTTCGGTGATCCTTTCTTATTGTCCTGTTTCAGCAATATCTTGCATGAAGATAACAATGCAAACAGGAGCTACTGGCCCGACTTGGTGAAGAATGAACCAGAACAGTAAACAGGAGTTATCTACGTTCTGGTACAGAGAGGAAGTATCTGTTTTTTCAGAATTAGGCAGATCATTTTAAACAATATTAGGCGTATATCAGCCAAGTACAGCAATTTTTTGCAAAAATATATCTGACGACAGTCAGGCCTATACGGCAGGATTGGCTCTGTAAAGATGATTTTGTCAGGGGGATATACAAGTTACCGCCAAGTGTAAAAGGACAGAAACGACAGACATAAATTGAAAACCATTGTGAAAGGACAGAAAAACGACATATTGACAAGACAAGAAAGCCAACACTCAAGCATCAATGTTTTTTATTTTTTGCCCACAGCACATTTTTTAAAATAATTGCCGACCCACATTGCACAACATTGCCAAAGCCCCACAAGCCTACGCTGAAACCAAAGATTTGTCAAAGAGTGCAATTTTTCTGACACACAAAAGATACTAATTTAATCAAATTTTTATGCTTCAAGCACCAGTAAAATATCTTGATTTATTAATAACCAATGCTGGTATTGAGAAAAATATTTCTTTGCTTATAAATCATTATATTCAGATCTGTGCTAAGAGTTTACATTTTATTATTGATGAAAAGGAATTAAATTTTGCTTCAATATTTGGTAATCTGTGCCACGAATTAAGTTTGATAAACAGCTATTTCAATTTTGAAATTGGCAATAAAGTTATTTCACTTCAACATCAAAAATATATTTATTATATTATTTCATTAGGAAAGGAGATTACGCTAAAAGATAGCAATTTAACAGTAACAACAAGGTCATTAAATGAATATATTCCGCTTTCAAATTCCACTATTACACAAATAGGAACAATTAATAATAGAATAGCCGATTATAAGGAATATTTCAGAGCAAAAAACCAATGTGATTTTATTAACAATGAAAAACTATTGGTAGTAGGGAACAGAAATTTATTCATTTCTATTCCTAAAGAATATCCTGCTTGTTTCGTTTCAAGAAACGAAAATGAAATTACAGAGATTGAATACAACTCCCCTTTGTTGCCAAAGATTACTGTTCTGAAAAACATCAATCTGCTTGACGATTATCTGCAACAAGAAATAAACGGCAATCAAATAACATTCAACACTTGCATTTTTGTTGGAAGTTCAAAATTTGAACACTCAATAAATGTTATCCGCAATTATTATAACCAAAAAATATTTGCTAAAGCAGTTTTCATTGGAGAGAAAGACATAAAAATTGAATTGGGAAACAATCAAGTGCCGCTTAGATGGAAGTGGACAATCCCTGAAATAAATTTTTTCAAAAGCGAAAGAAACATTCAGCACAAACCAATCATTATTCAGAACAACGAACTTGAAAAGGCAATTGCGGACTTTTATCAGGTAGTCCGAGAAATTGAAAGCAGACACACGATTGGCTTGAAATCAATCTACCGTTTTATCAGAAGACTTTACTATGACTGGAATCTAAAACAGGAAACAACTTTCACAAAACATCACCAAATACAAGAGGAGTTTAACATTGAGTTGAAGAAACTTCTGATTGAAACCCTTGGGAATATTTTTCAGGACTTTAATTTTGATGAGTATCAAATACCGCTTTCAGCAAAGTTTGCGGAAATCATAAAGGCAGTAAAAAACAACAACAAAAATGAAAAATTAAAATCCTATCAAACCAAAATTCATCAGCTTATTTTGCCTTCTTTTTTATGCAATGCTAACAAAGCAGAGCTGAATGAAATTGCTAAACAATCAGAGCATCATGTTGGAGTAAAATCACTTCAAGGCATTACACATTTGCAAAAAGCAGAAACACAACATTCAAACAACGCGAATAGGAATTTTTATTCACTCACAGCAAACGGAACGAAAACTGAAATTCTTTCTTACTCCAAAAGTGATGATTCAAATTATGAATACCACAAAGTGATTTCTTCAATTTACGGAAGCGGAAAAGTTAAAAAGTTGATTGAACGATTAGGCAGAGCCAAATCCGAATACAAACTTTTGCTTTACAGTATTGAGGAAAAAGCATTGAAGCATCACATTGAAGTCTACATTTCAGATTTAAACAAAGAATACATTTCGCAAGACCGTTTTCAGATTAGCGGAGTTGAATTCAGCGACAACTATTATCAGTTTTCAAGCTACGATGAATTGATAGAAGCACTTGCTTCAACCAAGCACGACCATAGGGAAACCGATAATTACAAAATAACTTTTACTGACAAGAGTAAATTGAAACTTCCGTCAACCAAAACAGTTTTGAAATTTTCAGGCAATGAAAAATATCTTGTGTTGGTTGAGGATTTGAATGTTGGTGATAAAGTTTTGATTTACATAAACCCAGATAAGAAACTTTTGCGAGACATAATGGAATTGAAAAATCCCGAGCTAATGAAAAAGGCAGAGGAATATTCAAAACTTTGGAGAAGGTGTTTGTATGATGCTTATCAAGCCAACATAATGGCTGAACCGCTTTATCAGCAGTTAGTGAGAAATCACTTTTCGGTTAGTGAATTTACTTTCAGAAAATATCTTGATGGAGAAGTAATGTTTCCAAGAAGTTTTTCTGACTTAATCATTATTGCAAAAATTATAAATGATTCCCGACTTTCGTTTGACTTTTTGAAAAACACAATGAAACCAAAAATTGAAGAATACAGGGGAATGGAAATTGAATATGGTTTCAAATTTAGCAACAGCATTAACCATTTCATTATTTCAGGAGAGGAAGACGATTTTATTTCCCAGTGGTTGACGAAAAATGAAATTGAAAATATCGTTTCACAAATCCAAGTCAAAACCATTAAAGACATTGAACAAATAACGCAAAACAACGATGACTAATTACAGAGATTCATTTTATAACGAAGTTCAAAAAGGATTAGTTGGAACAGGTTCTGACATTTTCGGAGTTTCCGACACTGAAGAACTTATTTCAGATTATCCTTTGAACAGATACTATTCAGGAATTCTATTTCCGAATAAAGATTTTCCAACAGGTAATCCAAAAACGGAAGAAGAAATAGAAAGCAATAGCAACCTAGCAGAGACAGACGAAAACGATTATGATAACGCAGAGGAGAAAAAACCAACAGGAGATTCAGAGGAGAAAGTAGAATCAAACGAAGAAGATAATGCTCAAACATCAGACACACAAGATTACCAGTTAATTCAAAATGCATTTTTTCCAACACACATTGGATTTACATTTTGCATTGAGCCGGAAAAATTTATTGGAGTAAATTTTTTATTCGGAATTTACGATTATTTAGAACAACCACAGCCCGAAATAAAAATTGCAATTTCAAAAGAAGGTTTTGAAAGTTTCTTTGACACAGAAATTGAAACACTACTTTCGTTTAAAGACATTCTTACTTACAACGATGGCTTTATGCAACTTTCAAGAAAGTTAAACGGAAGCAGAGGCGGTAGAGAAAAGAGAAGTGGAGAGTATCTGGACTTTGACAAATTCAAAAACTATAAGAACATAGGCAAGAAAGAAGTTTATAAGTATATCCACTTGCTTGAAAAACTTTTAGGCAGAATTTGGAAGAGAGAGGAACACAAAATCACCGAAGAAGTTGAGATAAAAAATACAAAGGAGCCAAAGGAAATATTTCGAAAAGAATACGGCAGCCAGATTCTTTCAGTTGGATACATGGTAAAGACCTATGAATACAAAGGCAACAACTATGTGAAAATATTATTGCTCAACAACTCAAATCACCCTTCAAACAAATACAGCAACTCAAATGAAAATTTGAATCGGAAATGTTTGTTCCAAACAAATATTACAGTTGAAAACATTTCTCTCAAACCCTACAAGTCACAATCTGAACTACATCCGTTTGACGAGGAGCAAAACGAAATCAATTTCATTTACCGAGACATCAAGAGCTATGGAGTTGGACACAATTGTTCAGTGCAGTGGAATGATTCACCCAAACCGAATTTCATTCAAACAGCTTTCATGCCTGAAAGAATTGTTTACGGAATGAAGAATGATTTTTCCAAAGAAGATTTTCAAAATGATTTTGATGCTTTGAATAAATGTTTGGAAGTAAAACAAATTTCTCATTTCAATGACGACAAGAAGGGAATCATCAAAAGTTTAAAGCTGTTTATTTCTCTTTATGAAAAATGGATTTCAGCACAACAAACAACTGCAAACAGTTTTAACTGTGAGGAAAAGATAATCGCAAACAAACTTGTAGGCAGACAAGTAGAAAATCACAAACGGTTAATCCGAGGGATTGATATTTTAGAAAAAGACAAAAGCGGAAATACTTTTCGTTGTTTTCAGTTAGCGAACACTGCGATGTTTATTCAAATGATAATAAGCAATGACGGGCGATTTGGAAATAAGGAAAGAAACTTCATTGATGAAGTTGAGAAGGCAGATTACAATTCACTAAAGTTTTTTGAAGATTACAATGACTGGATATTTATCAATCCTGATAAGGCAGAGCCACCACGATACAGACCTTTTCAGTTAGCATTTCTTCTTTTAAGCATTGAAGGAATCATTGATGAAAATTCAGACGACAGAAATAAAATTGTTGACTTGATTTGGTTCCCAACTGGAGGAGGAAAAACAGAAGCATATTTGGCAGTTGGAGCATTTACAATTCTTTGGAGACGATTTAGCAACGATTCAGAAACTTCAAAGGGAACAAGTATTCTCATGCGTTACACTTTGCGTTTGCTGACTTCACAGCAATTTGAAAGAGCATCACGGTTGATTTTAGCATTAGAATTTTTGCGGAGAAACTTTGAAGATGTATTACACAAAGAAAAAATTTCAATAGGACTTTGGGTTGGAGAAGGTGCATCACCAAACAATATCAAAGATGCTGATGAAATTGTTCAGAGAGCATTTGGGGGAAATTGGGAAAATGCACATCAGCATACAAGTAGATTATTACTGACCGCTTGTCCTTGGTGCGGAATTAAGTTAGCACCAAAGACAGGTGAGGCAGAATGGGCAAAGGGGCATGGCTACGAATGTCAATCAGGCACACATGGATATTTTTATTTCAAGTGTGTAAATAACGAGTGTGCGTTTCATGCAAGCAAGTTGCCTATACAGGTAGTTGATGAAATGCTTTACAAGCAACCGCCAACACTTCTTTTTGCTACAGTAGACAAGTTCGCAATTCTTGCTTCACAGAAAGAAGGCGAGACACATAAATTTTTCAATTCGTTTTCTGATGCTCTCCCTCCCGACTTGATAATTCAAGACGAGTTGCACTTGATTAGTGGACCATTAGGTTCAATTGTCGGCATCTTTGAAAGTGTGGTAGATTATTTGTGCACTAAAGGAAACCGCCGTCCAAAAATTATTTCATCCACAGCAACAACACGAAACACTTCACATCAAATCAGTGAACTGTATGCAGGGAAGCAAGTTAATATTTTTCCACCATCAGGAATTTCATACAACGACAGTTTCTTTGCTAAAGAAACTGTCAGCAAGAGAAAGTATGTTGGTTTTTTGCCAACAGGAAAAACAGGAATCAACACCCAACTTTGGATTCTACCTTACTTGCTTTATACACGAATCAAACTTTACAACGAAAATGAATTGTCAACTTTGGATTTGTATTGGACAATTGTTTCTTACTATAACTCACTGAAAGATGTAGGAAAAATTTACAACAAGACGAATGATGAAATTCAAATCAACACTAATGTTTTGTTTTACCGAAACTTTGGCAACAACTCTTTTCTTCGTTATCTGATTAGAGATATTGACAGCCGTTCACTTGAACTCACAAGCCGAATTGAAAGCAACAATATCAAGGCAACTTTGAAAAGATTGGAAGATGTATTTGCAACTGAAACTTCAGAAAAAGGAAACGAATATGTGAAAGATGGTTTGGATTTAGTGTTGGCATCCAACATGATTTCAGTTGGTATTGATGTAAGCAGATTGAATGTGATGTTGGTAAATGGAATGCCAAGAAACATTGCCGAATACATACAAGCGAGCAGTCGTGTAGGCAGACGACATGACGGAATTGTTTTCACTTTGTTCAATCCCAATCAGGCAAGAGACAAATCTTACTTTGAAAACTTCAATTCATTTCATCAAGCGTATTACAAATTTGTTGAGCCGTTGAGTGTAACTCCATTTACTGAAAACACAATTCACAAAATGCTAACAACAATTTTAATTGCGTTCATGCGAAACAGTGTTTCGGGTTTGACAAAAAATTCAGATGCAAAACATTTTACGCCTGAAATGGCTGCTGGTTTCAAAGAATACATTACACAAAGATATGGTAACAGCGATTACTTGAACACTTTACTTGATGATTTGATTAAGAGTTGGACAACAAAGAAAACCAGAATCAACAATTTGACTTACTCAACTCTTTTGAAAAAGACATCATCCGATGTTAATCCGTTTGAGGAAATTTGGTTAACGATGAATTCACTTCGTGATATTGACACGGAAACTTATTACAGAATAAACGACTTGGCAACAAATTAACTATGGCAAAATATTTTAAAAAAGGAAACACTCAGCGAACAGTGAAACGCTTTATACATACACAGACACGAAAAGCAGTTACAGCAACATCGGGGGTTCAGGCAATTATTGAAAGTCCAGTTGGTGCTTTCAAAGTGATGGACATAAATCACTGGTGGTTTTTCAATTCAAACAATCCGAGCAACTATTTACTTACAGATGATGATGGCAACTACATTTTTGAAATCAAAGAACCCCGTTTGCTGAATCGTTTAAGAGGCACAGGGATTTTTCAGAATCTTCAAAGGTTGATTCAAGTTCCGCCAAATGCACAGAACGAGGACAACAGGTTAATGCCAGCAAAAGAAAATCAAGTTGGCAGAGTAGAATATTTTCCAAACTGGTTTTTTTGTGAAACATGCGAAAGATTTAAACCGATTGCTGAATGGTGGAATGGTTGGCAAGATGTATTGAGAAATGACGAAGGAATAAATGACCAAGATAGAATAAAAGAACGATTTATTTATGACACGAAACTTTCAGGCCGACCAAATTGCTTTTGCTGTTACAAGGAAAATTTGCTGAAAGGAAAACCGAGAAGAAAGTTTCACAAGTTGGAGCAAGTTCGTTTTGTTTTTGTTTCACCTGATGGTGATATAAGAGATATTGATTGGACAAAATGGATTACAGCAGAACGATTAGGAGCCAACAACACAGATGAAGAAACAGAAGGGCTTGAAAGCGGAAGATATGTTTTAGGACAAGACCCTTGTTGCGATAATGTTTCTCTTACTTATCAGCGTTCCACAAAACTTTCTGACTTAGCAGGTATCACCATTCAATGCGAAAGTTGCAACCGCAGAAAAACATTGGCAGGTTTCTTTAATCTTAGAAGGAAAAAGGGAAACATCACTGACAGCCAACACAAAACTTATCCAGTATACTTCAAGCCGCTAATCAGAACAAGCAACAGCATTTACTATCCGATTGTGATGAATAGTTTGTTCATTCCGCAACCTGAAATAAAACTATCACACGACCAAAAAGCCACTATCAGATTATTAAGCACGACAGGTAATTCAGCAGAGCAGATTGCGGCAGTTACAAAAATTGCTTTGAAAGTTGTTCAGCAAGTTTTAGGCGAAGGAGTTTATTTAAGTGAGAATGATTTTCGCAAAAATGAATATCACTATTTACTCAACGAGTATCAATACTTGCTTAACACAGGAAACTTTGAATCAGTGGAAAAGGATTTAATCCTTGAAGATATTCCGCTAAATGATGAATTGAAAAATTTTGGCTTTGACAAAATCATAAAAATCAAACGGCTGAAACTTACTTCTGTTCAAACTGGCTATACAAGATTAAGCCCAATGGATAGAGATACATTTTCAAATAGCAGAGATAAGTTTATTCGCTTTGATAACAAAGACATTCCATTAAAAGCAAAGTTCACCATTGCTAAGCCAAACGAGACAGAGTATTTGATGGGAGTTGAAAATTTTGGTGAGGGAATTTTTATAAAATGGAATGATGAGAGAATGAAATCTTTCATTGACACTTTTATGAAAAATGAAAAGTCAAAAACGGAAATCATTTCGCTTTATCAAATAGTTCAGCAGAACGAAATGATAAACAAAGACAAGTTCGAAAACACAATTCATTTAGCAAAGACAGTTTTGATTCACAGTTTCTCTCACTTAATCATTAAGGAGTTAGAATTTCTTTGTGGCTATCCTTCTTCTTCTGTTTCGGAAAGAATTTATTGCGACAGTGACACAATGAACGGACTTTTGATATACACTATTGCAGGAAGTGAAGGAAGTTTTGGTGGATTGATTAAGCAAGCAGACAGCGAAAACTTTTCAAAGATTTTATCTTCTGCATTATTGAGAGCCAGAGATTGCAGTAGCGACCCGATTTGTTATGAAAGCGATGGGCAAGGAGTTGGAGGACTTAATTTCGCAGCTTGTTATTCGTGTTTACTGATTAGTGAAACATCTTGTGAAGAATACAATTCATTTCTTGATAGAAAAATAATAATAGACAAAAATTATGGTTTCTTTAGATAAAATAATGCCAACGCATTTGCAAGCACATTACCAAAGCCCCACGAGCCATCGCTAAAACCAAAGCTTTGTCAAAGAGCTTGCAATGCTAACGCACCGAGGAAATTGTTTTAAACAATTTGCCAACACTTAAAAAATAAAAAACGCTGACACACAAGCCGAAAGAAAAGAAAGAAAGTAAAATGACAATGATACGGAAACTGAATAATGACAATGGTTTACAAGACTGGAAGAATGAACATCAGGCGGTAACAAAGTGTAGCAGCAATAAGGGTTTCAGTAGTAATTCAAGCATTCTACCCCGCATATAATTTAGTGTCGGTGGACAGTTTATTAGCCCGCAGTCCCTTACTGCTTCTACTCTCAACCGTTAAATCATCATTGCCGCCGCGGCTTCTCTTTTCCCCGCCCACCCAAAAAGCAACCCTCATCCGCCGCATCTATAACTAACGGGATTCCCCAATTCCCCCTCAACCACCTCCAGCACATCATCCCGCTCAAGCACCACCCGCGCCAACTGCCGGTCAATCTCACGCCGCAACGTCGGCGACCCAATTTTCTCCGTCACCTCCTTCGCCCGCACCAAAAAATCCAGATCAGCCCGCCGATCCCTCAGCTCAAACCGCTGCGGATAGGTCACCACCACATTCGCTGCATCATAATCCACCCCCTCCCAGCGGCAAAAAATCCTGAACAACTGATTTTCCGTCAACGCAAGCTGCGCCGCCTTCTCCGCCAGGAGCGTATTCAAAATCTGAAACTCCGTCTCAATTGCCACCCCCGACGCCGCCATCGACCGGTACGTCCGCACCGGCGTCAAATGCGCCATCCGGTTAATCATCTCCACCTTCATCTCCATTGCCTGCAACAACCCCAAAAGCGCCTCCGCATCAGCCTGCAGCAGATAAGGCTTTTTCTCCGGCAGCGTATCCTCATGCATCACAATCACCCCGCCTGCCCCCGTCTAAGCATCATCACCCTTATTCTTCACCAGCGTCTTATGATTCGACCCCCGCACCGCAGGCTTATCCATCACTACCCAGGTCGTCCCAAACACCGACGCCCGAAGCTGCACCCCTTCATAAACTCATTCAACGAAGCACCCTCCTTGTCAGCATTCATATTCAATGCCAACGCCGCCCGATTTCCCTCAAACCCCACAAAACTCTGCTTCGGAGACAAGGGGTAGAGCATGAAAAAAAGCTCTGTAAAATCAGGGCAGGGTTGGATTGTTATTTTGTTCTCAATTTATTATATGAAAATAAATTAATGCTTTTCAATTTGAAGGATACCACCAAATTACCATCAAAAAATGACAGGTATAACATGGTATTGATTCAAGCTTAACATCTTGATGAGCCTGATGGATGATGTAACATGGTCTGATGATCTGGACAGACTTAATGCAGGCGCTATGCAGAGACAGTTTACTCAGTGATGTAGTTTGAAAAATCTTTGCAAATGCTGGTACTCGTTCGATGCTTAATGAGATGAGAAATGGAGCTCGGTAGGTTGTACTGAAATTCACCCATTATCTGCGAATCCTTTTTCTATAAGAATACTTTCATATTCGCTTCTGCTTAACGGGCATTTAATGAGGTCACTAAATTGCTTATTGTTGAGCTTACATTGCGTTGCCATATATGAGAGAAGCCCATCGGGTATATCTTTTCCACCTTTGCCGTGTGAGGTTTTTGTTCTTACCCTGCTTTTTTTATTGGTTTGAGTAAAATAGATGAAATATGAGTGGTCTGTTTCAATTCTTTTGAAACCTTTTAGCTCTAAAGCGGAATCTACATCTCTTTTTTTAAATGGCATTAGTGTCATGTCAAGAAAATAATGTCGCATAAAATGCTTATATTTTCTTCATACTCAACCCAAACCCGGATTGATCATGAAGAAATACAAAGTAACCCTGACCCAAGAAGAGCGCGAAGAACTGGAGGCAATCAGCAGCAA
>CAIMPI010000050.1 GCA_903843305.1 uncultured Chlorobiaceae bacterium
CGTTTCAATTCCATATTGGTGCAATTAGAATCCAGCATTCACAAGCCGACCAGATCGACATAACCATGTTTCAATTCCATATTGGTGCAATTAGAATTGCATCCCTGATTGAGACCATCATTATAAAATATTTGTTTCAATTCCATATTGGTGCAATTAGAATGAAGCTGCATCAACAGCGGCTTACAACGCCAGTCACGTTTCAATTCCATATTGGTGCAATTAGAATATTTTATCCCCTGAGTTTGTGGGGGATTTCTCCCCCGTTTCAATTCCATATTGGTGCAATTAGAATTCTTAAAAACGCATTGAACAACATAACTATTTCCGCGTTTCAATTCCATATTGGTGCAATTAGAATCAAATACAGTTCGCAGGGACGAAAGCAGAAGCAAAGGTTTCAATTCCATATTGGTGCAATTAGAATCAGGCAGGACAGGCGCTATAATCCGCAAGACGAAGTTTCAATTCCATATTGGTGCAATTAGAATTCAGTAGCGCCAGAGCAGCCGGTAAAGCCAACAACGTTTCAATTCCATATTGGTGCAATTAGAATTCGCAAGCAAAAAATCATCAATACCAAACATAATTAATGTTTCAATTCCATATTGGTGCAATTAGAATCAGGAAATGGCTATTATTAAGGAGAGGCGCAAAGAGTTTCAATTCCATATTGGTGCAATTAGAATCTGGTTTTTCCATTGGTGGTAAGTACGTCAAGAAAGTTTCAATTCCATATTGGTGCAATTAGAATGACGAAGAGAATTAATCGTAGGGGCAATAGCATTACTAGTTTCAATTCCATATTGGTGCAATTAGAATAAACGAAGATACGCTAAATGAGATTGCGCAAAAGAGGTTTCAATTCCATATTGGTGCAATTAGAATGCTTTGCAAGGAAAAAGGTGTCAACCTTCGAGAATAGTTTCAATTCCATATTGGTGCAATTAGAATTTGATTCGTTGCGCTCCGGTACCTCCGCTCGTAATAGTTTCAATTCCATATTGGTGCAATTAGAATCAGGTAGCTAATCTATCTGTTAATGCTCTACCTTTCGTTTCAATTCCATATTGGTGCAATTAGAATAGCCGCTATGCCTTTGAGCACCTGCTGGTAAGCTAGTTTCAATTCCATATTGGTGCAATTAGAATCTCCAGCATTCCCAAGCCGACCAGATCGACATAAAGACGTTTCAATTCCATATTGGTGCAATTAGAATAGTACGATCAAAACTGGAGCGAGGCAGAGAAACAGAGTTTCAATTCCATATTGGTGCAATTAGAATGACTTTTACAATAACCCGGCAACCATCACCTGACAAGTTTCAATTCCATATTGGTGCAATTAGAATCAGGCTGCCAGTAAAGTTTCTGGCTGGCATTGACCGGTTTCAATTCCATATTGGTGCAATTAGAATCAAGGTCGAAGAACTCTGCCGCCACGTGTTGCAGTGTTTCAATTCCATATTGGTGCAATTAGAATACGTCTATAAAGAGGCGTTCACGGTTCCGGAAGGGCGTTTCAATTCCATATTGGTGCAATTAGAATGATGAGGTCGTTGATGGCCTCCATTCGGGCAACAGTGTTTCAATTCCATATTGGTGCAATTAGAATTACCCAACCACCAATTTGTCGTGTTCGTATTCCAGGTTTCAATTCCATATTGGTGCAATTAGAATGCCGGTGAACGCGTCTCGGATATCGCTATAAGCCTGTTTCAATTCCATATTGGTGCAATTAGAATTTAATCATGTCGCCCTCCTGTACTACAGGGTTCTGCGTTTCAATTCCATATTGGTGCAATTAGAATCTTCGCTGACGAGGTCATCGTCGGCTGTTAGCCATGTTTCAATTCCATATTGGTGCAATTAGAATCTTGATCATGTCGCCCTCTTGTACTACGGGGTTCTGCGTTTCAATTCCATATTGGTGCAATTAGAATGTCAACGACTGAAAGATCAAGGCTTTCTCCTGTTATGTTTCAATTCCATATTGGTGCAATTAGAATGGAACTTAACCGACAAATAAGGAGTAACCTGAACAAGTTTCAATTCCATATTGGTGCAATTAGAATTCAGCTATTCTGTACGCCCTCACGATCTTGTCAAGGGTTTCAATTCCATATTGGTGCAATTAGAATTGGTGATGACCTTCACAAGCTCGAAGATCTACAGAGTTTCAATTCCATATTGGTGCAATTAGAATCTTGGACAGATGCTTCTATCGCGGTTCCTGCGGCTTTGTTTCAATTCCATATTGGTGCAATTAGAATTCGGCTTGTGTAAGGCGCTCGTCTCCACCTGTCAGGTTTCAATTCCATATTGGTGCAATTAGAATTGGCATCTCCTGCAAAGTGCCATCAGGTTTCCCACTGTTTCAATTCCATATTGGTGCAATTAGAATTGCGATGAAAGCAGCACTCCCTGATTACATGAAGTTGTTTCAATTCCATATTGGTGCAATTAGAATGGAGTATGATGTTGTGAATGGCGGGCATACATTCAGGTTTCAATTCCATATTGGTGCAATTAGAATAACGATATACGTCAAGCTGCCGGCTTATAACCAATTGTTTCAATTCCATATTGGTGCAATTAGAATCCGCCCTGATTTCGGCTGGAAAGTCGCGATTTTATTGAAAACTGAGTCCTAAAATCGCCTCGCTTTGTCGTCGGGTGGCAATAACGGATAAATGCCGGAGCCTTGACGACTTTCTTAATGTATTACATTTTGGTCTGTTAGAAAAATAGATGTACCGTTCTTCCCTGTTTTGCGGCTCCGAAGCTGACCGATAGTACTACACTGACGACATCCGTCCCAGAAGGCATGAGTGCTAAGCCCAGCAAAATTCGTAATATGCGCATGTTTTGCAGAATTTCTTGTTAATCCGCTCTGGAGCTTTCTCTTGATTGACGAGAGCAGTCATGTCATCAAAGATTTCCCTGATTTTTTGCTCATCATCGGTGGTCAATACAACATCAAGCGTTTTTTTGAGTTTTGGATAATCAAGTCTGCCAGTGACATCCTCTACCCCAAAACTTTTCAGGTAATATAAGTAATATTTTAACTGCCAGAGATGAGCCTCTTCCATCTTGTCAGATTTTTTCACCTCATGGACCACCTTGTGCTGCTTGTCGTAAAAATCGAGCACAGCGCCGTCGCTTAACTGAATCTCGTGGCGTTCATCGGGATAGGTGGTTTCACTGATGAACTTCCCCTCCTCTACCGTACTGAAATCACTTTCAAACTGCAACTGCCGTCCGAACAGCCATAGTTTCCGGTGGCAGATAAAGTAGTAGCTGATTTTTGTACCGTTTACCTTTGGATTAAGCATGGCGTATCAGATAAAATTAGAGGCGGGCCGCTTTTCCATGCCGAGAATCTCCTTCTTCATATACTTTCCATTCAACTCAAAAAAAATAACTGAATCCTTTTCATCATGGCAGAGGTGTGAGGCCTCATACTTCAGCTTTTGATATGATGCGGGAGTCATCTCGCCCTCAAAAACGGAATTCTGGATGTGGTGCATGTACTTGCGGAATATTTTCAGCATTTTTCCAACACGCTTTTCCTCCACATCGTACACGGCAATATAGTACATGGCTTTTCAGTGTTTGAGCGTTTAATGCTACCACCAGCTTCGGAACGCATGGTATGAATCTTCGCCGATGAGATGTTTGATGAGTTTATAGCATTCGAGACGAATGAGGCGACGATATGAAACGTCCCTGCCAAGACCCCGATGCTTGATAGTTGTTCTCATTCGCTCTTCAAACTCCTTGACTACAATTTTCCTGCCAGCATCGTTCAGGTGGCAGAAGTTTAGAGCAGTAGTAAAATGTTTAGCCTGAATCTCACGAGTGTTGACCAGTTTGAAAATCATCCGGTCAATAAACATTGGCTTGAAAATTTCAGCCATATCAAGCGCCAGCGAAAACCTGCGTTCCGACGGTTCATGCAAAAAAGAGATTGTCGGGTTGAGCTGTGTCCGGTAAATTTCGGTGAGGCAGGCTGAATACATCAAGCTGTTACCGAAAGACACCAGCGCATTGACGGCATTATCCGGCGGACGTTTCACCCGTTCCGAAAAAGAAAAAGCCGGGTCAGCCGAGCGGAGCAGATGCTGCCACGATTGGTAATAGAGCTTGCGAATATTTCCTTCAATACCCATCAGACAAGGGATATCCCAAGCCGTGGCAATAGTGGCCGAAAGCGACTCGATCTGCGCAATGGTATGGAACAGTATGTCAACACTCTCCTGCCCCAGCGCAGCCTGCCGCGAATCAGCGGTGTAGTATTTCAAATTTCGCGCAATATTTGCTGCAGCAGATTCAATAAACTCACGAGCAAGCTCCATCCGTTTTTTCAGTGAGCTGTAATGCTTCACCTGATGCACAACCAGATACCCCGACAACAAGTATTCGCGCGGGTAGTAGGAGCCTGAATAAAACCCGTAATAGTTGAACAGGTGCATAGGAATGCGGTTCTTGGTCAGAAAGTTCAGGAACTTCGTGTTGAAGTTCACCTCCCCGAACACAAAAAACGAATCAATGTTATTGATCGGGATCACTCGCCTTCCACCGGTATTCAGCTTGTCATCCTTTACAGGATTGAGCGAAAAGCTCTCAAGCTCATCCGACTCAAAATAGAGTAAAGGATCCGTTTCGATAGTCACCTCATCCTGCGTGACATGCGGCACAAAACAAATGGTGTTCTCCCGCCGCATGAGCACACCATTTGAGAAGATGTAAAACGGCTGTTTTGTAGGAATTGATTGGGACATTCATTAACAATAAAGATTATCAAAATTGTAATCAATGTTCAAGCCTTCTTCAAAGGAGTAAGCAGATTCGGATGCGACCAAAATATTTCTTTTCTCATCTCTAATGCCTATTTCGCTTGAACTTATGCTACCGTTTGAAATACCTCGCTGAGCCAAATAAATAGGAATTGCTATACCCCACTCATTTTTAAATGCTTGAAAATCCATATAGTTTTTAAAATAACCGTCAGGGTGTTTTGTAAATACCGTTACTTGAGCAGGAATATTGCGGCTTTTCCATTGCATGGTATCTTCTTCGTCTTCTTTCATTTCATCAGCCGGAAGAATTAACCAATTGGCAATAAATAACTCTTCCAAACATCTTGCATTGTTTTTTGCATCACTTGGGGATTCTTGCTGCTTGTCATACACTTGGTTCACGAGATTTACAAAATCGGCAGCCGAATAGTCTTTTAGCTCAAGTAAATCTTTTGTTTTCACGAATGCCGGATTGGCTTCCCAGCCGGTTTGCCGCAAATATGAGCCGTATGGTGCTGGATATTCTTTTTCATTTCTCATGGGCAAAATTACATGAAGCGAACCAACTTGTTTTCCAAACCGCGATAACCGCCCCACCCGTTGAACCAGTCTATCTATCGGACACAATTCTGAAATCATAAAATCCGCACTGATATTCACGCTGATTTCTCCAATTTGAGTCAGAATTGCAATCCCATTCGCTTTATTTTCTTTCCAAGCAGATGCCCCGAGCATGTCCAGCAATAGCTCTTCTTTTTTCTTCTTATCGGCTTCAATAAACCGACTGTGATACAACACCGGCTCAACATCTTGCTTCTTAAATCGTTGATATAACTGCATTGCATTTGCAACCGTGTTTGCATAAATAATCGTCGGTTGTGTCTTGCTTGCTTCCAATAGTTCGTCAATTTCATCCAACTCCGAGTAAGATTGAATTGATTTCACAGCACAACGAGTGCGCGATAAATCCGAAACATCTGCCTGTATTTTCAAATTATTATAACCTGCTTTTTCATATAGCTTTAGCGACGAATCGGGAAGCGAGGCACTCATGAGCATGACGGGAACTTCCAAAATTCTTGTTGCGACGAGTAATTTTTCAATATTGGCCTGAGTGAAAGCATCATAAAAATCGGCTTCGTCAATCACCAAACAGCTATGTGCAAGATTGAATACAATGCCGTGATGGTCTTCCCGCGAAAGCGTTAGGGAGGCTAAAAGGTGGTCTATTGTACAAACCGTTACGGGCGATTCAAGCAAACGTGCAAACTCGTGAATCATCCGCTCCTTATGTTCATTTTCTTTTGACAGCTTAGCGTTCTCACTATGGTGACTAAACCATGCGCTTGAGTGATATAGCCCCGTTTCCGAAACGCGCTCATTAACATTCAAAGCCAATGCGTTTGACGTAAAACGGGTCGGCATTGCAATTACCAAACGGTCGGCGCGTTTCGCCTCAATTTGCTTTTTCGCCCAAAGCAGCGCGGCGTCTGTTTTGCCCGCACCAGTCGGGGCGCGAAGCAAAAGCAGCGGCTCATTTGAAAAATCTTCTGCCAATTGCTGAACCGGTCGTTTTTCCCATGCTTCGGGAAATTCATATAGAAATGGCTGAAAATCCGGCACAAAACGCCCGGTCTCGTCAATATTTTCCTGAATGCTCGCCCGATGGTCAGCAAGCTGCACATAAGAGCGAACGCCTGAAAACTTATAATGCCATTGAAGCGCGTTTTCAAAAGCGTCTTTCGCAATAGGGTCAAACGCATTATTTGAAAGACGTTTGAATGAATCCCAAAAGTTTTGTGCGCCTTTCAGTTCTGCATCTAACCAACGCTTTTCATGCCCACTTGAAAGTTTCTTATGATGTGCAGCAATCGCAATTTTGACAGGTTCAGAAAGTGATTTCTTTTGGAGCATAATCAACGAAGCAATTTCATGACGGATACCAACTTTCATTAAATTGCTTCCGTATTTCCCCCCCACCAAAAAGTTTTGATTGTCTTTTTTGCATGCCGCTTGCCATTTCGGATGAGCTTTTCCAACATCGTGAAACAGTGCGGCAGTTTTTACTTCTTTTTGAAAATCACTTCCTGCAAGCCGTTCATACTTTTCCGAAACGAAAGGATGAGCAGAAACGCAAACTTGAGCTTCCTGCTCAACGTCTTTTGAATGCGTTTCCAGTGTTACGCCGGTTGGTTTGGCTAACATTAAGAATTATTCAGTTTGGGATTTCGGAGAAAATGCGGCTTCAAAGGTCTTGATTTCGCTGTCACCACCACACGGATCATAAAGGGAATTTTTTTCGAGAAACTCGAAGGCATTCTTATATGCTGTTGCAACGCTTACGTCACCTTCCACATCGTTTCCTAAAAAATAAGTCGCCTTGCGCTCGTCTAATTCGGCAAGAATATTGCTTTTTTCTTTTTCATTTGCTTCAAAATAGCGTGATGCCTTCCGGCTAAGCTTGGAATCGAAAACAATTAAAATTACTTGTGGCTCACCGGTGGTTGCGTTTCGCGCTTGCTGAGCAAAATCGGTTAATGAGCAAGTGGACTCCAAGTAAAGTTTTGCCCTCCGCTTGCGTTCAGCCTCATTTACATGTTTTACATATTTCGTCTCAAGATGTACACCCTTATTCCCTGATTTTTCACCGTATTCAAACTTTTTTGAAATGCTGAGAGACGAAAGATCAAGGTGAAAATTCATAAGCATCATATCGCACTGGCTGAATTCACGAGTTGCCAATGCTTGGTCTCTGTCGCCCTCGCTGTCCATTTTCAAGCGAATTAATAAATCGCGACCAATATCACTTTTTTCGAGAGCGACCGCTGGTGTCACACTCATCGGAGAAATTCTCCTGCCAGAATAGTTGCCTGCAGAAGGGTGCATAAAACCGCCCAAGTCCGCACGTAAATCAGTTTCAATAGTATTGCTAATCCCGTCACCGTTTGAAACATGGGTTTTTCCTCTGCCGCTATCCTCGATGTTCAATCGCTCCATCGCACTGAAAAAAGCATGTCGCTGCATTTGTCCTGAAATGTAAACACGTTCATCTGGGCGGCGCTTTATGGATGAAGCATTGCCCAAAAGCTTTTCTCCGCCGTTGGCAATGTGATTTGTCATTGGCGCAAGAAGTGTAACCAAAATGCCTTTGATAACCATTATTATTTCCTCTTTTTTGAAGTTTAAAATAGATTTTAATCTGTATCGGATTTGGAATCATCAAGCCCTAATTCCGATAATTGTGGCATTTCGTCCGGTTCGAGGTCTTCGCTTGTGCTACGCAAGCGAGAGTAAGCTATAATCAAGTTTTTTGATTCCTCAAGCGTTAGTTTTCCACTGGCAACTGCATCAAAAAATAGAGTAGCTCCATTTGGTGCGTCACTTTGTGAAAGTCTTCCTGCACGAGTTACGACTTGGGCTAAGAGCGCATCATGAGATTTTGCGGCAAATACCGTGCTTTCCATTTCTGCCAAAAATTTAGCCTTTAACTTGCGAATCATTTCCTTATCATTTGTTTTATCCCGATTCTCAGCCTCCTTACGCGCCGCCCAATAAGCGGTCTTGTTTAGCCACTGACCTAAAGCCCGTGCGGATTGCACAATAGTTTCATCTTTTTGCATAGCATTGATAAAGTAGGTGTTAAATAATTTTTCAAGTTCTTGGGGGTATTCGGCACGAATTGAAAGGAAATCTTGAAAGCTTTTTTGTTCAAAAAGTTGAAAAAAGCGTGATACAAAAAGAAAAAAAAGTTGATATTTTGCGCTTGACAAATCTCGTTTTTCTTCTGAAAGAATTTTGGAATATTGAATAGCATCAATGATGTCGCTAAGGAAATCATTTTTTGCTAACTCAACAATCCAGTGACCGAAGGAAACTGATTTGGCATTGCCATATTCAACAATGTAAATCGGACGCGATTTCAAACTGTCGAGAACGTGCTTGCCTTCGTCCCCACAATTGGCTTCTTTTGCCCAACGGCCAATAGCACCTAACAAACCGACGCAGCCTAATGCGGACTGTCTCGGTGCGTAAGGAAAGTTCCCGCTGCAAATTTTCGGACGTTGAAAACTATAAACTATTTCGGCCTTATTTTTATTTGTATTTACTTTTCCAAATAAAAGTTCTTTTGTTCCTGACTTCAACATTTTTCGGAATAGGTGTATAAATCTCTTTAAATCTTTTAGCTCTAAATCAGGAATAATACAGGCAGTGTCGGTTTCTCCGCTCATAAGCTTCGGCAACAAAGCTGGCTTGTCTGGGGTGAAGGTGGTGATAGCACAGCTTGCCACTTCAATCAAAGACGATTTGGAATTTGATTGGGATTGCTTGCCGTTGTTAATCTTACCGGAAAGCGGCATGAGCGACATTGTGGCTTCTTTACTTGACAAAAGTTTTCCACCCTTTAACTCTGCTTGTGTGTCTGAAACCGCTTTCCAGGCATTTCCCGCACCTTTATTTGATGTGATAACGGTCGGTGCAAGAAAGTACTTCACCTCAGCCGAAACATCTTTCCCGACTTGAACGATAGATTTGCCTTGCGAGCCTATTCTTGCCGGATTTTTACAAAAAAAATCCTTATTCAAGTATCGAAATTCAACCGATTTATTTTCTATATTAAAAGGCAAAGGTTCAACTCTGAAATGATTTTGTCCGTTTTCCAATTCCGAAATAAGCATTTCAGGCGTTACTTCTTCAGGAGAATCGAGCTTATTATTCAGCATTGTAAGGGCAAGACCGTAACGCCCATAAAAATGATTAACCATTTGTTAAGCCCTCCCGAAAACAGACATCAACCCAACCTTCACTTGTTCCCAAATAACCGATATTCATCTCCAAACAAGCATTATGAAGTAATTTCAATAGTTGACTGTTTATGTTAAGTTTGAATTGATAGGCGCCAGTAGCAATAATAAATTCCCGCTTTGGAACTGACCGATAGTAAAGCGGAAATAGCGTACGGTTATCCATGAAAAATTTTCCAAAATCGTTTTCAGTAAGTTCTTTTGATTTGATTTTTGCTTTAATAATGTTTCTTTCATTTTCAAGTCGCCAATCGTAATTAATTGCACCATCTGCATGGCGTTGATCGCCTCCTATGAGATGCTGTGTCCACAAGTCTTCATAATATTGCAATGTCGGAACGAATGTTGGCGATACAGGTTTAAAGTAATATCCAACTAGCGATTGAAAGCCAACTTCCGACTCTTCTTTTTCACGTTCTTGCTTAAACTTTTTCTTATGCACTTTTTTCATTTCTCTGAAAATTTTCATTCGATCCTCTTTAGAAAAATGCCAACCGAGTAAATTTTCAAAGAGACCAGAAAGCATAAATTTTGTAGGAATACTTTCTGTTTTGTAATAAGAACCGGGTAGATTATTGACCATTGAAAGTGGTGCAAGAGGCTGAATTGTCAGAATGACAATTGCATCAAACTTGGGTTCTTCAAAAAGCAATGAAATATCTATTTCCATTTTTATAATAAATTTATTGTAATCTCATTTCCCTCTACCATTTCCTTTTTCATCAACCCTCACCATCCCAAACCCCATCGAATTATTCACCCCAAATCCACATTCATAGCCGACCTTTATCAGCTCTGGATGGCCTGTCACGATAAACGGGCATTCGATGGCCTTGACTCTGCTCTCTCTTCCGTTGGCATCCTTGATGGTAATCAGCTTTTCCACACTCCTCCCCTTCTCCTGCATCCGCTTGAGATATCCTTCCCCAAACATTATCGAAAATGGGACGCTGCCTTCTGATGGTTCGCTGCCATAGATACCTCGATACTTGGCTTGCAGATTGTGCAGCAGCATGTCGGGGAGACGGTTGTCGTCGTAGCGGAGATACTCTTTTGTATTCATTCCCGACGAGGGATCGCGATAGAGTGATGCAGCAAGCGGGGAGAGCATCGAAAATGCCATCTGTTCCGACCACTCTGGATCGGGTAGTGACTCGATAAGCTGCTTCTCGAACAAGGCGTTTTCTATTCGCAACGCGCCATCACTAAAGAGACCGGTAATAAGATGCTGCAAAAATTCCTCTTTTGGGGAGGAGAGATAGAGCGTTACCGCACGGGAGCGCGACACAATTCTTCCCTGCTCTACGGTGCGCGCCGGAATCTGCAAATTGGAAAAGGTGAAATATTTGAACTTCTGCCGGGCGCCTTCAGAGGCATATCCATGCTCGTGCAACTGCGTAGCAAAAGAGCTTGATGAGTGTGCGAGCGTGGCATATATCGCCGAAGCGAGATGGTAGCCTGTATTGAGCGGAAGATATTCTACAGATTTCTGCTGCCGAAGTGTCAGTTTGAGTCTCATAAGGGGTGATCCTCTGAAAACTGTGACACAAATTGAGCATTGTTCCGGCAAAGATGAGCAACAGGTCGTATCGATGGTGAAGCCATAGAAATGATTTTAAGCGGAGCAATGAAGAGTCCATCAAACATATCAAACCTTATACTCATCTTACACAATATTTTCATCAATAAAAAAAGGTTATCGACGTAATCATCGATTTTATGGATTGATATAAGCCCAACGGCGGGAACAGCAAACATCTTGATAAAGGAGGAAAGCTAACGGCTCTTACCTCTTCACAAACACCATGACCAGCCCGGAATTGCGGTCTCGGCTTAATGGTGTTTTATCGAAAGCGGCATACATGCCTGACAGAGAAAATCCGGCAGCCTCCGTGTTCAAGTGCCGAGTAAACATCCTGATGAAAAGCTGAAAAGCGGAGAGATGGAAGGTGGGCAATCACATTACCGATGGAATAGATCAAACGGAACGATTGGTCAGAATACAATGACATAGCTGTTCAGGGATAATCCTGGCGAGTGGGCCGCACAACAATGTCGCTGATATGCACATGAGGCGGCTGACTGACGATGTAATGAATAGCGCTGGCCACATCTTCACCAATCAGCAGCGGCCCGAAGCGCTCCTGAAAGTTATTCACCAGCTCATCGCTGTACCCTGCCACCGACTGAAATCCGCTGAGAACAATACCCGGCTCAACCAGTGACACGCGAACCCCTTTTGTCCCCACTTCCCGACGCAACCCCTCTGCCAAAGCATGCACGGCAAATTTTGTGGCGCCATAGACCGCGCTGAACGGTGATATATGGCGGCCCACCACCGACCCGACAATCACAATATCTGCCGCAGAGCGAGGGAAAACATTCTGCTGCACCTCCACCATCTTCCGGGCAGCCTTCTGTAACAGAGCAAGCACACCGGTTACATTGATTCTTAAAACATCCTCAAACTGTGACAAATCGGCATCTTTAACCGAGCCGCCAAGTCCCCTGCCAGCATTGGCTACAACAATATCCGCCTGCCTGCCAAAATGCTCTTCTGCCACAGCAAAAAGCCTCTCAAGCACAATTTCTTCTGACGCATCACCTGCCACACCGGCAAATGCCTGCCCAATCTCCTGCTCAAGCGCCGCAAGTTTGGTACCATTGCGACCATTGCCAACCACACCAAATCCAGCAGCGGCAAACTTTTTGGCAGTTGCCTCACCGATACCGGAAGTGGCTCCGGTTACAATTGCTATACGTGCATATCTTTCAATCATGGTACATTATTCTCTTTCAGTTTTTCTGAAAAAAAGCTGCAATGTTCGACTTCAGAAATAAGCCAACCAATTGGTAACAATAAATTTACTCCGTCTTCGATCCCCCTTCTTTACCGTCCGCCTCACGTCGTTTGATTATCTCTTCAGCAGTGAGACGAACAACCTTTCCGTCGATCATGGTAATAATCTCCGTATTGGTACGAATAGCCAAGTCCTCAGCAGCTCTTTTGGCGACGAATCTCCCGGCAGGTTTGCATCTGCACCTGGGAACGCCAAGCTCCAGTTCGGCAGAAAACGAATCAGAGCACAACGGTGTCCAATTTTTCATTAACCAAGTCGCAAGCCTGAGAGAGGACGACCAAATTTCCAGGCTTGATATCGACAGGTTCCTCAACGGTGGCTTCATTTTCAAGAATTGCCTTGTACATCGAAGCGTTCGGAAACGGAATCGGGCACTGTACCAAAAGGTCTCCTTGCGTAAGATCACTTGAGTATGACATCTTTGAATACCACGCAAAGCCGCTCATTCAGATGAATCCGTTTTTATCCTCGACAGGCTCAAACCGAATGGGCTGTGAAAGTCGAATGTTCACCGACATTTTTCGGAGAATGGGAAAGTCGAGTTCAGATTGCACCGGTTGTTTTGGCTTATCGGGCGAGTCAGAATAGAGCGGACGCGTCAACTTTTTACAACCACAAGCGCCTTTCTTGCCAGTGTTCTTTGCCTTCGCAATTGATAAGATTTTCTCACGGGTTGGCTTTTGGATGGTTTGCATATTTAGTATCAAAAAAATTTCACCGCAAGGATACGCTCTACTGCTTCACCAAATTCCACAAAGGGCAAGGTAATCAATATTCATTTTGCTTATAAACTCATTTTTTACCAAAGCCAATGCCAATTCAAGGGTGAATGTTGATAATCAGCGCCGTACTCTCAAGCATTCATCAGAGCTTAACCAAAACATCAAAACGCTCAAGCCTACAGAAACACAATCCCGTCCGGAAAATCACTCAACCTGAGGCCGCCCTCATCAGTAACAACAAAGGTATTTTCAATACCGATAACCCCTTTGCCGGGAATGACAAACTTGGGCTCGACCGCTATCACCTGGTTGGCTTGCAAAGGCGTAACAAACCCTTTGGCCAGTACCGGAAGCTGATCAAGTTCGAGGCCAACACCATGGCCGACAAATTTAGCCTGTTCACCCGGCATACCCATAAACCAGGAATCAAGTCCGGCCTTTTCAGCCATTGCAGCCGCTGCAAGAAACAGCTCTTCACAAATCGCACCTGGTTTCATGGCCTGACGTACCATCTCCTGAATATCGATGGCGACATTGAATGCCCGCTGCAATTCAGGATCAAGCTTTCCGATCACAAACATACGGGTCATGTCGGCAATGTAACCATTGAAAACCCCGGAGAAATCCAGAAGAATCGGCTGGTTCACCTGAATATCATCATAAGATGCACCATGCGGTGAAGCGCTTGATAACCCCTTGCCTGTCACCGGACCGTCAAAAAATCCGCCGTTTACCCCTCCAGAGGAAACTGCCAGACCAAAGAAAAGCTCCTGGTTAAAAGCCCGCATTCTTACATATCCCTCATGGCCTGCCTTGCGAAGGCGATATTCCATGTCGGCCGACACATCAAGTTCGCGCATACCCGCTTTCAGGAACTGCGGCACCTCGGCAAAAACCGATGCAAGCTTGCTGGCGCTATACCTCAGTTGCTCAAGTTCAAAAGGCGACTTGACTGACATGACTTCTCGAACGATCATTGATATATCCACAAAACTACGCCCCGGCAGCGCCCGGGTGTAATAGCTGTGCTGTTGAACCGGAACGGCGTCAAACGTCATTCCAATACAGACTTGATCCTCACTGAAGAACGATGAAAATTCCTTGCTTGAGGGAAAAGGACGAATGTCAACAATCGAACTCTCTTCCGTTGCGCGAGACAGGCTTTTGCGAACCAGCAGCACTGGCTGACCATCCGTCGGAATCCAGAGTATTGCGTTCTGGCGGGTACCTGCAAAATAGTAGACATCAATCGGCAGGATGAGAAGAGCGGCATGCACACGTTTGTTTCTGAGCATTCCCTGTAACCGGAATACCCGTTGCTCTAATTCAGTTTCTGTCAGCATGGTTTATTCAAGAATAAATTTGCCAAATGGGGTCAATTTGAGTTGCGAAGGCCCTCCAGGAAAAGTGTGCAACCAACTACCCCGCAGCAGAGCTGCGGGGTATGAGTTCATGTTTAGGAATTCCTCCTCGAAGCAGAGCTTGGGAATATATCCCATAAAGATTTAAGGAGTCAGGGCAAAAGCGATGATGCAGGAGGCATCATATCCGCTCAGGCGTCCATAACCGTTGATAGCCTTGGCATAAACATAGACCGAGGCATAAAAAGCCGCACTCGGGCATAGCTCCAGCAAGGCACCAACCTCCTTTTCAAAGGTGAATGGTGAAAGCGAAACCAGCCCGTCAACTACACACTCGGGTACACCGGGTACCGGCCCTTTGCCGCCCTTGCCAACTCTCCATGAGTAGCTTCCAAAGAGATTCGGATGAGAGGCAATATAATGGGTGGTAACTTTCTGGGTCTTGTTCAGGAATTTCAGCATACCGCAATCGGTTGTCGCGGAAACGCCATTCACTGTAGGCATCTCGATACTCGCAGTGCAACGGTTATTATCAATGAGCACTTTTAATAACTGTTGCTGCAATACGGTGCCAGCAGCATCGGAAAACTCAATAGTAAAGTTCCTGAGTCCGTTGGAGAGTAAGGAGCTGTCGAGAATCATTGCCAGGTCACTGTTCATAAGCCATACGCCGGGTTGATGAATATCATAGTAGCCATGAACATTATTGATATCTTTTGGCTTGAACTGCACCGGAATTTCGTACTTGCCGTTTGCGGTGTTGAGCTGCAGATCCCACCAGACCTCAAGACGGGGGGCACTATCGACAAGGATCCGATAGTTTTTTACCCCACTCTGGGATGCAAGCTGATGATTGACTTGCAGCGAGAGCACCCCTCCAAATGGTGAATCTTTGGCAAACTGGTAAGGATAAAGTGTTTGCTGAGTGGTATCAGCCATTCCTGCAGAGGTTATCAAATTCCAGGGAACAAGTCCGATTCCTTTGAAGAGTCCTGTCGGCGGAACAACCCCCGCAAGAATATTGGCGAAGTCGATCTCCTTGTCACAAGAGATAACAATCTTGGTGGCATCGATACAGACGACACTTGAGGGTCGAGCTCCGGTGCCGGTTACAACCTGCTGAACGCTGCCTGGATAAGGAAGAGTCTTGACCAGGGATATACGGTTTGCCGGATCCCGTTCGGCAACAAACAATGCTGTTTTCGTCTGATCCGCCCATGAAAGATAGAATGGATTGGTCAAACCGGAAGCAATGACAAGATTGGCTTTTCCCTGTAATGAGTATCGTGTGATTTTTCCTCCGCCCGATTGTTCGCTGATATAAGCATAGGCAAGATCATCAGAGATAAGCAATCCAATGGCATTGTTCAGTCCTTGCAGCACAGGAGTGACTTTAAAAGTTGTCAGGTCAATCTGCAGAAGTCGGCCGGGATTGGCAAACTCGACAACATAGGCCTGCTTGTGTTGTTCATCGATCTGAAGCTGCTGCGGAGCCTGCAAGCCAGACGCAATGAGCATTGCTGCAGCTCTGTTAGCATTAGCAAGATTCACCTTCAGGAGATTACCTGATCGTTCAGTTACATAAGCGGTTGTTTCATCGGCAAATACCGCAATATCTTCAGGATTGGTGTAACCGGTACCTATAGTCTGATATGAACTGGCTATTTTATAGGTTACCCAGTTGATTTGCATATTGTAGCCGTATTGAACCACTTTGATCTTTGCAAGATTTCCGGCGTTGGTTCGGACAGCAAAAACAATCCCGGTTTTAAGCTGGTTGCTCGGGTCGTCATTGCCGGGAATTGGTACACTGCTGTACGACTGCGCTTGAAGAATGACGGGAGTAACGGAGGCAAAATCGACCATACCCAAGTTGACAATAGTTGCACCTCCAACTGGCCTCATCTGTCTATTGACTGCGGTGATCTGTTCCCACCAGATATCCCCGGGACCATTCAGATTCCCGTCAAGTGCGCCTGTTTCGCAATCAAAAACCCATGTTCCTTTCAACAAGATGCTGCCCTGGGAGACAATTCCGGGCGATGGGGCAACCATATTCAAAAGACTGATCGATCCAGTGGTATATTCGACAAACACCACTTGATTCTTGTTTTTCAAAAAACGGCTTCCGATGGCCGCGTTCACATTGCTGAGGATTTTTGTTACCATTGTTCTTCTCCTGTATTGAAGTTTACGTTCATTTATAGGGCTTGAGCATGCTGAACTTTTGGGTTTGTGCGGTGATCAGATCATTCTTTCACGGTAATTGTTCCCACCATATCTTCATGTCCATCACCACAGACAATATCGCAATGAAATGCAAAAATCCCTATTCCATGCGGAAATACACGTATTCTGGTATCTTTTCCCGGTAATAGATCTTCTCGTATATTCAATAATTACCCAGTATTGCAGAGAATTAGTTCCCCAAATACTGTTTAAGGATTATATTCTTTGTCAATATTCCTGAGATTCGTAGAACGTACAGCCTTGTTGAAATGATTTTGCTTTAAACCATCGTTCTCATGTTGATTGGACCTAAAAAGCATGAAGTATAGACTCGAAAAAGATACTCTTGGGGAAGTCAGAGTTCCTGCTGATCGTTATTGGGGAGCCCAGACCCAGCGCTCAATAGAGAATTTCAAGATTGGAGCTTCACATTCGATACCGCAAGGCGTTATCGAGGCATTTGGTTATCTGAAAAAAGCGGCCGCTACAATTAATTTTGAACTTGGAGTCTTGAGTCATGACAAGATGAAAATGATTGCGGCTGTTTGTGACGAGATCATTGACGGGGAGCTGGATGAGCATTTTCCTTTAGTGATATGGCAGACAGGATCAGGCACCCAGACCAATATGAATATCAACGAGGTCATTGCCAATCGAGCGCATGTTCTTTCAGGAATGCATTTAGGGGAAGGAGATCGGCTGCTTCACCCCAATGATGACGTAAACAGATCGCAATCTTCAAATGATGCGTTTTCCTCGGCCATGAATATAGCCGCATACATGATGCTGGTACGGAAGAATATTCCCGGTATAAAGCATCTCCGGAATGAGTTTGCTGCGCGTTCTGTTGCATTCCAGGATGTTCTAAAACTTGGGCGTACCCACCTTATGGATGCAACACCACTTACACTTGGTCAGGAATTTTCAGGGTATGTATCACAACTTGATCATGCACTTGACGCACTCGACCGCACATTGCCGCATCTTTGTGAACTTGCATTAGGTGGAACAGCGGTCGGAACCGGACTCAACGCCCCGGAAGGTTTTGCAGGAAAGGTTGCAGCATCCATTGCTTCAATAACCGGACAACCGTTTGTAAGTGCGGAAAACAAGTTTGAATCTCTTGCTACGCATGATGCTATCGTGGAATCGCATGGTGCTCTGAAACTGTTGGCAGTAAGTCTGATGAAAATAGCCAATGATATTCGTTTGCTCGCTTCTGGTCCTCGCTGTGGAATCGGAGAGATTTTGTTACCCATAAATGAACCGGGTTCCTCGATTATGCCGGGCAAGGTCAATCCTACACAGGCGGAAGCGCTTTCAATGGTTTGCGCGCAGGTGTTTGGAAATGATGTGTCAATATCGGTTTCAGGTATGCAAGGTCATCTTGAACTGAATGTTTTTGGTCCTGTGATGATAGCCAATTTTCTTCAGTCCGCTGAATTACTAGGAGATGCGTGCTTGTCGTTTGCTGATAAATGTGTCCGGGGTATTAAGCCGAATAAAGAACGAATTAAGATGCATCTGGATCGTTCGCTGATGATGGCAACAGCACTAAGCCCGCATATCGGCTATGATAAAGTTGCGGAAATTGTGCAGCATGCCCAGGCGACTGGCATAACGTTGCGCGAAGCCGCAATTGCGATGGGACTTGTATCTGCCGAGGAATTTGATTCTTGGGTAAATCCTGTGAAAATAATATTGCTGTAAATCATCGCCGGTTCCTGAATTTATTCCACAGCTTGGTATCAAGATCAATTCAAGGAATATCCTTTATGTATCACGATATATCAATGGTGTTCTGCGGAGCGGCAGGACAAGGAATTCAAACCATCACGGATGCTCTCCTTAACGTATTGAAAAAGTATGGCTGCAACATTTTCTCTTGTACAGAGTACATGTCTCGTATTCGTGGAGGAAGCAATACAGCAGAAATCCGGATCACGGAAAACAAAAGAGATACTTATGTACGACGCATCGATATGCTTTTTGCCCTCTCCCATAACGTTGTTGAACATTTGAAAGACAGGATAAGCAGCTCGACGCTGATATTTGCGGAAAAAGAAAGGTTTGGTGATCCATGGGGCGATAACTGTATTGATACTCCCCTTACTAAGTCTGCGCTGGAGGCTGGCAGCGCCGCTTTTTCAAATATCGTTGCCGCAGGGGTTGTCCTTGGTCTGTTTGGCATTCCTCTCGAACTGTTTACGGCTTATCTTCGAGTAAAGTTTGCCGCAAAAGGTGAAGAGATTGTCGCAAAAAACTGCATTGCAGCAAAACTCGGGTACAGTTTCGGCCGAGATACTGCGACAACTGCAAATATATCTCTTCAGATATCTATTCCGGCAGACAGACCAGAACGACTGCTCATGGATGGGACCACAGCGCTTGGTATCGGAGCTGTCGCCGCCGGGTGTAATTTCATCAGCTCCTACCCGATGTCGCCTGGAACAGGCCTCCTCACCTTTTTGGCCACGAGAACAAAAGAATTTGGCATTGTGGTTGATCAGGCTGAAGATGAAATTGCAGCAATCAATGCTGGTCTCGGAGCATCCTATGCCGGGGCAAGGGCAATAGTTACAACCTCAGGAGGCGGTTTTGACCTTATGCAGGAAGGAGTAAGTCTTGCAGGTATGATTGAAACGCCAATTGTTATCCATATAGGCCAGCGACCTGGACCTGCCACTGGAATGCCGACACGTACCGAGCAGGGCGACCTCAATCTGGCACTGCATGCAGGCCATGGCGACTTTGCGAGAGCAATCTTTTCCCCGGGCACACTTGCAGAAATTATTGATACTACGCAGCAAGCATTCAATCTTGCACAACAGTATCAGATTCCTGTTTTTATCCTTGCTGATCAGTATTTGCTTGATACGGTATCTACCATTGAAACCGCATCAGTAAAACGTCTGACGGTGAAAAATTTTCTTATAAAAACAACTGAAAACTACCAGCGGTATGCTTTCACGGATGATGGCTTAAGCCCAAGAGGAGTTCCCGGGTATGGTGATGGGCTTGTACGTGTAGATTCCGATGAGCATGATGAAAATGGTCTCATTACAGAAAGCTTCGAAATTCGGCGTCTTATGGTTGAAAAACGTCTAAAACGAATGCACTCCCTCCGGGAAACAGCACGCGCGCCAACCCTTATCGGCACTGTTGATCAGGCAGAGATGCTCGTCATTTCCTGGGGTTCGAATCGAGGGGTTCTTGAAGAAGCGCTTGATATAATCGGAAACAGAGCATTCGCCGGCATCCATTTTTCTCAGGTGTTTCCCCTAAGCCCTGTCATCAAATCTTTATTTGAAAACAAAAAACTTTTGGTCTTGGAAAACAACGCAACCGGCCAGTTTGCCGATCTCCTTGCGCTTGAAACTGGCAGAAGCATATCGCGCAAAATCCTGAAAGCAACCGGGGAGCCCTTTACTGTGGAGGAGGTTGTTGATGCGTTAAATCAGTCATATCATGGATAAAACAGTGACCCCTTTTGATATGCCCGCGGGCATGGACATCGCCTGGTGTCCCGGGTGCGGAAACCACATGCTTCTTAAAGCGGTGAAGTCTGCATTGCATGAGCTGGGAATTGATCGTAAAAACCTCGTGATGGTTTCTGGAATCGGGCAGGCGGCAAAAGCAGCACAATATATAAAAGCCAACATGTTCAACGGGTTGCATGGTCGTGCGCTACCAGTAGCACTCGGTATCAAACTTGCAAATAAAAATCTGGATGTTATCGTCGAATCGGGTGACGGGGATATGTATGGTGAAGGGGGAAATCACTTTCTCCACGCAATTCGCAGAAACATTAATATCACCGTGATTGTTCACGACAACATGGTGTACGCTCTCACCAAAGGTCAGGCCTCTCCAACATCTCCGTGCGGGATAAAAACACCGGTACAGGTAAACGGTGTTAAGCTTGAGCCCTTTAATCCTCTGGCTGTGGCATTAGCCCTCAATGCTCCTTTCGTAGCAAGAGCCTATGCCGGTGATGTGGAGCGAACAAAAGAAATTATCAAGCAGGCAATCGCATTCAAAGGATTTTCATTGGTCGATGTCTTTCAGCCCTGTGTCGTATTCAATAAGGTGAATACTTACCAATGGTTCAGGGAGCATACTGTTTCCCTGCCTGAAAATCACGACGTCACAGACCGTACAGGGGCATTCGGGCTTGCAATCCAGCCAGGCAAACTCTTGCTTGGCGTTTTTTACCGCGATGAAAAGCGTGAGCTCTATGAGGAGCAGATGGGTATTGGAACAATTCCACTCTATGAGCGCAATCAACTTGATGATGAGGCCTTCCACAAATTGGTGAACAACTATCTGTAACGGATATAAAATTTCGACAACCTCCACTTCATCATCTGTAAATAACCAATGGCGCTTTAGTGAAGAAATCGAATTCGAAACTGGTTACCAACATTGCCGTGAACCGACAGAAACCATTGCGCCTGTCTTGGTGAAATAATCATTGTAAATCGCTCTCTCTGTGCGATTGTGCAACCAATACAGCTAAAGCACAGGAAAGAAGTCGTGTGCGGAGAGTGTCGGCGCGGCTGGTAAGAATAATTGGCACACTTCCGCCAATAACGATACCTCCCGCATCCGCATGGTTGAAAAAGGTCAACTGTTTTGCAAGAATGTTCCCTGCCTCAATATCCGGAGCCAGTAGAATATCCGGGTCCCCCGCTACGGCTGATATGATTCCTTTTTCAATTGCAGCCTCTTTACTGATCGCATTGTCCAAAGCAAGAGGCCCGTCGATAATACAACCGGTAATTTGACCGCGTTCAGCCATTTTGCATAAAGCTGCTGCATCGAGCGTCGCCTGCATTTTTTGATGGATAATTTCAACAGCAGCAAGCACAGCTATCTTGGGTAAACGATTTTCGTTGCTCAAAACGTGCCAGACATCAATTGCGTTACGGCAGATATCTGCCTTGATTCCAAGATCAGGCGCAATATTAACAACGGCATCAGTAATGATGAGCCATTTATGATAACCCGCCGTATCCATCACATAGCAATGCGACAAACGTCGCCCGAAGTGCAATCCAGAGTTTTGCGCCACAAGGGGATGAAGAACTTCATCAGTATGCAGCGCGCCCTTCATAATCGCTTGAACAGAGCTTGCTGCCGCCAATTCTGCAGCCTTCTCGGCTGCGGCGTGACTATAGTTCACATCAATAATCTTCCAAGGCGTAATATCGATCCCGGCAGTTGCTGCAGCATCCATAATACGGGCAACAGGTCCGATCAGAACTGGTATAATCAGATTTTCCATTGCAGCGATGGCAACGGATTTGAGCACAAACTCATCTACAGGCTGAACAACGGCGGTAACAAGAGGAGGTAAAGATGTGCACCTATTCATCACCGCATGATATCGATCATGGGTATGAACCTGTATTTCAGGAGGTTCATCGTTAGCAAAAGCGTGGGTACTGTCCGTCATAGGTTCACTATCAAATAGCAATCAAACGATAACATCTATTGTTTTCAAGCCCCGGAGGGGCGGCATATTGGTAGCAAAGAACAAAGGGCCTCGATCCCGCTTATTTTTGTAGTAACGAAGGCTTGAGTGGCATGTCAAAAGAAGTTTCTCAGGAACCGCACCGCGCCCATACCGCTCGTTTATGCCATCCATAACCTGCATCAGCAAAGAGCGAAAGAGTCCTCCGGCGAAAGTTCACTTACAATAACCCCTGCTTTCTTGTAAGCATAGCCGCCCCGAAAAAGCACATCCCGCACCGAAAGCCGCTTCACCGTAAATTCACCATCAATAAAGCATACCGCAATATCCCCATCCTTCGGCTCGCACGCCGTAGAATAAAAAACCACGGTAGCTCAAGGGCTTTTGCTATGTACAGAATTTCAAGTCAACGTCCACCATGATCTCTGCCATGGTCATCGTTCTGACTATTTTCTTGATGGCGATGATCCTTATCATGCCTATCTCGATCCCGATGGCCAACTTCATCCCAATTAGCGCAACCGGAAACAAACAAAATCATAACAAATACAATAATCTTTTTCATATCCATATCCATTGATCGTTGGGGCAACACTTGCACTACTGTAAGTTTAGCAAAAATGGAAGTTATGGACAAAAGAATTGGGTGAAAAAATATTGGAGGTAGTTAACTTGACACAAATAAGGGTGGTAATATCAACCAAATTGGATCTGTGCATGACGAAGCATGTCAAAGGTATTGAGCCATTGCACGCCGAAGGCTTCGCAGATAATCGGTATAGGAATCTTTTTCTTTGTAGCTGGGTTTGGGCTCTCAAGCGTTACAATAACGCATCGGTGAACGAGAGCATAGGCAACAAGCCAAGGGTCGGCATGATCGAAACGTGCAAAATCCTCTTTAACGGCTGAAGAATACCGATTCTCTCCTTGAGACCATCGGATAATCTCGGTATACTTCTGCAAAACATCAGATGAGTCGGTTTCAAAAAAATAATTCAGGAAAGATTTATTGATCCAAACAACCAGTTCATCAGTGCCACGATTGATTTCATCAAGCACACGATCAATACTTCGTAGTTCACCGTTTCCTGCATGCTGGCTTAAGGAAGTCCAGAAACATGGGGCAATATCGAAAGCATAGTAATGTCTGGCAGCCGTCATCAGAACGTTTGAATCGAGAAGAAAGACCTGACTTGAACTCATACGCTTCTCCCGAATATCTTTTTTGCATATTCCTGAAAAGTATTCTTTTTCAGGTTTGTCAATCGCCAAGCCTCGCTGTACAAGGTCGTTCCAGCCTGGACCGAGCGGGTCAGCAAATCACCAAAACGGTGACCGATACGAATATTCTGGCTGGCATAGAAATTGCCTCCACCCTCATCATCAGCAGCTTTATGAGATAATCTGAGTTCATTTGCCTGCCAATCATGATAAAATCTGAAAAATTCATCACGGTTGATCAGCTCCAGATCCAAAAGACGACGTGCAGCAACAATTTCACTAACCTTGAATCTTTTCGCTAGCAACTGATAAGGATTATCCTTTCGGGACAGTTGAGGCCATATTCCTCTCAGAATGTTCGATGGAACAAGAAACTCAGCGGCAATATGATTACAGGCAAGTTCGATCTCATTATTTGCCGGTTGCAAATCCTGTAAATCAAAAGCCGCACTTGCTCCAAGCCAAATATGTGCAAGTTCATGGGCAAGAGTAAACATCCGAGCTGCCTTTCCATCCGCTCCATTGAGAAATACAAGAGGCGCATAATCATCTACAAGCACAAACCCTCTAAATTCTGCAGGGTCAAGCTTACGGGATGTATTATTCTCAACAATCCCATTGGACATGACTAATATCCCTGCATTTTCAACCTGCTGTATCATTGTTTTTAAAGCCTCTGTCCAAGACGCTTGTCTTTGTGCCCAGTCTTCTTCGATCCCAATGGCGCATCTGATTTGCTGCGCTATTATTACGGGATCTCCATCGGGTGTTTCAGAACCCACAAAAAGCAGCCTGCCATGCCCCTCGGAAATGAGATATTCTCTCATCCAGGCCTGTCTGCGCTGCATCAACTGAATTGTATCAATAAGTTCTGGGCTGAACTGGCGCTCAGGCTCATCGGTTCGTGTACGATAATTTGCAATTGGGAAGTACTCATCCGGCGGGGCATCGAGCAAAAGATAACCAAACGGAACAGCAGCAGCTTTTGCAAATTCCTGCAGTTGAAGAAAAGTTGGCTGAACAGTTCCACTAAGCCACTCGCCTATCTTTGTGAATTTTTGTTTCAACTTGTCCTGTCTACAAGACCGTTGCAACGCCCACTCGATTACTTCTGGTGTAATAGCTATTCGCATCACCACATCCTGACTGAAATTTCGACGAAAAAACAGGAAAAAAGTTTAAACTACCGAAAAATTCCTGAATAGATTTCAACTTTGAATTTACAAAAATAGTAACTACTACCATATTCCTCCACCTCGAAAATGTTCTTAACACTCACCCACCATAGGCCTCAGAATATTCTTTGAAGTTATTATGGCTCCGCACCCTCCATAGTACCGGAAGCGGCTCCGCCTGAAGCATGGCAGCCAGCATCTTCGCTTCGCTTTCTGCCGACTGCCGCTACTCGCTACAGTATGGGCGGCTCAGTGCAATCGAATGCCAGCAGGCAAGCATGTATTGAGCCAAAGGCTCCTAAATGGGTTGGGACAAGACTTTTTCAAGTAAGGTTCGGGAGAGTAAATATAACCCTGGAGATTCGCTTTCTCGCGGACCAGCAATGTTTAGTACATTACTATCGCTCAGTCCGACGAGCCAATCGCGGACCAAATTTGCCGCGTCAGGTTGGTCTACTTGCACGATCAGAAATGGTCGCCCCAATTCCTCAGCCGTCTCGCGAGTCAAATCAGTTCCCGGCGAAGTATCAGTATCGGAGTTCGTGACAAGCACAAGAGTCGCGTCGCTATCACGCACATTTAAACGAGTGCGTTCTGCGGGAATACTGGTTTCGGTTTCTATCATATCAGGATACTTACCTAATACGCCTGGCGGGTTTGGGAAGTCTTCCGCCCAACCACCTTTGGGTACCCAACCACCATAGCGGAGTCCAAGCATAATTGCAACATCCAATGCTGCGCGGTCAGCACCGGTTTGCGCACCCGAGATAATTTTCATAATCCTGTAAATATTCCGAGTACGGGCCGCTGGCGCCCCCAATGAATACAGTTTTTCTACAAACATCAAAGCATTTTCCAGTTTACCGAAACGGTTTGAGGCAAAGCCCCTGGCATTCTGGTTACTCTTTATCCAGGCGCATGCCTTTCATGGGCTTGGGCCTTGGCGACCACCTTTTGATGCGGTTCGACCATTTGTTTTTTTATCATCTTGTCGAACTTTTTCCGGATTGGGGGCAGGTTAACAAACGGGGCAACGAAAGTATTCAACAGGGCGGTGTTGAGTTCTGACGGGGGAAAAGTCTTGTAAACGTCCATGCGGCGGAAAGCGCGGTGATCGGCGGCGAAGACGATACGCAGGCGACCGTAAATATCATCGCGGAAGAGGTTAAGGCCTCCCACTCCGAGGAAGGTCTGAGGGCGGAGGTAGCCAGCTTGGGCGTAGGCCAGCGCGCGGGCCAGCAACTGGTCGAGCAGGCGGTCGAGGTCGGCGGAATTGCCGCTTTCATCGCTGACAACGCCAACAATATTGGCCCTTTGAAACCCAAAGAAACCGCTGAAAATCTCCATCAGGTTGGGGACTTGGCTGAATGGGCCAGAGATGACAAAGGCCACCTGCTTGCCGACCAGGACCGGGGTGTGAGTATTGAAAAAGATGCGGTCAAAAAACATCTTCCAGCGTGAGGACAGGTAGCGGTCCACCATTCGCCCGGCATAGATGAGAACATCCGCAGTCATAACGGTCGCTTTGTAAAATTCGATGTACCCATCTTTGCCCGTGTAGGCGCAGCGGTAGTTTCCGCCACATTCCAGGCAGCCCAGGCAACTGGCTTTGATATCAATGTCATGAATATTGACCACGGTCACTTCGCCTGCTAAAGCGCTACTGCAGCGCGCCACCATTTTCGCCAAATTGCTGTCGGGCTGCTGCTCATCATGCAGGATGACCACCTTCTTCCCTGCGGTGGCAACTGGGTTGGGCTGAAGCTCAGGCTGGTAAGAAAACTCGCGATAGGTCAAGGGCAAATATTGGCGCTGGGTGGGCGCCTGATTCTGGATGGCCTCGAGAAACTGTTGGCCGAACCGGGCAAGCTGCTGGCGGCCTTCTTCCTTGAGCAGGTCATACATATCAGGCGAGAAGGAGTCGACAAAGCGCATTTCCAGGTCGTCGCAGATGGAATGGATGTAATTGTGAGCCGTGTGGTCAAAGAAGTGGATGGAGGTAGAGAGCGAGGCGGCGTATTTGCCAGCGAAGGCGGCCTGCGCGCCACGTTCGAAGATCAGTTCAATGAAACGTTTGTAGTGCGCGTGAACGATGAGGATATACAGGGGAAAGCCCCACAGGACTGCGTCTGAGGCGCGCACCTGGTCAATGACGTGGTTGAAAGCGGCCTGGTCGGTTTCGAGCCGCTTGATTCTTTGAGCGATATGGATAATGTTAAACTCATGCTGGGGATAGATCTTGGCCAGATAGGCCACCGACTGTATGGTGACGCTCAATTCTCCCTTTGGACTACCATTGAGAACGGTGATTTTCATTGTGATTTCTCCTTATTAATCCTATCTGCTACTTGCAAAGTGGGAATTCGACAGGTTGCTGGTGATGACAATAGTATAACCCTGAACCGGTCTGTGGCTCTCGTTGCCTTTCTCTGTCATGTCTCATATCTCCTTTTCATTGAAGATATGACTTCTCACACTGTCCACGAAAATATAGCAAGTTCACTGTACGTATGAGCCTGCATACAGGCTTCTTTGTTTGATTGAAATTGCAATTCCACGATAAAACGACGCTTTCGAAATAGGCAACAAACCTGCGATTCCTTTCGTGTTTTTTAATCTTTTCCATGTACGGTATCTCCCATTATTGTCTCATAATATATATTGCTTTCGCATATAGTATAGTAAAAAACCGAAAGAGCAAAATAGCCTAAGAACCGATAGCCCTCCTTGAAAATGATATATCTTTCGCTTTATTATTCTTAATTTTTCTTTATTTGTTTTTTCCCCAAAAATGTCTCTCGCACTTGTCTATATTTGTCTACATCTTTCTATTCTTTTCATTTTTTATTTTATTTTTTTATTTTTTTATTTACAAGGCAAGTGCAATTATTATTTGGAATAAAAATTCCAAAAACTATAATTACCTCTATAAAAATATTTTACAGGAAAAACTCTTGTAATAATGCCACGCAAACTATTAGCGCTATTGGCATTTATAGCAAACTTTAATAAAAATATTTTTCGACCTTGAGGAACATCTCTGATCGGTGGAGTCTGTCAACATTTAATCAATAATTATACGTTTCATCCTCTTTGAACATCTCCGAGCGGTGGGATAAAAAAAAGCCCATGCGGAAAACACATGAGCTTACATGACAGAATTTTGTGCGTTGTTCTTTATCAGGCAATAATCGTTTTAACTCCCTGAAAAGTGCCCCCTATACCATCAGATACAATAAAACAGTATGGATTTAAAAGTATATCTCTGTGGACTGCGTGAGATACGGAATAAACAAAAAAGCCCTTGCTGTACAAGGGCTGAGAGTCTTTATAGTATGTTAAAAAACTCTTCTTTTTGTGGAGATGGCGGGAGTCGAACCCGCGTCCAGAACATTGCTCAATAAAGCTACCACACTCATCTCAGGTGTTCAGTGTTTCATGAACCAGTGCTACACCTGCAAAGTTTGGTTCACTATCCCTCTTTAAATCACCCGCCTGCCTTTTCGGGCAAAAACAGTTGGGGCTTACTTGCGCGAACCGAAGCTCAAGCGCTGGTTATGCCATCCGGTGGCTTCAGAGTAAGCGCCTCCCCCATCGGACGATGGCTGGTTAATTAACTTGTGCTAATCAGGCAGCCATTGCATACGAATAATCGTCTGCATATAATGTTGCATAGACTTCTTTTACGAGTCCATCCATGCTGAAACTCGGAGTGCAACTCCATCTTGCATCTACCCTGTCGAAAGCCTGTCATCCCCAGAGTACCAAAGAACAAGTAGTAATAACTATATAAACTTTTTAAGGCAATAATCAACAACAATCCCGCCAGATCCGGGGATCTCTGTTGAATTATTACGCTATTTCAACAGCTATCAATATATCACCCATGCGGGGCTTGAAACTGATCACAACAGGCCCTGAGTTCAGCCCAAAGCAGTTCAGCGCCCACAGCTCAGTTCAATCCCGGGAGTTCAGGTGAGTTCGCAACAAGCTGATACTCACCACCTTTTGAGCGCACCGAGCGGCTCCACATCCTTTCATAAGCATCACCAAAGACGATATTTCTCGATGCCTCAGCCGTGTACCAGGCGCCCTCTTCAAACTCTGCTTCAAGCTGTCCGGCGCTCCAGCCAGCATAACCAAGGAAAAAGCGAATTTCGGAGGGAAGCATAACTCCGGTATTAAGCAGATAACTCAATTCCTCCTTGTCTCCTCCCCAGAATACTCCGGTCAGAATCTCATGAGAATCTTCGATGAGATCACCTCTGGAATGCAGAAAATGCACCGTATCAGCCTGAACGGGCCCGCCCTTATGCAGAAGTTCTTCTACTTCATCGAAACCGGCTATGGCTTCACAAACCTTAAATTCCATTGGACGATTCAAAATAAAACCCAAAGACCCCCGCTCATTATGCTCACACATAATCAAGACCGTCCTCTTGAAATTTGACTCCAGCATATTGGCTGAAGCAAGCAGAAGTTTTCCGGCTTTCAGCTTATCAAATTCGTTTACCATTTTCTTCTTCTTATGTTTTTTGCTGCAAATAGTCAAGCAATTCCTGAGCATGTTGGGCAGGATCGACTTTAGGCCACACCTTTTCAATCACACCCTGCTCATCAATAAGATAGGTTACCCGACTGGTACCCATATACTCACGCCCCATAAATTTTTTTAACCCCCATACACCATAAGCTTCCACAATCTTTTTGTCTGGATCGGAAACAAGCCTGAAGGGAAGATTATACTTCTCGGCAAACTTTTTATGTTTGCTTTCATCATCAATGCTTATACCAAGCACATCGACCCCTGCAGTGTTAAATTTAGGGAAATTATCACGAAAAGCACAAGCTTCCTTAGTGCATCCCGGCGTGTCATCTTTCGGATAAAAATAAAGCACAACCTTGCGTCCACGGTATTCTTCAAGGGTCACAAGCTTTCCATCCTGGTCACTTGCCGATATTAGAGGAGCTGGAACACCCTCTTTCAGAATTGCTGTTGGCATGAATAAAACTTATTCTGTTTATAAATACGTTCTTTACCTATGTTCTTGTTGAATTATTCTTTTTTAAATCCATTGCAACAATAAAAAGTTTCTTGAAACACCCATGAAATCTTTTTCATTTTGTCCTCTTTGCAGTAATAAACTGGAGCAGGCCATGATTGATGGACGCGATCGAATGTTCTGCCCCTCATGTTCCTGGGTGCACTATATCAACCCGCTTCCGGTGGCTGTCGCTTATACCCTCAATAAAAAAAACGAACTTCTTGTGATCCGGAGAGCTCATGAACCGGCGTTCAATGAATGGGCTTTGCCTGGCGGGTTTCTGGAGGCTGGTGAAGAACCATACGAGGGGTGTCTGCGCGAACTGATGGAAGAGACATCGCTTAACGGCAAAATTGATCGTCTTATAGGTATCTATCACAGGGAAGTCGAAATGTATGGTTCGCTGCTTGTTCTGGCCTACAGGGTGATCGTGGATAATGATTCCATAACGATCAACCATGAACTGTTCGATGCAGGTTTTTATCCGAACCATCTCATTCCTGAAGTCAGGATTCCTCTGCATCTGCAGATCATCAGAGATGCCACTCTGCAAAATTCTGTTCAGGATTAAGCATCTTGCTTGCTTTCATTTTTACGGAGATAGACAGAATTTCACGTATATTCTTGAGTAATTGTAATTTTAGCTTTCCAGTAAAAAGTTAAAAAGGAATTTCTACCCATGACATTTTTAAAATATTTAGTAGGTGGAGCGATCGCTCTTGCGGCCATCCAGCTTATTCCTTATGGCAAAAACCATAACAACCCACCAGTCACTGGTGAACCGAAATGGGATTCTCCACGAACCATTGAACTGTTTGACCGAGCCTGCAAGGACTGTCATTCTAACAAAACCGTCTGGCCCTGGTACAGTTCTGTGGCTCCCATATCGTGGTTGACTCAGATCGATGTTTCATTGGGACGAGACGGGTTCAATGTTTCTGAGTGGGGTCGACCAGAGGAAAATGAAGGCGAAAAAGCTGCCGGTGAGGTAAGGAAAGGCAAAATGCCTCCATTTATCTACCTTCCCGCCCATAAGGAAGCCAAACTGAATGCTGCGGAGAAACAGGAGCTGGTTAATGGACTCGTCGCAACTTTCGGAGATAAAAAAAGCACTGGCAAGAATAAAAAGGATAAAGACAACGATTAGAAAACAGCATAGCTGCCCGTCAATTGGCTAAGCTGCCTGATTATTTGACCGCCTGGCATAAGTTTGAGCAATTATTCTCATGAACCCTTCGAGTTTTCCCAAACGAGCCATTTTTGCGCGGCAGAATTATCCTCTCCATCTGGCACTGTTTCTCCTTACAGTGCTTACTACACTCTGGGCGGGAACATTCTGGGGCGGGCATCCGGCAACGTTCGCCTCTTTTCCGCTCTTCATCAACTCTCTTGCCTCTGGCGCTTCATACTCGGCTTCGCTGCTCCTCTTTTTGAGCGTTCATGAGTTTGGCCATTTTTTTGCATCGATGAACCATCGCGTGCGGGCAACACTTCCCTATTATCTTCCTGTACCGCCGCTGCCATTCTTTCTCAGCCTTGGTACAATGGGAGCGGTCATAAAGGTCAAGGAAAGGATTCCCGGAACAAACGCTCTCTTTGATATTGGTATCTGGGGACCCATGAGTGGATTTGCCGTATGTGTCGGACTTCTGGTCTATGGTTTTTTGAATCTTCCGCCTGCTGACTTTATTTACACTATCCACCCTGAATACCTTACACAGGGGGCTTTGCAGACACCTGTACCACAAGGAGAGCTCATACTTGGCAAGAACCTCCTCTGGATAGGACTTGAATATGTTATTGCGCCGAAAAACCTTCCACCAATGACCGAGATGTATCACTATCCGTTCCTTTTTACCGGTTGGCTGGGTTCACTGGTTACCGCGCTGAATCTGCTTCCTATTGGCCAACTTGATGGCGGTCATATTACCTATGCCATGTTTGGCCAAAAAGGACATGCGAAAGCTGCCAGGGCATTTCTGCTCTTTATCAGCCTGCTTGGCTTTCCCTCTTTGCTGAAGCTGCTGCTTTCGCTGCTCAAACCTGACGCTGTTTTACTTATACCGCCTGTAATGCTGCAGTGGTCGTGGTCTGGCTGGATTCTGTGGGCATTCATTCTTTCTCGGCTTATCGGGCTGAAGCATCCCCCGACAGGAGATGATTACTCCCTGGATGCTTCAAGAAAAGTCTGGGGATGGGCTGCTATTGCGGTGTTTTTTGTGACATTCATACCAGTACCGTTCGGAATAACATAATGAGAGACCCTCGCTTTATAATCAACTGCACCGACAGAAAACTTGATCTCTGTGAAGGACCGAAAATCATGGGTATCCTGAATACAACCCCTGATTCGTTCTATGATGGAGGATTATTACTTGGAAATACCAGTGATGTCGATTTTGACCGGGCTGTAACTTATGCGCTTGAGATGATCGGTCACGGCGCTTCGATTATAGATATCGGGGGTGAATCTTCACGACCCGGAGCCGAAAAAATTTCCTCAGCCGAAGAAATTGCACGCACAGCACCGCTTATTGCTCTTTTACGCAGTAAAAGCGATGTTGTGATTTCAATTGACACCTACAAGGCGGATGTTGCCGAACACGCCTTACGGGCAGGAGCAAATATAGTCAATGATATTTCCGGGTTTACCTTTGACAGCAACCTTCCTGCCATCTGCAGCAAGTACAATGCTGCGGTGATCTTGATGCATACACCGATAAAACCGGAATTAATGCAGTGGAGTACCGGAACTGACTCTGGCGATGAAGATATCTTGTCGAGGGTCAGTGGTTTTCTGGCCAATGCCATTGCACGGGCTGAAAAATATTCTATTGAAAACATTATTATTGATCCGGGGTTTGGATTTGGAAAAAGTGTTTCGGAGAATTTCCGGCTTTTAGCCCTTCTCGGATCTTTGCATAGTCTGGGCAGACCGATTCTGGCAGGTGTATCGAGAAAATCATTTCTTGGTCACGTTATTACGCCGCCCGGAGATACAATCGCACCTCCTGTTGAAAGGCTTGCTGCCACCATAGCTGCTGAAACTATAGCTTTGATGCATGGAGCAAGTATTCTCAGGGTACACGATGTCGAAGCGGCTGTGCAGTGCATGCGTGTTGTGGCTGCTTTGAATGAGGAGTAAAAGGTTTGTCGGGAGAAGCTTGTTTTTTTGTTAACTTTTCTTTCTAAGCCTGAATCGAGACCGCCAAAACCAGCCGCGTTCTGATGTATCTTTCGAAAATTGAACTTTTTGGCTTCAAAAGCTTTGCGAACAAGGTCAGAATAAAATTTGACAAGGGACTGACGGCGATCGTTGGCCCGAACGGATGCGGCAAGACTAATGTCGTCGATGCAATGCGTTGGGTGCTCGGTGAACAGAAATCTTCCCTGCTGCGGTCGGCAAAGATGGAAAACATCATTTTTAATGGGTCTAAAAACCTGAAGCCTCTCAGTTTTACCGAAGTTTCTCTGACGATCGAGAATACCCGAAATGTCCTGCCGATCGAATATACTGAAGTTACTATTACCCGCCGTCTTTACCGGAATGGGGAGAGCGAGTTCCTTTTAAACCAGGTACCCTGCCGGTTGAAGGACATTCTTGATCTGTTCGCTGATACCGGGATGGGCAGTGATGCTTATTCAGTCATTGAACTAAAAATGATTGAGGAGATTATCAGCAATAAAAGTGAGGAACGGCTGAAACTTTTTGAGGAAGCCGCTGGAATAACCCGTTATAAACAGCGCAGAAAACAAACCTTTAAGTTGCTTGAAAGTACTTCACGGGATCTTTCCCGGGTTGACGATGTGCTGGCAGAGGTGGAAAAAAAGGTAAAAGTCCTGAGGCTCCAGGTAAGGAAAGCTGAAAAACTGAGGGAGCTGAAAAAGAAGATTCGTGAGATTGATCTTGCTCTCTCGTGGCTTGCGATGGAGGAGTTCCATGAGAAGCTTGAACCGATGCAGCGCAGTATCCAGAATGAGGAATTGCTTTACCATGAATGTACGGCAAAAATCGCTTCCATGGACAGCATTGCCCAGGAAACAGAGGTGCTGCTGCTCAGGCAGGAAACATCCCTTTCTGAAACACAGAAAAAGCTGAATGAGAGCAATCAGCGGGTGCATGCTCTTGAAAAACAACTCTTGCAGCACGAAGAGCATCAAAAGAATCTTGCGGCAGACATCGCACGAATCAGGGCTATCACCAGCAAAAAAGAGCAGAAAATCCATGAACAGGAGCTGCTCGAACGCGATCTTATACAACGCAAGGCTCCTTGTGAAACAAGCTGTAACAAACTATATACGGCATTTCAGAGCCTTGCTGCTGAACACGACCAGCTCAATACCACACTTGGAAAACAGAGGAGTGACCTTGCCCGGGAGCGCAGGCTCATCATGGATGAACAGCATGCCGCTAACCAGCTCGCTTTGACAAAACGAAGCCTTGAATCGAAAAAGGAGCATCTGCGAACGGCTCTTGAACGACTTGAAATCAAAAAAGTAGTTATTCAGGAAAAACTGCATGCCTCCCAAACTGCTGAACATGAGCTTTCTGAAGAAATCAACCGAAAAAAAGCATTTATCGACGAAGCCAGAAAAAGGGAGGCTCTCTTACTGAAACTTCAGGAAAAGATAAACCAGCAGATTGAGGAACAGAAAGAGTCTCTCCTTGTGCTGCGGTCAGGTCGGGATAATGTAAAGAACCGGATTCTTCTGGCCAATTCCGTGCTCGACAACTTTGAGGGGATGCCCGAAGGAATCGCTTTTCTTGAAAAACAAAATAACGGAATTCTGGGTCTGGGATGCCTGTCGGATTTTCTGTCGCTTGAAAGTTCATACAAAAAGGCAGTAAATGCAGCACTTGGCAGCAGTATGAACTATTATGTCTGCCAGTCACTCCATGAGGCAAAAGAGGGCATCGCCAATCTAAGACGATCCAATAAAGGAAAAATCCATTTTCTGGTGCTTGATCTTGTCTCTGATGCTGTGGAAAATTCCTGCCCGGAAATCAGTGGTGCAGAGAAAACCCTTTCAGTAATTGAATATCCTCAGGAACTTCATGATGCGCTTCTGCTGATACTCGGAAAAAGCTATATCGTACAAGATCTTAAGGTCGCCGAAACACTTGCGCTGCAGTATCATGACAGTTCTTTTGTGACTCTTGAAGGAGAAACATTCAGTGGTATGGGACTACTGTTTGGCGGAAATTCCAAAAGCAGCGAAGGGCTACGGTTAGGAAAAAAAGCTGAACGTGACCGCTTGCAAAAGGAGTTGGCCTCACTGGAAAAAAACATCAGGATGGAGGATGAGAGTATTTTGCAACTCCGCAGTGAACTGGCCTCACTGAAAACAGTAGAACAACGCAGAGAAATTGAACTGCTTGATGCGGAAGTGGGAGCCCTGGAAAAGAGAGCGGCAAGAATGGATGCTGAAAAGAACGGAATGAGAATGGAAATTGAGCATGCCGGAGAGGAGATTGCGGTATTGCTCATCCAGAAAGATAACTGCGAAGCTGAACTCGAGCAGCTTCTGCCAGCAATCAGCAGCAGTGCATCGAAAACCTCTCTTTTCGGGCAAAAAATCCAGGAGTTGCAGGAAAACCTTACCGCCCTTGAAACCCGCCACCATCAGTTGGGCATCGAAGTGCAGTCTCGTCAAAGTCTCTATAAGGACGCCCTTCTTGATCTTGAAAAGCTCAAAATCAGCCTTGCAGCCTCTACTGAAAACAAAGTTTCGCTCCATGAAGAGATCAAAAGACTTAACACCGAAGGCAGCATCGCTGAAAAAAAGCGAGAGCTGGGCCAAAAAAGTTCTGCTTATATGAAAAAAGAGCTTGACGACCTGCTCATTATTGCTGCAATGGAACAAAAGACGGTCAATAAACTCGAATCGGAATACCGTGAGCGGCAGGCTCAGCATCATGAAACTATGACTTCGCTCAGGGAACTCCGTCGAAAACATGACATCAGCCAGCAGCTTCTCTCGGCCCTCACCAATCAGCGGATACAACTTGAGCAAGCGCTTGATCGTCTTTTTACAGAGACCCAGGTAAAGCACAACTATAACCTCGCCTCTATGGCGGAACCGGTTCTTGAACCTTCATTCGACAGGAAGGCCGCACAGCAATTGCTTGAAGTACTTACAAAACAGCGTGAACAGTTTGGTGCTGTCAATGAGCTTGCTCTGGAGGAGTTTGAAGGAGAAAAAGAGCGTTTCGATTTTCTTGCGGAACAAAAAGAGGATCTGCTCAAGGCTGAACAACAGTTACTCTCGACCATTGAGCAGATCAACAAAACCGCTCTGGAGAAATTCGATACGACTTTTTGTGAAGTCCGAAAAAACTTCATCGGAATTTTCAGGGAGCTCTTTGATCAGGAAGATGAGGTAGATCTAAGGATTCATCCCAGCGAGGATCCGCTTGAAGCCCATATTGAAATCGTTGCCAAACCAAAAGGCAAAAAGCCGCTCTCAATTGAGCAGTTGAGCGGTGGAGAAAAGGCACTGACAGCTCTGTCACTCCTCTTTGCCATCTATCTTGTAAAACCCAGTCCCTTCTGCATCCTCGATGAAGTGGATGCTCCGCTGGATGACGCCAATGTAACCCGATTCATTAAACTCCTGAAAAAATTTGAGAATAACACTCAATTCATTATTGTTACGCACAACAAAAAAACCATGGCGTCCTGCCAGGCACTGTACGGTGTCACCATGGAAGAAGAGGGAGTATCAAAACTGATTCCCGTACGGATAGAAAAAATAAGGCTTTGAGAAGTCTCATAAGACAATATGCTGAAAAAACTGGTGTTATTTGACATAGACGGAACATTGCTTTCGATGAATGCCGTCAACCGCACTATCCTTGCTGATGCCCTGAAAGAGGTTTATGGTACTGAAGGGAGTACGGGCACCCACAATTTTTCCGGAAAGATGGACAGAAGCATTATCTATGAGGTTCTGCTGAATGCAGGGCTCAATAATAGTGAAATTGCCGAAAAATTTGATCAGGCCAAAGAGACCTATATTGAAATGTTCCGCACGCACGCCAAACCCTCTGATGTTCTTTTGATGGAGGGCATTCGGGAACTTCTTGATGTACTTTCAGGATGTTCCGAACTGATGCTTGGTCTTTTAACCGGAAATTTTGAAGGATCGGGAAGGCATAAGTTACGTCTTCCGGAAATTAACCATTATTTCCCGTTCGGTGCTTTTGCTGATGACGGAGCTCATCGTAACGAACTGCCTCCAATCGCCGTTGAAAAAGCATACCAGCTTACCGGCATAACATTTTCTGAACACAATATCATAATTATAGGCGATACAGAACACGATATTGCGTGTGCCAGGGTTCTGAACGCAAAGTCTATTGCCGTGGCGACCGGCACCTATTCAACAGAGGAGCTGAGAAAACACAATCCAGATGTTTTGTATGAAAACCTGAGTCGGACTGATGTTGTTTTCCGTGAAATCCTCCAATCCTCAATCAATTAATTGCTCTTTTATGAAGACGTACCGACGGCAAATCCGTGAAAAAATTTTACAGGCCCTCTATACCATTGAAATCCGGGATACCGATATAGACTCTGCTGCTGGCTGGCTTTTGACCGAAGAGATTCTGGCTGATAACAACGCCATGAAGTTTTTCAATATGCTCCTTAACAACATCAAGGAGCACAAGGATGAAATAGACCGTTATATCGTCAAGCATACCTTCAACTGGGACATGAGCCGGATTGCTATCATTGATAAAAACATTATCCGTATGGCTTTGACGGAAATTCTCTACTGCGAGGATATTCCTCCCAAGGTTTCGATCAATGAGGCTATTGAAATCGCGAAAAAGTTTAACAGCACCGACAAAAGCAGCAAATTTGTCAATGGCATTCTGGACGCCATTTTCAATGATCTTAAAGCTGAGGGAAAGGTTCATAAAAACGGAAGAGGACTTATAGACCAGTCAGTGGTCAAGCTTCAGAAAGCTGAGAGCGAAAGTGAAAACACCGGCATTGATACCTGAAAGTACATGAGAGGAACCCCTGTAGAAAAAATCGTTTTTCTTAATGAGGCGCTTGGAGCAAAATACCCCAATCCGAAAAGCGAACTGCATTACCATAGCCCGTTTCAGTTGCTTGTGGCGACCATTCTTGCTGCTCAGGCAACTGACAAACAGGTTAATATTATTACCAATGAACTTTTCGGGCGAGCACCGGATGCAGAAAGCATGAGCCGGATGGAACTTGACGAGATTAAAAGCCTTGTACGCTCCATTAATTATTACAACAACAAGGCTAAAAACATTCTCGAGGTCAGCCGGATACTCATTGAACGTTACCAGGGAGATGTGCCTGAAACAAGAGAAGAGCTTGAAAGCCTCCCCGGGGTTGGCAGAAAAACAGCAAATGTAGTGCTTGGCAACGCATTCGGACAACCTGTCATGCCGGTGGACACCCATGTCCATCGGGTTTCAAACAGAATAGGGCTGGTAAAAACGAGTAAACCCGAAGAGACAGAAAAAGAGCTGATGAAGATTATTCCGGAAGCTTGGGTTATCACCTTTCATCACTATCTGCTGCTGCACGGACGTTACACCTGCAAGGCAAAAAAGCCGGAATGCGCAGCTTGTACGATCAGCAGCGTCTGTGATTATCCGGCAAAAAATACATAGGCTTTTTTGTCCGCTCAATTTCATAAATTCTTCGCAATAACTGTTGATAATGTATTATACTTCAGGCTAATTAACCGTTGTTAAGCATAATACCGACCAGAAAGTGGTTAAATCAACGAGTAAACCCTGTCCGGAATATTTCACTTATACAATCCTTTTGCACGATAAGCACGTCATAACATGATGCAGCAATACAGCAACAGTTCCTATCTTTTCGGGGGAAACGCTCCCTATATCGAAGATCTTTATGAAGCCTATCTCGACAATCCAGGCTCTGTTTCTGAAAAATGGCGGGCTTACTTTGATGCCATGCAGAATATGCCTGGTGCAAACAGTACTGATGCTCGCGATATCGCACACTCACCCGTCCAGGCATCGTTTGCTGAAAGAGCACGTCTTGGACCAATCTGCCGTGTTATAGCAAATCCCGATGCCGAACTGGGACGTAAACGGGTTTCGGTACAGAAACTGATAGCCGCCTACCGCAACATCGGTTCACGCTGGGCAGATCTTGATCCCCTGAAACGTCAGGAAAGGCCTGCACTTCCCGATCTCGAGCCCGCCTTTTACGGGTTTACAGAAACCGACATGGATATTGAGTTTAACACAAGCAATACCTATTTCGGCAAAGAAAGCATGCCGCTGCGCGAAGTATTGCAGAATTTGCGCGAGACCTACTGCGGGACCATTGGCATAGAGTTCATGTACATCACTGACCAGACGGAAAAACGGTGGTGGCAGGCAAAGTTCGAGACGATACGTTCAAAACCTGATTTCAGCCCGGAGAAGAAAAAACACATTCTTGAACGGTTAACTGCTGCTGAAGGATTTGAGCGTTATCTGCATACCCGTTTTATCGGCCAGAAACGCTTCTCCCTTGAAGGCGGGGAAAGCTTTATTGCCTCCATGGATGAACTGATCCATCGAGCCGGGAAAGCTGGGGTACAGGAGATTGTAATCGGTATGGCCCACAGGGGACGATTGAATGTGCTTGTCAATATCATGGGAAAAAATCCGCTGGACCTTTTTGCGGAATTCGAGGGCAAACATGCAGCCGATCTTCCATCAGGCGACGTAAAATATCATCAGGGATTTACCAGTGACATTGCCACTCCCGGGGGACCAATCAATCTCTCTCTTGCCTTCAACCCCTCACACCTTGAAATTGTCAATCCAGTTGTTGAGGGAGCTGTAAAAGCCCGGCAGGTACGCCGGAGCGACAGGGACGGTTCACAGGTGCTGCCAATCCTGGTTCACGGTGATGCAGCCTTTGCGGGACAAGGAGTTATCATGGAAACTTTGAACCTTGCACTGACAAGGGGATACGGCACTGGTGGCACTGTCCATATTGTCATCAACAACCAGATCGGATTCACAACCTCCGACCCTCGCGACAGCCGCTCAACAACCTACTGTACCGATGTGGTCAAGATGATTGAGGCTCCGGTACTGCACGTCAATGGTGACGATCCTGAATCGGTCGTTCTGGCAACACAGATGGCACTTGATTACCGGCAGGCATTCAAGCGCGATGTGGTTATTGATATTATCTGTTTCCGCAAGCTTGGCCATAACGAACAGGATACACCGGCCATGACCCAGCCGCTGATGTACAAGAAAATAGACAAGCACCCCGGCACCCGGAAACTTTTTGCAGAAAGACTTGAATCGCAGGGAATCATCAATGGGGATTATGCCACAAAGCTCAGCCAGCAGTTCCGCAAGGATCTTGATGAAGGAAAGTACAGCGCAAATCCGGTACTGGTCAATAAAACCATCTTTACAGCGGAACCGACTGCAGGGCGCGATGAAATCTGCGAAACCGGCGTTCCGCTTGCCGAGCTAAAAAGACTCTCGGAGATGATTACCAAAATCCCTGAAGGGTTCAAGCTTCACCCATTGGTTGAAAGGGTCGTCAATGACCGTGCCCGGATGGGTCGCGGTGAACAGCTTCTTGACTGGGGTATGGGTGAACATCTTGCATTTGCTTCACTTGTTGCAGGTGGTTACCCCATACGTATTACCGGCCAGGACAGCGGCAGAGCAACATTTTCGCACCGTCATTCCGTACTGCACGACCAGAACCGTGAAAAATGGGATTCGGGGATCTACATACCGCTTCAGAATGTTGCAAGCAACCAGGCGGACTTTACCGTTATCGATTCCGTTCTTTCCGAAGAGGCTGTTCTTGGTTTTGAATATGGCTACTCCATTTCTGCACCTGACACACTGGTGATCTGGGAAGCCCAGTTCGGTGACTTTGCCAACGGAGCACAGGTATTGATTGATCAGTTCATCACCTCCGGAGAAGTAAAGTGGGGGCTTGCATCCGGCCTTACCCTCATGCTGCCTCATGGCTATGAAGGACAGGGCCCGGAACACTCATCAGCACGACCGGAACGCTTCCTGCAGCTTTGCGCCGAAAACAACATTCAGGTTTGTCAACCGACGAACCCTGCCCAGATTTTCCACCTGCTTCGGCGGCAGATGACTACCATGATCCGCAAACCACTGGTGATTCTCACGCCTAAATCACTGCTCCGCAACAAGGAGGCGGTCTCGGCGCTTGCTGAGCTCTCCACTGGAAATTTTCAGACTATTATCAGCGATACCGAAGCAAATCCCGGAAAAGTAAGGAGACTTATCGCCTGTTCTGGCAAGGTTTATTATGATCTTGTCAACCGCAGACGTGAAAACACCTCCGAAGATATCGCCATTATCCGTATCGAACAACTCTATCCTTTTCCCATTGATGAATTTGGCGCTGTGCTTGCGCTCTATCCTCAACTGAAGGATATTGTCTGGTGTCAGGATGAACCTAAAAATCAGGGCTACTGGCGTTTTCTCCAGCACTATATCATGAAAGCAATGACACCTGGCCAGCAGTTCGGCTATGCAGGACGTCTCGCATCAGCCTCTACCGCATGTGGCTATACCGCTACACATGTCCTCCAGCAAAAAGCATTGCTTGATCAGGCATTCGGTGAGTTCAGCGTTTTTTTCAACAAATAATATCCACGAATGGCAATTATTGATGTCACCATATCCCAGTTGTCGGAATCCGTTGCCGAAGCAACACTGCTGAACTGGAAAAAATCTCCGGGAGATGCTGTTGCTGAAGACGAAATTCTCTTTGAAATCGAAACTGACAAAGTTGTATTTGATGTCCCTTCACCCTCCGCAGGCATTCTTTTTGAAATTCTTGTCGGTGATGGTGGCACAGTAGTTCCCAATCAGGTTCTGGCACGCATCGACAGTGAAGGCAAGCCAGCAGCAGCATCTTCTCCTGAGCTGAAAAAGGATGAAAAACCGCAGCAAGCGGCAACACCGAAATCGGAAGGAGGGATTGTCATGCCCGCTGCAGCAAAACTGATGGCTGAAACCGGATTGAACCTGTCACAGGTCGAGGGAACCGGCAGAGATGGAAGAGTTACCAAAGGTGATGTCATGCAAGCCATTGCTGCTGGAGCAGAACCGGCAGTCGTTCCCCCTCCTCCCGCCCCAAAACTCAAACAGGTAGAGACAAACCTTGAACCTTCTCTGCTTACCGACCGGCCGGAACAGCGTGTACCGATGACCCGTTTAAGGGCACGAATCGCTGAAAGGCTTCTTCAATCGCAGGCCACCAATGCCATTCTGACGACCTTCAATGAGGTCGACATGCATGCAGTCATTGAGCTGCGCAACCGTTACAAGGTTACCTTTGAAAAAGAGCACGGCGTCAAACTCGGCTTCATGTCTTTCTTTGTGAAGGCAACAGTACACGCCCTGCGCAAATATCCCGTACTGAATGCTTCTGTTGAGGGCAAGGATATCATATATCATGGTTATTTTGATATTGGCATTGCTGTCAGCTCGCCAAGGGGTCTTGTTGTCCCTATACTGCGCAATATCGACCAGATGACTATTGCCGACATTGAACGCAAAATTGCTGACTATTCCACGAAGGCAAAACTTGGTACTCTCTCTCTTGAAGAACTGACTGGCGGCACCTTCTCAATTTCCAACGGAGGCGTTTTCGGCTCGATGCTTTCAACACCGATCATCAACCCGCCACAGTCCGCCATTCTTGGCATCCACGCCACCAAGGAGAGACCAATAGTAGAAAATGGGCAGATTGTCATACGACCAATGAACTATCTGGCCATGTCTTATGACCATCGAATCATCGACGGCAAAGAAGCGGTACTTGGTCTTGTTGCAATCAAGGATGCACTGGAAGATCCGGCGCGTCTTTTACTTGATCTTTAAAAGAGAAACCCTACCATGAACAAACAATTTGACGTTCTTGTTATCGGCGCAGGCCCTGGCGGATATATCGCTGCAATCCGTGCCGCACAGCTTGGTTTTTCAGTTGCCTGCTGCGAGTTCAGCGCCTACGATGATCCTGCAGGAGAGCCCCGTCTTGGCGGCACCTGTCTCAATGCCGGGTGTATTCCCCTGAAGGCGCTTGTTGCCTCTTCGGAAGCCTTTGAAAAAGCAGTGCATCACCTTCCTGATCATGGCATAAAAGTTACAGAGATAAGCATTGATGTTACCAGGATGCAGAAGCGCAAGGAGGCTATTGTCACGAAAATGACTGCTGGTGTCCGGTTCCTCTTCCGCAAAAACAAGATCACCCTTCTCAAAGGGCGCGGCTCTTTTGCTGGAAAAAATGATGCGGGTTACAGAATTATCATCAGTGGAAAAGAGGGTGATGAAGAGATACTTGCGCAGAAGGTGATTATAGCCTCCGGTTCAAAAGCCCGACATATCCCTAATGTCCAGGTCGATAATGTAACGATTTGCGATAATGAAGGTGCTTTGAAATTCACTGAAGCCCCGAAAAAACTGGGCGTCATTGGTGCTGGCGTCATTGGTCTTGAAGTGGGTTCAGTCTGGCGCAGACTTGGCGCAGAGGTTACCGTTCTTGAAGTTATGCCATCGTTTCTTGGCGCTGCCGATGAGAGCATTTCAAGAGAAGCTTCCAAGCTCTTTTTAAAACAGGGACTGCACATAAAGCTCGGAGTCAGGATCGGTCAGGCCAAGCTGACAAAAGATGGCGTCAGTATTGCTTATACCGACGATCAAGGCTCAGAACATACACTCGAATGCGACAAACTTATTGTCTCTGTTGGCCGTACTCCGAACACAGAAAAACTCAACCTTGAGGCTATCGGCCTCCAGCCCGATGAACGAGGCTTTATTCCCGTCAACGACCATTGCGCGACAGCCGCTCCCGGTGTTTATGCCATCGGAGACGTGGTGCGCGGTCCAATGCTTGCTCACAAGGCGGAAGATGAGGGGGTTATGGTGGCCGAACTGCTGGCTGGACAGAAGCCGCACCTCGACTACAACAGCATGCCCTGGGTTATTTACACTACACCGGAAATTGCCTGGGTTGGAAAAACTGAACAACAACTTCGCTCTGAAGGACGCGACTATAAAGCAGGTCAGTTTCCCTTTGCTGCGAACGGACGGGCATTGGGACTCGGCGATTCCGAAGGATTTATCAAAATGCTTGCCGATGCGAAAACCGATGAAATTCTTGGCGTGCACATTATCGGAGCCAGCGCTTCCGACCTGATAGCAGAAGCCGCTCTTGCCATGGAGTTCCATGCATCATCCGAAGATGTCGCGCGCACCTGCCATCCTCATCCAAGCCTTTCGGAAGTAATGCGCGAAGCCGCCCTCGCTATTGAAAAACGGGCACTGAACATGTAAGGTTCAGCAGATCCTTGGCAACTGTTCACCAAGCGGAAGATCAATAATCCGTCGGCTGCCATAGACTGTACGCATGACTACCATACCGGGATGATCGTCAACCACTGATCCGATAATGACGGCATCCCGGCCAAGGTCGAAGGTACGCATCACATCGAGAACAGTCTGGACTTTATCTGCCGCGACAGCCATAACAAGTTTGCCTTCGTTAGCCACATGCAAAGGGTCAATACCAAGCAGTTCGCAGGCACCTCGGACATCCGGTTTGACGAGAATAGTTGTTTCATTGATTTCAATACCAACAGAAGATGAGACCGCCAGCTCGTTCAGGGTTGCGGCAACCCCTCCCCTGGTAGGATCACGCATAGCATGAATTGCTAAAGGCACCTCATCAAGAATAGAGCCAATCATACCGTTAAGCGCAGCACAGTCGCTTGTTATCCGCGACTGGAATGAGAGCCCCTCACGAGAAGTCATGATGGCCATTCCGTGATCGCCGACTGTCCCTGAAAGAATAATGCTGTCGCCCACCTTCAGGTTTCGACAGGAGAGGTTAACACCCTCCCTGATAATTCCGATACCGGAGGTATTGATAAAAATCCGGTCGCACTGCCCTTTTCCGACCACTTTAGTATCGCCGGTCACAATCATCACTCCTGCCCGACAGGCTGCTTCGGCCATGCTCTTGACAATGGTTTCGAGCTCCGCCAGAAGAAACCCCTCTTCAAGCACAAATCCCGCACTGAGGTAAAGCGGCTTTGCTCCGCCAACCGCCAGATCATTCACGGTACCATTGACAGCAAGCTCTCCTATGTTGCCACCGGGGAAAAAGACTGGACTTACAACATAAGTATCGGTAGTAAAAGCGGTTCTTCCAGACGGAAGGTCAAGTTTTGCCTGATCATCAAGCAGATCAAGAAACGGGTTATGGATGTGTGGCATAAACACCCGCTGCATGAGCGACTGCGATAACCGTCCTCCGGCGCCATGGGCCATCTGGACGGTTTCGTGCTGAAGTATAGGGGTAAAACAGACGGGAGCTATAGTCATGATACATCGAAATTTCGGTGATAGTTGTAGTATGCTGCACAGGCCCCTTCGGAGGAAACCATCGTAGCACCGAGCGGGTGCTCTGGAGTGCACTCCCTGGAAAAAGCCGGACAGGCGTCAGGCTTCAGTATCCCCTGGAGCACACTGCCGCTCATGCAGAGGAGGGACTCGGCAGCACGGATGTGAGTGAGATCGAACTTTTTTTCAGCATCGAAATGGGCATACTCAGCGCGGAGACCAAGACCGCTTAAAGGAATAAGTCCAATCCCCCGCCACTGTCGGTCGGTCACCTCGAATACCTTCGAGATAGTCTGCTTTGCGGCGAGATTCCCTTCACGGCTGACCACCCTGCCGTAGCAGTTCACCACTTCAGCTCTGCCCTCTTCGAGCAACTCGACTGTCCTGAGAATCCCGGCAAGCAGATCGACCGGCTCGAACCCCGTAGGAACAACCGGCACATTGAACTCATGGGCAACAGGCTCATACTCCTCATAGCCCATGACAGCACAGACATGGCCCGCTGCCAAAAAGCCCTGGACCCGGTTTCCGGGAGAAAGGAGAATGGCACGCATGGCTGGCGGCACCATCACCTGACTTACGAGAACACTGAAGTTCTTGATCCCTTCACGGGCAGCCTGCCAAACCGCCATGGCATTGGCTGGAGCCGTAGTTTCAAAACCAACAGCGAAAAAGACCACCTCTTTAGTCGGGTTGTCTCGGGCTATCTGCAGGGCATCAAGAGGTGAAAAGAGGATGCGCACATCCCCTCCTTCACTTCTTACCATAAAGAGATCTTTTGAATTGCCAGGCACCCGAAGCATGTCACCAAAACTGGTAAAAATCACCTCTTTGCGAGAGGCGATTGCAAGAGCACGCTCAATAGACTCAAGCGGTGTCACACAGACCGGGCAACCCGGACCGTGCACCAATTCAATGCTTTCCGGCAACAACTGGTCAATACCGTTTCGTATAATGGAGTGTGTCTGGCCGCCACATATCTCCATAATAGTCCAATGACGTGTCGTTGTTCTCCTGATCTCATCAAGGAACTTTCGAGCAAGTTGGGGATCACGGTATTCGTCGATGAATTTCATTGGTGTCAGTATCGTATCACAAGGATTCTGGTGATGGAAGCTCTTGATCGGGCTGAAAAGCTCCACTGTCAATAAGCTCCTGCCAGAGCTTCAGACTCTCTGCAGCCTCCTCTTCGTCGATTATTTTCAGGGCAAACCCCGCATGAACAATGGTATACTGGCCAACCTGAATATCGGGAACATATTCAAGGCATGCCTTTGTTTTCGAACCATTCACGTCAATGATACCCATTTTAAGGCCATTTTCGTTGGAGAGTTGGAGAAGTTTTCCGGGGATGGCGAGACACATGTTTTTTTATTGAATGAAAAAGGATTAAAGGGGGTACTTGAACAGCATGAACGTTCAAGGAAAATAGTTTTTTTTAAGGTAATTGCGGCCTATGATGGCTTGACCGAGAGAAAGACCACCATCATTCGAAGGCACAAGAGCATGGGTCAATACTTTGTAGCCAGTATGATGCAGGTCGTGCAAAAGGGTTTCAAAGAGAAGTTCGTTCTGGAATACTCCCCCACTGAGAACAACAGTTTTTATTCCGGTTTCCTTGGATGCTTTTCCTATAATCTCATAAAAACAGCTTACAAGGGTTCTGTGAAATCTTTGGCTGATTTCACTGAGTCCCATGCCTTTTTGCAGTGCAGCGGAAATGTCCTGAATAAGTGGTGACACCATGATAATCCAGCGGCCGTTTTCCTTATGCCGAAACTCCTTCTTGCCCATGGGTTCCCCTGGCTCTATCGTGGCCTCTCCTGCATAGTGCAGAGCGTAGCGAAACTCTTTATTGCCGATAGCTCCCCCCGCAGCATGCATCAACGCAATGGCGGCCTCTCCCTCATAAGTAATCTCAGCCCGCAGATTGCAGAGTGCAGCAACAGCATCGAACAACCGACCGCAACTTGATGTTTCAACAATATTAACGCGTTTTTCGAGCAACTCAAGTACGGATTCAATATTTCTCTCTCTCATAAACAGCAGATCGGGTATATCGGTACAACTTCTGTAAAGGTACCCAAGCGCAGCACGCCATGGTTGGATAACTGCAGCCTCTCCGCCCGGCAACGGCATCTGCTCAAAAGAGGCAAAGCGTTTCACTCTTGCAGCATCGCCGATCAGGATCTCTCCGCCCCATATCTGACCATCGGTTCCATAACCTGTACCATCAAGAAGAAGCCCGATTGCTGGCCCCTCCTCCCTGTTTTCGGCAAGACAGGCAACAAGATGGGCATGATGATGCTGCACACCAAGCACTGGAATTTGCTGATTCTGTGCCCATTGTGTCGTCATGTAGCCTGGATGCAGGTCGTGCACCACCAGCTCTGGTGTTGCCTGAAAAAGGTGCTGTAAATGCGCAACAACAAACTGGAAATGGCGATATGCCTCAAAGTTTTTCATGTCGCCAATATGCTGGCTCATCAGTGCATGAGAGCCTTTCAACAAGGTAACTGTGTTTTTAAGCTCACCTCCTGTAGCAAGTACGGTGCCCCCTTCTTCATGAAGATAGAGTGGCGCGGGCACATATCCCCGGCTCCGCCTGATCTGCCGAAGCTTGCCCGAAAGGTAGATCGTGACTGAATCATCGCATTTCAGATAGATCGGACGATTATGAACGAGAAAAGCATCAGCGATACCTTTAAGGCGCGAGAGAGCTTCATCATTCTCATTGACAATCGGCTCCTCGCTGAAATTCGCACTTGTCATCACCAGAACATCGAGACCCTCATCAAAGAGCAGGGTATGCAATGGTGTATAGGGAAGCATGACGCCAAGGCGATCATTATCGGGTGCAACAGATGGCGCCAGCGTACTACTCTTGCTCTTTTTCAGGAGCACTATGGGCGCTTCGGCAGAGGTCAGTGCATCAAATTCACCTTCATTGACGTCACAGTGCCTTCGAACCTGGGACATATCGCGCATCATCACAGCAAAGGGTTTTGTTTCACGCCCCTTCCGCTCTCTCAGCCGCCGTACCGCCCTTTCATTGCTGGCATCAACAGCAAGATGAAAACCACCAAGTCCTTTCAAGGCAACAATCAAGCCCTTTTTAAGCAACTCCACACTCTCTGCAACCTCGTCACCTGCAAGCGGGATACCAGAAGCATCGAGCAAAACAAGAGCCGGGCCGCAAACAGAACAGGCGTTAGGCTGCGCATGAAAACGGCGGTCAAGAGGATCGTTGTACTCACGCTCACACTCCGGACACATCTTGAACTCGTGCATTGAGGTTGAAGGACGGTCATAGGGCAGCCGCCCGACAATGGTATAACGAGGACCGCAATTGGTGCAGTTGATAAAGGGATAATGGAAACGCCGATTTGCCGGATCCAGAAGTTCACGGCGGCAATCGCAGCAGAGTGCAATATCTGGTGGAATAAGCGTCTCAACTTCAGTACCAGTAATCGAATCACCAATGACAAAACCCACCTCAGCGACACAAGCAATGACACTCTCCTCAATTGCGTCGATATGCGCAAACGGAGGACGATCGTTCTGTAAGGCACCATAAAATCTCTCAAGAAGCAGGGAAGACCCCTGTACCTCAATCAAAACTCCAGATGAAGTATTGCGGATAAAGCCCTTAAGGGCATGCCTGACAGCGATACGATAGACAAATGGCCTGAATCCAACTCCCTGCACAATCCCGTTTACAAGCAAGCGCCTCCGCTCTTCACCTTGAACACTCAATGTTGCGTCAGCCTCTTTTCGAGCCACTCCTGCCATGATGCAAGCCCCTCTCCAGTTTTAGCCGACAGGTTAAACCATTCAAGATGATGATTGACCCGCATGGCGTTCTCCCTGCATTTTGCTACATCAAAATCCACATAAGGCAGCAGGTCGATCTTGTTGAGGATGCAGAGATCAGCCTCATGAAACATGTTCGGGTATTTCAACGGCTTGTCGTCGCCCTCCGTTACACTGATAATCACCACCTTCAGGGCTTCGCCAAGGTCAAAGAGCGCCGGGCAGACAAGGTTTCCTACATTCTCGATACAGAGCAGCGAGTCATCCTGCAAGTCGAGCTCCTTGACCGCCCGATTGACCATCAGTGCATCGAGATGACATCCCGAACCAGTGTTAACCTGGATCACCGGCACCCGAAGGGCATGGATACGGTCTGCATCATTGGTGGTCTGCTGGTCACCCTCAATAACAGCAACCGGAAAGCGTTTTTGCAAAAGTGGAATTGTTTTTTCAAGCAGGGTGGTTTTTCCCGAACCAGGAGAGCTGAGAAAATTCAGGACAAAAATGTTCCTTGCCTCAAAGTATCCCCTGTTCCTTTCTGCAAGAAGATTGTTTTTCTGCAGGACATCCTGTTCAAGCAAAACCTTCCGACTTGTACCTTCATGGTGGTGATTCCCGTGAGCATGATCGTGTTGCCCCTCGTGAAGATGAGGTTTGGCATGATGTTCATCACTGGCATGAGTATGGGTATGCTCATGAGCGCCGTCGCTGACATGAACATGATAATCGTTCTCGCCGGGTTTGCGGAGCACTGCCCCGCCATCAGACGAACAACCGCAGGTGTCACACATTCTTTTACTCTCCCTCTTCTTCTATGGTTATTGATTGAATCAGAAACTCTTCACCGGAAACAATAGTTACACGAAGCGAACGACAGTCGGGACACTCTGCATAATAAAACGTTACCGGAAACCTCATGCCACACTCCCCGCACTCACCAACCCCTTCGGGTTCCTCAATAGCAAGTAGTGCCTCTTGAGCAAGCGTCCCCTTCGCAGCCGCTGAAAAACAAAATTTCAAAGACTCTGGATGAATTCCTGCAAGTTTTCCGACAAGCAAATCAACTTCTGAAACCCTCCCTGCTCCCTCTGCCCGTGCTTTTGCATCAACAGCTTCAACGATTGACATCGCAATACTCATCTCATGCATAACGGTCTTTTAGAGAATATTTGCTTTCCATGGGCTGCGCCCTTAGCTACCAATATATCGCCCTGACGGGGCTTTTCTGTTTGATTTGCCACTATACATAACCTCAACAGGGCTTTTCTATTCGATTTGCTTCCACTTATACATAATCTCCGCAGGCCTGGTTGTTTGGTGTTATTGATGGAGGAAGTCAACGATAGTCTTCTATACCGTCATGACATGACTATACTCGATCCGCTATCCACATCCTGCCTAATGCGCTCATACACTCTCATTGCAGCTTATATAAGGTAGTTCATGATCATCAATTTTTATTGTACATTTGAAAAAAAATCTTCCTGAAACGAAGCAAATAACAGCAAAAGTTGAAGCACCTTACAGGATTATGCAATGTACCGGCCAATGACATTACAATGCTTCTCAACATGGCCGCCTTGTTTAAGAAAGAGTTGATTACCGGCACCCCGTCTTTTGAACAATCTCTTCGCAACAAGCGCATTGCACTGGTTTTTTTTGAAAATTCAACCCGTACCCGCTTTTCTTTTGAAATAGCAGCCCGTCATCTTGGTGCAGGAACACTTAACTTCAGCGCCTCGTCAAGCAGTGTCAGCAAGGGAGAAACCTTAAGCGACACCATCAAAAATCTTGAAGCAATGCAGGTGGATGCCTTTGTGCTGCGCCACCCCTCTTCGGGAGCTGCAGATATCATTACAGGTATAACCTCCAAAAGTGTCATCAACGCAGGCGACGGGTCGCATGAACACCCGACACAGGCACTTCTCGACATGTTTACGCTACGCGAATATTTTGGTAACATCGAAGGGCTCAAGGTCATCATTATCGGCGATGTCCTCCACAGTCGCGTTGCCCGTTCCAACATCTATGGCCTTCTGAGCGCCAAGGCTGAAGTGGGAATCTGTTGTCCGGTCACCCTCATGCCACCCGATGCAGACAGGCTGGGAGTAACCCTTTTTACTGACCTTGACCGGGCCATTGCCTGGGCTGATTCGGCTATCGTCCTTCGCCTGCAACTTGAACGCGCAACCGGTGGCTACCTGCCCTCCCTTGAAGAGTATTCAGTCTATTACGGACTTACTGATGAACGGCTGGAACGAATGCAGAAACATCTTCTGGTTCTTCATCCAGGGCCGATAAACCGGGAAATTGAGATTTCAAACCATGTCGCCGACCGCATACAGCCACCTGGCTATTCAAAAAGCGTGTTGCTGGAACAAGTGACCAATGGAGTTGCTGTCCGCATGGCGGTTCTGAAAACGTTGCTTAACCGGGAAAACAGTTTTTCATAAACATAACCTTTCAGCACAATGAAGCACCCCTATCGTCTCTGCAGGATAATGTTCATGCTCACCCTGGCACTTTTGATCTCCATTAAAAACGCCTCTGCAGAAACACCACTGAACCCGGTCACCAAAAATATTTTTCAACCTCTTCTGGCTGATCCACTGGAACCAAGAGTTGCTGTCATGCCATGGCTGGGCAAGAGATCCCTGCAACTTGATATCGGTTTATCGGCTGATCTCTACCAGAACGACAGCAAGAAATTTGCTGCTGGCGTTGATTTTGCGACATATTCTCTCCTGCGGAGAAGCGAGAATTTCAAGTTTCCGGTTGATGCCGTTGATTATCTGTTCGGTATTAACGCAAGCTGGAAAAAGATGCTCAACAACGATGTACTGCCTTTTGATGAATTCAGCGCACGAGCAAGGATCAGTCACATTTCAGCCCATTTTGAAGATGGACACTACAACGCCGATGCTGATCAGTGGCTCCAGCAACCGGAATGGCTCGGGACGATTCCCTTTACTTACAGTCGGGAATTTGTGAACCTTGTTCTTGCGCTCAGCTCACCGGGTCGTCGGATCTATACCGGTTACCAGTATCTCTACCATACGCTCCCTGATGGTATCAATCCACACTCATTTCAGGCTGGCGCTGAACTCGCTACTCCCTGCAACACCTATCTCGCTGCTGATTTCAAACTGCTTCCAATATGGCAGCCTTCGCTGAACGAAACAAAAGGACACCGGGGCACATGGAACCTGCAGGCAGGAGTTCGTCTCAACAACCTTGGTCTGGAAAAAGTCAGATTAGCCTGCAACTACTATTCCGGTCTAAGTCGCCAGGGCATGTACTTCTACCATCCTGAAAACTATACCACTGCTGGCATCATTATTGATTTTTGAAACACTGTTGGCAACATCCAGTCGCTATCGGCATGATTCAAAAAACTCAGGGATGGCATCCTGAAACGTTTCGGGTGGTCGAGCGAGAATATAGTCAGCAAGAAACGGTGGATAAAGGTTATAACGGTCAAGATCTGCAAGCGGAATCCAGCTTACCCTGATAATCATCTGCTGATCATCGGGATATTCAGGATCTTTCCCCGTTATCATCTCTCCACCAATAACTGTGCAAAAAAATCCGAGTGATACCGAATGATGAAGAGAGCCCTGATCAAGCACACCGGGATAGGGGTAAAGCAGCTCTTTAATAAAAAGCAGAGTACCGACATTACATTCGAGACCGGTCTCTTCCATCATTTCACGCTTCACGGCCTCGTCAAGAGTTTCACCCCGTTCGACAGCGCCTCCCGGAAGGATCCAGTAACTTTCGGGGAGCTGCGGATCGTGAGGCGCAAAGCTTTTGTGTTCAATAAGCAGTACCTGACCATTCCTTATACATAAAGCACTGACCCTGAGTCTAACCTGTGACATGACAACATTTCTATAGGATTAAAAAAAAGAAAACGCAAAAAATTACATCACTGAAGCCGTTAAGCAAATCAGTAGCAAATGGAAAAGGTTTCATTTGTTGAATTTGTGTTAATTTTCTTATATTGCGGGCTAAGAAGGTAAGGCATATTTCCCCTTATGCTAAGCTGTTATACTGGCTATTTTTTCTTGTATATTAAATAACAAACGCATAACAACTAACGGAGAAAGCTCAAATGAAAAAAATGTTATCACTTGCTGCAATGTTTGCAGTATTGTCATACGCATCACCTGCTTCGGCTGAACTTAAAATCGGGGGAGACGCATCTACTCGTGTGAGAGGCCAGTTCAATTTCAATCCTGAAGTAAAAAATGATGATGACCTGAAATTCCAGTATAAGGTACGTCTGAAAACTTCAGCAGACCTTGGTGATGGTTACTTTTTCAAGGCACTGATTGCAAATGAGGAAACGAGTAATGGAGGGACTCCCGGCTGGAGCACAGTAGACGGTAATAACAGTGAGAAATTTCAGCTTGAGGTCTCGAATTTCTCCTTTGGACGTAACCTGGATAAGAGCCACTACAGTGTAGGCCGTCTTCCTTTAAACAGTTTTAACAACCCGATTTTTGACCTTTCCCTGTATCCGATTCCAACATTAGCATCAGGAAAAATAACTAATTCCAGCATTTTTGCTGTTGACGTCCCGGTATTTCAGTGGAACTTTGACCGTGTTTACGGCATAAACTACGGTACCAAAATCGGTGGCGGCGAACTGAACGGAACCTTTGTTGTACTTGACAACAATTCAAAGTTGGCAAATACTGCGGCAACAGGTGATGGCCTTTTAAACGACGGCTACTTGCTACACCTTACCTACAAAACCAACATTGGTAATGTCACTGTTGAGCCACAGGCACTCATTACTTTAACTGATGCTCAGGGCGCAACCTATCATAAAGTTTCACCAAACACCTTCGGTGCAAATGCAACTATTCCAGCAGGCAAATCAAAAATTGGCCTCAGCGGTTTCTACACTGTTTGCAAAGACAGCAAAGGTACCCTGACCGATAATACTACTAGTGCGAACGTTGACTACAACGGCTACCTTTTGAGATTAAAAGGCGAGTCAGGTCCGGTCATGGCATGGGTTGACTACAACCACACCACTGACAAAACACCTACTACTAATGATGTCAAATACAACAACGTCTTTGTCTGGGCACAGTACAACATCAAGGTACATGAATCAGCCACAGGCACCTTCAGTCTGACACCAACTGTGCGTTATCGTGCTAGCAGCCACACTGGTTTAGCTGACACTTATGGTGCAGAAAAAACCGGCCAGCTTCGCACAGAACTCTATGCGACTGTAACCTTCTAAAGCTCACTCTTACTATCAAAAAAGCCGTAGTTGTCTACGGCTTTTTTGATATATTCTTTTTTAGTCCTGTTCAATTTGTTAACGGGTAGTATTTCCTTAAAATAACGATTGTTAATTCAGGAAATTTAGCGATATTGTGCAAAGCCGTGAGTAACGACACGAACAGGCTTTTTTACCTTTTTGTTTATATTTTTTCGACATAGAGAAACCGCCCTGATTAACATTCGGTTTTTATTGTCCATTTGGTACTGAACACGTTTGCGCTGTTTAGAAGAAAAAATACGGCTCTTTCGTCCTGCATGCCATTTTGCCCAACTGTATGAGCGCAATTTACAGTCCAGCAGCTTAACTGTTCTTTTAGATCATTGGTAATTTTAAAATTCAATAATTTAAACACAACAGCGGTACTATGATTACCATTAAAAAAATCATCTGCCCGGTTGATTTCTCTGGCTTGTCGCGCAAGGCGCTGCAATACGCTAACGAGTTTGCAAGACTTTCCGGTGGAAAAGTCTTTCTGGTTGGCGTTATTGAGAATGACCCCACAATTACCTATTCACACGGCCTTGAAAAAGAACGTGCTGAATCCGACCAAAAACTTCTTGCCTTGATTGAAGAGGAGAAGATGGCCGGTATTGTTGCCGATTATGTCATCTATGAAGGATTTGCCGAAGAGTGCATTCTCGACTATGCCAAACGGCAGGAGGCTGATATCATTATCATGGGCTCACACGGTCGGCGCGGCCTTAAACGAATGATTCTCGGCAGCGTTGCTGAACATGTTATACGTCGCGCCCCATGCCCGGTACTTGTCGTCAAGGAGAACGAGCACGAGTTTATTGATTAAGTAAACGCAGAGAGCCAGGGGCTGGCATGCACAAAGTTCACAACATTTTTTTTTAACAATCAAAGCAAACTTTTATGGCACAAAATGTCACAAACGTTTCCCAAACCGAAGAGGTATCGAGCACCAGGCGGGTTATCGCTGCTTCTTCGGTGGGGACGCTCATCGAATGGTATGATTTTTATATTTTCGGTACCCTTGCAAAAATCATTTCCGAACAGTTCTTTCCAAAAGACAACCCCACAGCAGCACTGCTTGCCACACTGGCAACCTTTGCCGCCGGCTTTGTTATCAGGCCATTCGGCGCACTCTTCTTTGGCCGTCTGGGCGATCTTATCGGAAGAAAGTACACATTCCTTGTCACTCTGGTGATCATGGGCGGTTCCACCTTTGCCATCGGCCTTGTTCCTGGCTATAAAACTATCGGATTCTTCGCACCGGCCATAGTCTTTGCCCTCCGGCTGCTGCAGGGTCTTGCTCTTGGAGGTGAGTACGGCGGAGCGGCAACCTATGTCGCCGAACATTCTCCGGCCGGGCAGCGGGGCTTCTGGACCAGCTTTATCCAGACAACAGCAACTTTAGGTCTCTTTCTTGCGCTCGGTGTTATTCTCCTTGTCCGTCAGACACTTGGTGTTGAAACCTTCTCTGACTGGGGATGGCGCATACCCTTCATCCTTTCATCGCTTCTTGTCGGAGTTTCGGTTTTTATCCGGATGAGAATGTCGGAATCACCGATGTTTGTGAAAATGAAAAAAGAGGGAAAAACCTCCGCAAACCCTCTGGCCGAAAGCTTCAAGAAAAAGGATAACCTGAAAATGGTGCTGATCGCCCTTCTTGGCGCTACCGCCGGTCAGGGTGTTGTCTGGTATACAGGTCAGTTCTATGCACTCTCCTTCCTGCAGAATGCCTGTAACGTTGAGTTTGTGCAGAGTAACATGATTATTTCTATTGCGTTGCTTATCGGTACACCCTTCTTTATTGTCTTTGGTGCGCTTTCCGACAAAATCGGACGCAAGTACATCATGATGGCTGGTATGCTTATCGCTGTTCTTTCCTACAAGCCTATTTACCAGATGATGTACGATTCCGCCAACCTGAAAAACAAAATTGAGGTTGTAGAGAAGACAACTGTTGAAACCAAAGAGGCCGTAAAAGGAACTGACACGGTTACCACAACGGTGACGAAGAAGACCTTCGCCGATGGCACAACCTTCAAAGAGACGAAAAAATTGACCGTCCCGCTTGATGAAGCAAAAAAAGCTGAGCTTGCGGCTAAGGACAAACTGAAACCTGAAACCAAAAAGGAAGTAACCCTGCCTCAGGATCTTTACTACAAGATGATTGGGTATGTCTTGATTCAGGTCATTTTTGTTACTATGGTCTACGGTCCGATTGCTGCGTTTCTGGTTGAGATTTTCCCGACCCGTATCCGCTACACCTCGATGTCTTTGCCATACCATATCGGCAACGGTGTATTCGGCGGCCTGGTTCCGCTTATCTCAACTCGTCTTGTTGAAGCAACCCGTCCGGCACCTGGTCTTCCACCTGCAGATCCACTTGCCGGTCTTATGTACCCGATACTGATTGCCAGTGTAAGCTTTGTTATCGGCATGCTGTACATCTCCAACAAAACCAACAACATGGACGTTGAGTAACCAAGAACCTTTTAATTTCATCCATTATGTCAGCAATTAAAAAGCTTTTCGGGATTCTGTGGTCACTCATGGGGATAGGAATCATCCCGCTTGTGATCATGCAAGCCATGAAAGAAATAGCCGCAAAGCCCAGTGAAGAAAACTGGATTTTCTGGTCAATCGTGATCGTTGTCCTTATGCCTATCATCTCGTTCAGTCTGATTACGTTCGGAGTGTTCGCGCTCAAGGGCGAGTACGATGTTCTTGAGTAAGCATCAAGAGAGGACGAACTGTTCTTTTTTTCAAGGAAAAGCCGCATCTTTAGTGCGGCTTTTCCTTTTTCTGGAAAAACAGCAACCAACCATGATAATTGATGGATACTGAGGATAAGCTCCGAGAACGAAGCGACATAAAAAAGGCTCTTGATGAAAAACTCGCCACACTGCCTACTTCCCCGGGCATCTACCAGTTCAAAAATACCAATGGACGGGTTATTTATGTAGGAAAAGCAAAAAATCTCAGAAACAGGGTTCGTTCCTATTTCAGAAATTCACAGCAGCTCTTCGGTAAAACTCTGGTGCTTGTGAGTCACATTGAAGATTTCGAGGTGATTATCACCTCGTCGGAAGTAGAGGCGCTCATTCTCGAAAACAATCTGATCAAGGATTTGAAACCGCGGTATAATGTGAACCTAAAGGACGACAAGAGCTATCCCTATCTTGTCATTACCAATGAACCCTTCCCACGGATCCTCTTTTGCCGACAGAGAAAAAAAGATGGCTCCACATGGTTTGGCCCCTATACTGAAGCTCGTCAGCTTCGCTCAATCCTTGATCTCATAGGATCAATTTTTCCGGTTCGGAGCTGTAAATACCGCTTGAACGAGGAAAACATTGTCTCCCGAAAATACAAGGTCTGCCTCGACTACCACATCCATAAATGCAAGGGCCCGTGCGAAGGACTCCAGACGGAAGAGGAGTATCTCACCATGATCGAAGAGATTACCCGACTGCTGAAAGGAAAAACCTCGAGTATGATCCGTTCCCTTACCGAAACCATGCAGCTCTTTGCGCGCGAACTGAAGTTTGAGCAGGCATCCGAGATAAAAACGCAGATTGAAAGTCTGAAACGGTATGCTGAACGTCAGAAGGTTGTGGCTGGCGACGAACTGGATCGGGATGTTTTTGCTGTTGCCGCCGGGGAAGACGATGGCTGCGGCGTCATCTTCAAAATACGGGAGGGAAAGCTTCTCGGTTCACAGCACATCTTCATGAACAATACCGATGGTGAAACTGAAGCCACATTGCAGACAAAAGTACTCGAAAAATATTATCTCGAAACTCTTGAGCTTGTCCCTGATGAAATTCTGCTCCAGGAGCCGATTGATACAGATGAAGAGGAAACCTTGAGAGCTTTCATCTCGGAAAAACAGCAGGAAGAAAACCAGGAGAAAAAAAATATACGTTTTATAGTCCCACAGATTGGAGAAAAAGCTCACTTGGTTGAGATGTGCCGCCAGAACGCACGGCATCATCTGGAAGAGTACCTCATCCAGAAACAAAAAAGGGGCGAAGCTGCCCGGGAGCACTTCGGCCTTACCGCCCTCAGGGATCTGCTCCATCTGCCGAACCTGCCACAGCGCATTGAATGTTTTGACAACTCCCACCTTCAAGGCACTGATTATGTGAGTTCCATGGTCTGTTTTGAGAAAGGAAAACCCAAAAAATCGGATTACCGCAAGTTTAAAATAAGAACGTTTGAAGGATCGGACGACTATGCCGCCATGGAGGAGGTAATCCAGCGACGTTACAGCGGCTCGCTTTCGACAGAGCTTCCTTGGCCTGACCTCATTGTGGTCGATGGCGGAAAGGGACAGGTGAACACCGCTTTTCACACGCTGAACGCTCTCGAACTTTCTATCCCGGTTATTGGTCTGGCAAAACGCATTGAGGAGATCTTTACCCCGCACTCACATGATCCGTTTAATCTGCCGAAAACATCCCCGGCGCTAAAACTCCTCCAGCAACTGCGCGATGAGGCTCACCGTTTTGCAGTTACCTATCACCGCAAACTGAGGTCAGAAAGAACTCTGCAGACAGAACTCACCACCATTGCAGGTATTGGAGAAAAAACAGCATTCAAACTGCTTGCACGATTCGGCTCCGTTGACGGTGTAGCACAAGCCTCCATTGAAGAGTTGAGGGCAACTGCTGGAACAAAAGTGGCCGAAACTATCTACCGTTTTTACCGGCCATGATTATTCCCTCCCCCTCCCCTTCCAGAATGTTTTTCTTAATAAAATTCTGTTATATTTATCAATTATGTTACGATCGATGATAAAGAAACTCTTTACGATGCCCTTATGAATCTGCCTGATTTTTTCGACGATAATCGTCATAACCAAACGGGATCATCAGGGAAAGAAAAACCCGATCTTGATGGTCTGGACACGTTGTTTGATTCGGAAGAGCTTCTTGACCGAATTACCCAATATAACGAAGATGGATTCCTGCTTGAAGCACTGGCCGTTGCCCGTCGTCTTGAAGAGATTGCTCCCTATAACACGGAAACCTGGTTTTTCCTGGGCAACTGCCTGACCCTGAACGGCTATTTCTCCGAAGCACTTGATGCGTTTCAGAAAGCTGTTGTTTTCAGCCCATCGGACAGTGAAATGCGCCTAAACCTTGCGCTTGGCTATTTCAACACAGGCAATTTCAGTGAGGCACTTGAAGAACTCGACAAAAGCATGCTCGACCCCTCCATTGAAAAGGAGTACCATTACTACCGGGGAATCGTCCTGCAACGGCTTGAACTGTTCGAGGAGGCCGAATCGAACTTTGAACGCTCTCTTGAGATTGATACAGAGTTTGCTGATGCCTGGTATGAGCTTGCCTATTGCAAGGACATTCTTGGCAAACTTGAGGAAAGTACCTTATGCTACCGGAAAGCTGTCGATCAGGATCCTTATAATATTAACGCATGGTATAACAATGGCCTTGTCCTGAGCAAAATGAAGCACTATGACGAGGCGCTTGATTGTTACGACATGGCAATCGCCATTTCAGATGATTTCAGTTCAGCATGGTACAACCGGGCAAATGTTCTGGCCATAACCGGATGTATTGAAGAAGCTGCCGAAAGCTATCTGAAAACCCTTGAGTATGAACCTGATGATATCAATGCCCTCTATAATCTTGGAATAGCTTATGAGGAACTGGAGGAATATGGTGAGGCCATACCTTGCTACCTCCGCTGTATCGTTATCAGCCCTGAATTTGCCGATGCATGGTTTGCACTTGCCTGTTGCCATGAAGCTCTTGAAGAGTACGAAGAGGCTTACAACGCAACACTTGAGGCACTTAAAACGACATCTGACAACATAGAGTTTCTGCTTTTGAAAGCGGAGATTGAGTATAACCTCAACTATCTTGAAAAGTCCATTGCAACCTACCAGGAAATTATTAAAATTGAGCCGGATAATCCGCAAATCTGGGTGGATTTTGCCATAGTACTCAGGGAAGATGGCCTCGTCAACGAATCCATCAATGCCTTGCAGCGCTCACTGAAGCTTCAGCCGCTCTCTGCCGATGCCCACTTTGAAATTGCTGCCGCCTATTTTGCTATGGGTGACAAGCTAAGTACCCTGAAAGCACTGAGCAAGGCATTCAAGATTGATCCTGACAAGAAGGAGTTGTTTCAGAGCACTTTCCCGGAACTCTATCAGCAGGATTCCGTCAGACGGATGCTCGGTATTTCATGACAAAAGCAACAAAAATTTTTGCTCTTCTTGGGCGGGCAGTTGATTATTCATACTCCCCGCTCATTCATAATAGTGCTTTTCGGGAGCTTGGACTTCCCTGCCATTACACCGTATTCAACATTACCGAGCCCGATCTGGTGCAAGACGCCCTTCGCGGCGCAAGAGCACTCGGTATTGCAGGGTTCAATGTCACTATTCCCTATAAGAAAACTGTTGTTCCTTTTCTGGATGAACTTTCTGAGGGAGCGGCTTCCATACAGGCAGTCAACACCATCGTAAACGAGAATGGGAAACTTATCGGCCACAACACCGATATTGACGGTTTTGCGACCCCTCTTCTACCATACAGGGAAAGCATAAGGGGAAAAAGTGTCTCTATTTTCGGCGGCGGTGGAGCTGCGCTGGCGGCAATCGAAGCATTCATCCGTTTTATTTCTCCGGCAGAGATTCTGCTCTTTGTTCGAGATCCTGAAAAAGCCCGCACTCTCTTCGATGAGATCGGTTATGACAGCAAGGTGCCAATCACCATAATTCAGCAGGATACACCGGAAAAAATCATGAAGTGTCGGGTTATCGTCAACGCCACACCAGTCGGCACCAGAGGAGGTAAGGTTGAGAACTCAATTTTTCCTCTTGACCAGGATTTTATCAACCCTGACCAGATTGTTTACGACATGGTCTACAACCCTCTCAATACCCCGCTATTGAAGGCAGCCCAGCATGCGGGCGCTACAACTATATCCGGGATTGAAATGCTGATCGGCCAGGCTGAACGTTCATTTACCCTGTGGACCAATATGAAAATGCCGATCGCTGCTGTAAGAGCGACACTTCTTCAAGAAATTCAAGAACAACAATCCCACATCTGACTGATTCATGAAATGGTTTTTCTCCCTTGTTCTTCTGGTCATTACCGCTGATCAGTTGACAAAAAAAATGGCTGTCGCTTTCCTCAGGGATGCTGCTCAAAGTATCGTCATTATTCCCGGTCTCTTTTCGTTCACATACGCAGAAAACAAGGGAGTTGCCTTTGGTCTGGAATTTGCGCCGCCAGCAGTGCTCCTCCTTCTGACAACTCTTATTACGGCAGTCGTGCTGATATATGTCCTAAAATCAAACAACCGGACAGCCCTTTTTCTTATCCCGTTTGCCCTCATTACAGGCGGAGGCATCGGCAATATGATTGACCGAATCACTCTTGGCCGGGTTGTTGACTTCATCTATTTTGATCTTTACAACGGCCACGTTTTCGGTACCTACCTCTCCCTGTGGCCTATTTTCAATATTGCAGACTCAGCCATCTCCATTGGGGCCTGCATGCTGATTATCTTTCATAACAAAGTCTTTCCTGAAGGAAGCCCAGCCATAAAAAGCCATGTTCGTTGATACCCACTGCCACCTCTCTTTCCCTGAGTTTGACAAGGATCGTAAAGAGGTTATAGCACGTCTGACCGAAGCGAAGGTAAGCGTGCTCATTGATCCCGGCATTAACGTTGAAACAAGCAGAAAATCAATTGAGCTGGCCAGCAACGTCGATTTTATCTACGCCAACGTCGGTCTGCATCCTCACGAAGCCGACACTCTTGTCAACAAAAATGTTTACGAAGAACTTGCGGTTCTTGCACGCTCACCGAAAGTTATCGCCATAGGAGAGATCGGTCTTGATTACCACTATCCTGAGAATAACCGCTCTGCACAGCATGACGCATTCCGCGAGATGCTGAGGCTTGCGAAATCGCTTGACATGCCCGTCGTCATCCATTGCCGTGATGCCTGGGAAGATATGCTGCATATTCTTTCTGAAGAAAGTCATTCGGCTATGCGCGGCGTGATGCACTGCTTTTCGGGTGATACCATTATTGCAGATGCGTGTATCAGGAAAGGGTTCAAGCTCTCAATTCCCGGCACAGTAACCTACAAACGCTCCCTTTTGCCGGAAGTTATACGAACCGTTTCAATTGATGATCTGCTCACTGAAACGGATGCGCCTTACCTCGCGCCTGTGCCCTGGAGAGGAAAACGGAACGAACCAGCCTGGGTACGTATTGTCACGGAGAGCATCGCGCATATCAGGGAAATTCCCCTGGAAGAGGCTGCGGAAGCTATTTCAACGAATACCATTGAATTGTTTAGATTACCGACTTCTTAAACATCGACCTTCGGCTGGCTGCTGCTCTGCAATTATTTTGAAATTCATGCAAACTTGCTTAGGTTGAAGACCAAAACGGCAACAGAGACAATAACCCGAAAAAGACCTTATGGAACAAAGCATAAAACCATCGACAGAGGAAAATTTTCTTTACATAGCCATTAAATACAAGGGCGCAATTATCAGCATCCTTGTTGTGCTTCTCTCTCTCGGAGCAGGAACATTTTTCTGGATACAACACCAGAAAAAAACTGAACAGGAGGCCTCACTTCAACTTTCCAGGATTGCCCCTCGTCTTGACCAGGGAGAGTTTCTAATTGCCATTAACGGTGAAGACAAAATTCCTGGACTGAAAAAAATTGCTGAGAAATACGCTGGCCAATACACCGGCACACCAAGCGGAAATATGGCCAATTTGCTGCTTGCCAATGCCTACTACTCCCTGGGAGAGTTTGACACTGCACTGAAGGTTTTCAAAACTGTATCGATAGCAAACAACGACCTTGCCGCAGCAGCTCTTGCCGGAACGGGTGACTGCTATTTCAATAAAAACCAGTTTGGAGCTGCCGCAGAAAGCTATCAGGAGGCAGCAAAAAAAGCTGAAAGCACAGTCCTCAAGGCGGAGTACCTTGCACATGCCGCCAACAGTTACCAGCAGTCAAACCAACTCAAAAAAGCCGCTGAACTCTATACAAAAATCATTGCTGACTATCCTGGCTCAACAGGGGCTTCTGTTGCGCAAGGGTCGCTCTTGCAGATTTCCGGAAACCTTTAATAACAACAACCGTTACTTAACTACTTTTTTCACATGGCCGAACAGTTTATTATCAAGACAAGCCTTGGCGACATTACCATCAGCCTCTACGACGACACTCCGCTGCACCGCGATAACTTCATCAAGCTCACCGGCGAAAACTACTATGATGGCATCCGCTTTCACAGGGTTATAGACGGGTTTATGATCCAGACCGGAGACCCATTGTCTCGCCATGAGGACAAACGCTCAATGCATGGCACCGGAGGACCATCAACACGTATCCCTGCAGAAATCAAACATCCAAACAAAAAAGGAACGCTTGCCGCAGCAAGGGACAATAATCCTCAGAGAGCCTCGTCGGGCAGCCAGTTCTATATCAATCATGCCGATAATGCCTTTCTTGACGGACAGTATACCGTCTTTGGCGTCGTGGAGTCAGGCATGGATGTGGTCGAAAAAATCGCATCCGTCAAGACCGACCCCAACGACAATCCGCTTGTTCCAGTCGTTATCGAGACTATCGTGCCACCCGCAAAGTCTTGACAACTCACCATGGAGAGCATTGCATCCAATATAGAGGCAATACAGGAACAGATAAACAGTGTGTGCATTGAGGCAGGAAGAGATCCCGCCAGTGTTCGCCTGATTGCTGTATCAAAAACCAAACCGGCAGAGCTTGTCCGTGAGGCATTCGATGCAGGACAAGTTGAGTTTGGAGAAAGCTACGTCCAGGAGTTTCTCGAAAAATATGAGGATCCCCAACTTGAGAATATTCCGATCGACTGGCATTTCATCGGTCACCTGCAGTCAAACAAGATTCGCTCGATTATCGGAAAGGTAAGCTTCATCCACGGCATTGATAAACTCTCGACAGCCGAAGAGCTCTCAAAACGTGCTCTCCAGAACAACCTGCATGTCGACTATCTCCTTGAGGTCAATACTTCAGGAGAAGCATCAAAATATGGCATGTCGCCAGACGACGTTCTTTCAGCGGCAGAATCGCTCTTTCATCTCCCGAACATTACCCTTCGCGGCCTGATGACCATAGCATCACCAAACAAAGTCATGGCACGGGAGGAGTTCCGCCAGCTTCGACTGCTGCTTGAATCGCTTCAGAAAATTGCCCCGGATTCATCGAAGCTTACCGAACTCTCCATGGGTATGAGCGGCGATTTTGAGGAGGCCATTCATGAAGGGGCAACCATGATCCGTGTCGGATCGGCAATCTTTGGGTGGCGGTAAGATGGTAGCTGTTCACCAAACATTATTTACTTCAATTAACCTGTAAAACAATCCTATCATGATCTCACAGCAGGCACAAATCCAGGAAGCAGTCGCCTTTATCAGAAGAAAAACGGGTACCGATTATCCTGTCGGTATCGTCCTGGGAACAGGCCTTGGGGCTCTTGTCAAGGAGATTGATATTGAGTTTTCGCTCGATTACAGCGATATTCCGAACTTTCCGGTCTCCACGGTTGAGACGCACCATGGAAAACTGATTTTTGGAACTCTTTCAGGTAAAAATGTTGTGGCCATGCAGGGTCGCTTCCACTTTTACGAAGGCTATTCCATGGAACAGATTGTTTTTCCGATAAGGGTCATGAAACAGCTCGGTGTTAAAACGCTCGGAATCACCAACGCCTGCGGCGGCCTGAACCCTGGTTACAGAAAAGGCGATATCATGCTGATTGATGACCATATTAACCTGCTTGGCGGAAATCCGCTGATCGGACCAAACGACCCTGAAATTGGTTCGCGTTTTCCGGACCTCTGCGCTCCCTACTCTCCCCGGATTCTTGCACTTGCTGAAGAGGTGGCGCTTAACCAGAGCATCAAGGTGCAGCGCGGCGTCTATGTAGCCCTCTCCGGCCCATGCCTCGAAACCCGTGCAGAATACCGCATGTTGCGCATCCTTGGTGCCGATGTTGTCGGCATGTCAACCGTTCCTGAAGTGATCGCCGCCGTACACCAGGGAACCGAGGTCTTCGGCATGTCCATCATTACCGACGAGTGCTTCCCTGACTGCCTCAAATCAGTCAGCATCGAAGAGATCATTGAAGTTTCCAACCATGCCGAGCCAAAAATGACCTCTATTTTCAAATCCATTGTTGCCAACCTTTAATCCTCCTGACCAAGTATGATAAATGCAATATCGTTTAACGACAACATCCTTCACTACCTCGACCAGCGTTATCTGCCGCTCAAGGAGAATTACGTAGAGACCAATGATTATCTGGAGGCCATAGAGGCGATCAAGACTCTTGCGGTACGCGGCGCGCCCCTTATTGGCGTTGCTGCAGCCTACACCATTATCCTTGGCATCAACAGCTTCAAGGGCAGCAAGGAGGAGTTTCCTGCTTTTTTCAAATCACTTGTGGCAGAAGTCGAAGCATCACGGCCAACTGCAGTCAACCTCTTTTTTGCTGCGGCCCGGATGAAAAAGGTCTATGAAGATAATTTTCAGGCCGATACCATTGAGGCGCTCTTTGCAAAAATGAATGCCGCCGCCCGCAAAATCCATGATGATGAAATCGCCAACTGCGATCTCATGTCACGCCATGGAGTGGAACAGATAAAGATTGACCTTGCCCACATCCTGAAAACACGCAAGCTCAATGTGCTGACCCACTGCAACACCGGCACCCTTGCCTGCTGCGGCACAGGTTCAGCGCTTGGCGTCATCAGGCTTGCCTGGCAGGAGGGACTCATTGAACGCGTCATCACCTCCGAAAGCCGCCCGCTCCTGCAGGGGCTTCGCTTGACAGCCTGGGAACTTCAGCAGGATGGCATACCGTTTGTCTCTATCTCCGACTCCTCATCAGCATTCCTGATGCAGCGCGGCATGATTGATTTCGGTATTGTCGGCGCCGACCGGATTGCCGCCAATGGCGACACCGCCAACAAGATCGGCACCTGTGCCCACGCCATCAGCGCTTACCACCACAATCTGCCGTTCTACATTGCCGCACCGGTATCAACCATTGATATTACCATTCCTGACGGCACCTTCATCCCGATTGAAGAGCGCAACGCCGATGAGCTGAGAACCATTTTCGGCACTCAGGTGGCCATGCCGAACACACCGGTGCTAAATTATGCGTTTGATGTCACCCCTGGAAAATTTTTGAGGGGCATTATTACGGATAAAAAAGCTGTTGTCGGCAACTACATCACCGAACTTGCCGCTCTTATGGAGGAGTAATTCCGAGGGCAATTTTCTCAAAAACGCTCGCCGTACACAGAAGTTCGGTGAGCGTTTGATTTGAGGCTGATTTTCCTGACAACATTCCATATTTCTCCTTAAATTCGTTTATAATCAAAAAACGATCTGGAGGAATATATGAGCGATACAGGGTACAGCTACAGGGTAGTGCGCGGTTTTGCCTTTTCGGCATTATTCTGGCTTGTTATCGGTCTGGTAGTGGGGCTATGGATAGCCTTTGAAATGTTCAATCCCGCGCTGAATCTTACTCCCTGGCTCAGCTTCGGACGTCTCCGTGTAGTTCATACCAACGGACTGGGACTGGGTTTTGGGCTGGCGGCTATTTTTGCAACATCGTATTATATTTTGCAACGCCTTACAAGAATACCGCTCCTCTTTCCCCGTCTTGCTCAAGCTCATCTCTACCTCTTCAACACCGTCATAGCACTTGGGGCACTGAGCCTTTTTGCCGGAATGAATACCACAAAAGAGTATGCTGAACTTGAATGGCCTCTGGATATTTGTGTCGTTGTATTCTGGGTCATGTTTGCCATCAACGTCTTTGGCACGCTGATCAAACGGCAGGAGAAACAGATGTACATCTCACTCTGGTACATCATCTCCATGACTGTAGCTATTGCAATACTTTATATTGTCAACAACCTTGAAATTCCTGTCACCCTCTTCAAGTCCTACTCGGTCTATGCTGGCGCAAACGATGCCAATGTCGAGTGGTGGTACGCTCACAACATTGTAGGGTTTATCTTTACCGTGCCAATACTGGCGATGTTCTACTATTTTCTGCCAAAGTCCACCGGTCTCCCCATTTACAGCCACCGCCTCTCCATCGTCTCTTTCTGGGCACTGAACTTTGCCTACCTCTGGACAGGAGCACACCACCTCATGCTGACTCCCCTGCCGGAATGGATCCAGACGGTTGCAATAGCCTTCAGCATCTTTCTTATTGCCCCATCATGGGGTTCAGTGGTCAATGGCTATTACACCCTCCAGGGAAACTGGGATCAGATGCGCACCAATTATCTGACCAAGTTCTTCATTGCCGGCATCACCTTTTACGGCCTCCAGACCCTCCAGGGGCCACTGCAGGGACTGAGAACCCTCAATGCTTTCTTTCACTATACCGACTGGGTTGTCGGCCATGTGCACATGGGCACCATGGGATGGGTGACCATGGTTATTTCGGCATCATTCTACTACATGATTCCACGCATCATCAACACTGAACTCTACAGCGTCAAACTTGCCAACACCCATTTCTGGCTGATTCTCGTTGGTCAGTTCACCTGGACCATCACCATGTGGATCGCCGGAATCCAGCAGGGAGCCATGTGGAAAGCCACCAATCCTGATGGCTCGCTGATGTACAATTTTCTTGATACAGTAACCTCTCTTTACCCCTATTACAAGTTGCGGTTTGCTGCAGGGGTCATCTACTTTATCGGCATACTGGTTTTTGCCTGGAATCTGATCATGACCGTCAGGAAAGAGCCAAGCCAGAGTGAAGCATAAACGACAACATCAACAAACAGGAGCTGCCATCATGGGGATCACTTCAAAACCGGTTGTTTTTGCTGTGCTTGCAGCCGTTGTCATCCTGATCGGTACTACAGTAACCGTCTTTATTCCTCTTTTCATGCCTTCGACGCAACCAGTAAGCGCCTCAATAAAACCCTACACTGCAGTGGAACAGGAGGGACGCGACATCTATATGCGTGAAGGCTGCAACAACTGCCACACCCAGACCGTACGACCGCTGAGAACAGAGGTACTCCGGTATGGCGAGTACTCAAAACCTGAGGAGTTCGCTTACGACCGTCCCTTCCTCTGGGGCTCCCGCCGCACAGGGCCCGACCTGAACAGAGTTGGCGGAAAATATCCTGACTCCTGGCATTACAAACATCTCGACAGCCCGCAAAGCATGTTTGAAAAATCCAACATGCCACCATACGGCTGGCTTGCCAAAAACCGGCTAGATACGAGCTACTCGTTCAAAAAGACATCGACGTTAGGCTATGGCTACTCTGAAAGCGATGTCCGTCAACAGATCGACCAATACCGCTTAACAGTCACTGATAAGAGCTATGCTTCAAAAGAGAGCCGCGACAAGATAACTCCACCTGAACTGGGTAAGCAACTTACCGAAATGGATGCCCTCATTGCCTATCTTCAAAAACTTGGACGGGATGTCAAAAAGATGGAGGCGACAAAATGAGTTTTTCGGGTTTGGCTTATGTGCTGTTCACCGTGCTTCTCGCCATTATTTCGGGAGGAATCATAGCTTACTACTACAATCCAAAACGAAAGCAGAAGATTGAGGAGCCAAAACA
>CAIMPI010000051.1 GCA_903843305.1 uncultured Chlorobiaceae bacterium
ATCATCAGTTCAACGGCATCAACCTTGAACTCTTTGCTGTACTTCCTGCGACTCTCGTTGCCTTTCTCTGTCATTTCTCATATCTCCTTTTGATTGAAGATATGACTTCTAACCCTGTCCATGAAAATATAGCAAGTTCATTCTTTCTTTTAAACATTGAGAATCGGTAACGGTATATTGCAGCTACCCCAGTTCATTGATAGATGCTTCAGAGTTTGTGTTTTACACAAAAGAAAGCACTTATTGAATATACAGAGAGAAATAGTTTGCTTTTTCCGAATTAGGCAGATCAGTCAAAAAAATGTTAAGTTTTCCGACGTAAGTAATGACTATTACCGATACTCAGATACTTTCCTATTACTACAAGCGATTAGCACCGCTGCTGAACTCCCCCATATTGCTTTCGTCCATAATGGCCTCAGAGTTCCTTCTTATTCAATCCACAAACTTCAACAGCGCAAACTATTACCCAATTCTTCCAGCTCTTCTTAAGCATCGTATCGGTGGCGTTTTTCCAGGAGAAGCAATAGTTCCGCGAATATTGTTTGACTCAAAGAAACACGCTGCTCTCGGGAAACATCGGACAGACCAGCTCGTTTTGAATTTTAATGGAAGGATGCCATCGCTTATTGAGTTTGGAAGTATCGCGATCAGTCAGATCATTAACGATGGTCACGAGGATATTTATTTTGCAAGCATCTCCCACCTCGAAAAGAATCTTCAAAAGAAGCTTCGCGACAAATTGCGATTCCTTATCAGTACTAACGTTCAGTGTCTTGCGGTCACTCCTGCCATTGCTGATGTTGGAATGAACATCCTTGGGCAGTTCCTTGATACATACGAGGCAAAGCAGAACCCGAGGAATACTCTTAACGATATTCTTATACTCTCCACTGCAATCGAACATTCGCATCCTCTATTTACTGAGGACAGCCTCCTCAGGCGCTTTACCGCAGATCTTTTAGGAGCTTCTTGTTGCGTACAGCCTTTGGATAGACTGGTTATTGACTTTTCGCCTCTGGAAGTAGTTGATCGTCGTAGATCGTTTGAACGGGGGTGGCAGGTCATGGAGCGCCGTGGTACTCGATGAAGTGAAAACTAACCTCGCGTCCCCTGAGCTTCCACGTTATTCTTGTATGCAAAATATGGTACACGAGTTCGACGGAATAAAATATAAAGAGGCATCGGCACAACAAAAAGAATAGGGTTCGAAGCTGATCTGGGAATTGAGTATTTCTGGAACCGAGCTCATCCTTGATCTCGGATGCGGTGATGGTGCGCTGACCTCACAACTGGCGGCGCTTACGCCACAAGGTGCTGTTGTTGGGATTGATGCATCTTATGGCATGATTGAAACTGCCAAGTCATATCATGCAGAGAATTTGTCTTTTGAAGTCGGCGATATTAACGGTCTGAATTTTGAGAACGAGTTCGATATTATTTTCTCCAATGCTGCGTTGCACTGGATCAAGAATCATGAAGCCTTGATTGAGAAGGTGTTTCTCGTCCTCAAAAGTGGTGGAATTATGAGATTCAATTTTGCTGTTGAGGGCAATTGTGCCAATTTTTTGCTGTTGTAAAAGAGGCTATATAACAACCGTCGTTCGCCTCTTATTTCTTCGGTTTTGATTGGCCGTGGTATATGCCAACTATCGAGGAATACGGACTACTTGTGCGTAGCATTCCATTCATGGATCCCAAGTTTGGAGTGAAAATGCCGATCGCTTCTTTGCCGATGCAGAGACCACGATTAAATGGGTTGATCAGCCAAGTCTGGTGCCATTTATAAAACTTATGCCTGATGAAGAGAAAGAGGATTTTCGGCAGTTTGTGATTGGGCGCATGATTCAGAAAACATGCTAGGTTGACGGAAGGTGTTTTGAAACATTCATGCGCATCAACGTGCTCGCAAAAAAGTGACTTCCATGCCAGCTCCTGCTTATATTTTTCAACAATTAATAGTCTGCCTATTTTAGGAAAAAGCAGATCAGTCTAAACAATGTTAACTCCTAATGGAGAATTCATGGAACTTATTGAAGTTGTTTCATTATCTAATTTAATTAGCGCAATTGAGAAAGTAACCAAAACACTAACTTGTGATTCTATTGATGTTTGGTATCGAGGAGTCTCAGATGATAGTTACGAATTAGTCCCTGGAACAGTATGGCGAAAAATTGATGAATCGCTACATTGTGGAATGATAGAAGACTGGTTGAATTTATATGTCATTTATTCAAATGAGATATACAATGATGGATATGACGTATATGCCTTAGCGCAACATTATGGACTTCCTACCCGCCTTTTAGATTGGACAACTTCACCTCTAACTGCTCTATATTTTGCTCTCGAAAAAGATGAAGAACAAGAAAAACGTGTTTTATGGGCTATTAATCCATTTAGATTAAATGAGATATCAACAGGTTGGAATGGGCATTTCTCTGTTTCAGATAAATATTTAAGGGAAAAATATGAGCTCAATAAATATTTACCAGAACCCTTAAGTGGCTTAGAAACTAAAGAAATAAAAAACGGTCCGATTTCAATAAGGGTTCAACCTAGAAACCGGAGACTCAGCTCCCAAAAAGGCTGTTTTACGCTTCATGGAACATCTCAGGATAATTTGCTAGACGTCTTATCTAAGGATTCAGAGTGTCAAATTGTAAAGATTGAAATAAATGGTAAGGCGATTCGGGAAAGAATGCTTAAAGAACTCAGATTGCTCGGTGTTAATGAAGATAGCATTTATCAAGATTTAGCAGCTTTGTCGAAAAGAATACGAAGAGAATCGAGAATAAAGAGTTGAATACTGCTTTCTTTTGACGAGCAACTAGAGCGTTATTTTAGACTTATATGAGAGCTGAAAGTTTAGGGAACCGACAGCATAATGAATTAAATGCCATCCTTCATCCCATGCCACTTAACCTCTACACCAGCAACCGGATGGAAGTTCTGGTTGATACCCTCGCCGCCACCCTCCGCAAGCCGCTTTCCTCGGTCTTCACCAAAGAGGTGATTGTGGTACAGAGCCGGGGGATGCAGCGCTGGCTCTCGATGGAGCTGGCGTTGCGTTTTGGCGTCTGGGCTAACGGGCACTATCCTTTTCCCAATGCGATGGTGCAGGAGCTGTTCAGCAAGAACTTGCCCAATATGCCCGACACCTCTGCCTTTGCACCGGAGGTGATGAGCTGGAAGATCATGCGGCTACTGCCGGAGCTGCTCGACACTGAGCCGTTTGGTACGTTGCGTCACTATCTGGCCGATGATCCTGATGATCTGAAGCTTTTTCAGTTGTCGGAAAAAATTGCTGATACCTTCGATCAGTACACGCTTTTTCGTTCGGAGATGCTGCTTGGCTGGGAGGCGGGAGAGTTGCAGCCATCGGGCGATGAATGGCAGTCGATCCTCTGGCGAAAGCTTGCTGCCGGAGATGGGGTGCATCGGGGAAAGCTGAAGGATCAGTTCTGCAGGCAGTTGAGCCCTGCCTCACAGGGGGTGGAGGAAATTTCCGAGAGAATCACCCTTTTTGGCATCTCCTACCTGCCGAAGTTCCATCTCGATATGCTCTCTGCGGTTGCCAGGGTGACTGAGGTGAACCTTTTTCTCCTGAGTCCGACTCGTGAATACTGGGGCGATATTCTTTCCAAAAAGGCAAGTGCACGGTTGTCGGAAGAGGAGCGTGCTTTGCGCAGTGAGGGGAACCCTTTGCTCGCTTCGCTTGGCAGGATTGGCCGCGATTTTTCCGAGATGATTATCGACATGAGCGATACTGCTTTTCATCAGGAGGAGCGCTATAACGATCCGGGGGAGGAGTGTCTGCTCCATGCCCTGCAGTCCGATATTTTGAACCTCTCGGGCACTGGCGAGGAGGGGGAGTTACGCCTTCTTGACAGTGATGACCGTTCGCTCCGGATTCACTCCTGCCACAGCCCGCTTCGTGAAATTGAAGTGCTCTACGACAACATTCTTGCCATGTTTGAGGAACTCCCCGATCTGAGCCCGCGCGATATTGTGGTGATGACGCCGGATATTGAGAGTTATTCGCCCTACATCTCCAGTGTTTTTGGGGCAACGGGGGGAGATGGTGCTGTGGCGCTCCATTACTCCATTGCAGACCGGCGGATGATGAACGAGGGGGAGATTGCGTCGGCGGTGCTGAAGCTGCTGGCTCTTCCGGGCAGCCGTCTTGCCGCTTCCGAGATTTTTGACCTGCTTGCCTCACCGCCGGTGAGTCGTCGCTTTTCGCTCGACCTGAGTGAGCTTGAGCTGATTCGTGGCTGGATTGAAAAGAGCGGGATTCGCTGGGGCATGGATGAGCGCGACCGCGCCTCGCGGAACCTTCCCGCCTATCGGGACAACTCCTGGAGGGCGGGGCTCGACCGGCTGCTGCTCGGCTACGCCATGCCAGACGAGAATCAGCTCTTTAACGGCATTCTCCCTTACGATGATATGTCAGGTTCGGTTGCAGAGAGCCTTGGCAAGTTTGCCGAGTTTGTTGACAGTGTTGACCGCTTAGTCCGGAGCTTTGAGTGTTCCCGCACGCTTGAAGAGTGGCGCGGGCAGTTTCAGGCGCTGCTGGCCGACTTCATTGTTCCTTCCGACAGCTCCGAGCGGGAGTTTGCGGCCATTGCCGAACTTGACGAAGAGCTTGGCAAGATTGTTACGAAGGCTGAGTTTACCGACGACGTTTCGCCTGCAGTGATGCTCTCCTGGCTTCGCGCTCGTCTTGAGCATCAGGAGCAGGGACTTGGCTTTATGACGGGCGGCATCACCTTTTGCGCCATGCTGCCCATGCGGAGTATTCCCTTCCGGGTTGTCGTGCTCATCGGCATGAACGACAACGCCTTTCCCCGCCAGAGCCGCCCCCCGGGCTTTGACCTGATTGCCCGTGAACCGCAGAAGGGCGACCGCTCCCTCCGCAACGAAGACCGCTCCCTCTTTCTTGAGTCGATCCTCTCGGCACGCGATCTGCTCTACATCAGCTATGTGGGCCAGAGCATCCGTGATAACAGCGAGCTGCCGCCATCGGTGCTGGTCAGCGAACTGCTTGACGCTGTGCGTAGAGGCTTCTCTCTTGCCGATGGCGGTTCGGTGGAGGAGCATCTCGTGGTGCGCCATCGCCTGCAAGCCTTTAACCGGGAGTATTTTACCTCGGGCTCTCCGCTCTTCAGCTACTCTGTCGAGAACTACCGTGCGCTTGTTGAGAAGGAGAGCGCTGCAACCATCTCGCACTCCTTTATGAGCGCCCCCCTTTCTGAACCGCCGGAGGAGTGGAAAACCGTCTCGCTGGAGCGGCTCTTGCGCTTTTATGATAATCCGGCAGGATTTTTTCTTGAACAGCGCCTCGGCATCCGGCTTGCGGGCACCGCTTTGCCGCTTGAGGATCGGGAACCTTTCGCGGTTGAGGGACTTGAGCTCTACAGCCTCAAACAGGAGCTGCTTGAGGTTGTGCTTGGGGGAGGGGAGACAAGTGAGCTGCTCCCGCTTTTCCGGAGCAGGGGAATGCTCCCTCCAGCGCGTCACGGCGAACAGCTTTTCACCAGAATTCTTGGTGAGGTGGAGGAGTTTGCCGCTACAGTGCAGGAGAGCATTGGCGGCAGCATGGCATTAAAGCCGCTTGAGGTTGATCTTCAACTTGGCGCTTTCCGACTGACCGGACGGCTTGACCGCCTCTGGCCGTACAGCCTGCTGCACTACCGATACGCCAGGCTGAAAATGAAGGACATCATGAGAAGCTGGATTGAGCATCTCGTGCTCAACTCGCTTGACCAGCCGGGCTACCCGAAACAGACCTGCCTTGTGATGGATAATGAGGCCAGAACCTTTTTGCCACTCGATGGCGCCACCACTCTTCTGGAGAACCTTCTCATTCACTACTGGCAGGGCATCTCCATGCCCCTGCGCTTTTTCCCTCGCTCCTCACTCGCTTATGCAACAAAGGGGACTCTTGACGCGGCCCGCAAGGAGTGGCGTGACGACACCTTCAACAACCGTCCGGGCGAAGGCTCCGATCCGGCTATTCTCCGCTGCTTTGGTTCGAGCGAACCCTTTGATGAAGCATTCTGCTCCCTTGCGGTTGAGCTGCTCGGGCCGATGATAGAGGCTGCGGGAGAGAAGGCGCAAAGTGTTTGATGTACCCCATTTTTCACCCAATAATGAAATGTGTATTATTTGTATAATGCTGTTATATTATTTTTATGAATACTTGCAAATCTTCCGTTTTGAGACCTCTGTTAATTCATCGATATGGTCATGAAAAATGAGAAACACCAGCGATATTTTTGTGGCCGGTTATCAGTATGGTGAAAAAAATATGAATCAGAACGGTTGACCAGCAAGCGCCATTGATTGTGGTAAAAGTGAGTGGAAGTTTATAAATCAGTCTCTTAATTTAACTAAAACTGGAGGAAGTTATGGGTCAAATTCTGGAGATATCAGGAATGGGATGGTTGCCGGATTATCCTGATTTCAAGGATTACACGGCAGATCATAATCATGTTTCACCAGGCATGAAGCAGTTGGGGCAGGTGGACTCCGTGAAGGCGATGCTTGCAAAATCGGGAGTTGCAAAACCGGCCAAACTGACGTTGCCCGCCTCTGTCGATTTAAGGCCATGGTGCTCCCCGATTGAAAATCAGGAATCAATTGGTGCTTGTACCGCACACGCTGGCGTCGGGATTGTCGAGTATTTTGAAAGGAGAGCATTTGGCAAGCATACTGATGCATCACGGCTTTTCCTCTACAAGACCACGAGAAACCTCTTGAACTGGACTGGAGATACCGGAGCATTTCTTCGCTCAACCATGGGTGCGCTCGTCCTTTTTGGTGTGCCGCCGGAAGAGTATTTCCCCTATGTTGTTGCTGATTTTGACAAAGAACCTTCGGCATTCTGTTACGCTTTTGCCCAGAGCTTTCAGGCGATAAGTTATTTTCGTCTTGATCCGACGGGGACGGCGAAAGAGGTGCTGCTGACACAGATCAAAGCAAATCTCTCGGCAGGTATTCCCGCGATGTTTGGTTTTACCGTTTATAACTCGATATCACAGGCGGCTGCAACCGGCAAAATACCCTATCCTACCGCCGGAGAAAAAATTGCAGGTGGCCATGCCATTTCTGCTGTCGGTTATGATGACAACATCAAGATCAAGAATACCAGTCCCAAGGCAACGGAAACCAAAGGTGCCCTGCTTATCAGAAACTCCTGGGGAACAGGCTGGGGCGACGGCGGCTATGCATGGTTGCCTTACGACTATGTTTTGAAAGGATTGGCTGTTGACTGGTGGGTGATCCTGAAAAACGAGTGGATTGACACTGGCGAATTCAAGGCATGACCCTTCTTCCGGTCAGCGTTAACCCTTTCTCCGATGTGAATTCTGAAGAAGGCTTTTGACGCTGACCGGAATACAGGACTTACTATGTTTCTCTTCATCATCTGAAAGGAGCGTATCATCATGCCAGAAAAGGAACCACAGCTCATCGAGCACCGGAATACATCCCAGGAAGCCGCAGTTATTTTCATTCACGGTTTCGGAGGCAATTCCGGATCGGAAACATGGGGAAGCTTTCCCGACTATCTCAAAAAGAACCACTATCTTTCAAACTGGGATATTTACTGCCTCAGTTATGCCACCAAACTCCGTATTGACTTCCTCGCCGGCCTCTGGGAGGCTGATCCGGACATTACAAAACTTGCCCTTTACCTCCATACCTGCTGTACACACCCGCCTCTCGACCGGTACAAAAGCATTGCCCTTGTGGCACACAGCATGGGTGGACTTGTTGTACAGAAAGCTCTGGTCGATTACGGCGATCTTGCCAATGTGGTCAGTCATGTTATTCTGTTTGGAACACCCAGTGGCGGTTTACGAAAAGCCTCTCCATTTCGCTGGTTGAAACGGCAGGTGAGCAACATGACCTGTAACGGACCGTTCATTACCGACCTCAGGCAGCGTTGGTTGCAGAAGTTCGGCAACCCATCAGGGAAACCCCTTCCTTTCAAATTCCTGGTTGTTGCTGGCGATCGTGACGAATTCGTGCCCTCCGTTTCTTCGCTTGCTCCTTTTCAGCAAGAGTTCCCGCAGGCTGAATTTTCCGTTGTTCCGGGCAATCACCTTGAAATCGTCAAGCCCTCCTCCGAAAAACACCTCAGCGTTCAGCTTCTCTGTAAAGCGTTACAATGCAACGCCGGTGTTTCCGGTCTATGGAACGGAGCTGCTGTTGCCGTTGAATCGCGTCATTTTCAAAAAGCAATCGAACAGCTTGAACCACATCAGGATGAACTTGATGCGGACGCCATTGTTCAACTTGCACTTGCTTTCGAAAGCGTCGGACGTTCCTCAGACGCCCTTTCACTCCTCGAAAAACACAAGTATTCCAGCACGGACGCCATGGGCGTGCTTGCTGGCAGGCTGAAGCGACGCTGGCTGGTCGAACGGCGGGATGCCGATGCCCGGAGAGCAAGAGAGTTATATGCAGAAGCCTACAGGATTGCTGAAACCACTGATGATCATGAACAAGCGTTCTATCATGGCATCAACATCGCCTTTATGGACTTGGCATACAGTCAGAGCCGTACCGAAGCAAAAGCAAAGGCTGCCGAAATGGCCAGGAAAGTTCTTCAGCATTGTCAACAGGCAGAACCTGACAAATGGCGGTATGCCACAGAAGGCGAAGTGTATTTAATGCTCGGAGAGAGTTCCACCGCAATGGAGCGTTACCGAGCATACCTCAACGAATCGCCTGCACCAAGAGAAGTTGAGTCAACCTACATGCAGGCAAAGAAAGTAGCTGATCTCATGGCAGACAGAAAAGCATTCGACCAGCTTGACCATGTGTTTCGCGGGAATGAGGAATCGTGATGTGCTGGCAATGAGGACTTCATTATAAGAACAACGAATACAAAAAACAGGGGAGCCATCAATGCCAAATCCACTTTGTTTTGTGCTGATGCCATTCGGCAAAAAAGCAGCCATCTCAGGATTGTTGATCGATTTTGATGCCGTCTATGAAGAGCTTATCAAGACATCAATATTGCAGGCCGGGCTTGAGCCTTTGCGTGCCGACGAGGAAATGAGCGGGGGTATTATTCACAAGCCCATGTTCGAACGGTTGATTTTGTGTGAATATGCCCTGTGCGACCTGACCACAGCCAATGCCAATGTCTATTATGAGCTTGGCTTGCGTCATGCCGTTCGTCCCTGTACGACGATGCTGCTCTTTGCCGAAGGTGCCGGACAGCTTCCTTTTGATGTTGCCCCCCTGCGAGCCATGCCCTATAAGCTTGGGGCTGACGGACGTCCTCTCTCCATCATCGATACCCAGGCCCAGCTCGCAGAGAAACTCAAAGCATCCCGCTGCGCCAATACCGACAGTCCGATCTACCAAATGGTGGAAGGGTTCCCCGATATTCAGCGTCTCAAGACCGACGTTTTCCGTGACCGCGTTGATTATTCCCAAAGCATGAAAAAGCAGTTGTCTTTGGCACGGAAAAGCGGCAGAGAAGAGATTGCTGCTATAGAAACTGCATTAGGCAAGATAGAAGATGCTGAATCCGCTGTGGTCATCGATCTCTTTCTTTCATACCGCTCGGTCAAGGCATGGAATGCCATGATCGATCTTGTGCCAAAAATATCGCCGCCGCTGCAAGCAACCGTACTCGTTCAGGAACAGCTCGGACTTGCCCTGAACCGCGCGGGTCGCGGGGATGAGGCTGAACAGGTGCTGAATGAATTGATACAAAAGCGTGGACCAAGCAGCGAAACCTACGGTATTCTCGGGCGAGTGTATAAAGACCGGTGGGAGGCAGCGGTCAAGTCAGGCAACAACACCATTCTCGCCGAAGGTCTGCTGGTCAAAGCTATTGCAACGTATACCAAAGGATTTGAATCTGACTGGCGCGATGCCTATCCCGGTGTCAATGCCGTAACACTCATGGAAATCAAGGAACCTCCCGATACCCGTCGCAATGAACTGCTTCCGGTCGTTACCTATGCCGTCAAACGGCGCATAGCAGGCGGCAGCCCGGATTATTGGGATTACGCCACCTTGCTTGAACTTGCTGTGCTCGCAAAGAACAGGGAAGAAGCCAGTTCAGCACTTGCCAATGCACTTGCCAATGTTCGTGAGCCGTGGGAGCCGGAACCCACTGCGCGAAACCTGCGACTGATCCGCGAAGCCCGTGAACGGCGTGGTGACGATGTGTCATGGGAACGGCAGATTGAAGAGGCATGCTGTTTAACTATTTCGCAATAGCAATTAAAAAAAATGTAGTCATTTTGAATTAACAATAATATTTTGTTAAATTTAATCTATTACGTCTACTTATTTATCCGGCTGTGTTTCTGTGATATAATTGCACAAACGCAGGTGTTGTTGTTTCAGGTGTCTGATTTTATTAAAAATTTGATGAAACCTTAAGGACAACCATGATATCGCACGCCTTGACGATCGTGATAAACGAGTTAAACAAGCATTTCATCGATGATTATAAGTCGAGTGAAACCGTGGCGAAATTGGGCAATCTGGCGGATGGTTTTGGTAGTGGCGTGCTATCAAGAACAGATCTCTTCTTTTCGGTGGTCAATATCAAAGAGGAGAAGGCTTTAAAGAATCTTCCAAATTATGTCCGCAATGATGTAACGCTCAAGGCGTTATATGAAAACCCTCCTCTCTTTTTGAATTTTCAGATTTTAGTGACCGCCCCTCATGAAACCTACTCTCTCGGGTTGTCGCTGCTCTCAAGAGTGATTCGTTTCTTTCAGTACAAGAATGTTTTTACGCAGGACAATGTTGATCCTGCTTCAATAATTACGAACTCACCAACAAATTCTCTCGATCATTTAGAGTCATTCAAACTGATTTTTGACCTGTATTCTGCTTCAATGGAGGAGGTCAACCATCTTTGGGGAACCCTTGGAGGCAAGCAGTATCCGTTTGTGATATACTGGATGCGAATGCTTGATCTGAAGTTCAAGACAGTGCCACAAGAGAGCTCGCTTATCATTGAGGTTAATACGAAGTTTACGCACAAACCCTCTTCTTCGATCTGATTAATGACTGGGTGAATCAGTCCAGGAGCTGAAACCTTGTGAAGGAATGGTGAAGGCTGTAATGAATGACAAAAGGGTAACACAACTTTTTTCAGAGAAATTTATATAACACTTCTTCAAAATTAAAAGGGATAGACCATGCCAACAATGTATAAGACCCCAGGGGTTTATGTCGAGGAAATCCCAAAGTTTCCCCCCTCCATTGCAGGGGTTGAGACGGCGATACCGGCGTTTATCGGTTACACTCAAAAAGCTGATAGTGTCAAGCCGGGAGATCTGCTTAATGTTCCCACCCGGATTGGTTCTCTGACTGAATACGAACAGTATTTCGGAACAGGCGCGGCTCCGGTCGTGAGTAACGTAACACTGGATGACAACAAAAACTTTCTATCAGCAGCTATCGGCAATGTTTTTTACCTGTACGACAGTTTGAGGTTGTTTTATGCTAATGGTGGTGGTGATTGTTACATTGTTTCCGGAGGCTTGTATGATGCCGCAGTTAAAAATGCTGACAATTTTACCGGTCCGGGAAAAGCAATTGAAGCGCTGGAAAAAGCAGATGAACCGACTATTCTTCTTTTCCCCGATAATTCATTACTCACTACTGACAGTGACTTTTACGCAGTCTATGATGCTGCATTGGGGCAGTGCGGCAGATTGATGGATCGTGTCGGTTTATTTCATGTCAAGGAAAATGATCCGAAAGGAAGTGCTTTCCGCTCGGGTACAGGTATCAAAGATCTGAAATATGGCGCTGTCTACTCTCCCTGGCTGGAAGTTAATTTCCCCAAAAATATCAAATATCGCGATTTCAAGGATCTCATTCACATTGGAGCAACCAAATTCAATCTGGCTGACCTGACGGATAATGCTGCAGTCAAGACACTGGTTGCGGATTATGAAACGATCCTGACAGATGTTGATACCATCACTGTTGCGGCAACAGCACTGGCTAGCCCGAAATCGACTTTGAGAGAACAATTTACAGCGCTTGAAGGTGTTTATTTAGGAGGTAAAACACCCGCCAAATTTATGCCGATCGTCAATTATCTTTTTGAAGTTGCAAGAAAAGTCGATGTGCTTGTTGGGACGGGAGCAGGTAAAGTTGAGTCTTCAGCTCTAATAACGAGTTTGACAGCTCTTATTACCTCAACACTCAAGGGGATTTACACGACGTTGATCGGTTACGATAAAGAGCTTGCAAGTAAAATTCCCAGTTCGGCTTATACCGCGCAATATAATACGGGCACAGCACCTTCTGCGGCTTCATGGGGTGCCATTTTTGGTGCCTCTGCTCCAGATGCCTCCGCCGTTATTCCGGGTACGGCTACAACAAATCCTGACCGGATGGATGCTGTTCTGCCGCTTCTGAAGGCTCTTTTCGATCAAATCAACAGCGCATGGCTCAGTAGTGTGGTGAGTGTAGCCAGAGAGATGGAAACCAAAAAACACGAGGGGTTGGCAGCTTCATTTCCTCTCTACAACACGATTCTCACAGGAATCCAGAATACCAGTACAACGGTTCCGCCATCAGGCGCCATAGCAGGGATTTACGCTTACGTTGACCGTACAAGAGGGGTATGGAAAGCACCGGCAAACGTGAGTATCAGCGGCATTGTGGGGCCGAAGGATATCTTCTCAGCGTCGGAACTTGATGCACTCAATGTTGATCCAAACAGCGGGAAATCTGTTAACGCCATTCGAAGATTCACCGGTAAGGGTACCCTCGTTTATGGTGCGCGCACTCTTGCAGGTAATGACAATGAGTGGCGCTACATCAGTGTCCGGCGTTTCTTTAATTTTGTGGAAGAGTCCACTAAAAAAACTACCGAACAGTTTGTTTTTGAGCCGAATGATGCCAATACCTGGGTACGCATTCAGGGTATGATTGAGAATTTCCTCACTGTTCTCTGGAGGCAGGGAGCACTGCAGGGCATCAAACCGGAACACGCCTTTTACGTGGCTGTAGGTCTCGGAAAAACCATGACACCGCTCGATATCCTTGAGGGCAGGTTAATTGTCGAAATTGGGATGGCGGCCGTCAGGCCTGCGGAATTTATTATCCTCAGATTCTCACATAAAATGGCAGAGTCGTAGGATTTCCGGGGAAAGGTACGGAAGGTAAAGAGGCATTTACTTTATTCAATCCATAAACATCACGCATCATGGCACAAGAATATCCAGTACCCAGGTTTCATTTTCAGGTTGATTGGGGCGGAGCAAAATTGAGTTTTACCGAAGTGACCGGTCTTGTCATGGAGAGGGAGAAGATTGAGTACAGGCATAGCGACAGCAAGGATTTTAACAAAATCAGCATGCCCGGAATGGTCAAAAACAATAACATCACCTTGAAACGCGGCAAGTTCGAAAGTGATTTTGACTTCAACACATGGCTGGAGGAGATCGCTAATGAACGTGTGGATAAAAGGCGGGATGTGACCATTCGTTTGCTCAATGAAAAGCATACTCCTGTTGCGGCCTGGACGGCCATTCGCTGTTTCCCGGTCAAAATTACTGCATCAGATCTGAAATCGGATGCCAATGAAATTGCGGTGGAGAGTATTGAGCTTGCCCATGAAGGACTGAAGTTGATGAAGGTTTAAACACTCTGTTTTATGGTTGACTATTATCCGCCTTGGGGGTTTTACTTTAAAGTGGTATTCAATATCAGTTCTGACAAGAATGATGTCCGTTTTCAGTCTGTGTCGGGCCTGTCGGTTGAGTACGACTATGAGAGTTACAAGGAGGGCGGTGAAAATCGCTTTGAGCACAAGCTACCGGTCCGCACTAAATATGCGGATCTGGTACTGAAGCGGGGAATGTTGCTGGATTCCAGTGTCATAAAGTGGTTTCTTGATGCTTTCAATAACCGGATATTCAAACCTGCAACGATCACGGTAAACCTGATGAACGAAAAAAGCGAGCCACTAAGAAGCTGGAATATTGTTGATGCCATTCCGAAAAAATGGCTTGTCAGCGATTTGAATGCAACAGACAATGGCATTGTGGTTGAGACGATGGAACTTGCCTATCGTTATTTCACCATTCAGTAAAGGAGTGAACAATGCCTGTTGAAATTAAAGAGCTGCACATCCGGGTCACGGTGAATGCGACAGAAGGGAGTCCATCGAATCAACAAACAGTCAGTTCGGGCAACAAGAGTGATCTTGACCGGCAAAATATTATTGCCGAATGTGTTGAACAGGTTCTTGAGGTACTGCGAATTAAATCGGAGCGCTGATGGCTGAAAAAGGAGAGCTGGAAAAAATGCTCATTCTCGCCTTTGCTGATTCACAGAAGGCAGAGAGCGGAGGCAAAAAAGAGGCTGACGACTATGTTGAGGCGCTGATCAATCCCGAAACCTATACACTCAACTATAAACTCAAGTTTTCCGAGTCAGGGCAGGGGCAGGGTAGTAGCGGCAAGCAGCTCAAGTATGAATACACCGAGCCGGAGGAAATCGCTTTTGAGTTTCTTTTCGACAACACTGGCATTATTGATGGAAAGCCACGTGATTCAGTTGCCGATGATCTCAAAAAGTTTCGACAGGTATTGCTTGAGTACAAGGGTGATGCTCATGAACCACGCCATTTCAAACTGGTCTGGGGAAAAAATTTTATTTTTAAAGGAAGGGTAACAGAGGCAAGTTTCACCTACAAGTTATTCAAACCTGACGGCACTCCGATTAGGGCATCCGCCAAGGTAACCTTTAAAAGTAGTATTGAAGAGCAGAAGCGTGCGGCCAAGGAAGATAAAAAATCGGCAGATCTGACACATATCCGCAAAGTGAAAGCTGGCGATACGTTGCCGCTGATGTGTTATATGATTTATGGAGATCCGAAATACTATCTCGCTGTGGCTGCCGCCAACAGTCTCAGTAATTTTCGATCATTGATACCGGGAACAGATATTGTTTTTCCTCCTCTTGAAAAAGTAAACAAGGTGATGTGAGCAACGAAACGACTATTCCGACACCTGCAACTCCGGATGTATGCACGGTAGCCGTTTTGATCGATGGCGCTGAAATTCCCGGTAAATTTCACGTTTTATCCGTTTCCGTAACTCGGGAACTGAACAGGATTCCTGTAGCGACGCTTCAACTTCTGGATGGAGAAGCTGCTAAATCAACGTTTGAAGCAAGTAACAGCGATCTTTTTATTCCGGGTAAAAAAATTGAAATCCAGCTTGGGTACCGTTCAAAGAATGAGTCTGTATTCAAAGGGATCATCATTAAGCACAGCATTAAAATACGCAAAGCAGCAACCCTGCTTCTCGTGGAATGTCGTCATGAGGCGCTTAAGATGACCAGCGGAGTCAAGAGCCGTTATTATATCGACAAGCTGGACAGCGATATTATGGAGGAGATTCTCGGGTTATACGGCTTCAACAAGGATGTTGAGGCGACAAAGCCAAAACTGAAAGAAGTTGTTCAGTATAATTCCACAGATTGGGATTTTCTTCTGTGCCGCGCTGAAGCTAATGGTCAAGTTGCCCTTGTTGGAGACGATAAGATAACCATTGCCTCACCTGATAGCAGTAAAAGTGCGGTGGTGAAGGTAAACTTCGGATCTACCATTCTTGAACTTGACGCTGAAATAGATGCCCGCTCGCAAAGCAAAGGCATTAAAGCGAGTAGTTGGAATTCGACGGATCAGAATGTGATTGAAGCAGAAGCCAGCGAGCCTTCCATAACCAACAGTGGGAACCTTTTACCAGCGAATCTTGCAAATATTATTGGTGGCGATGCCCATGCTATCCAGCATGGCGGTAAACTTGATCAATCTGTACTTCAGGCGTGGGCCAATGGCCGTCTGATGAAAGAACGTTTTGCGAAAGTTCGCGGACGTGTGCGTTTTCAGGGTTTTTCAGGTGTTTCACCAGGGAATATTATAGAGGTAACTGGTATTGGAGAACGTTTTGAGGGTACAATGTATGTTTCCGGTGTTCGTCAAACTGTTGATAATGGAAACTGGGAAACGGATGTGCAGTTCGGGTTAAATCCTGAACTTTTTGCTGAAACCTACAATTTTCGTCCTTTACCGGCATCAGGTTTGCTGCCTGCCGTCAGTGGCCTGCAAATCGGTATTGTCACGGTACTGGAAAATGATCCGGATGGTGAAGAGCGTATCAAGGTGAGACTTCCCCTGGTGAGCGCTTCAGAAGAAGGAATCTGGGCGCGTATAGCTACTCTGGATGCCGGTAAAAATCGTGGTACGTTTTTTCGCCCTGAAATCGGTGATGAAGTAGTTGTAGGTTTTCTCAGTGATGATCCCTGCTATCCCGTTATCCTTGGCATGTGCCATAGCAGCGCAAAACCTGCTCCTGAACCAGCCAAAGACAGCAACCATCGGAAAGGCTATGTCAGCCGGGAAAAAATGCAATTCACCTTTGATGATGAAAAAAAAATCATTGTTCTCGAAACTCCCGGCGGCAACAAACTGACGCTTTCAGATGAAGACAAGGGAATTGTTATTGAAGACCAGAATGGCAATAAAATCACGCTTGACGATAGCGGAGTAAAAATTGACAGTTCCAAGGATCTCATCCTGAAAGCCTCAAAAGATATGAACGCCGAAGGTTCGAACATAGAGTTAAAAGCGCAGACGGGTTTTAAGGCATCTGGAGCCGGAAGCGCAGAAGTTTCAGGCGCCAGCACAACAATAAAAGGAAGTGCCACAACGACCATCAGTGGTGGCGTCGTTCAGATTAACTGATAAAAATTAAAGAAATGCCTCCAGCGGCACGTGTCAGCGATATGATTGTCAGTTCAGCAACTCAAGGCGCACCTGTGCCCATTATTCCGCCAGGAGCTCCAACAGTGCTTATCGGAGGACTTCCTGCGGCGCGTATGGGGGACTCTTGTGGCGCTGATGCAATCCTGATAGGTTCTGCGACAGTGTTGATCGGAGGAATGCCTGCGGCAAGAATCGGTGACCTGACTGCTGCGGGAGGTTCCGTGTTACCTCCCGGAGCCCCGACGGTACTCATTGGAGGGTAACAGCAGGGAAAAGGCGGTCTATGTTTTTTTTCTGGAACAACTAAAACGCTCATAAGAAACAGATGGATCTTCCATTTCTCGGTCGCGGGTGGTCTTTTCCCCCCACATTTAATCGGACGGCCTCTGGTGTTGAGATGCTTGAGGGAGAGGCTGATATTGTTTCAAGCCTCCAGCTTTTGCTCAGTACTGCACAGGGTGAACGGGTCATGCTGCCTCAATACGGTTGTAACCTTGATGAGTTGCTCTTTGAAAGCCTCGATATGCGCATGAAAACCCTTATGGCCGATAAGGTCGAGTCTGCCATTCTTTATCATGAGTCGCGTATCGAACTCGAAAATGTTGAGCTTGATGAAAGCGGGGAACTTGAGGGTGTTGTGCTGATAAATATCGTTTACCGTGTCAAAACCACCAATTCACGCTTTAACCTTGTTTTTCCTTATTACAAGCTTGAAGCTACGGATGTTAATCTTGCTGTGACCGTAAATTTATTACCCGATAACAGTTGACGTATGTCCACAGATAATGAATGCCGGACCACTACGGATCCGTATAACAATGTCAGGGAGGGTACAAGCCAGGATCAGAGGCCATCAGCGGCACTGAATGCAGCTTATGTTCCAGTCAATGAGCATGGCCCGGCACATGGTATGGTGTTTGCTCAAGACTATGCCGCCATGCTGAGCTATTTTGATTCATCCAATATCCTTACAGGAGATTGGCAGCCTTTTTTCAGCGGCGATGTTTCGGCACAACTGGCTCTTGTGGCCATTGAAGATATCAATGCTTACAAAGCTGCCATCAAATCCTGGTTCGATTATCTGAACATTCGGGATCATCAGTATGATCATGATCGCCTGAAAAATACTTTTGGTTTTCTTTACAGCAGTCTGGGAACCATGGCTGTCCAGCTTGATGAGTTTAAAAAGCATCTACCAGATGAAATCAGCCTGAAAGGTACGCTGCAAAACCTTGTCAAAAACCAGTTAGCACCAGCATTCAAACGTCTTATTGCTTATTTCAAGGGGGCAAAAGCGCTTTATCTGATCCACGATACTGTTCCATCACCAACAGTGATGATCCTGCGTAATCCAGTTGTGACCTTTGAATCCGTTCTTGTTGCAGGATTATCCACCGACTGGAGTGAAGAGCTGGCGTGGAATGACTATGTTGCTCTTATTAAGGAAGATGCATCGGTGTATGGCGACAAGCCCGCTAATCTTTCGGAGAAGCTCTTTATTCAAATCAATCATTGCACAACGCACAACCTGTTCAAATCTGTTTTTGACCAGTTTCTGAAAGTATTTGCCCGCATTATCAGCGAGGCTGAGCGTGCTCTTGATGATACCTTTACAAAATGGGATAAACATGAACCCCATTATGCACTTTTTCTTGCTTTTTTGCGCCTCTTTGAATACGTGCGTACAAAGGCTAATACGCTGACCCGTCGTCATCTTGATTTCTATTACAGGGAGATTCTTCGCCTCAGCGAAAAACCTGCTCAACCGGGTCATGTGCATCTTCTGTTAGAGCTGGCAAAGCATGCACTTTCCCATGAATGTAAAGCAGGTGAAGAGTTCAAGGCAGGCAAAGATGATTTGGGCCGGGATGCTTTTTTCGCAAATGATAATGACTTTGTTGCAAATCAGGCGAAGGTTATGGCCTTGAAAACCATGTATCGACATGGTGATGAAAAGGTTGGCACAGCAATTCCGAACAGTATTTATAAAGGCAGGTTTCTGGCTTTATCCAGGCGTATATTCCTTCCCAATATTTATAAAGGGCGGATTTATGCGTCACCTCTTGCCAACACTACTGACCAATCCTGGCATCCATTTTTCAACAAGCTCTATAATGAGGGAGTACTACAGAAAATCAACATGCCTGAAGCTGAGTTAGGATTTGCCATTGCTTCACATTATTTGCTGTTGGAAGAGGGGGGGCGGATAATCACTGTTGAATTCACGCTTGCCTCTCCTTTATCAGGATTCAGCCAAGAGCACGGTAATGCTGTAGAGTGTTCACTTACCACGAAAAAGGGATGGCTTACAGCAGAAGAGGTAACCTTTCGAGCCATTACCGACCAGCAATTACAGGTTCAAATAACACTTAACGGGAATGCCCCTGCCATAACTCCTTACTCAAGCAAGGTACATGGATATGTTTTTGATACCGAGCTGCCGGTTTTAGTTGTCAAGCTGCGGTATCTGGATAATTCAAATTTTATCTATCCTCTACTCCAGGAGGTAGTTATCCAGTCCATTGATCTTAAAGTTGATGTCAAAGGGCTCAAATCTATTGCTATTTCCAACGATTTCGGCCCTGTAGATGCCAGCAAGCCATTCCAGCCGTTTGGAGCGTCTCCCGTACAAGGAAATGCGTTGATTATCGGCTCGAAAGAGGTTTTTCAAAAACAACCGGAAGCTTTCAGCGCAGATATTATCTGGCAGATCAAACCAGTTCCTTATAAAAAAACACCTTCCATTGTTGTTGAATTCCTTGGCCAGGGAACGTGGGCACCCTCAAGCTACAGTTCAGCCCTCTCCCAGGCGGAACCCCTTATCGACTTATCCGAAAATGTCGAGTATTCATTGCTCGACCTGCCTGACTTTACACCCAATGAATATTTTTTGACCAGTTCTCGCCGGGGATTTTTCAGATTGATGCTGACTGCCGGGTTCGGGTATGCCGAATACCAGGCTGACCTGATAAAATATCTGATCAGCAAGGCAGAGACTGATAAACCTGGAAGCCCCCCTGTTGCTCCTGCTATTGCTTCACTGACACTCGACTACGTTGCTAAAACGACTATACAACTCAATTCTTCCTCCCAGGATGCTTATCAGAACCGCACAGGCCGTTTTTTCCATCTTGCTCCATTCGGGCAAGCCGAGCAGCATCCTTTTTTACGTTCTTCCAAGAAAACCACGTTGTTGCCTCAATTCAGTTTTCTGCGTGATAATACCATCATGAAAAGCGAGGCTGAATTTTATATTGGCGTTAACGGATTGCAGCTCCCGCAAAATCTTTCACTCTTGTTTCAGGTGGAAGATGGAACAGCAAATCCTCTTGCTTTGAAGCCAAAGCCTCATATTCATTGGAGTTATCTTAGTAATAATGAATGGATAGGATTTGAGAAAAACGAGGTGCAGGATGGCACCGACGAACTCCTGAATTCCGGCATAATAACCCTGGCGGTTTCAGAGAAGGCAACCGCCAATAACACAATTTTGCCGACTGGACTCTTCTGGATTCGTGCCGCAGTGTATGAAAAAAGTGACGCCGTCTGCAAACTGCGGTTACTTCAGGCTCAGGCATTGAAAGCCAGTTTTGTTGATCATGTGAATTCCCCGACCTTTACAGCGACGCCGCTGCAGGCGGGAACAATCACTAAGCTTGCTCAACCCGATGCAGAAATAAAAGCTGTCAGTCAACCATTTGCTTCGTTTGGCGGGTGTGGTGTGGAGCAAACCGAAGCGTTTAATACGCGCATCAGTGAACGCCTGCGCCACAAGGATCGCGCAGTTACGTTGTGGGATTACGAACGTTTGATCCTTGAGGCTTTTCCGCAAATTTATAAAGTGAAGTGCCTTAACCATACCTGCTACGAACCCAGCGAAAGCGGCGCTGGCATATACAAGGAATTAGCGCCGGGTCATGTCACCATTATCACCATTCCAAACTTACAGTTCCATAATCTGCGAGATCCGCTCAGACCCTATACCAGTCTTGGTTTGTTGCAAGAGATCGATGCGTTTGTAAAAAAACGTCTTGGCTGTTTTGCAGTGCTGCATGTTAAAAACCCTCAGTTCGAAGAAGTGCGTGTCAGTTTCAAGCTACGCCTGTATGACGGTTTCGATGAAACCTATTACGTGAACATGTTGCAGCAGGCGATTACCCGATTTCTGTCGCCATGGGCATTTGCCGGAGGTGGCCGACTATCATTTGGTGGAAAAATCTACAAATCAGTGCTGATCAATTTTATTGAGGAGCAGCCTTATGTTGATTATGTGACTGATGTTCAGTTGTTTCAGGATATCAATGGGGAACCACCAAGTTCGGATCACCTTAGTGAGGTGAAAGGTTCGAGGGCTGTATCTGTTCTGGTTTCAGCCCCGGCGATAAAACACGAGATTACGCTCATTACCTCTACGCCGGAAAATGCATCCGGTAAAACTTGTCTGTGTGAAGCATGAGCCAGAGTCAAAAAACCATAGCGAAACATCCCGTCCTTGAGCCAGCGGAAGATTTCTACAGATTGCGCAGGGATGGCATCGGCTTTATCGAACAGATGGCAAGCTTGCTGTGGACAGATTATAATACGCACGATCCCGGCATTACAACGCTGGAGGCACTTTGTTATGCAATTACCGATCTGGCATATCGTATCGGTTGGGATATCAAGGATATTCTTTCACCGGAAACAGCTTCTTCGGATTCTTCCCGGCCTTATCCAAACCAGGCGTTTTTTACTGCAAGGGAGATTTTGACGATCAATCCCGTTACGACCGATGATTTTCGCCGTGTGCTTATCGATCTTCCAATAATCCGTAATGCCTGGGTTTTCTGCAAGGACTGCGCATGTGAATCGAGCTATTATGCATGGTGTGAAAAAGGCCAATCACAGTTCTCTTACCAAAATCCCGGCGATTTGTCCCAGTCTACAATAAATAAGGTCGCTCCACAGGGACTGTATGATGTGAGAGTAGAACTCGAAGCCGACCATGAACTGGGTGACCTGAATGATCGCAAAATTGAGTATACATCCATTTTTCATGATACCGATGGTGCACACTCGACCATGATGGAACTGCGTTTCCCTGATATTAATCTTGTCGACGGTCAATGGTGGACGCTTTTTCTTGACAGTGATGAAGCGTTTGCAAATACTGCTGACACCGACATGTTTACGGTGACGCTTTCAAGGCTTGGCGCAACGAAAACCTATGATCTGCTAACCGATCCGACACTCGATCCTGAGGGCCGCAATAACTATCTTCGCAATCATTGGCGGACCGTGTTCTATCTCGATTTTACCATAACCTTTACCCCTGTTCCTTCTGACAGCTCTCAAAGCAGCCTGACCATTCGCATAAATAATTCGACACTGCGTTTTTTTGGTGATACTGCAGGAAAAAATGCGATGACCGTCGAAAAGTTAAAAACAATACTGGAGGACAAGCGTGCAGGAGGCTTTATTCAGCGTTACCGAAGGAAGGCCATTGCCGCACGGGATGCTGTGCTGAGCGCAAAAGCCGAGTTGCTCTTGCATCGTAATCTGGATGAGGACTATTCTTCGGTAACCGTCATAGGTATAGAAGAGGTCGCCGTTTGTGCTGATGTTGAACTGAAGGCAGATGCCGACATCGAATGGGTACAGGCGAAAATCTGGTTTGAAATAGAACAGTATTTCAATCCTCCGATCCGCTTCTATACTTCGCAGGAATTACAAAATACCGGAGAGCCTGTCGAAGAGATATTCAATGGGCCTGAACTCAACTGCGGTTTTATCAGGACCGATGATCTGGAGAAGGCCTCACTCAAGAGTGAATTGCGAGTTTCAGACATTATCAACAACTTGATGGAGATTGAAGGGGTGATCGCGGTCAACCGGTTGCTGCTGACCAAATATGATGCTGAAGGAAATGCGGTCAAGGGTGATGCAGATTTTGATCCGAGCAAAACCAGTGCATCATGGCTATTGTTAGTCAACGAACAGTGCCAGCCGAGGTTGTACAAGAATGCTTCACGTTTTCTGTTTTATAAAAACGGACTTCCATTTTTGCCGAGGATGGATGAGGTTTCAGATACCCTGAATCAGTTGCGTGGTGAGGCTGAACGTCCGAAGCTGAACAATGTCGATATGGAGTTGAGTATTCCGGCAGGTACTTTCAGAGACAGCAAGGATTATTATCCCGTACAATACAGTCTGCCCCTTGTTTATGGTACCGGTACCGAAGGAGTTCCTTCTCAAGCATCAGAACTCCGTATAGCTCAGGCGAAACAGATGAAAGCCTATCTGATGGTATTTGAGCAGATGGTCGGTAATGCCCTGGCTCAACTGGCCCATACCGCAGATCTCTTTTCGCTCGACCCTGACATCAGGCAGACCTATTTCGTCAAAGTGTTCAGCGAGGAGGTGATTAAAGGATTTGATGAGATCAAAAACGGCAAATATGGAAGTGAAGCCCTTGAACAAATTTCAGAAACTCGTTCCGAATTTCTTCAGCGCAGGAACCGGTTTCTTGATCATCTTCTGGCCCGTTTCGGTGAACTCTTCAGCGACTATGCACTCTTGCTGAACAATGTCTATGGTAAGCAGGTAGCTCTTGAGCGTTTAATGGACGACAAGATTGCTTTCCTTAAAGCCTATCCGCTGATCAGCCACAACAGGGCTAAAGCTTATGATTACACTTCCGGCTCATATTTACAGAACAACCAGCCAAGCATCAAAAAACGTGTCAGTCTCCTGCTTGGTTATCCTGATCTGACTTTTTTCTTCACTGGTACTCATCCGGCTTATGGTCCGGGGTATACCGTGCCGTTTGAGTTAAAGGACAGAAACAACAAAATATGGCTGAAAGGAAAAATCACTCTTCCTGTCTCCTCGGCGGGTGAGGCTGAAACAAAAGCTTTCCATGAACTGCTTGTCCGGATGCATCAATCGCAATACTACGACATCGTTCACAAACAAAAAACAGGTCTTTTCCAGCTTGTTTTCAACGATAAAACAAGTAAAGTACATGCATTGCATCCATCATTGTTCAGCATGCACTCCGCAGCAGAAGAGGTACAGAAAGAATTACAGGCATGGAGTGCAAATGAACGCCTGATTGTTGTTGAACATCTCCTTCTACGCCCGAAATTTCCTGGAGATGCGCTCTATAAACCCTGCAGCGAAGGTGGCTGTATGACCTGTGGGGATGAAGACTCCTATTCCTTCAGGCTTACATTCGTCATGCCCGGCTGGACGGCTCTCTATACCGACAATCTGGAGATGCGTGGGTTTGCTGAACGTACCATCAGTGAGGAAACACCGTCGCACCTGCTTGGCAAAACCTGCTGGGTAGGCAATGATGACGGCCAGTTTGACCGTTTTGAAGAAACATGGTATGAGTGGCTCACGGTTAATTCCAGAGTTGACTGGATAGAGGAGCGCCTGTATGAGCGCATTAAGGTCATGCTCAACGCTAATCTGCTGTCACTTGCAGAAAAGGAAGATATCTGTAAATGTGCTACTGAGATTTTGACAAAATGCGGGATGGAGTTTTATCACTGGATGGAAAGCAACGTAAAAAACGGAAATTTACCCGATACCGACTTCGATCCTTCTGCCATCAGCTTGTGCAATGGAATGATATTCCGGAATGGAACAGATAACGACATTCTCCACTTCCTTAAAGATCGTTATAACAACTATAAAAAAGTTTCATTCCTGCTCTGGAATGTCGTGAATAGACTCGGCGAACTGCACAATACCTATCCCGTTGCAACTCTGCATGATTGTGATGAAGGCAGTGATAGTAACCCGGTTCGTTTAGACAACACAGCCCTTGGAAACGATCCGTTGAGTTCATCATCAGAAAGTAAATGATAACGGTCAAACAACTGTACCATGGAACCCATTCAAAATAGTTATCCGGTTTTTGTTGCCAACCAGGTGCTCACCAGCAGGCATCTGAATGAGATTTTCGACTATCTGGATGAACAGGAGCGCCTTACGCGAGCCAATCTTATTGGTATAGGCATTGTCTGTGGTCTGGAACTCACTACTAATGTTGCAGATGGTAACACAACGATTCATGTGTCGAAAGGCTGTGGCATTACTTCACAAGGTTACCTTGTTGTAGTGCCCGAAGAGGGTATGACTCTTGTCTCCTTCAAATCTGATTATCTGCTTCCCGATGAATTGGATTACCCGGAGTTCAGGAACCCTGAGACCAGGATTCAGTATCCTTTGTGGGAATTATTCCCGGCAGGGGAGCCGGGGACTGTCGCATTGGGAAGCGATAGTAATAACAGCTTCCTGGATGACAAGGCCGTGTTGCTTTTTCTGGAGCTGAAAAAATCTTCACTCCGCAACTGCAGTCCCCAAAATTGCGACGACAAGGGTTCTGAAGTGACCGCCAGCCTTAAACCATTGCTGATAGGGGTTGACGACCTTGAAAAGATCATTAAAGCAGCAAACACTCTTGATAGCGGCCTGACCTCAAGCGATCTTGAATCCGCGTTATTGGAAAAGCTAAAACTGCCGGACATACCTCTACCACGTTTCAACGTCGTAAACACCAGCCCTGCAACCTCTAACGACATTTTTGCCGCTTTCCTGAACATCTTTAACACCAATGAACTGGCTCGTTCTACCGCAAATGCTTTAAGTGCAGCATACCAGGCATTTAAGCCCCTTCTGCAAGATAGTTATGGGAACGATCCATTTGGTGTGTTCAAAAAAACGTTCTCTTTTCTCGACCAAAGCCCGACAGCAACCGATCAAGTTACTTTTTTGCAGTATTATTATGACTTTTTTGATGATTTGTTGCGTGCTTATGATGAATTTCGCTGGAAAGGTGTTGAGTTGCTCTGTGCATGCTCTCCCTCTGCCGGTCTGTTTCCGCGCCACTTGATGCTGGGATTGCTGCACCCGGAAAAGGCTACTCATCCAGGCAGTTATCGGCAGAATTATCTGGTTTCACCTGCTGTCGATGCGTGTTCCGGGCGCTCAAAGGAAGTGCTGCAGCTCTTCAGGCGTCTCGTTGAAATGACCCACTGTTTCACCCATACGCCAGGGTTATTGCCTCAACTAAACAGCAGGTCATATAAAGCTTTAAACGTTGATCCTCAAATCAGCATAACACCCACTGTTTTTGGCGACAAGCCTCTCTCGGGCAAGGCTATTCCCTATTATTACCAGCATAACGGTACACCGCCTTTATACCAGCTCTGGAACAACGAAAAGACAAGGAGAAACCGGGCAAACCAGAATTTGAGCTATCGTTACAGCGATTTCAAGCCAGTTGCGCCTGATTTTGTCAGCAACCCGCTGCGTTACGATCTGGAGTTTCATAATTTTCTGCGTATCGAAGGTCATTTAGGTAAAAACTACCAGCGTGTTTTGAAAACCCTGTTGTCGCTCAAGACACAATATCGACTTCCAGTTGAAATCATTGCCTTGCGCACAGGGGCATTCGATGATACCCAGACTATCGATTTAAGCAAAGAATCTGTCCGTTTTCAGGATCTTGAGGCCTTGTATGATTCTTTGCGAGAAGAGGTGCTGGCGACCTTGACCGAGGGTGTGAGGTATCTTTACGATCTTCCCCTGACAGATGATAGTGTGCATTTACCGGGAGGCAAACCACAACACTCATTACTGAAAACCCATGCACCAAGTTACCTTGTTCAGGAAAACAGTGTGGGTGCCTGGTACGAGAAGTACTGGACGCTTTTTCAGGCCCGTCCTTACATTAACATAAACCAGAATAATAGTAATGCCGTTACCCTTGCAAGGATTTGCCGTGCTCTGTTGAACGGCACAACCAGTCTGCCGGAAACGCATTATGTTTATGTGGTTTCAATCTATTATTACACCAAGCTTGCAGAAACTCTGCCGGAAACGCTTGATGCTCTGGCCTATGCCGATTTTGAGAACAAATACCAGGATCTGCTGAGCCTCATGCGATATTTCTGTTCTGCCATGCTCAACACATTATCGGCAGAACTCAAGTTCTTTTCCTCTCAGGGAAATGAGATCGGCCATTTTAATGATGTGCTTTTTTCCAGCAAATTTGATTCAATTACATCGATCTATAACGAGTATGTTCGTCGCATACTGGAATTGAAGAAAAAGCAGTTTCTCGGCAATTTTTTACAAAATCATCCAGGCATACAACATAAGGCTGGCGTGCCAATGGGAGGCACTTTCATTATTGTCTATCATCAGGATCCGGCACCAAAATTACTTATCAACACTGCAAATGCGGTATTGTTGTCCAACTATACCAAGGCCTTCTCTGTTGCAGATAACCGGACATTAGCTGATGCCATCGGGCGAATCAGTACCGATCAAACAATGTCGTCTAACCCTGACATCAATCTCGTGCTTGATTCTCTGAACAGCCAGATAGAGAGTCTTAATACCGGAAAAATTCTTGTCAGAGGCAAGGATGTGGCAACGAGGATCATTGCAAGCGCGGTTAATGAACTTGAAGACGGGGTCGTTATTGCAGATTTTTATCTACCATACCTGATCTCTTCCGATGTCGAAGCAGTACAGTTTGTTTTACCAAAAACACAGCCTGCGACCATCTCTGGCATTATCGCCAATGAAAATGAATACGAATGGATCGATTCCGTCAAGCATTTGAATTACCTATGCTTACGTGATTATCGGCCAGAGAAGACGCCAAAAGCTCCTGCTGCACATGAACAAGAACGGGGTCTTCTGAAAGAGAATTATATCGTCAGGATTTACACCTATAAAATTCAGGGACAATCTCTCTTACAGGGAGATACTCCTGTCGATATTATTATTCCGATAAAAGGAGATGTTAGTCTCAGCAATTACAAACTTTCTGCTGTTGCCCGCAAACTGAATGAGCAGTTTCCTCTCGGCCTTGTTTTTGATACAGTGGCTGGTACCAACAAACTACTTATCCGTTTTATAGAAGGCCAAAAATTCCGGATTGAATTAGGCGGAATACAAGGGAACCAGATTCGTTATGCCTATGACAACGATATGGTTTACAGGTGGCAGTATAATTCATGGGAAGCCATGGTACCAAAATCAGGGCAAGGTTTGCCATCACGGATAAGTGCTGACAGTTATAATGCACAAGAATATCAATGGCTGCATCAAAATTTTGAACCTGTTTCCTTGACTCCAGTTTCAGGCCCAACAGCAAAAGAGGCGATTGAATGGGAGCAGGTGACACTGAACCGGTCAAAAAAATATGTATCAGCCACACAGCTACCGATTTATGAATCCGTACTTGGTGAGATAATCGATACCATTTATAAAATTGACCAGAATGCAAAAGTTGTTATAACAGGAAGCTGGGCAAATGGCAGTTGGGTTTCGAGAAATGATGTTGACAATCTAAAAAGTATGGGAGCAGATATCACCTGGCCGATCTTCCTTGAGCTTCGGAAAAAAGTAACCGGAAAAACAGGGTCCAGCGCAATTGACCTGCTTGTTGAAAGTGCTCAGGAGATCACCGCCGAAATGATAAAAATCTCTACAGGTTATCCAGTAAGGATTATTAAAGGGAAAAAGGATGCGCAGAAAGGATTGGTATTGACAAGGAGAACATAAAAAGGAGAACTCCTGTTCAAGCGTAACAGTGTGCTACGATTGTTCAGGAGTTTTTTTTAGGAAAGCCTTGCGGCCTTCCCTAAAGGAACCATGCGGCTCCAACTCAGTGGTTAAATTTAACCAACAACCGAATATTCTGCAAATTTTTTTTATGAAATCCCAGGTTCACAAGATCCAAAGACTGTTCGTTGATGTTGAATTCAACGGAACAGAATCAGACGGGATGAATTTGCAACGCAGTGCATCCGACTTGTATGATCACTTTATTATGCCAGCACTTGAAAAAGCTTTAAATCAGTATGTGCCAATAAAGGATTATCTTACTCTTGAACGGCTCGACATAGATGCCGGAACTCTCCAGCTCGACCGTCTGGAGTCTAACCTGTCGGAGAGAATAATTCATGCGCTTGAAAAATCGCTGCAGGAATTATCAGTGTCAACATCTCCATTGCATTCCAGGGAGACTGACACGGTCACCTTTAAGACGGAAGGGGAATCTATAAGCAATGCGTTTATCTTTTTTCTGAAAAAAGGTACTCTGCCCTGGTCGTTTCATCTTCCTTCCGGTTCAAACTTTGAAGAATCTGTGTATAAGTTTTTGAAAGAACCGAAGAGGTTTGGAAGCACTCCTGAACTCATCAGACGAGAGGTTGTTGATACGTTAACTTCCGCTACGGCACGAAAACGGCTGGTTCATCAGTTTACTCCTGTTTTCCTGGAAACCTTATTAGAGCTGATTTCAGCCGAAGATAAAAAAGTGTTGGAGGGAATATTACAACTGTTCCGCAGTTCCGAGTTTTTATCTCTTGATGCCAAACAGCTTCAACCACTGCTATGGGAACATGCGTTTGCGTCTCTTGCGTCTGGGAGCCCTTTAGCAGAACAGACGATTCTCACGAAAATCAGATCAGCCTTGAGTGATTCAGTATTTCGTAATTCTTCATTAGCAAAGCAGATCAAGTCTGTTCTGTTCGATGAAAAAAAAACAGATACGTCTACCAATAAATTGTCTGCTTCATTGCTGGTAGAGCAGAATGTTCAGATGACGGATGATTCAGATTCCCAATCTCCTGTCGAACATCCCGACGCAAAAGCGGGTATCTATATCGGTCTTGCCGGATTGGTTCTTTTACATCCATTTCTGCCCCAATTATTCAGAGCTTTGGGTATTGCTGATGACGAAACACTTCTCCAACCAAACAAGGCTCTATACCTGTTGTTTTTTCTGGCTACCGGAGAGTGCATTGCACCGGAATATGAGTTAGTTCTTTCAAAAATTCTGTGTAATATTTCACTTGATACTGTGGTGGAATCGGATATAATCCTTTCAGTCGAAGAGCAGCAAGAAGCTGAAGCCTTGCTTTCAGCAGTTATCCGTCACTGGGAAATCTTGCAAAACACAGGGATTGAAGGTCTGAGAGAGACATTCCTCAAACGTTCAGGAAAACTCTCCCAAAAGAGTGATGGCGAGTGGTTACTCCAGGTCGAATCGAAAAGCTACGACCTTCTTTTAGAGCAGCTTCCCTGGGGGATTTCAATGATCAAGCTGCCGTGGATGTCACAAATGCTCAGGGTTGAGTGGGTATAGTCTTGTTGTTTGATGTCATAATGCCATACGAATGAAAACAAGCGCAGAAAAATCATCGACAACGACCTCGACGCCCGCAGCGAAAGCGGCCAGTCGCCCTTTTTTTGCAAAAGCTGGAGGTGGTGATTTTTTTGCACCTGCCGTACAGATGAAAATGGCTGTCAGCAAGCCCGGCGACAAGCTTGAGCAGGAAGCGGACAGGATGGCTGATAAGGTGATGCGAATGCCTTCGCCAGAATCGCCGTCACCAGCAAAAGAGGAAAAATTGCAGCGTGCACCTGACGAAAAGCTTCAGAAAAAAGAAGAAGATAAAATTCAGAAAGCCGCAGCATCGGAGGAAAAAGCGCAGAAAAAGGAGGATGACAAGCTTCAAAAAGCTGAAGAAAAAGTTCAAAAGAAAGAAGAGGAGAAACTGCAGAAAGCCCCGGCAAGTGAAGAAAAACTTCAACGCAAGGGCAGTGATGGTGCTCCATCAGTCAATGCAAACCTGCAGTCGGCTATCCAAAGCAGTAGTGGCAGTGGCCAGCCGCTTTCCAGCGATGTTCGCGGCTACATGGAACCTCGCTTCAATGCCGATTTCAGCAACGTGCGCGTCCATAGCGACCCGAAAGCTGCAGGGCTCAGCAACCAGTTAAGTGCCCGGGCCTTCACCCATCAAAACAATATCTTTTTCTCCCGCGACCAGTACCAGCCCGGCAGCAGTGAGGGCAGGCAACTGCTGGCCCACGAACTGACCCATACCATTCAGCAGGGGCATGCTGTACAGCGCAGTCCTCAGATAAGCACCACTACTACACCACCACCTATTCAACGTGATGACTGGGGGCTTGATCCCGCTGAATACATTGCCGATAAAGCACGTCTTATTCCTGGCTTTACCATGCTGACCGTGGTTATAGGCTTAAACCCTATTACGGGTGCGAGTGTTGACCGTAGCGCTGGTAATATTCTCAAAGGAGCTATTGAGATGATTCCGGTTGTCGGCTCTGCCATTACGGACGCACTCAATAATCATGGGGTGTTTTCCAAAGTCAGCACTTGGGCGGCAACACAATTTGATACAATCAAATCCATTGGCAGTACTATCTGGCAAGATATCAAGAGCTTTATCAAAAATCTTTCAGCCAAAGATTTACTGAGTCCAGGCGATGCATGGGAACGTGGTAAAGCCATCATAACCAATCCAATTGCACAGATTAAAGCCTTTGCCATTGGGCTCAAGGATGGCATCGTCACGTTCATCAAGGATGCCATTCTCAAGCCCATCGCCGCCTTTGCAAAAGCTAACGTTCCTAATGGCTATGATTTGCTGTGTGCCGTACTCGGCAAAGATCCCATCAGCGGCGAACCGGTGCCACAGACCGCAGAGAACCTGATTGCTCCATTTATGAAGTTGATCGGTCAGGATGAAGTCTGGGAGAACATGAAAAAGTCCAACGCAATTGGACGGGCATGGGCCTGGTTCCAGAAAGCGCTGGGCACGGTTAAGGGATTCGTTCAGGAGCTTCCTACGCTGTTCATGAATGCCTTCAAAGCGCTGGAGGTCATTGATATTGTGTTAATTCCACGTGCTTTCGGCAAGTTGGTCGGCGTGTTTGGCGGTTTCGCCGGTCGGTTCATCAGTTGGGCAGGTACCGCAGTCTGGAACCTTCTGGAAATTATTTTTGATGCCGTAAGCCCCGGCGCACTGGGCTATATCAAAAAAACCGGCTCGGCGATCAAGAGCATCTTCCAGAATCCGCTGCCTTTCGTCGGAAATCTGGTGAAGGCCGCCAAGCAGGGCTTCCTGAATTTCGCCGATAACATCGGCGGACACCTCAAAGCCGGGCTCATCGACTGGCTCACCGGCTCGTTGTCCGGCGTTTATATTCCTAAAGCACTTAATCTTGCGGAACTGGGTAAGTTTGCTCTCAGTATTCTTGGTATAACCTGGGCCCAGATTCGCGGAAAAATCGTCAAGGTGCTTGGCTCGAATGGCGAGAAGATCATGCAAGGTCTCGAAACCGGTTTTGACATTGTTGTTGCCCTTGTGAAAGGCGGCCCGGCTGCTGCCTGGGAGCTGATCAAGGAGAAACTCACCGACCTCAAGGATACGGTCATCAGCGGGATTATCGGCTTCGTAACCGACACAGTGGTCAAAAAGGCTATCCCCAAGCTGATTGCCATGTTCATTCCCGGTGCTGGCTTCATCTCTGCAATCATGTCGATCTACGATACAGTATTGGTATTCGTGGAGAAGATTTCGAAAATTATCCAGGTGGTCACCGCCTTTATTGACTCGATTGTCACTATTGCCGCAGGCAATATAACCGCCGCCGCGAATCGCGTGGAAAGCATTCTGGGGGGATTGTTGTCGCTCGCCATCAGCTTCCTTGCCGGCTTCCTGGGCCTCGGCAAGATCACCGATAAAATCAAGGCGATCATTGAGAAAGTTCGCCTTACGGTAGATAAAGCTATTAATGCGGTGATTGGCTGGATTGTTGGTAAGGCTAAGACGCTTTTTGGCAAACTGTTCGGGAAGAAGGATAAGCCGTCAGATGATGACTCGAAAGCGATCATCGCAAAAGTTAGTGTTGACCTAAAGGGAAAGGGGCGAGATTTCGAGTCCGCAAGTGGATTCAGCACCGTCCTTGATTCTGTTGCCAAAAGTCATCCTGGCTTAAAAGCTATTCGAGTAAAACAAAAAAAAGAAGGGCAATTTACTATTGAGGCATCTGCAAGTCCGTGGACATTTGTTGGAGTTGTAAATGAACTGGCTAATGGTGATTACGGCTCAGTTGTTGGTAGCGTTGCTTTTGACAATGTTCTTTTTGGAGAACCAGTCAAGAACAAAGGTGAAGCTCATGCGGAAGATAAGATTATCGGTTTTGTACGAGTTCGCTTGGCATATCTCATAAAACAGAAAAAACCTCTTCCCCTGAAGGTAGAAGTATTTGTTAGTCAGAGTCCATGTAAGAAAAAATGCATGCCGAACTTGATTGCATTAAAAGGAGATTTCCCAACAGTAAAAACATGGGTAGTCTATTACAAAACTATTTATCAAGGAACTAGTGGGAAGCATACAAAAGATTCCCAAGAGTCTATTGATCTATTAAAGCAAGATGGATTTCATGTTTTCCAGTTTAATGAAGCTCTCGAAATGGAGAAAAAAGGTATCCCTGTTCCTTAAGCTATTGCCTTAGAGTTGATTGGTTGTGCAAAAATTATCATCAAACAAAGCATTTGTAAATAACAAGCATAACCTTGACCGATAACCTGCTCTTGTAATACAACTGGATAAATGGGAGTTAAATGATAGTGAGTGAGAACGCCATAGATTTGGAACAAGCTTTTGGCTGGCTGAAAGAAATCATAACCGGATGCTTGCAAATACACTTTGGACAAGCCGAAGGCTTTGAAATGAGTGCACTGAACTTGCATGTCAAAAATTCTTGGTTTGCTCAATTTATTGTCAGCAGAAACCCTCGTTTTGAAGAATTGGTACTCTTGATGCTGGCTATTGCTCCCCACATTCAACCTGTTTTCTTCAATCAAATCATCGCCGAACACCTCCCCGAAGGCGGAGACTTCCCCGAATTCGGCGGTGTCAAAGGTACCAATCACCGGGGCATCCTGCCCACGGGCGAAACTGCGCAGTTCATCCTCGCAGGAAACGATATCGAAAAGCGGCTTGAAGTTCAGCGCATCCTCGGCAGTGAGCACTGGTTTATGAAAGAGCACATCCTTTGGCTGGAATCTGTTCGTGAAGGTGAGCCAACAATGAGTGGTCGCCTGATTCTCAATCCGGAGGTGGTTGAAGAGCTTACTCTCGGTAGCGTCAGCAAACCCCGCTTCAGCATGGACTTTCCGGCTGAATACATCGAGACTGAAATGGAGTGGGATGACCTCGTGCTCCCTTCAGCCACCTTGCAGCAGATCCGCGAAATAGAGAACTGGATTACCCATAACGACACGCTGCTGCATGAGTGGGGGATGAAGAAAAGAATCAAGCCCGGATACCGCGCCTTGTTCTATGGGCCTCCGGGCACAGGCAAAACACTGACGGCAAGCCTGCTGGGCAAGCAGACAGGAAAAGATGTTTTTCGTATCGATTTGTCAAGAGTCGTATCAAAATACATCGGAGAGACCGAAAAAAACCTTTCAAGACTTTTCGACAAAGCTGAAAACAAAAACTGGATTCTGTTCTTTGATGAAGCCGACGCACTTTTCGGCAAGCGGACAGAAATCCATGATGCGCACGACAAGTATGCCAATCAGGAAGTTGCCTATCTCTTGCAGCGTATTGAAAGCTACAACGGCCTTGTCATTCTGGCCTCCAACCGCCGAAGCAATATTGATGAAGCTTTTGCCCGTCGATTTCAAACGATCATCCAGTTTCCAATGCCAAAGGCTGATGAGCGGCATAAAATATGGATCAAGACACTGCCTCATCAAATGAAGTTTGAGACAGATATCGACTGGCAGAAGATAGCCATACGCTTTGAGCTTTCCGGCGCAGGAATCCTGAATGTCGTCCATTATTGCGCAGTCGAATCGTTAGCAAATCCGGACGAACCGCTCAATACGAAATGGCTTGAAAACGCCATTATTCGCGAATTTATCAAGGATGGAAAAGTGGTGTAAGGCACACCACGCTTCCGGCCACCTTTGCTTGATTTGACTATTTGCGGGCGATAATCCGCCCTCTGCCCACCTTGCCAGCCGCTGATGCGTCGCGCCACAGAGTAATGCCGCGTACTACTTCGTCATACATTTCCTGGCCGTAGTTGTCCAAAATTCCTTGACGAAACTCCTTCTGCACCTTGTCAAGGTAAAGCTGAATATGTCCAGCGAAATCAGGAGAAAGGTCTTCCTTCTCGACAACCGTCAGCCCGGCAGTTTCGGCTAAGCTTGCATAACCATCCAATGTCTCCATATAGGGAAAAACCATAAACGTATAGAGAGCTTGCCATTCATAGTTGGCCATTGAGCCGATCTCCAGCCAGTCGGTAAACGCAAGGATGCCGCCCGGTTTCAAGACACGGGCGCACTCCTCAATGAGCCGTTTTTTATCAGTGATATAGCACCAGGCATCCTGTCCCCATACCACATCGAACGTATTTGCCCGAAAGGGCATGTCCAGAGCATTTCCCAGTTTGAATTCGACCTTGTCATCCAGCCCTGCCTGTTTTGTGCGGGAGATGGCTTCTGCGTGCATACGTTGGGTTGCATCCAGGCCAGTGACGCTGCAGCCATAGGTGTGAGCCAAATGACGAGCCGGACCACCCAGTGCGCTGCATACATCGAGAACGTGACTATCCGCGCCGACTCCGGCTTTTTTCGCCAGAATCTCCGTCTCTTGTTCACCGCCGACATGAATTTGTTCGCCCATAAGCATTTCCCAAAGGATACCACCAGGGCCATCGTAGACTTCATTAACGTTTCCAATAGTGACATCAAGTCTCTTTCCTGTCATTGTAATATCTCCTTTTTGAATTACCGAGTTACTCTTCTTACTGCTTTTCCCGAATCAACCAGCATTTGGAATCCAGGCCATCCGCGTCGCCATTGTAATGATAGGCACTGGCCCGGCATCCCCAGCAATGCGAGTTGCTGATGCAGGTATTACATGGGGCGGGCAGGTTACAGACATCGTGCAGATCTCCATGGACAAGGGTGTTTATATGGTTGGCGATGATTTCCCGAAATGGCGTTGAGCGGATATTGCCTACACCTTCGCGGATGACCGAGCAAGGCGTCACGTCCCCCGAGAAGGTCACCGTTGCCATCGTGCCGCAGTAGTATTTATCAGTGTCCATAGCGCCAATGGTGATGTTGTCACCACCGAAATTGATACGGTCGCGCTCAGTATAGACTTGTTGAACTTCAGCGAGATTCGGTTCAAACGCTCTCCACTCGGCGCCCATTCCTGCGGGATTGAACATGGTCAGGCAGGTGCGGAGGCCTTTCTCTTCAAACCACCAGCGCATCGTTCGAATGGCATCTTCCGGACCTTGCCGGGCAGTGTAGGTGATGCAATTGATCATTTTTTCGGCGGGCTTGCCCAGCTCAAGCATATTCGTCACCCCCTCAACAATGGCATCGATGTAGTGATGATCCCCCCCCCGATGGAGTTTCGCGTAGACTTCCGGAGTAATGGAATCAACGTGAACCGAGACAAAGCCGCCCTCCGTCACCTCATAGACCTGAGCAGCAATATGCTTGTTTCTTAAAGGCAGCCCACTGGTCCAGACATTGTTGATCATGCCCAGCGACCGGGCATACAGCATCAGCTCATACCAGTCAGGCCGGGCGAGCGGGTCACCTCCCAGCCAGTCAATGGCCCGAATCTCCAGCGCCGCCGCATCGTCCAGCAAACGGCGGATTTCATCCGAGGTGAGCCCTCGACTCTCCCGTGGTGTAGAACCCGCATAACAGTAGATGCAACCCTGATGACAGGCATCTGTAGTTTCAATTTGCAGCGCATAAAGCCTTTTCTGCTCGAAGTATCGTTTTTGCTCATCTTCATGTCCGACGGCCAAACCGCCGTAACGACTCAGATGATCGTTTATGCAAGCGACCATATAATACCCTCCCAATCATTTTGATGCCGTGTGATACTGTATTCGAATAGTTCAGAACAGTGCGTAAACAATCATTGTCATTGCGACACTTTTCCTTGAAACGTAATAAAAAGCTGATTGATCACCGCACCTTCCCGAAAGCATCTCGGAGTATCTTCGTTCTTCAATGTTTTCATTACCGGAATATACATTCTGAAGATGAACCCAGCCAGCGTCATCAACGACGCTCAGCACTCAGTCCTGATACACCACAGGATCCGGCGAGTCGATCATGGGATTGAGACGAACCGCCAGAGAGAAAAGATAGGGGTAATCCTCCTTGAGATGCTGCATATAGAGGATCCATTCCCGGATGAGATGACCGAAAACCCGCTTTATGTCTCCATTGATGTGTTCTTTGTCACTCGGAGGAATACTATCGAACGACTCCCGGGCCCCAAGCTCTTCAATGGTATGAAACGCTGCCCAGAGAAGATCAGTAAAATTTTCATGCTCAAGCAGATTCTGGTTTTCCAGCAAGCTCAGGAGGAAGCTTCGTTTTCCGGCCATGAACTGCTTCAGGCAGGGGAGTGCGTCACTATCGATGCTGATCCTGACGTTGCTTCGGCGCAGATACTTGAGCGCCGCGTCAAAATCCTGTTTTTTCCATGATGCGCTTATACGCAGGCGGTTTTTCAGCTCCTCGCTTCCGACCACGTGTGCAGACAACTCTTTCAGCAGGCGGTTGCCGAATTCACTGAAAAAGACTCCGATGACCATGTTCAGTTTTCTCATGACCGACTGGTGCTCTCTTTCTCTGAGCACCTTTTCGAAGAGGAGCGTGACGACGATGATGTAAATGGGCAGAAAGGCGAGATTGCCGAGAAAGCTGGCTGATATTTCCCTCAAGTTGCCGAAAATGCTGAAGTCAATACCATAAAGGGCCAGCGAGATGGCAAAGAGGACGGACACCGTCCACACCTTGTTCATAAACAGTTTTTTAAACATAAACACCTGTTATGTTAACCGGAACCAAACAACCTGAAATACCTTGCATCATAAACAGGTAAAAACATCTCATCGTTCGCTGAGAAAAGAAAACCTGACAACCCGTGTTCCGCTCGTCACGAACAGCAAAATCGTTTGAGGATTTATAAAGAAAACGCAGAAACGGTATTATTGTAAAATGATTTTGAAATTATTTATAATTAATATAATATACAGAAATAACATTTCAGAGAATTATTGAGGGTTTCGTGACTGTAGAAATAAAAGAAATAGCAACAGTACAGATGGGGTATTCATTCAGGTCCCGTCTTGAGGTGTCGAAAGATGGTGGTGTGGTGGTTATCCAGATGAAGGATCTGCTTGATGACAATACTGTTGGGTGCGATAGGCTGATTAAGACAGATATGGATATGGTCAAGAGCCACCACCTTGCTTGTAAAGGAGACCTTGTCTTCAGGTCGCGTGGTCTTGTGAGCAATGCCGCGATTCTTCTTGAAGATCCGGGAATAGCTGTTGTCGCTGCTCCTTTGATAAAAATCAGGATTACAAGACTTGACAGGGTTTTACCGGAGTATCTGAACTGGTATCTCAGTCAGCGGGAAGCGCAGGTGTTTTTGACAAGCCGGGCAATTGGGACTGCCCAGAAGATGATCAGCAAGGAGGTACTTGAAGATCTGGAGGTTGTATTGCCTTCATTGGAGTGTCAAAAAAATATTATTGAGCTGGCCTCGCTCTCCGCTCGTGAACAGGCGTTGCTTGGCGTACTTGCTGAAAAACGGAAGCGATATATTTCAATGGCATTAATGCGGTTTGCAAAAGGAGAATAAAGGATGAGTAGCAAGATCGATCAGAAGGATATCAATAAT
>CAIMPI010000052.1 GCA_903843305.1 uncultured Chlorobiaceae bacterium
CAAGCGTCTTTAAAATATCTTGACGTAAAACGACCGAATTATTAAACGACGCCAAGATTTGGATGAGATCAAACTCTTTTGACGTGAGTTTGATCTCATCACCAGCAGGTGAGTGAAGTGTCCAGTTACTGCATATAAGTCTCCAATGCTTTTGCTCTTTCTTCAGGGTGGGTTCTACTTTTTTCATCTCCAGTCCTGCAGAGAGTTGTCTGTCAAGACGCCCCAGAATACTGTACACTGAGGCCGAAAGCTCGGAAAAATCGACCGGTTTGGTCAGGTAGATATCCGCTCCGGACTTGTAAGCAGTGATTCTGCTTTCGACAGCCGAGTTTGCCGTGAGCATAACAATACGCATATCGGTATTATTTCGAATGAATTCAGCCAACACAAGGCCGTTCTGGTCTGGCAGGCCGATATCGAGAATTACCAAATGAAATTTTTGAGAAGAGATGCTCTTGTAGAACTCCAGTGCAGATGCAACTCCGGTAACATCAAGACCTGAAAGTTCAAAGTATTCCACGATGCTTTCTCGGAAATCACGATCATCTTCGACAATAATAACTCGTTTGCCGTTGACCTTGGGAGGATGTGAAGTTGTTATCATACATTAATATAGCATAAATATAGACTTGTTAAGCTACCGCCGGCAGCTCGTTTGCAATTGAGTCTGACTGCACCTTCACTCAGCTTCATCATCCAGAGGAAGGCGCACAGTAGCCTCGACTCCGGATGGCATCCCAGTCAGGGTGACTTGCCCCTTATGATGACTGATGATACTTCTGACGAGCCAGAGTCCGATGCCAGCGCCACCGGTATTCATTGAGTTGCTGCCGCGTCGGTATTTTTCGAAAAACGCTTCGCCTTCATCGTCTGTGATGCTACCCCCTTGATTTCGTATTTTAATGACCACATCGCCATCTTCGATACGACTCTCCAATTCAATCGGTGAATCCGGAGGGGAGTACTTGCGAGCATTGTCCAGAAGATTGTAAATCGCCAGTTTGAGTTGAGAGGGTTCGCCAACTATTTCAGATGTATCGAGTCGATCTGTATAGAGTATAGTGCGCTCCGACCACATGGCAAGAAATGCTTCAATTTGCGTCGCAATGACGGGAGCTATCCGAAATTTGACTAAATTAAATGTCGGCTGGAACTCATTAATGCGACTTTCATCAATGGATACCTCCATAACGTCAACAAGACGCGCAATAGCACGGTTTATTTTATTCATTTCAAGTTGGTTCACACTTTTCCCGCTTTTGATTTTCAGATCGATGAGATCAAGGTTTCCCCGGATAATGGCCAGAGGAGTACGGTACTCATGAGAGATCATGTTGATAAAGCGACGCAGATGTTCGACCTTTTCACTAAGCTGTCTGGTGCGATCAGTGACAATCTGCTCCAACCGTGCTATGCTGACCTGCTGGAACTCCTGCAACGTGATATCCGACATCATCACCAGAATACACTCTTTGCCTTTCAGAGTAATATACTCTCCAAAATACAGCACATGAATCGGTTCTCCGTTTTTTTTCCGGAACAGGAAGGGTTTGTTTACAATTTTCCCATGTTCATTGAGCGTGGTGACATAATTTTCATAATCTTCGTTTTGAATATAAAGGCGTAGATCTTTTAAAGTTTGTCCGATAACCTCTTCTTTTGTATATCCGAAGATTTGCTGCCACGAATCGTTGATATCGAGTATTTTACCATCATGAAGACCGCTGATACCAATAGCAACAGGGGAGTGATCAAAGATAGTTCTGAATTTGAGTTCACTTTCCCTGAGTGCATTCTGAACCAGTTTTTTATCGGTAATATCCTGTACAATGCCTAAAATATGACTTGAGTTACTCTGTTTGTCAAACATGAATGCACCGGTAACCCGAATCCAGCGCAACTCACCCTTTGCAGAGTGAATTCGGCACTCGAAAGCATAGCTCTCCTTTTTTTCTATTGCGCGTCTGACAAGATCCTCTATTCCGGTACGATCTTCCGGAATAATGTGATCGAAGAACATCACCAGTGACCATACCGGCGGAATGGTTTCGTAGCCGAAAATATGGGCATGCTCAAGCGTCCGGGCTGTGGTACCATTTCGCAGATCCATGTCCCAGACTCCGATATGACTGTTTTTAAGAATGAAATTTAGCCGTTCCTGACTTCTTCTACGCTCTTCTTCTATCTCTTTTCTTTCGGTTATATCGATAATGGTACCGATATAGCGTTCAACGTTTCCATCAATGTCAAACAAGGGTTGGCCTCGGGACAGGAGCCAGTGAGTGGAGCCGTTAAGATGAGAGATACGATATTCTACATAAAGCTCGGCTTTGTTGTCGGCGGACTTTGAAACGGTCTGGATTGCCATCTTCCTGTCATCAGGATGAATAATACTAGCCCAGAGTTCAAAGGATGGTATCAAGTTGCCCTTTTCAAGCCCGTACAACAGCCAAGTCTCATCCGACCAGGAGTTCTCTCCAGTGGTCGGGTTCCACTCCCAGATACCGGCACGCGCAGCCTTCAATGCCTGTTTCAGCTTTATCTTGCCATCGAGGATATTGTTCAGCACCTCCTTGCTGCTCGTAACATCAGTAACGGTTCCGGTGTAACAAGTTAACTGCCCGGCAGCTGTATAGGTGGGTACACCACGACACATCAGCCAGTGGATGGAGCCGTCCGGGTGTTTGACGCGATATTCAATATTTATCTTGAGCTCTTTGCTTGCTGCCGCCATGACTTTCTCAAATGTCAAATCACGGTCGTCAGGATAAATATTGCTTTCACAGAGCTTGTGAGTGTGCGACTGGCTGTTTTGTTCCAGTCCGTATAATTTCCATACGTTATCCGTCCAGATAACATTGTCGGTGTTGACGTTCCATTCCCAGACGCCAGTGTTCGTCGCTTCCAGAGCAAAAGTAAGCCTCTTTTTGTTTTCCGTGAGCTCACATTCTGTGTTTTTTTGATTGGTGATATCGATAATCGTTCCGAGGTAATGGGTCGTATTGCCCTTTTCATTTATCTGGGGTTTCCCTCGGGCCATGAGCCAGTGAATGGAACCGTCCGGATAAACGACGCGATACTGGATGTTCAGATCGGCTTTGTGTTGTACAGAAGCGGTAATACTTTTGATAGTCGATTGCCGGTCATCGGGATGAACGGTATTTGCCCAAAAATCAAACGTTATATTTTCATCGCTCCGTTTCAGTCCGAACAACGTCCAGATCTCCTCCGAGCAACTGTTTTTGTTGGTTGTCAAATCCCATTCCCAGACTCCGGAAAGTGATGCTTCCAGTGCCATGCGTAACTTTTTCTTGCTCTTGGCGAGCGCAATCTCTATTTCTTTGCGTTCAGTTATATCGATAATGGTTCCGATGTAACGATCAAGCTGGCCATCAGCGTCGTAAAGGGGCATGGATCGGGAGATGAGCCAGTGCACGGATCCGTCCGGGTGACAGGTGCGATATTCAAGAGAGGTTGAGAGCCCCTTGCTCAGGGCGTCGCGTATGATCCAGGACGCCATCTCCCGGTCATCGGGATGAATGGTATCAACACAGAGCTGATTGTTCAATGCTACACTCCTCTCATTCAATCCATACAACCTCCATACCTGTTCCGACCAGCTCAGTTCATCGGTTTTTGCATTCCACTCCCAGATGCCAGCATGCGAAGCATTCAATGCATGACCGTATCTTATTTTACTCTCATTCAGCTCTATTTCTTTGATTTTCTGATTGCTTATGTCAAAAATGGTTCCAATGTAATGGGTTGCACGACCATCTTTGTAATGTAAGGGTTTGCCGCTGGACATAAGCCAGTGAACAGAGCCGTCTGGGTGGCAGACTCGATATTCGATATCAAGATCGGTCCCCTTGCTGGTTGCTTCTGCGGCATCTTTAATTACTTTTTCACGGTCATCTGGATGAACAAGTGATGACCAGAGTTCAAAAGAGGGTTGTTGACTACTTCGATTCAGTCCGAAAAGAGGCCACATGGTATCCGACCAGAAAACGTTGTTGGTTTCCAGCTCCCGTTCCCAAACGCCAGCACGAGCGGCTTCAAGGGCCTTTCTGAACCTTGCCTGGTTCTTGGTGAGCTCACTCTCCATTCGTTTGCGTTCGGTGATATTGATACCGATGACCAGTACATACCATTGATCGTCAATGAATACCCGTTTGGCACGGATCAACAGCCATAAACAATGTGTTCCTCCCAGATAAAAAAATCTAACTTCACAACCATCGTCAACCCCGGTATGCAGAATGTTCCGGAATTTTTCCCTGAGTGCAGCACTGTCGTCCGGAGTAAAAAACTCAAATGGATCTATGCCTTGCATCTCATCATCCGTTTTGCCGAACATGAAATCACGGGTGTACTGATTCCACCTTTTCAAGTGCCAATTGGAATCAATAATAAACGTGGCGCCAGGAATCGATTCCAGAACCGCGTTCTTAAGTGCACATGCTTGCTTCGATTCCTTTTTAATAGGTTTTTGATCAGAAATATCCTGAATGGTGACGAGCAGTCGGATACGCTCACCTTCCGGTAGCGCTATCGGAGTGATCGTGACCTTTCTGACATCAAGTTCATCTATAAAAAAGATTCGTTTTCCGCTATGAAGAACCTCCTTGCTCTTCTCTTTGTGGGAAGCTGCAAGTTCCGGCAGTTGCAGTACAGTGGCGATCAAATCATAGACATTGAGACCGATGCACTCCTCCGGCTCTTTGCCGAACTGTGCGGCAAACAGGGTATTGGTATTGAGGATAACGCCTTCTGTGTCAATGAGATAAACTGCATCAGGAAGGGCTTCCAACAATGCAAAAGGGGAAATATCGATCTGATTGCAGTCTGAGATGATCTTTTTTGTGAACATCGGAATTTGGGATGATCAGTTTATGCTGTAGGCAGTCATCAAAAATAAAAATGAGGAGCCGTTAGGAAATCACCCCTTATTCTTCTTGCAATTCATACAAAAAATCTTTTTTGTAATATAATAACTGTAACAGAAACTAATGATCGGTTATTAATAGCCAACCCTGCAGGATTGGATGATTTTTGTAGTGAAAACGAGTGTCAATGCCGGATTCAGTGTTTTTTTCCCGGTTTGATCTATCGTGGAGAAGGGGGGATTACATGTACTTTAATCCGATCATACCCGCAGCAATAAACTGGTTGATCAGAAACAGGGAGTTGTTGACAATCTGAAATCTCAGAAAAGCATTGTGTGCATGTACTTCGCTTTTGCCAATGGCGTTACCGAATCCGTCATCTACGGCATACTGCATGAAAGAGGCTCCGGTTTGCGGATCACGGTAAATCGGAACCTGGATCAAGATGTTGACGGCAAGTGAGATCAGGATGAAGTACATCAGGGCGTGAAAACCCCAGTTCCAGGCAAGAAATGCGAAGACGGCGAATACACTGTCGATGATCGCAAATGCTACGAGAAAGGTCTTTTTTGTACCAATCATTACGGCAAGCGATTTCATACCTCCTTTGGCATCTCCCTCTTTCGACTTGAAGTCGTTCATGATGATGAGAGCAACTGCCATGAAGAAATTCATGCCGCCGAGCCAGATAACTTCAGGATGAATATCGCTGAAGAGCGCGTTAGCTGAAAGGTAGGTGATGAATCCATAGGAGAGTCCGACCGCAGGACCCGAAAGGAAGATGTTTTTTTTCAGTTTCAGGGGGGGCGCGGAGTATATAAAGCCGATGACAAGTCCTGAAAAAAGCGATGCTGAAAATATTATGCCACGCTGCCCGCCGATATGCATGCCAAGCCATGTGGCCATTGTAACTGCTGTAACGAGTACAATGCCCCAGTTCCATGCAGCCTCTTTTTTCGATATGCGTCCAGAAGGAATAGGACGGGTAGGTTCGTTCACCTTGTCGAGATTAAGATCATAGTAATCGTTTACTGACTGGCTGAATCCGGTACCGAGCGGGCCGTAGATAATAAAAAGGGCTAAAAGCATCAGATAGTCGTGTACGGTTGCCTTCATTGCACCGGAGGCCATAACTCCGGCAGCCAAGCAGGGAAACACACTGATCCATGTTACCGGGTCAAGAAGCTCAAGGTGACCTTTGATTTTATTGATAAAACTGACGCTTGCTATTGTTGACATGGTAATTAATTATTATCAGGAACGGTTCTACAACAATCCGGATGATGACTTGGCTTTTAGTTCAGTTGGACTTTTTCTGAGCCGAGCAGCCTCAAATAAATTTGTTTAACGTTATTACCATAAGTACCCCGCCAAGAAAAAAATTATTAGGAGCGAAAAGGGTCGTGAGGCAATTTTATTTCCCCATATTGATCGATTCCAAAAGGTATTTATAGCATTTTTTTTGATATAGCTATCAAGCATATCGATAAGCTCGTGCGCTGAACAATTGATGCTTTTCGCCTCCACAATCTCCATGCACTCCTCAATACTGTTGGCCGTCAGAACTCTGACGCGAAATACTTCATCAGTTTCAAGCTTTTCAATCAAGCCATTTGACTCTTCCGTTGTCATAGCGTTATTGTTTGATAGTCTGATATTGTTTGTTCCACTTGAAAATCCACAGTGAGTTCCCTGATGAAAAATTAAAAACTCATCGCCAGAGCCCAGCTTCTCTTTCGGTTGCGTCCACAGTTCCGTTTGCCCTGACATGCGGCAATTATCGGAAGTTGTCGACCCTGTTGTTGTATCTGTAGATATTTTAACAGGTGACCGGGAGCAGCATGCGGGCTCCTTTTTTTGCCTTTTCAGCCAATTGAAGGACATAATCACTTCATCTTATTTTATAGGGAAATCACAAAAGTTCACAGCCATCAGGAGTTGTTATCTACCAACTATTTTCTTTTTGAATTTAAAAATATATTATTTTTATTATAAAAGTCACAATAAATATAAACTTGTGTTCCAGGACGGTTAAGCCTATTTTTTTGTTGTGTTTCGGCTTTGTAAAGTAAAGTTTTGGCGCCGGATTCCGGTTTTCGTTATTCTCTTGTTGCGTGGGTTTATTGCGTAATATATCATATATATTATAATATGGTAGTCGATGTGGTTGGCCAACAATGGCATCATAACTCTGTGATGCAACAGTTAAATCGATAGTGTGATGAGGCTGCCCGTTAAAAAAATTTTGTTTAGTGCTCCACTCGAATTGAGTAATGATGAGCTATCCGGCACTAAAAAGCCCACTCTTCAACTCAAGGAAGAGTATGTCGAGAGCAGCAAGCCGGGTGAGCAGCTCTGTCAAGAGATTTTATGTGTCCGTTCGTTTAATGGTATTGGTAAACTTTATCTGCATACCGTTGTTGACACCAATTGCGGCTTTTCTTTTGGTATGCTAAGTGTCTTAAAGCTAGCTGGAAATGCTATAACGTTGTTACACAAAGCGGTACTGCCTTTTTATAAGAAGTGTCATCTGAGAATCGAGCAGATCATAACGAGTGAACGTCGAGAGTTTGGTGGCAGAGGAGAAAAATCCTATGAAAATTATCTGAAACTCAATGGCATCCTGCATCAGAAAATGAATTTTCAACATCAATCAAATACTTTTTTAGAGCGATTCAGAGAAACAACAGTAGAAAAATTTATCAAGTTAAAACTAAAGGAGTTAACTGTTTTCGATTCGATTGAAGCCATCCAACAGGATTTCGAAATATGGTTGCAGCACTATAACAATGAACCGCAACCAAGCAATGGCAACTATGGCAAAAGCCCGTCAGAAAGGATTGTCAAATATCTTGAAAGTATCAATATCAGCACTTAACTATATGAAAAAAAGCTGGTTAGATTTTTTCTGCGAAGTGTATCCATATTCTTTAATCAAACAAAAATAAAAGTCATGGCAAATGAAACAACTAACGAAGTTGTTAACACGGTTAACAATCTTATGGATGTGGTTGGAAAGCTTGGCCAACAGCAGATTGAGCTGATCACTTGCGGTATCAAATCTGCAACTGAGTCTATTGAGCAGTTAAGCAAAAATGCTGCTGAACTTACCGGTAATGTTGTCAATGCATGTAGTCAAGTGTTGACAAGCGTAACAGAGGCAATAACCCCCAAAAAGTAAGGTGTTCAATTGATTGGAAAGAGCATCATGCTCTGGCATGTGGCGCTTTCCATTTTACTTTCATCACTATTCCTCACAACCTATGTCCGGTACAGAAATTTTATCAATAGAACTCCCATCTGAAGGAGTTACAGGTCTGTCAATGATGGCTCCTGTGATCGGCTTGCCCCTTTTTCTTCATGCATTAAGCGGAGTTTTCGTTGCTGGCATTGGTGCCGCTGCGATATCAACTTTCATGGCTCCTTTCGCAAGAAAGATTTTACAGGCAACCAAAGCAATACCTCTCCTGCACCCTTCTGGTTTAAATCAGGCGGGAATGACAACATCACTTGTTGAACCAGTTCCGATTACCGTTTCTTTTCATGAGTCTGTAATCTGAAAGTGGAGAAACTCTTAATTCTTGTGTTTAAGGCTGTAACAGAAGCTGTATGGGTAAGCGCTTTTCAAGCTTCAGGCAATGAAGGTGTTCATCATTATTCTTGTCAGGGAAAACTTTTCAGAAGGTTATTGATTGTTGAATTTCTGAATGCTAATTATTGAAATAATAGCCATGATGATGGATGGGTGCTGTAAAGGACGCATGGGATTCATACATAAGAAAATGTCAATTGGTCCGTTAACTTCAATATCAAATGAATGAATTTGTGGCTCCCAAAAACAAGGAGTAGCAAGGGCAGTTTTTTAAATCTGTCAGTAACTGGGATTTTTAATCAAGCTAAATAAATACGACAATGATGTTTCAAGAGAGTATGGTAATACCCTCCCTCTACACAATGGATGAGCAGGTGCTCATTGAACGTTGGATAGAGCAGGAACCGGTATACAAAGAAAATGGTAACCTTAAAGATTCAAACAAAGTCGCGGAGATTGCACTTTCTTCTGTTCAGGCCCAGCTTCCTCTAGCTTCACTCATTCAGGAAGATGGCATTGTAGCAATTGGACGCAAAAGCTGGGATTGTCCTGTTAGCATGCGAAACAATCTTCTGTCTCCCATTCACATCATAGAAATTAAACCGGATAATGCTCATACTGGATTGTCATGTGTTGAAGCCTATTACGCTACCCTTCTGCCCGGTTACAATAAATATGCAGTCACCATCTCGTATGGCTCAGAAGATCCCAAAGGATATTTTGATTTAGCTATCGGCTCTTTCCTTGTTGACAATGCCGAACAGATTACAACTGAAGCATCAAAGGTTATACTTTCATGGTGGCAATTCAGGTTTCAGGAATTGAGTCGCAGCAGGTGGGAGGAGTTGTTACGAGAAGAGGTTTGGAATAAAGTGTAAACACCTGATGTAGTTATCTCATAACTTGTTGTCATCGATTGATGTCGGCATTCATTTTGTTAAACAAGCTCAGCCCCACAGGAAATTCAAGGAGAAACACAAGTTGCATGAAATCGTGCCGTTAAGCTGGATAAGGATTTATGGTATCCGTCCAGTTTTCCGGGACGTTGCTCTTCCTCCTGAGTTGCGCCACTTAGTGCGAAAGTTCTGAATCCAAGAGACTACCGAGCACGCTGCCCGCAAATTCACTGGCATCCATCTGCATCACGAGCACCTCGCCGGTTTGTTCATTACGAATATGAGCTTCATGAACCTGC
>CAIMPI010000053.1 GCA_903843305.1 uncultured Chlorobiaceae bacterium
TGGTCAAGGGTCAGTTGTGTATTCATTGTCATGGTGAGGTTAAGGTTAATTGTAGACTTCTTTACCACGGATATTGGTATGCAGCGGAAGCATGGGCGCATGATTGTCTCTTACTGCTTCTGCTTTATCTCTATTGTTTTCAAGGATGTTATGGACAAGTCGGTAGCTGACGCTGGAGACTTGGAGAGCTACCCCACAAGCCGCTTCGAGTCGGTTTGTTCCATACTTTTTCTGAAGCCGAAGGATGCCAAGACAGGCATCAAAGCTTTGCTGTACATAGGCTTTTGAACTCAAAATCCGACGAACGGCTTCCTCGGTACAGGGCCCAACAGCCGCCGCTTTCCTGGTAAAGTCTGCCTCAGTCCATCCCTGTTGCTCATGGTATCGGCGATGGGATTCCGGCATGTGTTCCGGTACGGTGCTATAGATGCCCCGGCGACCGACGATGCGCTGATGCAGGGCAATGCGCTGAAAATCCAGAAAGACCTCAACCACCGCTTCGTCGTAGATCAGTTTGACCAGCTTGCCGATATACTCATGAGGCACACTGTATTGACAGCGGTCTTCACCCAAGATGACATGATAATTTTTCTTGACCGTGGCTGTAGTTTGACGCTTGTAAGCAAAATCGGTCGGCGGCAGTGGCAAAAGTAGCTCCTGTTCCAGCTCCATAAACCGCTCTCTGCGACTTTTGCCATAGTCAGTCATGAGCCGGTCATTGGCATCATCCAGCAGCTCCCGAACCCGGCACTTCAGGCCGTTGAGACTGGTAAATTCCTCATGGCGCAGTCGTGCGTAAATCTGGCTGTAAGCAAGGTGCACCGTGCCTTCAACAGACGGTTTGTCTTTCGGTTTTCTGGATCTGGTTGCCTGCATATTGGTCTGGTAGTGCAGGGCCCACTGCACCATAAGTTCATTGAAAAGAGGCTCATAGCGAGATGCTTTTGTCACCACCTGTTTCATGTTGTCGCTCAGGATGTTTTTCGGCACACCGCCAAAATAGGCAAGCGCCCTGTTGAGAGCAGGAATCAGATGCTCCTGCCGTCCTGAAGAGAGCGGTTCAACATAAAAGAAGCTGCTACAGGGCAGAGTGCAGACCAGAACCGGACATTCGAGACGCTCTCTGGTAAGCGGGTCGATAGTACAGAGGGTGTCTCCAGCAAAGTCAATCTGAAGGCGGTATCCCGGCTGACGCTGCTGGGGCATGGTGACGTCATGCTGTTGTTTGTATTGATTGAGGTAATAGCAAAACTGGGAGTACTGATATCCGCTGGGACTCTGCTGAAGATATTCTTCCCATAACACCTGTTTGGTCACATGAGAGCTGCCCTTCTTGGCGAGTTCATCGGCAAGACGTGGAAGCTGGTCGTTGAGAATAGAACAGCGCTTATCAGTGCTTTTGGCTGTGCGGGTTGGATGAACCAAAACCGAAAGATCGTGATCAGGCAAAGAAAACAACTCTGCAAATGATTGCCCGCTGCTCTGAAAACGATGCAAATAGTTCTTAACCGTGATCCGGTGAATACCGGTACTGCGATGGATTTCCCGTAGGGAACAACCCTCCATCAAGAGCTGGATAATACGTCGTGTCTGTAACATAGTCAAGGCTTTATTTGCCATGGTAATACCTCCGTTTTTTGCACGGAAGGTACTGTTTATGATGTTACAAATCTGACGTGATTGGGTGGTACACTTTCGCCCGGAATACCTGGTACACTTTACTCCGGTACAGGTGGTACATATTGCTCCGGTAGAGGTGGTACACTATAATCCGGTGTGCTCAAAGTGACGGCATTTATTTGATTCCCGTAAGGTTTTGTGGTGAAATAATCTGTTTCAGAACGTCTGGCAAATATCTTTCAGCAATCGCAATAACCGTGTAAAAGACGGACAAAGCCTCTCAACCTAGCCTTCACGTTTTGCTTGATAGTCCCGTTTTTTAGCGTACTTACTGAGTCAGGACTTCCGCCAGCTCTTCAATCTTGTTCTCTTATTTGTTCACAATTAAAGAGAACTTAACTAACTTTTTTATAAACAGTTGCAGTAGGTACCTCTTCATGCTGCTCTTTAATTGTCCTCTTCAGCCTTGTTTTAAGAGAAGCCATGATGCAACAGTCAAGCAAATATAACTGCAAAGATTTCGTGGTTTCTTTGAGACTAGCAAAAACTACCCAACGCGCTGTAATTTTTTATTCAGGTAGTAAATCGCAACACCGCTGTACTCCTTCAGTTTCCCTTCACCATCTTTTCGGCGCCATTTTAACAGCAATTCTTCAATTTGCACTCTGGTGGCTTTGCCGGTAATTCTGGAGAGGGTTTTGGTAACAGAACTCCAGACTGATTTTCTGTTATCCATCAACAGGGAATAATTGAGATTGAGTATTTCATTGAGCTGGCGATCAAACAGAGCATCTTCAGACTTGACAGTCCCATCACCCAGATAGTGAATTTTCATTCTTGAGTGATGGCTTGGCTCAGCGAGATTGAAAAGAAGATCATCGTCACGTTTTTTTGTGTCGCAATGAGCTTGAGAGTAAGGTGATCCCTCATTGCCACAACAGCAGCCAAGCAGGTTGGCATAAGAAAGTTGTTCTTCGGGATATTTCTTGCGAGAATGCCAGTGCTCGACTTTCATCTGATGATCATCAGCTTCAATGCGACTCATGCAGTAGGCACAAAGATACCCCTGCTCGGCAACAAGTTGCTCACGGATATCCTGTTTCACCGGTGTAAAATCTTGTCCATCAAAAACTGCGCCTGACTGCAACCGATAGTGCTGCAATGATTGCGGTTCATGACTTTTGATGACAGGAATCATGCTCCAGCTCCATCCTCTGGCTCCAGCATGGCAATGGTCGCCTCAGCTTCCACAATATCGGGAATTGATCCATTCAGATCCTCTTTCAGCTTTTTGATAAGCTCCCTTGCAGCATCAAACTCATCATGATCGATTTTTGCTGCGATCTCTTCTATGCGATAAGGCACGCTGCTATTGATTCCCGGATCATCCATCAGCATCTGGAGTATTTCTGCCGAGTTCAATCCGATAGACTGCCTTGGAATGGTATATTTTATGACGTTATTCTCCTGATAGAGCAAACGAATAGAGTTCGCTGGAACCTCGCTGAGTATCTGCGGTGAGTGCGTTGTTACCACAAACTGCACGTTGGGAAACACTTCGGTGAGCTTTGTGATTGCTCTTCTCTGCCAGGCTGGATGGAGGTGAAGATCTATTTCGTCAATCAGGATAATCCCTTCACCTTCAAGCGGATTGGGACTCTGGGGATTTGCAATTGCCAATCGGCGGGCAATATCACCAATAAGCGCAATAAAGCAGGTTTCGCCAGACGAAAGCGAATCAATTCTTAACTCCTGATTGCCCTTGGTAACTACCATGCGAAGAGGCTGACGCTTTATCATAAGATCATGGTACTCAGGAAGAAATTGCTGCAAAGCTGTACGCACCGCCTGTAACTGCCGATCAGGAAATTCAACAGGGTCAGTTTGAAACATGTTATTAATGAATCGACGGCTCTCATTTTCAATATCTTCACGTTCTCTAAACCATTCAAAAAAAAGACGAAAGTTTGCTGTACCGGAAGGAAATTCATCATACAATGAGATCGGATCGAATTCATGTTTTATTCTGATGCGTTTTGGAAAATCATCTGACTTCACTGCACGATCAACAGAATAGCTCGCAAAAACAGGTAGTGAATATGCTGTCTCCAAATGATGCCGAAACTGGGAAACAATAACGACAAGTGCTCCAAGTTTGCTTTTTACCTCTTTATTTGTCCCTTTACGTAGTTTGGCAATTGACCACTCGCCCAAAGAAGTCTGAAGTACCAACTCGGAATATTTTGTACCATTTTTAATATCAGAATCAGCAATCTGACGTCCCTGTCCTGCATCTCGCTTAGTACGGGCAGTCAGCCATGAAAGCAACATGGCCAGTGCATCAAGAGTAGTTGTTTTCCCGCCACCATTGACCGCAGCAATAACTGTCAGTCCTAGCTGGAGAGGAAGGCTCATGTTCTCAATACCTCTGAAGTTTTGCAGAGTGAGTGTCTGGATTTTCATAATGGCTTCATAGTTACCTGAAACATTACCGTATGACTGCATTTTTCGTTGTTGAAACTTGGCATCCATTTCTCGTTCAAGAATATAACTCAACCGTTAATAGTACCGCATGTCTGACGCTTAAATCCTCCGACCCAAACAGCAATTTCAGCAACCGGTTATCAATGACTTCGGCATCCAGGGTCTACTTTCAAACTCTTTACCCATCTCCCGCAATCGCCTGCACCAACTTGCTGATTTTATCGGCAAAGAAACGTTCGCTCCACAATGAAAGGCTTGGCTGCTCTGTAACAGAAAGAAAAGGAGCGACATCCTGAGCAGCTTTCGGCCAGTCGATGCTCTTTATTTTTTCGGTCAAGGCATTCGCCAGCCATGAGGCATCAATCGCAAGGCTCTCTCCTGCCCACGGCCCGAACTGTTTTGCAGGGTATTGGTAATCGAATATTGTTGCAGACGCCTGCGGAGCAGTTCAATCATCTGGCCACCTCCCGCTGGAGTGACTGAATGCACTCCCTCATGCGTTTGTGGAGATAAACCTGTTGCATAAGCTCCCAGGTAGCGGGGTCAACAGAGCCAAACAACTCTTCATCAATGCGCATAGATGCGGCAAGCGTTTTCATGTCGGCCACTTCAAGTTTGCGCAAACAAACCATATCGAGCAGCGCGCGAAGAGGTTGTGCCACTAATGCGGTTTGACCAGAGAAAGTGTAACGATCGATGGCTTGCAAAAACTGCCCGCAGTGAAGCGCCAGAGGATAAAAGCGATAGAGCCCCAATACCGGATGATCCACCACAAACTGACGGCGCCCGGGTAACACCGAAAGAGTCGTCGGCACCGATTCGGGAATCCAGCCGTGAAAGCTCAGTGCTGTCTCCATTGAAATGTATGAACCGGGTTGCAAGGCCTGGGCCAGCACGTAAGGGTGGGACAAACTGTTTTGCAGGTTTGGTGCAAGCAGGTAAAGACCGCGCCGCAGTTGCAGCAGCTCACCATGCTGCATCGCACGATTGACGAGGTTGTAGCGACGCTGGGGAGTGCCGTCCACCAGACGTGCCAACTGAGCCTGCGATACCACGCGGTGCCCGAGAGCGGAGTGCATCAATTTTTCCGTGATCGCTTGCATTCATGTATGATACTTTCATTTTTTGAAAGGTACAAACATTTTTTAGCGAACAAGAGCCATCAGAATCAGAGTTACCACCAACATGGCACCCACTACTTGGCCTATAAACACCAATATTTCTTACTACTACGACGCATCGCAGCTCCCACTGCAACAACAACCAAGTTTGCCCGTTCGGGCTTTTTCGAGAGACTCTTTTCCTTCCCTCCAAGCAAACCAGGCAATGCCAACCGACCCAGCGGCATCAACCAGACCAATGTGAAAGAGTTCATACAGAACACTGCCTGCAAGCAGCACCACAGAGAGCAAGAGACAGGTTTTCGTGCAATTAGCATCGGCAATAATCGCCTCGGAATGCAGTGCTTTTCCAACTTTCATTTTGGCACTCATCAGCCACCACATCGTGGCAATTGAAACAAGAGAGACTATAATTCCGGGAACGGTTGTCACCGGACGGCTTCCCTGCAGGAGATTGAGCAGTGCACCGATAACCATGCCAGCAACAAGCAAGTAAAAAGCCCAGCCGGTAATCCGCAAGGCTTGCCGTTCAAACTGGTCACGTGACTCAACAGCGCTTTTGCGCATTCGCAGTACCGCATGAACAATTCCCGCGCCGGAAATGACCTCCACAAGACTGTCTACACCGAATCCAAGCAGTGCAAGCGTATCGTCATTGAATCCGAACCAGATACTGACGGCGCCCTCAATGATATTGTATCCGATGGTCACGAGACCAAGAGTCAGTGCAACATTCAGAAGTGATGCTGTTGATGGTGCTTTCATAATTCGTGCTCATTTACAAACAGGAACCTAAAAGCGAGGAGAATGAAATGTTGCATAAGCTTCCAGATGGCTGTTACAACCTGCCCGAACAATTCGACTTAAACTTGAATAGGATGGAGTAGCAATGTGCTACTGTTATCCTCCCCCCAAGCTTTGCTGGAGGTTTGAGAGATAAGTTTGTATCATACCGGTGAATTCCATCTCGACCAATGGAGAAATGATGAACTGCAGAAATGAAGGAAAATCAACGGTTAGGTCACCTTTGGTTTTGATGGACACCTTAGCGCCACCCTCTTTGGGGGTTATAGTCCACCCACCTTCGACAATGGCGTTGCCGACTCCGGAAATTGGTGTCCACGTAACCCTCCGTTTAGCAGAGTCAGACGTATAGTGGCAGGCATAGATAGTCTGTTGCAAAGTGTAGCTGCCAATGCCGATTTTTTCCATCTCCCAGCGAAAGGTATTTCCACCAAGATCAAGAAGTTGATCTACTTTCGGAAAATGAGAGGCTGAACGTGGCACATCGTCAAGAAGCGCGAAGACTTTGTCGGGAGTACTAGAAGTCTCGAACTCCTTTTGAACGTTGATGGTTACAGAAAATGCCATAGTTTCAGAAGCCGCAGCTTTCCATTTATATTCATTTCCAAAGAATTTAAACAAAAAATGTCCCGAACTCTTTATTATAAAGCCTTACAACTATCCGGAACCTGAAAGATTTTAAATTTCATCGCCTACCACTCTGAAGAGTAGAGCCCGACAATTTCCTTGTAGGCAATTGCTGCAGCACAAGAGGTCACCGGAATAGTGACCAACAACCCGACACCAAGGGCAAGCGCTCCGAGAAGGTTAAGAGCAAAAAGAAGTAAGGCAAAACCAAAAAAGGATCTCCATTGCCGGGTAATGATAGCACGGCTTGTTTCCATGGCCTGCCAAAACTCCATACGGTAATCAATGACAAAGAATGTAGTAAACATATATCCAATAGCAAGATAGATACCTGGAACAAGAAGCAGGACAAATCCAATACAAACCACAATACTGCTTGCGAGAGAGGCAAGAAAAAGAGGAAGGAAGTAATTGAATCCTCTGAAAAAATCATTGAACTGAAATCGCTGCCCACTTGCAAGCCGGAATGCGACAATACCATAACCGGCATGGAGTGCTGCAGCAATTGCTGAAAACAGGAGAGAGCTACCCCCATCAAACAGTGAGCTGGCTATCCATACAGCAAGAATAATAAGGGTAAACCCCAAAAACTCGCCAATATTTTCCTTGAACATCTCCCACCCCTGCCTGATATAGCGCTGGGAATCGATAGTATAGAAAGCGTTAAGCTGTCTTTCAAACAGCGTAGGGTCAACTTTTTCTCCAAAATCAAAAGCCGCCATGTTTTCCTCCTGTAATAGTACGGTTATCGCTTATTTACATAAGTTACGTAACAAGCACGGAGGAGTCAAGCGGTATTGTTCCAAGGGAACCTTTCCAGCATCGATAAGGGTTCATACTGCAAAAACAATCACCATAGAGATATCCCAATGAACACTTCTTCCAGCAAATTTTTCTACAGGGACAATGAAACTGAAATAACATTGCATACCACAGCTCTGATTATTGCAGAGGCGTATCGTGCCGTTGCCGATCACAAACGGTTTTCAATGGTTCTTGCTGGCGGGAACTCTCCTCGAATACTCTATACACAATTAGCTCAAGGAGTTACAACCGCACTGCTTGAGCGCTATGCACTTCCTGTGCCTGAAAGCAACCTGAAACGCAATCATACCCTCCACTCACTTCCGCAAAATACATGGTTGTTCATGGGTGATGAACGGTGCGTCCCGATCGGCCATCCTGACAGTAATTACCTAATGATAACTGAGACGCTACTACCGAAATCCGGCATTCCTGAAGATCATCTCTTCAGAATGGCTGCTGAAAATTTTGACACGGAACTTGCCGCAAGAGAGTATGAAACTACAATCCGCAATTTTTTTCTTCCAGAAAAGTCTCCTTTACAGAACAGTTTTCCTGTGTTTGATCTTATCGTGCTTGGCCTTGGCGAAGATGGCCATACCGCATCGCTTTTTGCGGATAATGCCGAAACACTTCAGGAAAGGAAGCGATGGGTGATTGCTGTCAATGCGCCACAAGCAAAACCCCCTGGAATGAGACTTACCCTGACCCTCCCGGTCATCAACCATGCCAGGAACGTGCTTTTTTTTACTCCCGGGGGTTCAAAGAGCAAGCTGGCGGAAAAAATATTTCTTGAACAAGAAACAAGCGTACCGGCAAGTCTCGTTAACCCGCAAACCGGAAAACTTTTCTGGTTTACGAGTAGATCCTTTCCACAGATTCCGGCCCTCGTGAATGAACCGGATACGACTCGGGCGGTTGACCTCCAACAGCATCCCTGATGGCGTCAACAATCGCCCATGAGTATTCGACACTGTCCTGGCGGATAAAATTCATCTGCTCCCCTGCCATGGCATCAAGCAACAGACGGTGGTAAGGAGTCAACCCTGACTCGGTAAAAGAGGTTTTGTAATCAAATCTCATGTAGACGGGATCGGTAATCACGGCTTCACCCGGCCGCTTTGCCCCGAACTTTATGGCTATGGTCTCTTCCGGCTGGATGCGCATAATAACCTGATTGGCCGTATAGCTGCAACTCTCGGCAGGACCGAAATAGTTCTGGGGAGGACACTTGAAGGTAATAACAATCTCTGTTAGTGTTTCAGCCAGATTCTTGCCTGCCTTTACAAAAAAAGGAACATCCTTCCAGCGCCAGTTATCGACAAAAAACTTTATCGCGGCAAATGTCTCAACAGTTGATTCCGGTGCAACGTTTTTTTCAGAACGATACCCTTCGTATTGCCCCAGTACAACCGATTGCTCAACATTATCAGGGGTAAACGTACGGATTGAACGAAGTACCTTGGCTTTCTCATCACGTACAGCATCGGCTGAAAAATCAACCGGAGGCTCCATGGCAACGGCCGAAAGAAGCTGAAGGGCATGGTTCTGCATGATGTCTCGAAGCAAACCAGCCTCTTCATAGAAGGCGCCACGGTCACGGATACCAAAATTTTCCGCAATAGTAATAGTTACATTGGCAATATTGTTCCGATTCCATAATGGCTCAAAAATTCCGTTGGAAAAGCGGAAAACCATGATGTTCTGAACCGTCTCCTTTCCGAGATAATGATCAATACGGAAAACCCGCTTTTCACTGAAAACCTCTCCAATAACACTATTCAGTTCTCGCGCCGTCTGCAGGTTCCTTCCATAAGGTTTTTCAACTATAATTTTACGCCATGTTCCGCAGATACTGTCCTTTTCCCCGAGTCCTGCAAGTTCCATGTTCCTGACTATAACCGGAGCAAGACTGGGAGGTGTAGCAAGATAAAAGAGCAGATTCTTGCAAATACCAGATTCTCCCGAAACATCCAGCAACTCCTTATGAAGAAGATGATAGCCGTCTATTTCCACAAGATTTACCCTCACATAATAAAGCCTGGCAGAAAACAAACTGAACGCTGCCTCATCCCTCACTGTTTCAGGAAATAAGTCTGCCATCTTTTCCTGAACTGTTAAACGGAACTCTTCATGGGAAAGATCAGCACGCCCAACGCCGACGATGCGATAATCATCCGGCATGTTCCCCCACAGGGCAAGTTCATAGAGGGAAGGAAAAAGTTTACGGGCAGCAAGATCGCTGTTGGCTCCAAAAATGATAATGGAGCAATTATCAGGTTTTAGTTGCATGATGGTGCCTTATTATGGTTTTTCAATGAAGGCATGCCCTCCGAATTCATGACGCAGCGCTGCTACAACCCTGTCAGATAAATTTTCATCAGAACGTGAACGATAACGATTAAAAAGAGATGCGGCAATCACAGGAATCGACACTTCATGTTCAAGAGCGGCCTCAACCGTCCAGCGGCCCTCTCCAGAATCGGCAATTGCTCCTTTTAGATAACCGAGCTTTGGATCTTTCTGCAAAGCCTGAATCATCAGATCCATCAGCCAGCCCCGAATCACTGAACCATGCGCCCAGACACGGGATACCTCTTCAAGATCAAAACCATAACCACTTGAATCCAGAAGATTAAAGCCTTCGCCGATGGCCTGCATCATGCCATACTCAATACCATTATGAACCATTTTAGCAAAGTGACCCGACCCGGAACGACCCATATAGCCATAACCATTTTCCACACACAGATCCTTCAGCAAGAGCTCGATAGTGTCATAAGCCTCTTTTTCACCACCTACCATGATGCAGGCACCATGCCGCGCACCTTCAAGCCCTCCGCTTGTACCCGCATCAAGAAAACTGATCCCCTGCTCTTTAAGGTGAGCGGCTCTCCGTTCGGAATCGATATAATGTGAATTACCTCCATCGACAATAATATCCCCTCGATCAAGCATCGGAGCAAGCTGATCAATGGTACTGTCGACCGGAGCGCCAGCCGGTACCATCAGCCATATCAGACGGGGAGATTCCAGCATATCGGCAAGCTCCTCGATAGAGTGGGCTGCAACAGCCCCTTTTTCTGCAAGAGCGAAAACCGCATCTTCAGCAAGATCAAAAGCCACAAGTTCATGACCGCATTCCAGAAGATGCAGTGCCATATTGAACCCCATTTTCCCAAGTCCGACAACTCCTGCTTTCATGACTATCTCAATCAGTATTATGAACTGAAACTGCCAAACCTCCACGCACCCCAACACTGCTTTGTGACTGGTTAAGCATCCTCTGGTATCGATCTATCACAGCACCGTTAACGGTGTTCCATGACTGTGCCTCTGCAAAAACAAGGCCGCGGGCCTTCAACTCTTTATAGAGCATAGAATCACCAAGCAATTCAAGGCATTTTTCATAAAAATCGCAAACATTTCCTTCAGAGGCAACAAGTCCACCAGCCGACCTGTTAATAAGGTCCCGACAACCCCCCGCATCCGAAACAACTGCAGGCAAACCTGAGGCAAGTGCCTCAAGAGCAACATTACAAAAAGCCTCGGTTGTTGAAGGAAACAGAAAAATATCTCCACAGGCATAAGCTACAGGCAATTCCACTCCTGTAAGATAACCGGTAAAAACTGCTTCAGGCATTCTTCGCTTCATCTTCTCCTCTTCCGGACCAGAACCGATCATTACAAATCTTACCTTATCAGCATAAGGCCCCTGCATAAACCGTTCGTAAACCCTCATGACAACTTCGATATCCTTGTAGCGCACAAAACGACCGGCATAGACCACAACACTCCTGTTCCCGACATTCCACGCTGACCGTATTTGTTCGGAGCGGCGCGACGGATCAAAAAGCTCCTTGTCTATCCCCCTCGACCAGATCTCAATATTTTGGATATTATAACTCGCCAGCTTCAATCGGACACTCTCATTTGGGACAAGCACCAGATTACAATTATTATAAAACCAGGTCAGATATTTCCAGGCAGGCTTCACGGCAAAGCTGAGGTGATAGTAGACAAGATAGGAAGGAAAATCGGTATGAAAAGCGGATGCTACAGGAATGCTTTTTTCCCTGGCATAGAGGAGAAACTCTCTACCGATAATATCGGGCGTAGAAATATGGACAATATCAGGCGCAAAGAGATTGAGCTGCCGAAGTGTTTCATTCGCAAAAAAACCAAGTTTGTAATCTGGATAAAGCGGTATTGGGACAGAGGGCATACTGTGAACCGTCAACCCGTTGTGGTTATCCCTGGCTGAAACATCAGGAGACCATACGGTTACCTCGTGACCGTTCTTCCTGAATGAAGAAACCAGTTGATATATGGATTTTACGGCTCCATCCTTATCTCTGACATAAGTCCCTGCGTATAAGGCAATCTTCATAAGAATTCCATTTCCATGCTGCCAATCTCATAAACACTCTTCCCTGCACGACCAGCATTCATGAAGCCAAAGGTAACATTTCCTCCTTAAAATCTATTATATCAGCCTCATTCAATTTAGGGCAAGAGAGAGCTTAGCGACTTTTGGATGCACCAGCTTCTTGTATTGCTCATAAGAAAGACGGAGTAATTCAGTATGAGCGCCCGCATTAAAGGCAATTTCATCATCATCTTCAAGTTCTTCTGATACATAAACATCCACACCATAGAGATTGCCAAAGGGAGGCATGGCGCCGATCTCGCATTCAGGAAACAAATCAGCAAATTCTTTCTCACTTGCCAGCCCGACATCCCGTGCGCCAGTCAGTGCACGCAAAAGCTCAAAATCAAGCTGACGGGAAGCTGGCAAAACAACCATTGCCATTTTGCCGTCAAGCGTAACTATAACGGCTTTGGCCAGCTCTTTTCCCGGAACATGGGCTGCAGCAGCTATCTCCTGCGCAGTGTAGGCCGGAGAGTGGCTGACCACGAAATACCTGACAGCATGACTGTCAAGAAACTCCCTTAATTTGCGTATAGGCATAGCGACCTCCCCTGTTAAACGGTTAATGACAAAAAGTCAAAAGACGCAGTTTAGCTCTTGGTGTAAAAGTAACACATTACGGCAAAACGACCAAGCTGTACGACTACCAGTTTCCCGAGTTCAGCCTTTCAAAGAAGGAAAAACTGTCTTGAAGCTAAACCGAGAACAAGTCGTCTGAGAAAACTGAATTTCCTGCGAGTGTATGGCGGATAACGCAGAGCAGGATCAGGATAGAGGGCTCTTTGCAATACGCTTCGCTTAAAGGAAAAGGTTTCAAAGCCAGCAGTGCCGTGATAAGCGCCAAAACCACTGCGGCCAAGTCCACCGAACGGAAGCCCATGAATGGCTGCCTGAAAAAGCAGGTCGTTGATGCATACTCCACCTGAACGGGAATGACGCACCACCCATTTCTGTACATCGTTGTCAGAAGAAAAAAGATAGATTGCCAGTGGATCCTCTCCACTGCGGATTATAGCAAGGGCGTCTCCAAGCTCTTTATAAGCAATAACCGGCAGCAGTGGCCCGAAAATCTCGAACTGCATGACTGCTGAGGTCAGCGTCACTCCACGAAGAATCGTCGGGGCAATATAACGCTGATCAGTATCGGTATCACCGCCGCTCCATAACAATGAACCGGCAAGAAGCGCTTCAAGCCGTTTGGCATGAAACTCATTGACAATGCGTGGATAATCGGAACTCATCCCGGGATCATTACCATAAAACACAGTAATAGCTTCCTGCATCAATCGAAGAAGTTCGGCCTCCCGTTTCTCATGCACCAGAACATAATCCGGCGCAAGACAGGTCTGGCCTGCGTTCAGAAACTTGGCCCATACAATGCGACGAGCCGCAACCCTGATATCAGAATGTTCATCGACAATACAGGGACATTTTCCCCCGAGTTCCATGGTTAACGGAGTCAGATACCTTGCAGCAGCAAACATAACCTCCCTGCCAATCGCATGACTGCCAGTATAAAAGATATAATCAAATCGATGTTCAAGAAGCGCTTTGGCCTGCTCAACTCCCCCTTCAATCACACAAATTGCACGACGGTCAAGATAGTGCCCCAAGCCTTCGGCAATAACGGCGGAAGTATGCGGAGCATGTTCTGAAGGTTTAATAACCGCACAATTACCGGCAGCAATGGCGCTGATGAGGGGGGCAAGAACGAGTTGAAGCGGATAGTTCCATGCACCAATGATAAGAACAACTCCATAAGGCTCAAGCGAGTAATAGCCTTTTGCTGGCTGATAGATAAGAGGAACAGATACCCGGTGTGGCTTCGTCCACGATTTGAGATGCTTCAGGGCAAAACGAATCTCTCCCCGAAGATATCCCGTTTCGGTTAAAAAAGTCTCTGCCGCCGACTTCCTGAAATCATCATGCACCGCAACAGCAATATCCTTTTCCCGCTCTACGAGAAACGTTTCAAGTGCAAGCAACTGTGATCGCCGCCACATCAATTCGCGGGTTATACCCTGCTCAAACGTTTCTTTCAACAACGCTAATTCGGGCAAAAACTGATCTTTTTGCATTATATGATGTTATTTCTCTATGCCATTACCCTAAAACACCGGATGGTGCTTCTGCTTACAATGTAACGAAAAAGGTCTTCAGGAGAATGGCTGGTTTTTTGCAGGACACAATCTGTTCAGTACATTACCTCAGAAAGCAAATCTAAAAAATAGTCACTACCCAACATTTATATGGAATGGATCACGCGACCTGAAGCATGGATTGCGCTGGCTACTTTAACTGCTCTTGAAATAGTTCTTGGTATTGACAATATCATTTTTCTTTCGATCCTCGCCGGGCGTTTGCCAAAAGAACAGCAAGGCAAGGGGCGAATTATTGGTCTTGGACTTGCCATGATGACAAGAATTGCTCTTCTGCTCTCAATAACCTGGGTTATGGGATTGAAGACGGAACTCTTTACCCTGGTCAGCCACACGTTTTCAGGGCGAGACCTGATTCTTCTTGGTGGAGGGCTTTTTCTGCTTGCAAAAAGCACCCAGGAGATTCACCAGAGCCTTGAAGGTGAAGAAGATGCCACAAAAAAAGGAGGATCAAGCAGCAATTTTATCTTCACGATGCTGCAGATAGCGGTCATCGATATTGTTTTTTCGCTTGACTCGGTCATTACAGCGGTTGGGCTGGCCAAAGATGTTCAGGTAATGATCATCGCTATAATTATCTCTATCGGCATTATGATGCTGGGCGCGAAGGCAATCAGCGATTTTGTCGAAGCTCACCCGACCATTAAAATGCTTGCTCTGAGTTTTCTCATTCTTGTCGGCGTCACCTTGCTGGCCGAAGGTGCAGGATTTGAAATTCCCAAAGGATATATCTATTTCGCCATGGCGTTCTCCATTTCAGTTGAAATGTTGAACATTCGACTCCGGAAGAAAGCGGCAAAGGCAGTACATCTTCATTCAACTATGAATATTGACGGGGAAAAAGCCTGAATGAGAATGACGGCATAGAGATAATCGATATTCAACGCGAAGTTGAAATAGGCAGTCTAATCCACTCGAAAGACGCCGGGGTTTTCTTTGGAATTCCCATACGCAAGATTTGGTTTTACACCGAATGCTGTTGGAATGGAAATATAAGGCATGCGGCATGGATGCACTGATATTTCAAGCGGAATAACCTTCATTACTCCTTTAACGCAACACCAGTCGCTCCATCAGAATAGCGGCTGAAACAGAGGCGTTGAGCGATTCAACCCTCGCCTGTGCGCCTGTATGGGGTATGCGCAGCAGAAAGTCAGCTTGCGCTTTTATCGATTCACTGATACCTTTGGCTTCGTTGCCGATCGCCAGTACCATTTTTTCAGGCCAGTCAGTAAGCTCCCTGAAATCTTTTCCATCAAGCGACGAGCAGACCAGAGCATAACCCAGTTTTCGAAGACGATGGAGTTCATGACCAAGAGATTCCACTCCATAATGGCGGAGCGCAAAAATGCTTCCAGCGCATGAGCGTACTACCTTTGCATTATACCTGTCAGCAGTTCCGGCACTGCAGATCATGGCGTCAGCACCAAACCAGACTGCTGTTCTAAGTATGGTGCCCACATTACCTGGATCCTGAACATCATCAAGGGCAATAATGAGCGATCGTCCCTGCTTATCCTTACCTTCATCCCCATTCGGGCACTGTTGGCGAAAAACGCCGAAAATCCCCTGTGGAGTGGAAGTCTGGGCAAGCTGACTGCACTCTTTTTCAGTAACAGAAAATACCTTTCCTTCGTATGGGAAAGCAAAATGGGCCACATCTGTTTCATCCTCCCTGATCAGCAAAGCTAAAAGCGCCTCACCATCGGGCAGGTTCTGACAAAGCTCCCTGACTGTACGAAGCCCCTCTGCGAGAAAAAGACCCTCCGAATCCCTGAACTTCTTTTGATGGAGTTTTACAAAGTCCCGGAGTCTGGCCTTGGTTAACGCAACCAGTTTCATGACTGTGCTGCGGCTCTTTTCAGACTCGAAATCACCGATTTCGGATCATGGGAAAAATTCGCAGGAGGTACACTGCTCTGCCGTGAAAAAGCTACGCTGTCAAGTTCGACAGAAAAGCCGTCTGCGCACTCTGAGTCACCCTCTGCACCGGTCATACAACGACGGATATATTCATCGAAACTCTCCCTTTCCATAGAGTGCTTTTCCAGAACAGACCGCTGTTTCCCATCAACATTACCAGAATCCCGAGAATTCTCATGAATCATAAGCCTGATCCTGACAATCACTTCCTCCCGAGAGAGATCACCAAGAGCAGCTTTTTTAACAAGTTGACCAAAGGAGCTATCATCAATCTTTTCCATCATCTGAAGCAACTGCCCAAGCCCCCCGCACATCTCAGCATGAACCCTGATTGCTTCCTCAATCGACGTCGTGGTATCACTGGACGAATGATTGAGACTTCTGAACGTATCAAACGTTGGATATGCAGAAGAGCTCCCTTTTGCCGATTTTACATTCTTTCCACCAAGAAACTCCTCATCCACACTATAGTCTCTGAGCCTATCCCGCATCATATCACTACGCTTCTCCCTTGCACGCCGAGCTGAAACAGAATCCACTTCTGAAGACTGCTGCAACAGGAGCCGAACAACCACAAGAATGCCCGTTAAGGCGGCAGCAAGAATAAAACAGAAAAGAATCAGCTCAAGACGCAGCCCGAAAAGCGCAACCACCACCACTTCAGCCACAATGAGCCCTGCAAACAGAGCCAGCAGCAGTTTCAAAAAAAAACGTTCATTCATAGTATCATTGGTAATGTTTCTCCTTTGAGAATCATAGAAATTATGCCGAGAGCTCGGTACAAAGTAATGGAGTCGCCCAACATAGGGAGTAATCTGCCACACTGATAGCTTTGAAAGTATAAAATATATACTCGTAAATCAATGCCACCTCTTGATTTCTCTCCCCCCTTGAGTACATTATCTGCTTAATAAAACCACACATCTAAGAATAAAAGGATATCACTGATGTCTTTGGCAAATGGGGTCTTGACATTGACTCTTGAGAAAAGCTCCAAAAGAGAGAGCCTTATTGAACTCATCGCGCCCGCTGGCGACATGACTTCCTTGATAACTGCGCTGAAGGCGGGTGCGGACGCCGTTTATTTCGGTGCTGAGGGTTACAATATGCGCGCTGGAAGCAGCAATTTTACTCCGGCGGAGTTCCCTGCTGTAAGAGCTCTCTGCAAAGATCATGAGGCAAAGGCTTATCTGGCACTGAATACAATTATTTATGATGGTGAGCTGAAAAAGATGACTCAGACTGTCACTACGGCCAAGACTGCAGGGATTGATGCTGTAATCTGCTCGGATATGGCGGTCATCGAAGCTTGCCGGAAAATTGGTATGCCGTTTCATGTCTCGACACAGGCATCGGTCAGTAACTACAGCGCAGTCCAGTTTTATGCTGCTCTTGGAGCAAGGATGATTGTGCTGGCACGAGAGCTCACGCTTGAGCAGGTGCGCCATATCACCGGAAAAATCAGGAACAGTGGGCTTGATGTAAGCATCGAGTGCTTTGTACATGGCGCGATGTGTGTTGCCGTTTCGGGGCGCTGCTTTATGTCGCAGGAACTTTTCGGGCGTTCGGCAAACAGGGGGCAATGCGTACAGCCCTGCCGCAGGCAGTACCTTATTACTGATCCTGAGGAGAATGAGGAGCTTGAGCTCAGCCCTGATTATGTGATGAGCCCGAAAGACCTTTGCGCTATTGAGTTTCTTGATGTGCTCATTGATGCAGGAATCAACGCATTCAAGATTGAGGGGAGGAGCCGCAGCCCTGAATATGTTCATGTAACCACCACATCCTATCGCCAGGCCCTTGATCTCTGTACCGATCATCGCTATGACCCTGAGTTCAGGAGTAAGTACAGTGAACTGACCATGAGCCTCAAGAATGATCTGGCCCAGGTCTATAACCGGGGATTTTCGGAGGGATTTTATTTTGGAAAACCTCTTGATGCATGGACAAGGGAGTATGGCTCTCTTGCTCAGGAGAAAAAAACCTATATCGGTGAGATCAAGAAATATTATCCTAAAGCAGGAGTTGCTGAGCTGCTGATCTACGCCCGTGGTCTCAAGCAGGGAGACAAGCTCTCTATTCTTGGTCCGAAAACAGGAGTGGTCATTGTAACCGCAGATGCTTTTTTCACAAACGACCAGCCGGATACTGACGCATTAAAGGGTGACAGTGTGACCATCAAGTGTACAACGGTGAGAAAAAATGACAAAGTTTACTTACTGGAAAAAAGAAGATAAAACGATATTCTCTTATTAGTAAAGAAGTGAAATCGCAATACCTGCAACAGTTTTAATGAACATCGCAAGCAAACTTCCCCGCCCAACAACAAAACTGACTTTGTTTCTTTTTGTAAAAATGTATTTTTTTTGCAAATTGAAATGTCGATAAGTGGTTAAATGTTGGATAAATGTTGGATATAAATGGTTTATGTCCTTATTGAACTTTTCTTAAAAAACTTACAACAATGAAAAAATTATTATTGACCGCATTGATTGCCGGTATGTCGGCAGCTCCTGCCTTGGCGACACCTTATGTCAGTGGTAATGTTGGTGTTGGATTTCTTGGAAATTCTGATGCAAGTCGCTTGGGTATTACAATTAACGATGCAATCACTTATAAATCAGGAATTCCTTTTGGCATAGCAGTTGGTGTCAAAGAAGATCGATTCCGTGTTGAGGCAGCAATTGGCTATCAAACAAATGATGTAGAGAAAGAAAAACGAAATCTTATTGATTTAGTTTCTGTATCAGGTGATTCCATTTCATTTTTGACTTATATGGCTAATTGCTACTACGATATTAACCTCAATAAATCCAGTGTTTCTCCTTATGTTATGGTCGGTATTGGTGGTGCAAGTATTAATGCAAAGATCGATACTTCAGATGAAACAAAAAGTGTCTTTGCTTGGCAGCTAGGCGCAGGTGTCGGCGTCAAGGCAGCAAATAACCTTACCGTTGACCTTGGCTATCGCTACCTGAAACCATCAAAGTTCAAGGATAATTATGCGGAGTACACTGGGTCCAGCAGCAATATACTTGCCGGTATTCGCTATGACTTTCAGTAACTGAAGCACATTTAATGTACGATGTTCTGCCGCCTCATGAGCAATCAGGAGGCGGCTTTTTTTTTGCCAGATATCTTGGCTACTCCAGCTAAAAAGCAGTGCGATCAGCACGAAAAGGGTATTTTGTGTTTTCAATTGCACTACCTTTTATGTAGCTTTCCACACAAGGTCTCCATGTTACAGCGCTTCTCTGCAATGCCTGAATCGGGAACATGAGCAATGATCTACAAAGTCATTTCAAAAAGGGAGTTCAAGGCTTTTATTGATGCACTTGTCAAGAATAACAGCTCCTTCGGACCTCGAAAGGTAGACACCGGAAGCAACGGAAAGCCAATTTATCAGTTCATGCCCGTGAAGTCTGCCGACGAAATCGAGTTTGATTACACGGTATCACACTTATCGGCCAAGCGCTTTTTCCTGCCTTACCACGATGAGCTCTCTCACTTCAACTTCAGCGACGGAAACTGGGAACAAGAGATCCGGTACGAGGCTCCACCCATCATCCTTATCGGGCTAAGACCCTGCGACATCAATGCTGTCAATATCCTTGACGATGTGATGCTCCATGGCGCCTACCCCTCTCCCTACTACCTGGCACGCCGGAAAAACACCTTCATTATCGGCATGGACCACCTGCCCCTGCCTGACTGCTTCTGCCATTCGATGAACCGCCACACCGTCAATCATGGATTCAACCTCTTCTGCTCAGACATAGGCGACAGCTACTACCTTTCGATCAACTCCTCGAAAGCATTCAGCTTCCTCAAGGAGTTCAGGATCGAGGAGCCGACTTATGAGGACAATTGCTGCCTGATCGAACGCCGCAAGAACATCAAGAACAGCTTTGAAACCAAGATCGAGGTGTCCGGACTGCCCTGTTTCCTCGACATCGAATTCGACTCTCCGATATGGCAAAAATGGGGCGACAAGTGTCTGAGTTGCGGTACCTGCGCAATGGTTTGCCCGACCTGCTACTGCTATAGCGTGGAAGAGCGTTTCGATATTGATCTCAAAGGCTCGACACGGCAGAACCATCTTTACTCCTGTAATCTGGTTGATTTCGCACAGGTCACTGGCGGGCACAACTTCAGGCCGAAAAACGGGGACCGTCTCAAATATCGATACTACCACCATTACAGGGGATTTGCGGCCAACGACAACCAACAGATCTGCGTTGGCTGCAACCGTTGCGGGCGAGCATGCCTTGCCGACATCAACCCTAAAGACGTCATCAACGACCTCAGACTAGAGCGAGAATCATGCATGATATGCGTTTCACAATCCCCGGACAAGACCTGAACCGCGAACCTTTCGCTGTCAAGATCCCGGACTTCCAGAAAAAGTCAGAGGTCATGATTACCGACAAGGGCTACAAGTGCCGGATTACCAACATCGTCCCTCTCTCCGGTCTCGAACGGCTGTTCCAGCTTCGTATCATTGATCCGCTCGAGCGGGAGGTGTTCAACTTCCGTCCCGGTCAGTTCCTCATGCTCGAAGTGCCGGGATACGGTGAGGCACCGATATCAATTTCGAGTTCGACCAGCAACCACGAATTCATCGAACTCTGTATACGAAAGGCTGGGCATGTAACTTCAGCGCTCTTCGAAGCCCATCAAGGGGCCTTCGTCTCCATCAGGGGGCCATTCGGAACAGCTTTCCCGATGGCGGAGATGCAGGGACGGAATGTGCTCCTGATTGCCGGAGGGCTTGGCATAGCCCCGATGCGCGCCCCCCTCTTCTGGATCAACGACCACCGCGACAAGTACCGGGACGTCTTCCTTCTGTACGGCGCCAAAGAACCATCACAGATGCTCTTTACCTACCAGTTTGAGGAGTGGAAAAAGGTCAGCCATGTGCAGATGAGCACTATCGTCGAAAAACCCGATGAATCCTGGACTGGCCGAAGCGGCATGATCACCTCCCTGCTCGACGAATTCACCTTTGACCCCAAGGAAACCTACGCAATCGTCTGCGGTCCTCCAGTCATGTTCAAGTTCGTTTGCAGCCATCTTGACAGGCTGGGCATTCCGATGAACCGAATGTTTGTGTCGCTGGAGCGCCGCATGCACTGCGGCATGGGCAAGTGTTGTCGCTGTATGGTCGGCTCTACCTTTACATGCCTGGACGGCCCGGTGTTCGACTACTGGTCAGTCATGAACCTCAAGGAAGCGATTTAGTGAAAACATCATGAACCATCTTGGTTTTGAAATGGAAAAGGTAAAGATCGGATCGTTCGACTTTACCTGTTGCGAAGGGTGCCAACTGCAGTTGGCCAACAAGGAATTTACCCTTCCTGATTTTCTCGCCCTCCTCGATATCCGCAACTTCAGGGAAATATCCTCTGAGCGACTCGACGACTACGACATCGCCCTTGTCGAGGGAAGCATAACACGCCCTGACGAGATTGAGCGGATAAAGGCCATCCGCGCACAGGCCAAAGTTCTAGTCGCTTTCGGTACCTGCGCCTGTTTCGGCGGGGTCAACAGTCTCAAAAACCGCATCCCACAGGAGGAGGCCGTCCGGGAGGTCTATGACGGCAAAGCGATCGAGACGAGGCCCTCCATGAAAATCAGCGACATCGTACAGGTTGATCTCTCAATTCCAGGTTGTCCGGTTTCCAAGGATGAGGTAGAACGGATTATCATCGGTATTGTCACCCGCTCGCAGGTCAGCTTACCGACATACCCTGTCTGCGTGGACTGTAAGCAGCAACTCAACACCTGCCTGTTCGACCTTGGCGAAATTTGCCTCGGGCCGATTACCCGCGCTGGCTGCAATGCGGTGTGCACAACCGGGAAAACCGCCTGCCTCGGGTGCCGTGGCCCTGCAGAGGAACTCAATATGCCCGCTTATCTTGAACTAATAAAAGAGAGAGGGCTCAGCCTTGAAGACCTGCACGAAAAGCTTGCCTTTTATAACGCCTTTGAACCTCTCGCTACTGATGAAACGTGACTACTCACTTGATATCCATCACCTGACCAGAGTGGAAGGGCACGCCAACATCCAGATCAAGATCAGGGATGGTCAGCTTATTGATGCCCGCTGGGCTATTGTGGAGACGCCACGGTTTTTTGAGGTGATGCTCAAGGGAATGAGTGCCGAACGTGTTCCTTTTCTGACCTCAAGAATCTGCGGGATCTGCTCAATCAGCCATTCGCTTGCAAGCATCAGGGCGGTTGAGCGGGCCATGGACATTGTGCCTCCGGTTGCAGCAGAGAAAACAAGGCTGCTGGCCATGCACGGCGAAACCCTCCAGAGCCATGCCCTGCATCTCTTTTTTCTCATCGCCCCCGATTTTGCAGGTACGTCGAGTGTTCTGCCTCTGATTCAGTCTCACCCCGATCTGGTCAGAGCGGGGCTTGAGCTCAAAGAGCTCGGCAACGAAATCAGCACAGTGACAACCGGACGCTGCACCCACCCGGTCAGCCTCGTGGTGGGTGGCCTCAGCAAGGCCCCTGACAAAGAGAGGCTCTTACACCTGCTCACGATGATTCAGGAGAGAAAACCGGCGCTTGAGAAAGCATGCTCTTTTTTCCGCTCTCTCTCAATCCCTGATTTCATCCGTGAAACTGAATTTATCTCACTGTCCAACGGGTCAACCTACCCTGCAATTGGCGGACGTCTTGTCTCGTCGGACGGGGTTAACCGGGAGGAAAATGACTATCTCCTGATGACCAACGAGTACACTCGAGATTATTCCACTTCAAAATTCACGAGAGTCAGCCGGAAATCATCAGTGGCTGGCGCTTTGGCTCGGTTCAATAACAACTACCATCTTCTGCGCCCGAAAGCAAAAGAGACTGCTGCAAGTTTTGGACTTCAGCCGGTCTGTCACAATCCCTTCATGAACAACATTGCACAACTTGTGGAGTGCGTTCATATTCTTGAGGATGCTGAAGAGCTCATCACAACACTGCTCGAACTGGAGTTGTCGGAAATAAAAACTGCTTATGCCCCAAAAGCCGGTTCAGCAACAGGTGCGGTTGAAGCTCCAAGGGGAATTCTCTATCATCATATTGAAATCGATAAACAGGGAAAAGTGATAAAAGCGGACTGTATCATTCCAACTACACAGAATAACGGGAACATCCATGATGATCTGCGAGCACTCGCGGAACAGGCGCTCAGGGAGGAAAAAAATGATGAGGAAATTACAAAACTTTGCGAGATGGTGGTGCGCTCTTATGACCCATGTATTTCCTGTTCGGTGCATTGAGCAAGCAGGGAAGCATTGCTTCTTCCCTGCTTACGGGCTCAGAGAATCTCCACAAGCTCAATCTCAAAGGTAAGCTGCTGACCAGCCAGAGGGTGGTTGGCATCAAGCGTCACCGACGTATCGCTCAGATCAACAACCATTACAACCGCCTGTTCACCATCAGCAAGCCCGACCTGTAACTGTTGGCCGATTTCAAGTTCCATGTCAGCGGGGAACCTCTCACGATCGACATCCGTTACGAGATCTTTACTGTGATCGCCATAAGCCTCTGATGCGGGAATAACAGATACTTTCTTGTCACCAGGTACCATATCAATTACTGCAATATCAAATCCGGCGATGACCTGTCCCCCTCCTACGGTAAACTTCAACGGTTCACGCTCTGCCGATGTATCGAACAGCGTACCATCATCAAGAGTCCCGGTATAATGAACTTTTACGGTATCCCCTTTTTTTGCTTGCGCCATGCATTCCTCCTTTTTATTCTTATAAAAACAATTTATCCTCTCAAACACTTATTTTATTCTGAACTCCGGTGCCGGAAACGGGTGTTGGCTCCATCATCACTTTCGGCAAAGAAGACGGATAGTTGAGCCTCAAAAATGCAATCAACTCTTCGCGCACCAGGCAACGCAAATCCCAAAGCGCTGCTGAATTCGCTGCACTGACAAGCGCCCTTATTTCTACCGAATTATCAGTGGCATTGGTCACCTGCATCTTTGCCAGCCTCTTGTCCCAGAGTGGTGTCGCGGCAACAATCCTGCCGAGTTCCTGACGAAGCGATTCTGGCGGAATGGTATAATCGATGTAAAGAAAAACCGTTCCAAGAAGCTCTGGCGATGTCCTGCTCCAGTTCTGGAAAGGACGGTCAATAAACCAGGTGATCGGCACAATCATGCGTCGTTGATCCCAGAGTTGAACAACCACATAGGTAAGGGTAATCTCCTCAATTTTTCCCTTTTCGTTCTCCACAACCACCTCATCATCAATACTGATCGGTTGGGTTATGGCAATCTGGATTCCTGAAATAAGGGTTGTAAGGCTTTTCTGGGCAGCAAAACCAAGCATCACTCCAGCAATTCCTGCCGAAGCAAGGATACTCAATCCAACTTGGCGAACCGTATCAAAGGTCATCAATACACCAGAAACAGCAAACAATACAAAAAAAACATTCAGAATCTTGCGAGCGAGATTGACATGGGTGGCAATTTTTCTTGCCGCTTCGACTTCACGGACTTTGGCTGCATAGTACTGCAGAATAAACTGCTCCAACACCATGAGCAACCTCATCATAAACCATGAAACTCCGGTAATGGCAATAATAAGAAGGGTATGATGAAGCAGATCCTTTATATCCGGAGATACTGGTACATAACGTACAAGAATGGCCAGACCAACAAGAGAGACAAGCAACCTGAATGGCAAAGCAATAAGCTCCAGAGGGATACTGACATCTCTGACCGAAGAGCGAACGACCGCTATAATCTTACCGAACAGCGAATTTGCTCCAACATATAAAAGCAGAGCAAACACAACAATTATCGCCGGTATCAGGTAACCACCCTCCGGAGAATTCCATAAACTTGTTGTATCCATAGCATATAGCCATAAGCTGAAACCAAGACCCTCATGGCCGTGGCTTTTCGAGAACCTACCCCTCTTTCAACCTTGCGAATTCACTCTTCGAACGGCTCACACAATCCTCAATTGCCATCCCGCCAAAATAGTTGCCCGTCAGGAGAAGGTTCTTTTTTCCCTTCAGCAGCATATCTGCCTTTTCAAGCCACTGATGATGCCCCATCCGCAGCGATGGAACTGTATTGATCTTTGATACGGTATGCTCTATCTTAGAAAAGCTCAACCCAAGCACCTCCGTTATTCGGCTTCTTTTGGTCTTGTCATCAAGACCCGGCTTGAAATGGAACGTAAACCCGCGATAGTTGTCGTCAGGAACCGTATCGCGCGAGACTATTGAGTAAAACACATCGTTGGGCGAAATAATGGCAGCAATCGGTTTGAGTTTAACCGTATCCTTACGGACAATAACTCCGACAGAATCAACCTCTGCCGCCTTAAGCTGACCAAGATGGTTGGCTATATCTGGATTGATATCCCACAGAAGCTTTGAGGAGGCCGAAGATGGTGTTGCAATAACAAGGGTTTTGGCTGAATACTCTCCGCCATTGGCGCTCCTGATCACATACAACCCATTCTCATACTTCACAGAGTTCACATCCTGGCTGGTAAACACGTTCAGGCCACTTTTGGCTGCTATCACCCTTGCAACACTTTGCATGCCCCCCTTAAAGGTATAGTTCTTGAGCATATCCTTTCTTTTTTCCCTGCTTTTGAACATCATGTCAGCAGGAAAATCATCGGTTTTCTGTGAAGGCACTGCATTGAAAAAGTGACTGATCACCTCATTGTAGTTCTTCTCTCCCACAATTTTTGAGTAATAGGACTTCACACTCTGGCCATCTTTCTTAAGTTTGAAGAAATTAGGTGCTGAAACAAGCAGTTCCAGAATATTGAGTCGGGAAACAATCGACTTGATTTTGTCATTCACAAGAAGAGTAAACGGAACCTTTGCACGAGGAATAATTGATTCTGTGATCCCGCAAGCTTCAACAATGTCAAGCAGATTCTGATAAGAGCTGTAACAGGTGTGCGCTCCAAGTTCCAGCCAAAATTTTTTTCCATTCCCGTTGTAATGGGGAGAGGCAAAAGAACCTCCGAGAGTATCATTCTTTTCAAGCAGCGTGGTTTTAAAGCCCGCCTCGACACAATAAAAGGCAAGGCTCAAACCGCTAATACCGGCGCCGACAACAACAACATCGTTTTGCATCATAACAGACAAAGAGTTACAAAATAACTGTTAAAAAGACAGGACTGGCAAGGCAATAGAACAGTCGCCACGTCTGCCAGGTACAATCATAAACTTCTGGGCGCAATTTAGTGAAATCAAGGAAGAAGACCGCTTCTAATTATAGCTGTTTTTCCTCTTCCTGATAGCTTTGTGAGTAACGCACATAGTTTTCTGGAGACTCTTCAATATTTTGACGCTCGGCATCAGTTATCGGACGCATAACTTTTGCTGGGACACCTGCCACCAACATGCCTGAAGGCACGCGAAATCCCTGCCTTACCAGTGAACCAGCGGCAACAATCGACCACGGTTCAACAACACAATCATCAAGCAGAACCGCGCCCATCCCGATCAGCACATAATCTTTTACCGTACAAGCGTGCAACACCGCGCCATGACCGATAGTCACACAGTTTCCTATAGTCAGCGGACCGGTATCATGGGTGACATGCAGAGTCGCATTATCCTGCACACTGGTTTTTTCACCGATGCGAATCGGACATACATCACCTCGAACAACCGCATTGAACCAGACACTCGAATTGGCGCCAATATGCACATCACCAATAACATAAGCCCCGTCAGTCAAAAACACCGTTTCATGGATTTGCGGCCATATCCCCTTGTAAGACATTACTTTTCCCATAAGCTATAACTTAACATTAAAATAAATCATTAGATTTCATCCGTTTATCGCACAATGCCAGAGTGAAGAACTATTCGCCAATTCGTAGATAGAAAACAATCAGCCATTCATCATAACCGAATATACTCCACACCGTGAATACCTCCTGCATCCACTGGCACAGATCATAAACCATCCTTTCAGTACACGATAGTGTTACAGAATTATCTCATATAATGAACATAAAATATTTTTTATTGATGATGAGATTTATTAAGTTTCTTTATGAAAGAATTAAACCTCTAAATAAGCGAATATGGCAAATATATCAGGGGCTTTTACAAATGCTGCTGCTGCCTATGGGAAATTTCTTGAAGTTTTCATAGATGGGCACTGGTGGGTTGTTGGTGACGCTCTCGAAAACGTTGGCAAAACCACAAAAAGACTAGGTGCCAATGCCTATCCCCATTTATACGGTGGAACCTCATCAGGGCTTAGAGGATCTTCTCCTGAAAAGTCGGGTTATGCAAAACCCACAAAGGAAGTTGGACAGCGATTCAGGGATTGAGGATAACTGATTTCAGACAGAGTTTTTCCTGACATCATTAACGTCTTTAAAAAACGAGGTTTTTTGCCTCGTTTTTTATTGCACCACCCACACGGGAAATTAACTTCATCGGCATGAAAGCTACACTGAGCTGCAGCAAGCTTAAGAAAATCTATAATAAACGAGCTGTTGTCAAAAGCTCATCCATTGAGGTGAAACAAGGTGAAATTGTAGGTCTTCTCGGACCTAATGGAGCGGGCAAAACAACTACATTTTACATGATTGTCGGGCTGGTAAGACCAGACGGGGGAGATGTGTTTCTTGATGCAACAACTATCACCCGCATGCCCATGTATAAGCGGGCACGTCTCGGCATTGGCTATCTCCCCCAGGAAGCCTCCGTGTTTCGAAACCTGACCGTTGAAGAAAATATTCTTGGTGTTCTCGAATTCACTACGCTCTCAAAAACTGAAAGAAAAGAGAGAGCCGACATGATGCTTGAAGAACTGAATATCACCTCTATCCGAAAAAGCATGGGCTACGCACTATCGGGTGGTGAACGCCGAAGAACAGAAATAGCGAGGGCTTTGGCGCTCAATCCAAAATTTATCCTTCTTGACGAGCCTTTTGCCGGAGTTGATCCAATTGCGGTTGAAGATATACAGCAGATTGTTAACGGACTTGCTAAACGTAACATCGGTGTACTTATCACCGACCATAACGTCCACGAAACCCTCTCCATTACCAGCCACGCCTACCTCCTTTTTGATGGAAGCATTTTCATGCAGGGCACCTCTGAAGAGATAGCCGCCAACCCTGAGGTAAGAAAAATGTACCTTGGCGAAAAATTTACCCTCGAAAGATATTAGCTCCTTACCCGGGAAGAGCTTGTTATGGGGGAAAGGGGGTGAGGTAATGAGTAAAGGGAAGAAACAGCAAAGCCCATCGTAGGATGGGCTTTAGCTGTGATAAAAACTCGGCGACGACCTACTCTCCCGCGGTTAAGCAGTACCATCGGCTCTCCAGGGCTTAACTACTCTGTTCGGAA
>CAIMPI010000054.1 GCA_903843305.1 uncultured Chlorobiaceae bacterium
CGATCAGCATTGGTGAGTCTTTTTCCGCTTCAGCCCTGAAATCACGCACATTTTGTTTAACTATTGGCATGATTATTGTCTTGAAAGGCTGCAGATTCATATCCTGAACATGTTCATGAAAAACCACCTGTCTATTGAGATATTTTATCTCTTTAGTAACGACCGACTGTTGCGTGACATTTCCAGCGCCCTCCCGAACATCACGCCCAGCATTTTTTGTGAAATAAACTCTTGCCGAAATAGCACGTTGCGTTGCCGCAGTCGAATAAGTGTTATATCGATTAAATCGCAAATTATGTTGAAAAAACAAATTCACTTTTATTACCGATTGACGCAACAGGTTGCTGTGCATTATCCGATTATTGGAACGATTTGATTCTAACCCTTCAGCAATGGAATGCTGCATCAGCAACCAATAAAAACTTAACGGCAGATACTGGGATATAGCTTCCACATTCCCCGTTTTTTTTTCGAGTGCGGCAAGGACGCTTTGTAACTGTAACGGCTGTGCCTGAATACGACAAAGTAACATGGCCGCTGTATGTAATCCTTCAGGTGCCCAGCCAATTCGCTTTCGCAATACCAATGGCAAACTATTCTGCTTTTGATTATCCAAGTTCATCTCTCAGCAATCATTTACCTGTCACAGATTAAAATCAATACTTTTTTCACTGGAATTCGACAAGGTTTTGTTGATTTTTGAAATTTCCTCAACCCAACTTCGTCGAAATCGGTGTTCCATATGTAAAAGCTGTTCAGGCGACCAATGAAAATGGTACGCAATAAAGGCTACCTCTTCATACAGCTCAGCGACGGGGTAGCCTATGATTCCCCCGATAGTTCAGGCTCCACTTCAAAGGCATGATTACATTGAGGGCACACTACCCCAATTTTAAGCGTCTCGTTACTATTTATACGATTATAAAAATCCTGCAAATAAGCCAGGTCTGCGGCGAACAACCCCTCGATGACTTTTGGATTAATCGCATCCAATGATCCCAATCGCGTCACAACCCGCGAAAACAAAATCACAACCAGATAAGCCGCATTGCTTACTACCCTGGGATCTTTGAGTGGAAGAATTTCATCTGCGGCTGTTGCCAAACGCATTCTGCCTTCACGATGCACCGTACCGACTGCATCGATGTAGCCTTTAGGCAGAATAAAATCAAATTCAGTTACAAAATCGCTCATACTCTAACCAATCTTTGACAAGTAATTGTCAGTGTATCAATAGCAACATCATTACCCTTACCGCTGAAATCGGGGCCATCATATTTACTTGGCCATGCATCAAAAAAATTCCATCGAACCTTTTCTTCGCCCAGATCATTGAGCAGAATTATTGATCCATTTCGTTGATCTCTGATTCCGTTAATTCCTGCCAGATGCCAATCGTATAAATCACGTGAATCCGTCATTCCCCATTTAAGCGTAATATCAGGATAACTGCTCTTCCCCAATAATTTGTTTACCGTAGAAGCATCTCCCCCTTCCCGGTATTCAATGACTTCAACACTGGAACCAAATCCAGAGCAATCGGAAAAACCTGCCTGAACAATACTGTCGATTTCGACAAGAAAACGAAAATTCTTGTAAGGGTCAATTCGCTTAGCCATAGAAAAATCCTCCTTAAAAAACTTTAATGATGATTAATTGCCAGTTGTTTGCTGGATTCGGAAAATGACAAATTCAGCCGGTTTCACTATAGCAACTCCGATTTCCGTTACCACTTGACCAGCTTCTCTTAACTCAGGAGGGTTGGTATCGGCATCACACTTGACAAAAAAGGCTTTATCAGGCGTTGATCCGAATAATGCACCTGAGCGCCATTCATTGAGCAGAAATCCGCCAACTGTGCGCTTGATACGTTCCCAAAGCGCAGGTGAATTGGGCTCAAAAACCACAAATTGGGTACCTTGATCAATTGACTCTCTAAGGTAATTAAAATATCGACGGGTACTGATGTAACGGTATTCACCATTGGCATCTCCTCCAACAGTCCGAGCTCCCCAAACCCTGAAAGCGCCGACCAACGGTCGAATCAAATTCACTCCATCATCATTTAAAGCATCTTGATCTGCCTTACTGAGAGAGTACTTTAATCCGGTTACTCCAAGCAGAGCCTCATTTGCAGGTGCTTTGAACACACCGCGGGTTGAATCAGTGCGTGCATATACCCCTGCAATATGGCCGCTTGGTGGCACAAAAATAAGACCATCACCTTTACTGCTTGATTGAATCAGGCTTGTTGCAGGATCAAAAACTTGTAACCAGGGAAAATAAAAGGCACTATAAGTTGAGTTTTGTGGTCGTCCAGCTTTATTCGAAGTTGAGATAACATCCTGAAGTTTAGAAAAGTCTCCCACATCAAATTTTGTGTCACTTTCAGTAGAATCCAGAATAGCTACACGGTCTTTCAAGTTCTCGCAATGTGACGTTAATGATGTATAGGCAGTAGAGCTAACGAGCCCAGGAGCAGCAATCATGGTGATTTCGTCAATAGCCGCAAACTTTGCCAAAGCCGAATCTAAATCGCTTTCCTTGGTTATCCGTATCACATAGCAACTCGAACCGCCATTATTGAAAAAGCTGTAAACCGCATGCGCCAGATTTCTCTGACCACTATCAACAGCCGGAGTGCCATCAACAACCGCTGATAATGCGCTATCTGCGATAAAATCACCGAAAAGCCTGGTATATTGATTCCAGGAAGTTATTTGACAGGGGCTGATGGCCGGTGCTGCAATGGTGAAATTAACATATTTGAATCCTGCGGTTTTTATTGCCGCTGAATCCTCGGCGGCTGGCCGGGCAGGAAGATTAATAGCATCTGGAATAACCCCTATAAACCCTGGTGTACTCGTCCCTACCCCAGCAATTGGCCGTGCCAATGGTGGTACTTCTTCAACATAAACGCCTGGTGATAAATACTGTCCCATCTTGATTCTCCTTAATTAAATAGGTGAAAGTTTGATATTGAAGGCGGTTGGAGACAAACCGGGCACCTGCAGTTCCGTTTCAGCCACCGTTGAATATCCCTGTGTTACAATACGCGCTTTATAACTGCCTTTTGCTAAACCACCAAAATGATAACAGCCAGACTGATCCGTCAATGCACGCTGGCCTGATTCCAACAAGGTAATTTCGACACTCTCAAGTGAGGCGCCCGTAATTTTGTCTGTTATGACGCCCCCTATTTTATACATCGTTTCTGTTAGTGTTTTGTCCTTGAATTCAGGCTTGTCTGTTGCTTTTTCCCCCAAAGAAACCTGTTTAGAACTGACCAGATGTTCCTCAACCGGCACAACATCCTGATCTATCGCAAGGATAGCTGTAATAGTAAACGAAGGGCGCAACTTTCCGCCAATTGCCGTCCAGAACTCCGCCGGGTTGCGCACCAGATCCGTCTGAGCGGTCACCACTGAAACTGGATAAAGCGAATTCTTCAAGTCGCTCTGTAAAAACTTTTCTTCTATAGTCGGCATACGCGAAAAGACTTTCAATACCTCGCCCAATAATTGATGCTGTTCCAATACAGCCTGTTCACCTGTCACACCGGCCTCAATCCAGGCCGAAACCAGATATGAGCACGATACCCTCAGCGGCGGTCGACGTATGGTCGCTATACCGTTTTGAGGCTCGATAATCGGTTCGTTACTGCGCAATTCATTGTTTTCACGAATGTCATACAGAAACAAGTTAATCGTGCGTGTAGATGGGTTATAGGATTCAGCAGGCCGCTCAAAAGTAACATCAGCATCCAGCACCAGCTTTGGCAGGCTGGTATCATCAAGGATTGCTTTAAGCGTTGTGCTGAGGTTATGGATCATTTTTCAGTTACCGTTCTACTTCAAATCTCAACTACTTCATTGTAATCGAAATATCTGTTAGCAAAGGCATGGTTCCCTTTTCATGCATATTAAAACTGATTACGGCATCATGCCTTAGGCCAATATTCATCACATCTAACGAACGATCATGAAATATTGGGTGATACTTTCCAACTAAATCAGTCTAAAATCAAACCCGGATTCGGACCGCCCTCAGTCGCAACATTCATCCCTGGTTTCCATTTTGTCTTCCAGCCGATCGGAATCTCTTCGGTCTTGAATAAACCGTTCTCCATCTCCCTCCCAATCTTTTCAAGCTCGAGAAGAAAGGCTTTGCCTGTTTTGTCGGATAAACGTTTAGTTAACGTGTAGGCATATTCCACCTGTTTCCCTGCATGAATGTATGAATTATGTAATATCGTCAATTCGGGATTTGCAGTTGACTTCGATCCTGCCAGCCAAGCTCCGTTTTGCGCTTTGTTTACGCCACTCCCAGCATCCTCAAGACGCTCACGAGCCCAGTTCATTCCTTCGCCAAACTGGTTTTCGGGTATTATGTGGTGCGCGTGGTATCCGACAGCTGTTTGTTTGCGCCCATTGGCAATCATTTCAGCACCAAGGATTTTACTACCAGGAGTCTCCTTAAACTGATTTAAAGGGATCTTGCCTGCCTGCTCTGTTGTCGTTTCAGCTAACAGTTCCCTCTCACCCAGCCAACCAGGTCCCTGTGTCAATTCACCGAGCGATTCGGCGATTCTTGCATCTCTTACATATTCGCCCATCTTGCCCTTACGCACACTAATGATTAATTTGTCCACCGTTGCGTCATCAAGTATGATCTCTGAGTCGAAGAGGTAATTGCCGAGATTCTTGAGATCCTCAGGAGTGAAATGTTCGCGGAGCCTTTCGACCCGAGCAGCACTTTCAGGATCAAGATACTGGGCATCCTCGCCACCAAACCCAATGATTTCGGTAGGCGTTAAACCCTCCTGTTCTAGGAATTTTTGTATTGATTCAGCCGACCCGCCTGACGATCTGCGTGGAACCTTTGATTTGCGTGCAACCTGAATTTTAATCTCCGGTGGCGTATATGGACTCACGCTTCGTGAAGGAGGAACCAGTCCTTCTTGTTTGGGAATTTCGAGTCGCATCTCAGGCCGAGGAGGCGGCTTCTTCAGTTTCTCTGACTCTTTAATAACGTACGCCTCCGGTATACCAGGTGGCACTCCTTCCCCAATGATTACCTTGGGTTCTTTCGGTAGCTTCCATGGATTTGCTTTACGAGGGTTCCCAATAATTGGAGACATCATCGGAGGAGCTTCTTTCCATTTTGGCGAATATTTCGTTGCTTCAGTATCAGGAGGAAGCCAATTTGCGTCTTTGGGCAGCGAACTGGTTTTATCGAAATTATTGATAGCTTCACCGCCTGCTTTCACCGTTTTTGAAAGTTCACCTGCCTTTTCACCCTCAACTACTGCATGTCCGATTTCTTCCAGCTTTCCAGCCTTCGATAATTTTCGAATATCCATTAGGCGTTTCAGTACAGGTACTTTTTCAAGAACCTCACCTATGCGTAGCACAAGTTTCTCGACACCCTTGAACTTCATTGCAAGGCTGCCTGCTGCACTGCCCCCTTTTGCCAAAAGCTCTTCTGGCCCAATGAAAAGCAGAAGGACCTCCATAAGGATCGTACCTTCAAACTTCCCTACCGTCATCCCTTTTTCGAAAGGAGTCTGTTTATCAACAAAATCTTCATCGAACCATTGAGCTGTTTCTGCACCTGCAACGATGCCGAGCTGCTCGCCGATTTCCATCATCAGGGTGGGATCCTTTTGGATAGTCATCATGAACTCATATACTCCCTCAATGATCTCACGCTTCGCTCTTGCCTCTTCCTGTTGCTTATTCTTATATCCGCTGGGATCTTGAATGAACTCAATTCCCTTTTTGATGTCACCATATGCCTGACCAATTGGTGTTCCATAACGAACTAATAACATCGCTAGCTCGCCCAATCCAACGACGTTCTGTAGAAAATCGGTTATTGCTCCCCAATAGACACCTATCATGTTTCCGGCTGCAAACATGATACGATTGGCTGGTGAATCGTTCTGGGCTTTTAATCTTTCTAATACCGGAACCTTTTCAGAGTGATCAGCAGCATATAAACTTGCACCTTCTAGAAAACCCAACTCCATCCCGGCTCCTAAAAGCCCTCCTTCAACCATTAATCCTGGTAATGAAGTTATTCCAAATCCAGATACCATAGTATGCATTATAGCACTCAGCAAAGGATTCGAGCGAAACTCTTTAGCCAACCCTCTTTTAAGCATCTGAGTGGTGATCGCACTTAGCATTGTTTCAACTCTCACTCTTTCAGTACTACTTGATCTATTGCTTTCAAGCCATAGCACAATAGCCACAATCTCCTGTATCAATTCGGCGTCACTAAGTGTATTTGGCTCATATGTCTCGCTAAGAATACGTGGCATTGCAGCAAGTTTATTATTGCCTTTGCCTGCGGAGGATGAATGTGAACTACTACTCAATGATTTAGACTGGATCGCTTCTGTCACCGCACCTTTAGTTGGCTCTGGATTAATTGCCAACAATTCAGCCACTGCGCTGTTACTATCAAATGTTTGTGGTAATAGTGTAGTACCCATCTGCCCAGCCATCATACCAGAGGTTATAGGACGGGCCGAAGCGGCTAAAGGTCTCGACTTATTCTCCTTATATTGAAATCCTGATGGAGATCCCATAATTTTCAGGCATGTAGGTTCTTTTTACTGATAGCTTTACCTGACTTCTGATACTCCCGCCTTACCGCCTCCGCCATGTGCACCATATCCACTATTCCGCCGTTGCCTGCCGCATGGAACGCTGCACCGAGCGAGATGTTCTTGATGTTACCCCCAGCCATCTTTACTTCATGCGCGAGCAATTCCTTATCCACTGATTCCGACATTGGAACGCCTTGCGGCCATGCACGTTCCCAAATTCGCAAACGAGCTGCCTCATCCGGAAACGGAAAATAGATGATAAAAGCCAGGCGCCTGGTGAAAGCCTGATCCAGGTTATCGCTCAGGTTCGTCGCCAGAATTGCGATACCCTCGTATTGCTCCATCTTCTGCAGCAGATAACTGATTTCAAGATTGGCGTAGCGGTCGTGGGCATCTTTTACTTCCGAGCGTTTGCCAAACAGGGCATCAGCCTCATCAAAAAACAGGATGGCGTTGGCATTTTCGGCGGCGTTAAAAATCTTGTCGAGGTTTTTTTCGGTCTCCCCAATGTATTTGCTCACCACTTGCGCAAGGTCAATGCGATAGAGATCAAGCCCCAAGGCGTTGGCAATAACTTCAGCAGCCATGGTTTTGCCGGTGCCTGAACCGCCGGAGAAAAGCGCCGTGGTTCCGCGCCCGTATGAAAGTTTGCGTGCGAAGCCCCATTGATTGAACACCTGATCGCGATGGTTGACCCGCTGGCAGATTTCATGCAACTGCATGGTTTGGTCTTCAGGCAGCACCAGCTCTTCCCATGTTGCACGTGTCTCGATTTTGGTTGTCAGGGTTGCAAGATCGTGACCGCATTGGCTGCGTGCAGCGGCAAAAACAGCGGCTGCCTTATCGTCGGCTTTTATTTCTGTAGAGAAGTCGGCAGCGAATGGTGAGGCGCTTGCAGCTATTGCCCCAACCGCTGCGGCATCCTGTATCTGCGCATAGGTCATCCGGTAGCGACTGGCCAGTTCAGTAACGCGTTCTTCTTCCAGCACAAACTGTTGTTGCCTGAGGCAGTGTTGCCACCATTGCTTTCGTTGTTCCGCATTCGGGTAGAAAAATAGCACCGTGACTACGCCGAGGGGCTTGTGCTGTGCTGGCACCCACCCCGTTTCACTTTCAATAATACAATCGACCGGCATGATTTTAAGTGCTTGCCACAGCGCGTCGAGTCTGTTGGCCGGAGCTGATTCTCCTGTTGAATCAACGCCCCGGATATAAAGAATTGCTCCCCGAAACCATGCTTCGCGAACCAACGCGTGCGATACCTCTTTGGAAAGTGCCGTGTGCTCCATGCTGATAGTTCGAAGATCAGCTTTCAAGATACGCAAGCCCAATGCCTCCGCAAGCAATGCCACCGCTTCAGTTTGACCACAATGCTGAGGCCCCTGAAAAGAGAGCCGTATTCCTGACCGAGGCTGCGTTATGGCAAAGGCCTTCAGCTTTTGCTGCATCTCTTCGGTTAAAGGAGCGCCTTCTCCCTCTTGTATGCCAGCCACCATCGTACAGAACTCCGACAAGCGTGAATCCATACTATCATCAAGCAGGAGAAAGCGAACGACCTGTTCATCAAGCCTGTAGAAACGCGCAAGCAATGGCGGGTTGAGATGATGCGGATCCGCAAAAACATCGATCAGGCGATGTCGGAGCAGGGGGGCATCCGAAGCAAAACGTTCACGTTGCCGCAGTTTATCTGCTGCATTTGCACAGAGAATATTGAGCGCAAGATCAATGCTTGGGCGCCGCCGGGTGACGTCGTCGTGCAGATAGGCATATAATCGCTCATAGCGCAGATCGATTTCAGGAGCGAGCCCTGTCAAGATTACATCAAGATCAAAATCAGTCAGGGAATATGTTTTTTGCAGCCACAGCAGACGCTGCAGGGTAAGCGATGGTATCGCGCTTGAAATAATGGGAACTTGCGAACTGATAGCCAGAAGCGGCTCTCCAGGAATGCGCCCAAGTGCTGCAGCCACATCTGCCGGAGTGATCGCCAGTCCACGATACAGGTCACCAGCGGCACGAGCAGCAAAAACCTGCTCAGCAGCGCTTACTGCTGCAGCAAGACGCTGGTCCAACTGTTGCAGGAGCGGCAGAAGAGCGGCATAGCTTGTCTCATACGTGGCCGCAACCTCGTCCGACAGGCTTTCATCTTGCGGTGTACCCTGAGGCAAGGAAAAATCATCAGCAACGCCGTTCCCATGGCCCGGATGCATCTGCTTTGCTGCCTGTTTGCTTTCTTTTTCCTTACGCATTGGCTTCCCGCTTTGTAAGTGAAATCGGTCAGAACGGTAATCGTATTTCTATAACTGCTTAAGAAAATCCTCAGCGATGGTTGCAATTTCATCCGACTTGTCGAGGCCGTTGATGCAGCGTCGGGCATTAATAAAGTCGGTCTTCTCTTCATAAATATAATCAGAGATCTTCCTGCCGGTAAAAGCTCCGATCTGGAATCCGTGAACAAGGACATACAGCGCAATTTCAGGCTGCATGGCAATATCAGGATTACCGACCAGATCAACGCCAAGAATATCAGCATAATTGCTGTAATTATTCTCCCAGGTCAACTGGACATACCCTCTCCCGTAATAAGGGTAGTATTTCAGATTTTCCTTTCGCCACTCTTCACTTTTCCAGTAAGCCTCACGAACAGGCTGGAATGTTTTATTTGTTTCCCATTTAACTGTTGCCAGCACGTATGCAATCTGGGTGTTCAGCCCGATATCCAATGCGCGGCATTGTCTTTTGATCGCATCAATCGTACCGTTTTCATCTGAAAAATCATCTTCCGAACTCTCTTCGAGCTCATCAAGTTTTGATTGAAGGACTGCTACTGACTCTTGTCCGATGAGATCGGGTTTCTCCTGTTCTGTATCGGCTACAAACTCAGCCCAGGCATTTCGGGTTTTAGGCCCTATCAAGCCATCAATCTTGCCAAGGGGATAACCCAAAAGGCTCAAAGCCCTCTGCAATTCCATAACTTGAACATCACGTAATTCTCGCAGGGAAACAGCTCCCGATAAGGATAACAATTCTTGAACCTTCATAATTGTATATGATTAAGGTATACTGAACATGATATGAGCCTGCCAAAAAGAGAAAGAAACTTTATTTGAGTGTCCATCAGGGCGATGTTAAACATAACAAGCCCTTAACTGCAATTATAAAATCAACGTAATTGTGAGTACTGCAAAAACAGGACTCATGTGTAATAACCTTATTATGGTCGGGCACTGCAGGAACTAATGAAAAGCTGTCCTTTTGGTACAACTAACTACTTCCTGAAAAATAATTCCTGAATAAATACAGGTTCTTTATTAAAGAAATGCTGAAGAATGTTAACAATTATTTTAATGGAATTAAAATTAAATTTTCTTTTTTCGATAATCCAGCAATTCAGGGCACTTTCGGTATCGTAAAAATATGTACGGATGGTTGTAAAATACTGGGCTTCAGGCATGGGATCTGGCGTATCGATCATGCCATACGGGATTACAAATAAGTTTTTAGTTGTTGCGGTAGCGGTTGAAGTTGGCGGTGACGACGTCGGAACAGGCGGCCATCAGCTCTTCGATGGTACTGAACGATGATGGTAGAATAGGTTTGTCGATAATCACCTTGATTGTACCTTTGTTGATTTTAAGGCTTTTTTTCGGGGTGATAAGATGGCTGCCTATGATGGTGACTGGCAGTACCGGCGCCCCGCCTTTCATTGCAACACGGAATGCGCCGCGCTTGAACGGCAGCAGTTCCCCTGTTGCGGATCGGGTTCCTTCTGGAAAAATATGGAGTGAATGCCCTTTTTTCAGCACCTCCGTTGCATCAACAAGGCTGTTCAGCGCATCCCGGTTTTGTCCCCGTTTGATCATGACATAGCCAGCCTGCTTCAGCGCTCGCCCAAAGAGCGGTATTTTGCCAAGCTCCTCTTTTGCCATAAATCGGAGGTTGAGCTTCATGGTGCCAAGCAGCAGCGGTATGTCGGCCATGCCGGCATGGTTGCTGATGACGAGATAGTGTTGATCGGGCCTGTAATTCTCCTGGCCAATAACTTCGATGGATATTCCAAAGAGTCTTGCGCTGAGGCGTCCCCACCATGCGGCAATATTATAAAAGCTGTTGCCAGTGGGGTTGAAGAGGGTAAGCAAGAGGATCAACAATATCCCGAAAAACATGATCGGGATAAGAATAAAAAGAAATATCAGTGTTCTTAAGTTCATTCGATACGCTCATACAGGGTTACTGGTCGAGTCCGTTGAGAAAAGAGGCAAGTTCTTTATACTCTGAACTGATCAACGTGGCACTTTTCTTTTTTTCCATAAGCTCATGAAGGTTCGAGGGGATGCCTATCTCTTTATCAAGAGTTTCCTCTATGGCTTCAAGAAATTTTGCAGGGTGGGCTGTTGAAAGTACAATGCCCGGTGTTTCAGTATTTCCTTCAGAGGTTCTGTACCGTTCAAGAGCACGGAACGCTACGGAAGTATGCGGCTCCATGACATAACCAAAGCGGTCATGCACTGAGCGGATTGTTGCTCTGGTCTCTTCATCCGAAACGGCAATACCCGTGATAGCAATGCCCATAGAAGTGTGGTCATTGTGATAGAAATATCTCAGTCGGGCAAAATTACTCGGGTTACCTACATCCATAGCGGTGGAAAGAGTTGTAACTGTCGGGTGCGGGTCGTAGCGACCGCTATCAATATAACGGGTCACGCTGTCGTTGGCATTTGATGCCGCAATAAAGTGGCCAATCGGAAAACCCATACGTTTTGCAAGTACGCCAGCGGTAAGGTTTCCATAATTGCCGCTTGGAACCGAAAAGAGTGGGGCAGTGTAGCCGTAAAGCTCCTTGAGCTGCAGGGCTGCCCAGGCATAATAAAAAGATTGAGGAATCAGCCGTGATATATTAATGGAATTGGCCGAAGTGAGCGTCAGGGATTTCTTAAGGGTTGGATCGACAAACGCCTGTTTTACCATGCGCTGGCAGTCATCAAAATCTCCTTTAACTTCAAGGGCATGAACATTTCCTCCGGCAGTGGTAAGCTGCTGTTCCTGAAGAGGGCTTACTTTCCCTGAAGGGTAAAGCAGCACAACCCTTGTGTTCGCAATACCCTGAAATCCATAAGCCACTGCGCTTCCCGTATCTCCCGACGTTGCCACAAGCACGGTGATGAGCTTCTCCTCTTCTTCCGCAAAAAAGCCGGTCAGACGAGCAAGAAAACGCGCTCCGTAATCCTTGAAGGCAAGAGTTGGGCCGCAGAAAAGCTCTTCGACAAAAGTGCTGCTGTCGAGTTTAACAATCGGAGTGTCGAAGCTGTAGCAATTGTCGATCATGTCGCTGAGCTTATCCGGGGGTATGTCACTGCCGATAAATTTTTTTGCAATGGCAAAGGCGATGTTGTTGAAACTTGCGCCTTCAAGCAGCTTGATCTCCTCCGGCAAAAAGCGGGGAATTTCAGAGGGGACATAAAGGCCCCCATCGGGAGCAAGTCCTTCAAGAGTGGCCTTTTTCAGTGAGACGGGTATTGATGATTTATTGGTGCTGAAATAGATCATGAGTTGAGTGTTCGCTATTTTGAATTGTTACCTACAGTATTCGTGCACCCTGCTTGCAGATCGGTGTCACCCACATATCTGAATCAAGGTGCGCTCTGGAGTGGAGGAATGCCTCTTTCATGGCGTGCCCTGCCAAAAGAGCAATTTTTTCAGACGAAGAAAACGCAAAAATTGAGGGGCCTGAACCTGCAATGCTGCACCCCAGAGCACCAGCATCAAGAGCTGCCTGCTTGACCTCAAAAAAACCAGGAATGAGCGGCGCACGTTTTGGTTCAGCGATCACGTCAACCAGAGATCGTCCGATAAGTTCATAGTCGGAGGTAAGCAGGCCTGCAACCAGAGCCCCGACATTACCCCACTGCTGGGTTGCCGTTTTAAGTGGAATGCTTGTTGGAAGCACCGACCTTGCATAAGCGGTGCGCAGTTCGGTATGAGGGTGTACCAAAGAGCAGAAAAGATGTTCCGGTGATGGAATAGTGATGAGGTCAAGAGGAGAATAGCTTCGTATCAGCACGAAATTACCAAGAATAGCAGGGGCTGCGTTGTCGGCATGGGCTGAACCGCAGGCAACCCGCTCGCCTTCAATGGCGAAGTGTACAAGCTCCATTTTCGAACAGGGACGCCCAAATAGTTCGTTTGCAGCTACAAGTGCCGCCGCCGCACTTGCCGCACTGCTGCCCATCCCGCTGCTGAGTGGCAGGTGCTTTACAAGTTCCAGAGAGATATGGCCTGTAAAATCAATCTGTTTATGATTGCGGATATATTCGAGAAACTTCAGGACAACAAAGCTTGAAGTATTTTTTTTGGGGTCGAGGGGGAGTGCACCGCCGTCGCCGGTAATACTGCTGATAGAAACGGGCGAATCAGGGTGTATGGTATCGGAAAGCGTAAGAATTACTTCATCACCAGGCGCGGTAATGGCAAATCCGAGAACATCAAAACCGCAGGCAACATTACCGACGGTTGCTGAAGCAAATCCTTTGACAGTTTTCATACTGTTTTCTTCGGGAAAAATTCCGGTATGTTTTATGTAATGGTTTACATTTAATGAAAGGATGCTATGCAAATGAGAGAAAGGAATTTGAATAACTAAAAGCTTTTCATTAAATTTGAGTTTTAATTCTTTTGGAAGGAACAGTCCATTTTATGCAGTTGGACAATTCAAAAGAAAGTAAGCAGAATCTTTCTCTTTTCTTAACAAATAACCAAGCGGAATAAGATATGTCTACAACAGTCAGGCCTGATGAGGTTTCATCCATACTTCGCAAGCAGCTTGCCGGTTTTGAGTCAGAAGCGGAAGTTTATGATGTGGGAACAGTGCTGCAGGTTGGTGACGGTATTGCTCGTGTTTACGGTTTATCGAAGGTTGC
>CAIMPI010000055.1 GCA_903843305.1 uncultured Chlorobiaceae bacterium
CTGCATAATCGCCTGGGCTGCCGCTGCAACATAGGTGAGCGCCGCCGCGTCAAGCACCGCATTTACCCCTTTCATTTCCGCGCTCGAAACAATTCCCTGCGACACCAGCAGCTCCTTTGCCCGACGGCTTGCATCAAACTCAACCGGAAGCGTTACCAGGGCAAAGAGCGCCGTACCTCCAAAGAGGATGATTCCCGCCCATGCGAGCGTCGTACCGAGTGTTCCAGCCAAAAACATGCCAGCCATAAAGAGAATAGGGCCAATATTGCTGCCGACAGTGACTGCAGGTACCATAAAGGAGCGTAACTGCAACGGAGCATAGCCCATCTTGTCCTGCAGGGCGTGGCCCGCTTCGTGAGCTGCAACACCAACAGAGGCAATACTTGGCAGACGGTACACCTCATCACTCAAACGCAACACCTTCTGTCTGGGATCATAGTGATCAGAGAGCATCCCCTGTGCAGTCTCAATCGTCACATTCCCGAGCCCGCCACGCTGAAGAATACGCCGGGCAGCCTCAGCGCCGCTCACACCACTCTGGGTACGCACCTGCGAATATTTGTTAAACGCTGACTTTACCTTGAACTGAGCCCATAACCCCAGCAGCATGGGGGGCATGGCAAACACAAAATACATTGGATCTAAAAACATGGCAGTAGAAATAAGTATCGTTTATCGATAAAGTGAATACATGCTCACTGTGGTTAACATGAGCTAACCCAACAATATGAAAAGCAGATAAGTTCCAAAAGGGAAGTCATCTTCGAGGTTTATAGCGAATGGGAATTTAGAAAAAAAACGGGATAGTTATCAGAACTCTTTCCCTTCATCACCCTCTCATCGTATATTGCAAAGCAAAACAATACGTTGCCGTTTGCACTATTTTTCTGACGTTCAACGCTGCGCACTCTCACTCAAGTTTCATCAGGTTGCCATTATCTCAAAAAAATATAAAACCCTTACCTATATTAATACTTGCATTTCCGGTTATTGTCACGGTCAGCTCGCGCTTCGAGAGCAAACAACTTTTTGATTCACGATTCTGTATAGGTACAAACCATCCCATGACCCTCAACGAATCCGATACCAGGGCAAAGCTCATCGACCCGGCAATTCACAAAAGAGGCTGGTCCGAAGACTTCATCAAGCGCGAAGAGACCGCCGGAGCCGTTGAGATTATTAACGGCAAGGCTCGCCGCCGCTCACGCGGAAAGATCGATTATGTCCTCCGTCTGAAAGTCAACGATCACACCCAGCCGGTAGCTCTTGCTCTTCTCGAAGCAAAAAAAGAGAGCCTTCCCCCCGGTCACGGACTCGATCAAGCCAAAGGCTACGCCGAATGCCGTCGCCATAACGTCAAATTTGTTTTCTCCTCCAACGGCCATCTTTTCGTTGAATTCGACTGCTTCACCGGCCTGACCACAAAGCCAAAACCAATCAGCCAGTTTCCAGCTCCTGATGAACTCCGTACCCGGTATGAACAAGGCATGGGCTTCACCCTCAACTCACCAGCCGCAAGCCCGCTGCTCCAGCAATACCCTGGCGGTGAAGGAACCCGTCGATACTACCAGGACGCCGCCATCCGTGCCGTCATGGAAAAAATTGCCCAGTGCGCCGAAACCGGACAATCCAAACGAGCCCTTCTTTCGCTTGCTACAGGTGCAGGCAAAACCTTCATTGCCGTCAACCTGCTCAAACGCCTCTCATTCCATTTTTAAATCAATAATGAACTCATAATCCAAGGCCACGCGACGATGGAATGAACTCTTGGTGTATCATTTTCCATCACTCTTAACGAGGCTTCCAAATGGTCTTCAAGAGCATGCAAGCTGTTGAAGACTAGATTCCCAAAAGCTTTCTCACGAAGTTCGTCCCACAAGTGCTCAACAGGATTGAGTTCCGGTGAATAAGGTGGCAATGAAACCAGACGCATATTTTTCGGGGTTTTTAAGGTCGACGACTTGTGCCAACCAGCCCCATCCAAGATCATCACTATTCTGTCTTCAGCATGCCTGGATGATATTTCATCGAGAAATATTTGCATGCATCCGGTGTTGACAGTCGGCAGGATCAACGTGTCAAGCACTCCATCTCTCACCGACACGGCTGCATACGCATAAGTGTACTCTTGGGTCACCATGGCCATACACAGCGGGCGAACCGGTCGCGGACACCAGCATCGTCGCGTGTCGGTAATACGGCCAAAACGTGCTTCATCCTGAAACATCACCCGAAGTGGCTTGGTGCCAGGCCACTCCGTGTTGATCAGGGAGAGGAGGGCCGAGAGTTTTTTTTCCACTCTAACTGCGCGTCGACATCGGTTTTCGTATGTCTCTTGTCCGGCGCAAGCTTCCGCCAGTTATTCCTGTGCAGAAGATTATAGGTCGAAGCAAGTGCCGTTTTACGACCCATTCGTTTGTCCAGCGCGCTCTTGATCTCGCCGACAATCAATATGCCGCCATGGATCGCTTTATCGAAAAAAGGAGCAAGAAAGGCAGCCTCTTCCTCTTTGCTCATATTTTCCCGATGGCGTCCACCCCGCTTTGGTTTTGATTCTGCTGGCAGGCCACCGGCCTTTATAAAACGCCTCCTCAATTGACAGGCCCAACCCTTTGAAATACCAAGGGCAGCGGCGACTTGGTCAATGGAAAAACCGTATTCCAAGGGCAAGATCACCGCTTGTGCCTGGCGCAGATCTTCTATTGTCCGAGCATTTGCCAATGTCTCCTTTGCCTTTTCCAAAACGTCCTTACCACTTGCTGGTCGTGCCATATACCCACCTCCTTTTAGGGTATATTATAACACTTTTGTTTCAGAAATGGAATTA